>NZ_JBSGBE010000012.1:0-300331 GCF_053601075.1 Lentzea sp. NPDC004789 | reverse complement strand
AGCTTCTGCATCGCCTTGGCCGCGATCTCCTGCGCCGCCGCTGTGATCTTCTCGACCCGGCGCAGCAAGCTTTGGGCCTTCTCGATGACCTTCGCCATCATCACCGTGGCCCGCACAGCCTTGTACCCGGCCTCCAGAACCTTGCCGACCTTGCCCCACGGCACCAGGTTCATCACCAGCCCACCACAGGCCCAGATATCACCCTTGGTGAAACAGTCCACAATGTCGTTCCACCCGGAGATGTCCTTCAACATCTCCCAAGCGACTTCCTTGATCACATCCCACTTCGTCTTGTGGGCGTTGCTCAGAGCCTCCTGGTACTCGGCCTCGCTGATCCCCGCATCACGCAGACCCTGCCGCATCGCGTTGTACGCACCATGAGCAACGCTGCGCTTGTTCGCCGCCCCTGGGTACGCGGCCGCATAGGACTTGTCGCCGGCATCATCGTTTCCGACGATAATGCCGCGTTCCTTGTCGATCCCGTAGCTGTGACCGTCAGACCCAACACCGCCCTCCAGATACAAACCGGACGGATCACTGAACGACACCGGACTGTTGTTGCTGTACGCATAACCGTTCAACTGCTGTGGATCATTGTTGTCCACAACCGGATCAGCAGACAAAAACCGCCCCACAGAAGAGTCGTACAAACGCGCACCCACACGCGTCAGCCCCGACTCCTCCCGCGTACCACCAACAAACCCATGCTGATTCCACGAAACAGCACTGCCACGCGACTCACCGAACGGCGTCTGCCGACGCGACGCCACCGCCAGATTCCCCGCCGTCACCGCCGCGATCTCCGTACCCTGATGATCAGTCAACAACCACTTCAGACCAGAGACCGAGTTCCGCTGAGCGACCACATGCCCGTTATGGCTGTAGTAACGAGTCCACGACGGCGTCGAGCTGCCCGCCTCCAACCGGATCTCCTGACCGAACACGTACACCGTCGTCGCCGACGGCTCACGAGCGATCAACCGGTTACCATCCGCGTCGTAGAGATACGTCGACACCTTGCCGTCGGCATTGGTCACCTTCGACACACGACCCTCGACGTCGTACTCCAACGTCTGAGTGTTGCCCGAGATCCTCCGAGACGTCGTGTTACCCGCAGCGTCGTAACCGAACGTGTCCTGCGACGTACCGTTCGGGCCAGT
Organism: Lentzea sp. NPDC004789; assembly: GCF_053601075.1. NCBI lineage: Bacteria > Bacillati > Actinomycetota > Actinomycetes > Pseudonocardiales > Pseudonocardiaceae > Lentzea > Lentzea sp. NPDC004789. The sequence goes on along the minus strand of NZ_JBSGBE010000012.1, from coordinate 299,171 downwards.
CGTGTCGACCTTCGACACCGTGTGCGGCTGAGCCGCGCCCGCAGCGGGATAGGTGAAGGAGTTCACCGTGTCGCCCGCGGACGCATGCGACGTCTGAGCCAGGCGGTTACCCGTCTTGTCGAACGCCCACGACATCCAGTACGGCGCCGCACCACCCAACACCGATGTCGACCTGGCCGCGGAACAGTCACCGGAACCAGGAGTCCACGCCTCAGTCATACGACGCAGATAGTCATAGGCGAAACACTGAACGTCCGACGCACCACCCTCTGGCGTATCAGCGACGCGGTTGATGTTGCCGGACGCGTCATAGCTGTAGTTGCGGTCAGCGATCACGTTCGCGGTCGTTGTTTCCCGATCCGCGATCGTGCGCTGCAGCCTGTGGGTGCCCGCCTCGTAGATGTTGGTCATCCGCACGTTGTTCGGGCTGTCCTCGCCGTCATACGTCTCCCGCAACACCTCGCCGAACGCCGAGTAGTTGGTGCTGGAGACGTATGGGTCACGGCCCCGCGTCGCCTGAGGCAACCCGAAGCTGTTGTAGAGGGTCCCCACGTTCTCACCCGGCACAATGATCGTGCCGTTCGAAACCGTGTCCACATAGGACATGTAATCCAGCTTGCCTGTGCGGGTGTAGCCGTAGTTCATCTCGTACGTCATGCCGAGCGCACCCTCGGCCGCCGACGGAACAATCACCTTCTCACCGGTCGACCGGCCCGCGGCGTCGTAACCCTTGATCACATGCGTGTACGCCTGACCATTGACCCACCTGCGCGAGTACGACAACAGGCCACGACCGTTGAGCGCGCCGCTGGAGTCCTTCGACAGGTCGTAGTTCCACTCGGCGAGCTTGGTACCCGAGGTCGACCCGTCGAAGGACGCGGTCTTGCGGCTCAACGCGTCGTAGGTGTACGCGACAGTGCGGCCACGGCTATCCGTGGCCGACAGCACTCGGCCTGCGTTGTCATACGCAGTCGTGCTGTGCCCGGTGTCCGGGTCGTCCGCGGCGACCTTGCGGCCGCGCAGGTCATAGGTGTACCGCCAGGCGTTGCCGGCCGGATCGGTCACCGAGGCCAGCTGACCTGCTGGGGTGTAGGTGTACTTCGTCGCGTCGAACGCGCTGCCCAGACCTGCCGTGTACTGGCGCTTCTCGACGGTGCGGTCCTGCGCGTCGCTGATCACCGTCGTCGCCGCCGCACCCTGCGGCGGCGTCGTGTGTACCCGGTCACCGCCGTAGGCCGTGGTGGTGCGCCATTGCTCCACCGCCTGCTTGTAGTAGATCGATGCCGTTGGCCGTGCCATCCCGTCGTACTCGGTGATGGTCTGGTTCGGCACCGCGTTGTCCAGCACCCCGACCAACGCACCCGACGGCGCCTGGTCGTTCCAGTAGGCGCCGTTGGTCTTGTACGGCAGGCCACGCGAGTCGTAGAACGTGTCCGAGATCTGCCGGCCCCCGGCAGGCGACGGCGACTGAGTCTGCCGCTCCCTGAACAAACCGTCGTACAACGTGTACGAGGTCAGGTAGGTCCCGTCGTCCTGCTGCCTCTTCGCCGCCACCACACTCGGAGCGTCCGTGTTGTAGGTGTAGACGAACTCAGCATCCGGCTTCGTGGACGCCTTCGCGTGGCCAGGCGTCCACGCCCTGACCAACCTGCCGAGCGCGTCGTACTCGATATCCGCGCGTCGCCCGTTCGCGTCGACCGACGCGGTGGACGCGCCCCATGCCGGATCGAAGTAGCCGGTGGAGACGTGGCCGAGCGCGTTGGTACTGGTGACCTGGGTCAACGGCCCGCCGGCCGGTGAGTACGCCGTGGTCGTCTTCTGGTTGGTCGCGTCGACGACCTCCAGCGGACGCCCGTAGTCGTCGAACGTCGAGGTCGAGGCGGTGACCCACTTCTGGCCTCCGCCGTTCCAGGAGTCCAGCACCTCTGCCTTGGTGATGTCGCCCTTCGTCGGCGCATCACCCCACGACTTGCCGTCGAAGTACGACTTCGCGATGGACAGCACGGAAGACGAGGACACCTGCACGTCGCACAGGCCCTTGACGGTCTCCACCTGCGAGGCGTAGCTCAGCATCCACGCCGCGTCGTTGCGGGCGAACGTCGTCCGCGTGCACGACTCGTCACCGGTGACGCCGAGATCACCGTGATCTTCCACCTGTGTCACGATGCCGACGGAGTTGTACGTCTTGACGACCTTGGTGCGGCGCCACTGGCCGCTTTCCAACCACGTACGGCCACGCACAGCCGCGACGTTGCTCAGCGTCGCCTGCTTGCCGTCAGCACTCGTGACGGTCGCGTCGCTCACCCACGGATCGTTGACCGACGCGGACACGAGCTGACCGTTGTTGTACTGCCGGGTCTCACGCACGAAACCCTGCAGACGCTGCGCGTCCTGGATCGGCTCACCTTCACCGGTCGACACCGTGGCGCCGTCCATTCCGCGCAGGTAAACGGTTTCCGTGACACTTTGCTTCCCCGAAGGGGCACCCTTGACCACGCGCACCGTGCCGTAGCCGCGCCACTGCGACCATGTCCGCTTGTCGGCTTCAGCGAACTCGTTCTCGTCGAAGTGCCAAGCAGGATCGCCGAGGTAGTCGTAGTGCGTCTTGATCAGCGACGAAGCACCCGTGCGGTCGTCGTCGACGACATCGGTGACGACGTACTTGTGGAAGTAGTCGAGAATCGCCTTCGGCGCACCCTCCGGCGTCCACCACGTCGGGTAGCAGCGCAGGTTGTTCGACTGGAGCGCGGTGGGCGACGGCATGCGCGAGCCCGGCACGCAGTCCTCAGCGCTGTACGTGACCTCCGTGTGGGCACCGGCCTCGTTGTTGATCCCGGTCACGCGGTACCTCGTCAGCGGCGAGAGGTTGTCATGGTTGCTGTCCACCCGGTTGGCCATGGCCTGGCGGTCGAACGAGATCGCCGGCAACGAGATGGAACCACGACGTAGTCCGGTGTGGGCGATTGACTTCAGGTTCATGGCCGGCGACGTGCCGTCACCGGTAGCCGGGAAGTCCTGAGTCAGCGACCACGAGTCGACGTCGTCGAACCCGCCGTTGCCATCGCCTACCTGCGTGGTGATCTTGGTGAGCCGCTTGCGAGTGAAGAAGGTGGGCGACAGGCGGTTGGTGCACTGGTCACCGGCGTTGCAGATCTGGTCCGCAGGCACATCCGGCCATGATGAGGCAGTCGAGACGTTGAGCTGTCCGGGGTCACAGGTGATCTGTCCGTTGGGCAGGCAGCGTTCGGCGGTGTCGAACCACACCCGCGCGCCCGCGGTTCCGTAGACGTTGTTGTCACGCAGCCCGTACTCGACGCGCCGCAGCTGGCCGCCACGCACGTAGGCCGTGCCCTTGGCCGGATCTGCGTTGCGGCCGTAGTAGTTGATCTCCGGCTCGTAGTAGTACGTGGTGACGTTGCCGTGCGGATCGACCGAGTAGTCGAGGTTCCACCGATAGGCCTGCTGGCACCACGACGCGTCGAACGTCCCCGCGTTGCAGGGTTCACCCGCGTTGTTGCCGAACACCGGCTCAGTCCACGCGGACTGCGTCTCCGGCTTGCCCGATGTCCAGCCCGGCAACCTGTTGAGACCGAGGAAGTACTGGGTGCCGTCGGTGGTGGTGACCTTCCAGTGCTCACCGTCGTTGTCACCGTTCACGGCGCCGAAGAGATGCTCGATGCGCGCACCGTCGTCGTTCTTCGCGCGCCAGACCTCCTTGCCGTCGACCAGGTCCTTGTTCTTGATCAACTGGCCGGACACGCCGACCAGGCTGATCGAGATGTTGTCGCCGGCCCAGCACTGGTCGCCCGTCTTGGTCTGGCCGTTGTTGCCGCCCAGATCGAGACCGCACGGTTTGAACTGGCGTTCGATGAAGCCGCCCGGTGAGACGTCCCAGCCGTCACCGACGATCGACGCCTGGTTGTTCGTCGACGACGTCCTGCCGTCCACGCTCTGCGACGAGTACCCCAGCGAGATCTTCGGTGCGGCACCGCTGATCGCCGGCGGCACGCGAAGCGGGTAGCCGTAGGTGAAGTCACCGGACGACCCGCCGACATTCCACGAGCCCGCAGGAGCCAACGACGTCGCGGTGAACGTACCGTTGCCACCAGACGGCGCCGCAGCCACTGCCAGCACGGTCGGAGTCGTGGCAGCGCGCTGTGCCGACGTCGACGAAGCCGAGGCATCCGGCGTGACGTCCGCAGAGACCTTGCCCGCCCTGCGATCGTTCTTCGCGCCAGGAACCGGCGTCATCCGCCGACACTCAGGCTTGTCCGGAGTGGACAGAGAACACGCCGGCAACGACACCAACCGCAAACGAGAGGCGTAGTCACCACCGAACGCCGATGCGAACGACTGGTAGTTGACGTCGACCTTCACCGGCGAGTTCGCCGCACCACCCGCATCCGCCACGGTCAGCACGACGCCGTTGAGGCCCAGCTTCTTGGCCGCGTCCTGACCCTTGACGTTCACCCGCACCTTCGTCGGCTGCGCAGCGACGTTTTCCGTGCTTTGCAACGAAACCAGACCGGCCTTGGCCGCGGCACCGCCGCGGACCTCGACCTCGGTCTGCGACTCCCCCGGCCACGAGACGGAATCCGGTTTCGTCACAGCGGCTTTCGCCGCCTGATCCACCGGCCTACCGCGTAGCCGGGGGACGTCGGTCGTCGCGACCGACTTGTCCTCCTGGAGCTCAGGAAGCTTCCACCCGTGCTGGTTGGGTGCGGCGGCCAGCGCGTCCTGGCCTGACGACACCAGCAACGTCAAAACGACGCTGAGCGCCGTCAGCTTCGTTCTTCTTCTCATAGCAAGATCCTCAGAATTCGTCAGGAGTGCAGGGTTGCCAGACGCATGTCAGCGATCGATCCGGCGGTCACCACGCCCGAGTAGATGCGGGCGTCGTCGATGTCGCCCTTCCACTCATCCGAGCGTTGTCCACCCCAGATACCGCGTCCCACCCAGAAGTCACCGGTGCCGTTGAAGGTCTGGAGGCCGGTGCCCGTCGTGGTCCCGCTGGCGAAGGTGTTCTGCATGACGCCGTTGACATACAACTTGATCGTCCCGGTGGTCGCGTCGAACGTCGCGGCAAGATGCACCCACTGGTTCGCCTCTGCGGGCTGGTCCGAGAGCGCGTAGTAGCCATCACCGGTTGGGGTCTTCGTCAGCAGGAAACCCCACTTCCCGGTCTCCGCCCGATACCCGAGCAGGAACGGCGAGTACGAGGCGTCCCCCATCCCGACAGCCGCCCGTGAGGCGTTGTCGAGCCCGGCGTGCCGCACCCAGGCGGACACCGTGTACGACCGATCGGTGCGCAGGTTCTGCGGATGCTGGCCTGCCACTTCACCGGTCCCCGACGAGTCGAAGTTCAGCCACTTGTCCTTGCTGGTCAGGATCTGGTTGGGATCAAGCGGGTCAGCTGGCGTGCCCGCCCATGCGACCCCGCCGGAGAGCGTGCCGTTCTGGCCCGACACCTCGTCCTTGGTCGTGGTACCGATTCGCTCGTCGAGGTTGTAGCGAGCGCGCAGCACCGCGAAGTTGTTCTGGCTTGCCGCCTCGGCCGCGCTCAGGGCGCGGTCCCACACCTGAACGTGGTCGATGGTGCCGGGCAACTGTTCGACGCGCGTGCCGCTCCGCTTCGCAGCGCCCACGACGAACGGGCCGGTGGCCTTCCACAACGATGCCGCGTCAGCAGATCCTTCGAGCTTTCCGTTGACGTACAACAACATCTTGTGCAAGTTCGGCTCATACGTGCCGAGCAGGTGTGTCCACACACCGAGCTGCGGCGAAACCGCCGAGGAAGCACGGATCAGGCCCGGCGAGTCCTGGTCGGCCGTCGTCGCGCTGAACGACCAGCGGTCCACGTCCTTGGAGTACTTCAGCGAGAAGGCGCTTACGCGGCTGCCGTCCTGGCTCGCGACCGTGTAGTCGGAGTCGGCCTTGTCGAGCTTTGCCCAGGCGGACACTGAGAACGCGCGCGAGTTGTCGACCATTGCGGACGAGGTGGAGGAGAACGAGCTGGTGCTGTTCACCTGGCCGTTCTTCGCGTAGCCGGATCCGAAGGTCGCGCCGTTCAGCGACAGCGGATGCCCCTTGCCGGAGGTATCGGCTGCGGTCGTTCCGCCTGTCTCGTCAAAGCTCCACGCGGCCACAGGCCCAGACGGGTCAGCGACGTTGAACACGTAAGTCCGCGCCGCCGACGCTCGGTTGTTGGCCTTGTCGTAGGCCTGGACGTACAGCACGTTGCTGCCGCCCTGGGTCGGTGTGATCGGCACGGCCATCACACCGTCCGCGCCGGTCACGTCCACTCGGTTTTCGAAAGTGTCCGTGTTGAGCGACCAGCCATAGGCGACGACGTCCATCGTGCCGTTGAGACCGGTGTTGCCGTTAGGAGAGAAGGTGAACGTCCCAGTGTGTCCGACGCTGCCGTTGACCCCCGTCGTCGGGTAATCGGTGGATGACACGGCCGGCGTGTTCGGTGGCACCGAGTCGACGGTGAACTCGCAGTTGCCTGCCCAGGGAGAGATGAGGCTGCCGTCGCTCGCGTAGACCGACCAGTTGTAGATGCCGCTCCCCGTCACCAAGTTCGGCGGCAAGGTCACCTCGGCGAACGAGCCGGACGGCACGTTCGTCGCGACGAGCTCCGCGATCCAGGTGCTGTTGCCGGCAGGACCCCGATGTACGGCGAAGCCCACCTGGCTCAGGATTCCGCCATCTGGATCCACCACCCGCGCTCGCAACCTCGGCGTGCTGGTTGCCACCTCTGGGCGAGTGCTGCCGGCCCGGCACGGCAACGCATCGGCCGCGTTGGGGCCCCAGCCCTCGATGCCGTGGTCGCGCGGTGGTTCCGGGGGCGAGTTGTACTTCACCTCGAGGTACGGATTGAGGTCGAACCGCCGCCACGAGGCGTCGAGCGACGCCTCGTTCTTGGCCTTGAACATGAACGTCGTGGTGCCCCATCCGCCGTTCGCGGCGTCGACGGCGGCAGACGTCGCGTCGAAGTCCGCACCGCCGTCCGTGGCGCATTTCGTCGGGTGGTTGTGGACGTTGTTCTCGGAGAGCACGCGAGTCCACGAGGGCTGGTTGTTCCAGGTGGTGCTCTGGTCGATCCAGTTGGTCAGCCACAGCTCCGTCGGCGTCGGCGCACAGGAGTAGGACCTGGTCACCTTGGCGTGCAGCGTCGCCGAGGAGATCCTCTTCCCGATGATGTCGTTGGTGGCCATCTGGAAGTAGCTGCGCGAGACGCCCGCTTCGCTGGAGCCCAGCTCGGGCCCGTTCAAATAGCCGGCCTTCAGATCGTTGAGATCGCCACTGGTCACGTCGAAGTTGGTGGCCTTGGGCCATGGTGACTGCACCACCGCGTGATGCGTCTTCCAACACGTGGTGCAGTAGTAGTCCGGATCGAGCCGCACCGGAAAGGTCGTGTTTCGATCGGAGAGGAAGGTCTGGTCGGGCGTGATGGAAACGGTGTCCGCACCGACCTCGACGCCCATGACGGCCCGGCGTGCCGAGGCGGACGAGTCCCACATGCGAGATGCGTCGCCGCTGAACACCGGCTTGCCGTCGGGTCCGGTCACCACCAGACCATCCGTGCTCGGTTCTGCCGCCGCCCTCGCCTTGGCGCTCGGCGCGGGAGCCTTGCCGATCGTGGTGTTCTTGGTGTGCGACTTGAAGCTGATCTTTGCCAGCTTCGGGTTCTTCGCTGCCTCGGCGGTCTTGACCACGAGGTTCTGCGCGAAGCCGGTCAGTGCCGCCTGGACCTCCAGGTCCACGCCGGGCAGGACGTCCGGGTAGGTCGCGGTGTTGCCGGAGATCCGGGCCGGTGGTAGATCGCTGTCCCAGCCGAAGCCCACCTCGGCCTCGCCCTTGGCGAGCTTCGCGATCGGGCCCGCCGCGGAGCCTGGACCACCCGAGGTGAACGACATGGTCACCGGCGCCGCCTTGGGCGCCAGCGAACCGTCGGCCTGGCGGACGAGGGCCAGGTCGACCGCCGCCCACGCGCCGTTCTGCTTGACCCGCACCGGGTGCGTGTAGGCGATCAGCGTCCTGGACCCGTCCGGGTTCGCCTTCACCTCGGACGTCTCGGTCGTCTGCGACCCGATGGTGACGGACTTGCCGCTCTGCTTGGCGATCTTCGCCGCGCTTGCGGCGTCCGCGGCCTCGTCCGGCGCGGCGGCGGACGCCGTGGCGACCGAGCCGTTGAATGTGGCTGCCAGAACGAGGGCAGCACTGAATGCGGGCAGGGCAAAGCCCCGCCCTCTGGCGTTGAGCATCTATCCCCCCACTGCCGATCCCCACCGGCAGCCTGATCACTGGTTCCCCGACCCGTGCTGGAGCAGCATGGACGAGTCCATCAGGAAAAGGAATACGTCAGTTGAGGGAACTTCGCAGCGGACCGAACCCGCTGTTCACTCCTTCACAGAACGGAGGAACGCGTCCCACGATTCGGGAGCGACGGGGAGGTGGGTGGTGGGGGCCTTGCTGTCGCGGATGCCGATGCCGTGGCCGATCTCGACACAGTCACTCGCCTCAGGGCTGTAGCTGCTCTTGCGCCACGTCGACATGCGGTACGCCTCCTCAGGAGAGCAAGGTGGTGATCAGCCTCCTCGATTCTTCCGCATCCAAGGCGTCCTGATCCAACCGCTTCAACACTTCGGCGTAGCTGGCCAGCGACTGTTTGTCCTCCAAGAAGAGCCCGGAGTTCTGGCTCTCGATGAAGACCACCGGCTCGAACTTCTCGTAGCTGAGTTGGGTGAACGAGCCGGACATGCCCGCGTGCGCACCGATGGCGATCGGCACGATCCGGAACGAGATGTACCTGCGCACCAGCATCACCATGATGTGGTTCAACTGCGACCGCATGACCTCCGGACCGCCGACCGGCAATCGGAGTGCCTGCTCGTGCACGTAGAAGACGAACTCGCGGCCGGGCTTCAAGATCGCCTGCCGGTCGAGCTTCGCCCGGATCAACGCGTCGATGTCGGCGGGCTGGATCTTGGCTGACTTCTCGCTGGCTGCACGGATGTACCCGGCGATCTGGAGGTGGCCTGGGACGAGGTTCATCGACCACACGGTGATCTTGCTGGCGAGGCGTTCCTGGCTGATCAGCGAGTGCACTTGGTCTGGTACCCCGTCCTCGGGGAACAGCAGCCAGCCCTTCTCCCGGGACTCTCGGAAGAAGGCGACCAGGCGCTCGACCTCGGCGGCGGGCACGCGGCAGTACGAGAGCAGTCGCACCAGGTCCACCTCGTCGACGCCGCCCTTGCCCTGCACGAGGTCGGAGATCTTGGCCTCTTGCCAGTCGAGCAGTTCGGCGAGTTTGCGCTGGGTCAGGCCCGACTGCTCGATCGCGTACCGGACGCCGTTGCCGAACTCCCGGCCCACCACGCTTGAGTTGCGCTTCGGCATGGAAAGGAAGCTAGGAGACGAACTCCTCTGCGCTCCAACGTTTCTGCCCGAATCGCCCCGAACGAAGTACGACTTGGAAATGGTCCAACGCGACACGCCGGGCTAGCTGGGCGTGCTCGTTACCAGGCTGTGCGTCGTCGTCGACTGCGCGGAGCTGCTGCCGCCCGTCGTCGACTTCTCGGTCGCGGAGGAGGACGCGGAGGAGGGCGCGGTGGCCGAGGTGGAGTGGGTGGTGTCGGACGACTGCTGCGGCGGGTTCGACGGCGCGGTGGTCGTTGTCGTGGTGGTGGTAGTCGTCGACGAGGACGGGGGCTCCGAGGAGGACGGCGGGCACGACGTGGACGGGGACGACGGTGCCGAGGAGGACGTGGACGTCGTGGTGGAGGTCGGCGTCGGGCAGTTCGGCGTCGGTGGGGTGGTCGTCGTGGTCGTGGACGACGGCGGGGTCGACGAGCCGGGGTTGCCGCCTGGGTTGTTGCCGGGGTTGTTGCCCGGGTTGTTCGGCGTCGGGTTCTGCACGTTGTTGCCGGTGTCGGGCAGCGATGGCAGGGCGTTGACGTTCTCGCTGTACTCCTTGGCCCACTTGAGGACCGTCTGGACGTACGTCGTGGAGTTGTTGTAGCGGAAGACGGCCTTGGCGCGGTCTTCCTGCTTGGTCATGTCGCCGCCGGCGGCGCAGAGGTAGCGGCCGGCGCCGAGGGCGGCGTCGTAGACGTTGTTCGGGTTGACGTTGCCGTCCTCGTTGCCGTCCGCGCCGAAGGTCGCCCACGTGGCGGGGATGAACTGCATCGGGCCGACCGCGCGGTCCCAGGCGGTGTCGCCGTCGAGGCGGCCGCCGTCGGTGTCGCGGATGGCGGCCACGCCGGGCGAGCCGTTCAGGACCGGGCCGAGGATCTTGGGGGTGGCGTCGCCGACGGCGTTCACGCGGCCGTTGTTCGCGTGGTTGGACTCGATCTTGCCGATCCCGGCGAGCAGCGCCCAGTCGAGCTTGCAGCCGGGGACCAGCTCGGCCATCTTGTCCTCGGCGCGGAGGTAGGCCTCGAACACGACGCCGGGGATGTCGTAGCTGCCGGGGAAGTCGTCGATCGTGCTGCCGGGGTCGTGGTCGAGGTTCTCGTCGACCTTGCCGTCCTCGAGGTCGGCGAGCAGGGCCGCGCTCAGCTCGTCGGAGAGCGGCAAGCGGCCGGACGCGCCGAGTTCGGACGGGTCGCGCTTCAGGGCGTTGTAGACGTCGGCGGGGCCGAGGCTGACGGCGATGTTGTTGTGCTTCGAGAGGTTGACCCAGTCGACCAGCTTGGTGCCGACGATCATGGTGGGCGCGAGCATCGCAGCCAGCGCGGCCACGGCGAAGCCCTTTTGCCTAGGGCTCAGCACCGACGGACCGCGCAGCTTGGCCATTGCCACGAATACTCACCTCTCGTGCGTCATCGCGGCTCGCCGTCCTGCAGTTACGGCGAACGCCCCCAGTACTTCCACCCTGCCCGACTCCGAAGCCTAGGTGTACCCAAGACGGAGTGAAGCGTCTGTTCGGTTCCTTTGACCGTTAACCGACCGAACAGTCACCTGTCGGCCACAGTTCCTGCTCGGTCAAGATTGCCAGAGCCTCGTCCCCCATGGGATTGACCCCGGGACCCTTCGCGAGGGCATGAGCGACGTGCACGTGAAGGCACTTGACTCTGCCCGGCATGCCGCCCGCGGTGACCTGGGTGCCCAACGACTCGATGGCGTCCCTCTCCGCGAGGTACGACTCGTGCGCGCGCAGGTAGGCCGCGGCGAGCTCCGGGTCGGTCTCCAGCCGCTCGGTCTGCTCCTTCATCAGCCCGCCGCCCTCCAGCGTGCTGACCAGCGAGTTCAGCTTCGGGCAGGTCAGGTAGTAGAGCGTCGGGAACGGTGTCCCGTCGGGCAGCCGCGGGTTCGTCTGGACGACGTTCGGGTGCCCGCTGGGGCACCGCGAGGCGATCGCACGTGTCCCGCGCGGCGTGCGGCCGAGCTGCTGAGCGACCGTTTCCAGGTCAGCAGCACTTACTTGTGCGTCACCGATTCCCACAGTTCCTCGTACCAAGACCCTTGTGCCGCGGGCTTGCCCGACGGCCTCTCCGATTCAGTGTTGCGGCTCTCGTCACCCGGCAGTTGCACGATGTACGGCGTCTCGCCCGGTCGCACCCAGTGCAACCGCTTGCGCGCCTCGATCTCCACGTACGCCGGGTCCTGCAGCTGCGCCTTGCGCTGTTCCAGCGCGGCGACCGTCTCGCGCAGCTTCTGCTGCTCGGCTCCCACGTCGCGCAGCTCGTCGCGTTGCGAGAGGTAGGTCCGCAGCGGGACCGCGATGCTCAACGCCAGTGCGCACAGCACCATCGCGAACATCGCGGCCCGCCGCGTACCGGTCATGCCGAACGCGCCACCCGTGCCTTCACTGCGCCGCGTGGGCGCCTTGGGACGCGGTGGCTTCCGAGCGCGCGCGGGCCGCGCCTCCCGCTCTTCGCGGGGGCGGCGGGGACGACGCGCGCGCTCGGCCATACCGGAAGTTTCTCAGCTCTCCGGCGTGTAACGCGGGAACGCGAGCTCACCGGCGTAGCGCGCCGCGTCACCGAGCGACTCCTCGATGCGCAGCAGCTGGTTGTACTTCGCGGTGCGCTCACCACGCGCCGGGGCGCCGGTCTTGATCTGGCCGGCACCGGTCGCGACGGCGAGGTCGGCGATGGTGGTGTCCTCGGTCTCGCCGGAACGGTGCGACATCATCGACTTGTAGCCGTACGACGTCGCGAGCGACACCGCGTCGAGCGTCTCGGACAGCGTGCCGATCTGGTTGACCTTCACCAGCAGCGCGTTGGCGGCGCGGCGGGAGATGCCCTCCTCCAGGCGCTCCGGGTTCGTGACGAACAGGTCGTCGCCCACGATCTGGACCTTCTCGCCCAGCTCCGCGGTCATCTGCACCCAGCCGTCCCAGTCGTCCTCGGACAGCGGGTCCTCGATGGACACCAGCGGGTAGTCGCGGACCAGCTCGGAGTAGTAGCCGATCATCTGCTCGGCCGAGCGCTTCGACTTCTCGAACGTGTAGGCGCCGTCGGAGAAGAACTCGGTCGCGGCCACGTCGAGCGCGAGCGCGACGTCGCGGCCGGCGCGGTAGCCCGCCTTCTCGATGGCCTCGAGGATCAGGTCGAGCGCGTCGCGGTTGCTGGACAGCGACGGCGCGAAGCCGCCCTCGTCACCCAGGCCGGTGGCGAGACCCTTGCTCTTCAGCACGGACTTGAGCGCGTGGTAGACCTCCGCGCCCCAGCGCAGACCCTCGCGGAACGTCTCCGCGCCGATCGGCGCGATCATGAACTCCTGGATGTCCACGTCGGTGTCGGCGTGCGCGCCACCGTTGAGGATGTTCAGCATCGGCACCGGCAGCACGTGCGCGTTCGGGCCGCCGACGTAGCGGAACAGCTCCAGGCCGGACGACGTGGCCGCGGCCTTCGCGACGGCCAGCGACACACCGAGGATCGCGTTCGCGCCCAGGCGGGACTTGTCCGGCGTGCCGTCCAGGTCCACGAGCTTCTGGTCCACGACGCGCTGCTCGACGGCCTCGATGCCGACCAGCTCGGGCCCGATCTCGTCCAGCACCGCGGTGACCGCGCGCTCGACGCCCTTGCCCAGGTACCGCTTGGCGTCGCCGTCCCGCAGCTCCACCGCCTCGTGCTCACCGGTCGACGCGCCCGACGGAACGGCCGCGCGCTCCAGCGTGCCGTCGTCCAGCGCCACCTCGACCTCGACGGTGGGGTTGCCGCGCGAGTCCAGGATCTCGCGTGCTCCGACCTGCTCGATGACCGCCACTTGCGCTCCCTGTTTCTCCTGCGTCTCGTCTCGCGACGAGCCTACTTGGACCCACTGACAGGCAAGGGCCCGACACCGTCGGACCACGTCACGCCGACCGCGCCTGCCTACTGAATCGTGCCAGACGACGTCGGCCGCAGGCGATGGCCGCCGTTCGGCCTACTCCACCCGACCAGTTCAGACCCATGAACGCGAAATTCATTCACTATCCATTCCCCAGACGCGCGGTGAGCCCTACATTCTCGCCAGCAGCGGCACGAAGAAGGGCTCCTCATGCGACGAGCACTGGTTGGCGCGGTAACGGCGACACTCGCCTCGGCCACCATCGCGGTACTCCCGACAACGCCCACCGCCTTCGCGGCGGAGTCGGGCACGTTCACTGCCATGACGTACAACGTCGCGGGACTGCCGGAGTCGCTGTCGAGCGCGCCGACTCCCCGCGTGCCCGCGACCACGGCGATCGGCCAGCGGATCGGACCGTACGACATCGTCCACGTGCAGGAGGACTTCAACTACCACGCCTACCTGTACGCCGAGAACAACCACGAGTACCGCACGGCGACCAGCGGCGGCGTCCCGGTGGGCAGCGGGCTCAACACGTTGTCCCACAAGCCGTTCGACCAGGACGACTTCGAACGGGTCAAGTGGAACGACTGCTACATCGACAGCGGCGACTGCCTGACGCCCAAGGGCTTCACGTTCATGCGGACGCGGCTGACCGAAGGCGTGTACGTCGACTTCTACAACCTGCACGCCGACGCGGGCGACTCCAGCGGTGACCTGAAGGCGCGGGCGTCCAACTTCGCCCAGCTCAGCGCGTTCATCCAGAGCCACTCGGCCGGCAACGCGGTGGTGGTCATGGGTGACACCAACACCCGCTACACCCGCAACACCGACGGCACGACGATCCGCAACTTCGCCGCTGCCAACGGTTTGACCGACCCGTGGGTGCAGCTCGTCCGCGGCGGCAACGCCCCGGCGGAGGGCAGCAACGCCCTGATGTGCAACGAGGCGAACCCCACCACCGACTGCGAGGTCGTCGACAAGTACTGGTACCGCGGCAGCCGGGCCGTCACGCTCACCGCGACCTCGTACGCCAACAAGCACACCGACTTCCTGCAGGACGGCACCGGCAAGATGCTGTCCGACCACTTCCCGCTGGCCGTCGGGTTCAGCTGGTCCACCAACCCGGCGTACCAGTTCAGCGAGCAGTACGGCGGCCCGCACGGCAACTACTTCAACGACGTCGACCGCGTCGCGCCGGGCGCCAAGGCCACCGAGATCTCGCTGCGGAGCGACGCCCGTGTCGACCAAATGGGCGTGACGCTCAACAACGGAACGAGGCTGTCGCACGGCGGTGAGGGCGGTTCCTACTCGTCACTCACCTTGGGCAGCAACGAATACGTGAACAGCGCATACCTCTGCCAGGGCAGCAAGAACAACCACACACGGGTGTTCTACGCGAAGTTCACCACCAACCTGGGCCGCACCCTCGCCGGCGGCAGCACCACCTCGGACTGCGTCACCCGCACCGCACCGGCCGGCTGGGGGATCTCCGGCTTCACCGGTCGTGCCGACGCCGAGGTGGACAAGATCGGTTTCATCTACACGCGGAACTGACCGGTCACTAGTCTGGTCCGCGTGCTTCATGTCGAACGTGGTGGAGACGGACCGCTGCTGGTGCTGCTGCACGGCCTGGGCGCGACGGGCGAGGTGTGGCAGGACGTCGTGACCGAGTGGCACGGCAGCTGGCTCGTGCCGGATCTGCCCGGTCACGGTCGAAGCGGACCGATCGAGCGCTACTCGTTCGGCTCGTTCGCGGCGGCGGTCGCCGAGTTGGTCCCAGACCGACCGGTGACCGTCGTCGGGCACTCGCTGGGCGGTGTCGTCGGGCTCGCGCTGGCGAGCGGGTGGTTCGGCGTCGACGTGACCACGTGCGTCGGCGTCGGGATCAAGGTGCGGTGGACCGACGAGGAGCTGGCGAAGGCACAGGCCCTCGCGGCCAAGCCCGCCAAGGTCTTCGCCACCGAGGCCGAAGCCGTCGAGCGGGCGTCGAAGATGGCGGGCGTACCGCTGCGCCATGGCGTGTCCGAAGTGGACGGTGGCTGGGCGCCCGGGCTCGACCTGAGGGCCTTCGGCGTCGGCCGGCCGGACCTGCCCGGCCTGATCATGGCGTCGAAGGCCCAGGTCGTGCTGGCGGCGGGCGAGAACGACCCGATGTGCCCCCGGGAGCACCTGGAGGAGCTGGTGCCCGAGCCGGTGATCTTCCCCGGCGCGGGCCACAACGTGCACGTCGAGTCGCCCTCGTCGCTCTCCCCGCTGCTGGCTCAGGTCGCGACGTAGCCGCCGTCGGCGGTGAGCACCGCGCCGGTGATGTAGCTGGACCGGTCGGAGGCCAGGAACAGCACGGCCTCCGCGATCTCCTCCGGCTCACCCGCGCGGCCGAGCGGCACGGCACCAGTGATCTGGTCGAACATCTCGCCCACGCTCGTGACCGCCATCTCGGTGGCGATCGGGCCCGGCGCCACGGAGTTGGCGCGCACGCCCGCCGCACCGAACTCCACCGCCCACGAGCGGGTCAGCGCGTCCATCGCCGCCTTGGAGGCGTTGTAGACGGAACCGACCGGCGTGCCGACCTGCCCGGCCACCGACGAGACGTTGACGATCGATCCCTTCTTCTTAGCGACCATCGCCGGCGCGAGTGCCGCCGTGAGGAAGTAGGTGCCGCGGACGTTGACGTCGAAGACCTGCTCGTAGGTCTCGACCGACTGCTCCGGGGTCGGCGCGAACGGGAAGATGCCCGCGTTGTTCACGAGCACGTCGACCTCACCGACCTCGTCCGCGAGCCTGCGCACGTCGTCGAGGTTCGCGACGTCCGACACGATGAAGTGGCCGGTGCCGCCGGCCTGCTCGATCAGCTCGACGGTCTCCTTGCCGAGCTCGGCCCTGCGCCCCGTGAGGTAGACGGTGGCACCCGCCTGGGCGAGCTTGACCGCGATCGCGCGGCCGATGCCCGACGTGGCGCCGGTGACGAGTGCCTTCTTGCCTTCAAGCTCCTTGGTTGACATGTCTACGAATCTGCCGACGCCGGATCATTTCGACATAAATTCCGGATATATGCGCAGGTCAGGTCGCGATCGCGCCGCCGTCCGCGGTCACGATCGAGCCGGTGAGGAAGCTCGACCTCGGCGAGGCCAGGAACAGCACGGCCTCCGCGATCTCCTCCGGCTCGCCCGCGCGGCGCAGCGGCGTCGGCGCCGCGATGTGCTCGATGGCGTCGCCGAGGTTCTCCTGGACCTTCTCGGTGCGGGTGAGGCCGGGTGCCACGGAGTTGACGCGGATGCCGTGGCCACCGAACTCCACCGCCCAGCTCAGCGTCAAGGAGTCCAGCGCGGCCTTCGACGCACCGTAGACGGACATGATCGGTGTGCCGGTGCGAGCCGTGACCGACGAGATGTTGACGATGCTGCCGCCACCTCTCGCGATCATCTTCGGCACCAGCGCGGCGGTGAGGAAGTACGCCCCGCGCACGTTCACGTCGAAGACCCGCTCGTAGGTCTCGACGTCCTGCTCGACCGTCGGCCCGAACGGGAAGATGCCCGCGTTGTTGACCAGCACGTCGATCTCGCCGACCTCGTCCGCGAGCCTGCGCACGTCGGCGAGGTCGCCGAGGTCGGCGACGACGTGGTGGGTGTCGCCGAAACCGGCCCGGCGTCCCGTGGTGAAGACGGTCGCGCCCGCCTCGGCGAGCCGCACCGCCACCGCCCTGCCGATGCCGGACGTCGCGCCGGTGACGAGTGCCCGTTGTCCCTTGAGTTCCATGGCGCTGACGGTTCCGGTGGTTGCTCGTCAGGCCGTGAACGAGAAATGAATCAGCTGGTCAGCACGGGCGTGCGCCAGCCGAAGTAGATCCGCACGAGCCGCGGCAGCCGGTACCGGCCGAGCACCAGCGGCTCGATCAGGTGCACGTCGGCGAGCGACTCCAGCACGTACTCGATCGCGCCCGGCTCGACGCCCGCCATCTTCGCCGCCGCGCACACGTCGATCACCTCGGCGTCCTGCCGGGCGAAGCACTGCAGCAGGTGCCGTTCCTCGTCGGTGAGCTGCTCCTCCGCCCTGACCAGCGGGGCCAGCACGGCCCGGCAGTCGGACGGGACGGTGTTGCCGATCTTCGTCTCCCGGTCCATCTGGGCGATCAGCATCGCGAGCGTCCAGTTCGGACGGGCGGAGAGCTTGCCGCCGATCACGCGGATGGCGTTCGGCAGGTACGACATGCGGCTGAGCACCTCGTCCGCCTGCTCCGGCTCGGCGTCGATCCGGGCGGGGTGCAGGAAGCCGCGGAAGAACTCCCGCGCCTCGGCGGGACTGAGCCCCGCGATCTTCAACCAGGTCACGCCGGGCAGCTCGTTCAGCCGCCGGACGCTCGTGAGGATCATGGCCGAGCCGGGCGAGGCGAGGTCGCGGACCGAGGCCGCGTCCTGCACGTCGTCCACGACGATCAGGAACCGCTTGCCGCGCGCTTTCTCCCGCCACAGCGCGGCCTTGTCGCCGTTCGGGTTCTCCACGCCGACCGCGCGCAACAGCTCACCGGCGACGTCCTTGCCGCGCACGAAGATCTGGCCGTCCGCGAAGCGGTTCTTGACGAGGTGCCCGATCCGCGTGGCCAGGGCTGTCTTGCCGCTGCCGTTCATGCCGGTGATGCCGATCGTGCCCGGCAACGTCCGGAGGGCCTGCGCGATCTCCTGCGCGCGCCCGGCGAAGTCGGCGAGGTCGGGCGGCAGCTGTTCCGGGCGGCGGGGCCGGTTGATCTCACCCTTGAGGATCTGCGCGTGGATCTCGCGCAGCTCCGGGCCCGGTTCGAGGCCGAGCTCCTCGTTCAGCAGTGCGCGCGCCTGGTGGAAGTGGTCCAACGCCTCGCCCTGCCTGCCCTCCAGGTAGAGCGCGCGCATCAGCAGGGCACGAGGTCGTTCCCTGAGCGGGAAGGCGGCGACGTGCTTCTGCAGTTCCAGCACGTCGAGCTCGCGTTCGAGGCAGTCCTCGCGCGCCTTGAGGCGGTAGTCGCGCAGCCGCACCCGTTGCGCGTCGAAGTAGGCACCTTGGAGGCCCTCCAAGGGTTCGCCGCCGCAGTCCTCGACGATCTCCGCGCGCACGGTGTAGCCGCCGTCCCTCGACTTCAGGTTCAGCTCGGGGAGCGTCTTGCGGATCTTGTACATGTACGTCCGCAACGCCATGACCGCGCTCGGCGTCGGGTCGTCCCAGACCATGCCGATGAGCTGGTCGTTGCTCAGCCGGATGCCGTTGTTCAGCAGCAACGCGGCCAGGACCGCCCGCTGCTGGCGCGGCCCCAGGTCGATCTCCTCGTCGTCTCGCCAGGCTCGTACCGGACCCATCAGTGAGAAGCGCAGGCTCATGCAACAGCACAACGCTCGCGCGCATTCCCCGCTTCCCCCGACGTCAGGGAGTGGTGGGCAACGGCCGCGGCTCGATCACCTGCTTCATCACGATGGTCGACGTCAGCCCGCGCACACCCGGCAGCTTCGCCAGCGTCTCCTCGTAAAGTCGCTGGTAGGAGGCGAGATCCGCGGTGACCACGCGCAGCAGGTAGTCGGGGCTGCCGAACAGCCGTTGCGCCTCCACGACGTTCGGCACGTCTGCCAGCGCGCGGTCGAAGTCGGCCATGGTGTCCAGCCGGAGCTTGGCGAAGACCAGCGCCTCGAAGCCGAACCCGACCGCGGCGGCGTCCACCACCGCGCGGTAGCCGCGGATGACCCCGTCGCGTTCCAGCTCGCGCAGGCGCCGCTGGCAGCGCGAGATGCTGAGCTGCACCCGCTGGGCCAGGTCGGTGACGGTGATCCGGCCGTCGCGCTGCAGTTCGGCAAGAATTTTGCGGTCCACGGCGTCCATGCGCAAACAACGCAAACACCTTGCCGCCGGGTTCCCCTAGCTTTTGCTGCATGAACCCGTTACGTCAGCTCTCCCTGGACCAGCTGAGGCAACGCACCAGCGTGAAGTGGCGGCACTACCCCGCGGACGTGCTGCCCGTGTGGGTGGCCGAGATGGACGTCCTGCTGGCCGAACCCGTCGCCCGCGCGATCACCGACGCCGTGGCACTGGGCGACACGGGTTACCCCTGCGGGACCGCTTACGCCGAAGCGCTGGCCGAGTTCGCGAAAGGCCGCTGGGGCTGGGCACCGGCCGTCGAGCACACCGCGATCGTGCCGGACGTGATGCTGGGCGTCGTCGAGATGCTCCGGCTCGTCTCGCACCGGGACGCGCCCGTGGTGGTCAACTGCCCGGTCTACCCGCCGTTCTTCCAGTTCGTCGAGTCGCTGGGCCGCACCGTGGTGGAGGCGCCGCTGGGCGAGGCCCACCGGATCGACTTCACCGCGCTGCGGGACGCGTTCACCAGGGCCGGAAGGGGTGCGGTGTACCTGCTGTGCAGCCCGCACAACCCGACCGGCACCGTGCACACCGAGGCCGAGCTCGCGGAGGTCGCACGGCTGGCGCGTGAGCACGGCGTGCGCGTGGTCGCCGACGAGATCCACGCACCGATCACGACCGCGAAGTTCGTGCCGTACCTCAGCGTCGCGCCCGACGGGCTGTCGTTGATGTCGGCCTCCAAGGCCTGGAACCTGGCCGGGCTCAAGGCCGCGCTGGCGATCGCCGGACCGGCGGCCGCGGAGGACCTGAAGCGGCTGCCGGAGGAGGTGAGCCACGGGCCGAGCCACGTCGGGATCCTCGCCCACACGGCGGCGCTGCGGCACGGCGGCGACTGGCTGGACGCGCTGCTCGCCGGGCTGGACGAGAACCGGCGGCTGCTCGCCGACCTGCTGGCCGCGCACCTCCCCGAGGTGCGCTGGACGCCCGGCCAGGGCACGTACCTCGCCTGGCTGGACTGCCGCGGGCTCGGCCTCGGCGACGACCCCGGCAAGGTCTTCCTGCAGCAGGGCCGGGTCGCGCTGAACTCCGGGATCCCGTTCGGAACCGGCGGCAAGGGGTTCGTGCGGATGAACCTCGCGACCTCGCCGGAGATCATCACGGAGGCGGTCCGGCGGATGGCGTCCGTGCGGTAGAGCGGAACAGGACCTCGTGCGCGACGGCACCGGCTGGTAGTCCTGAGCCGTGCGGATCAAACCCGGTTTCGCGGTGGGCACGGTGCTGGTCTGGGCCTCCGGTTACCCGGTGGGCGCGCTCGCCGTCGCCGTCGCTCCCCCGTTCCTGATGACCACCATCCGCTTCGCGCTCGCGGCCACGCTCATGGCGCTGGTGGCCCTCACGACCAGCGCGAGCTGGCCACGCGGCCGGCCGCTCGCCCACACGTGCGTGGCGGGCCTGCTGGTGCAGGCGGGCCAGTTCTCCGGCGTGTACCTCGGGCTGCGGCTGGGCGTGCCGGCGTCGGTCACCGCGTTGATCATCTCGTGCACGCCGGTGCTCACGGCCGTGGTGGCGGCGGGCGTGTTCCGCGTCCGAATTGGACTCGCGCAGGTGCTCGGGCTCGCACTGGGCGTCGCCGCCGTGCTCGCGGCGCTGTGGGACCGGCTGGCGTCGTTCGGGTCCGGCGCGGTGTTCACCGTGCTGGGCATGCTCTGCTTCGTCGCGGGCGGGGTCCACCAGCAGAAGTTCTGCCGCGACACGGACTTCCGCAGCGGCAACGCCGTGCAGCACGCCGTGTCGGTGCCGGTGGTCGGGTTGCTCGCACTGACCGAGCACGCCGGGGTGACGGACTGGCGGCGGTTCTGGCTGACCGTCGCGTTCCTGGTGCTGGTGAACTCGATGGGCGGGGCGTCGCTGTTCCTCATCGGGGTGCGCGACGGCGGTGCGGCCGCGATGACCACGCTGTCCTCTGTGGTGCCGTCGGTGACGGCGTTGATCGCGTGGCCGCTGCTCGGACAGGTGCCGACGGCCGGGGTCGTGGCCGGGCTGGTGCTCGGGTTCGGCGCCTGCTGGCTCGGCACGACCACCCCGAAGGGTGCTGTCGCCCGGACGGCAGTCGAAGAACCGGCGAGCGGTGGGTAACGTTGATCGAATGACGGACAGCACCTTCGAGGCGTTCCGGAAGGCGGAGGCGTTGCTCGCACAGCGCCGGCCTCTCGACGCGCTGCGCGAGCTGAAGCAGGTGCTGGCCGAGGCCGGGGAGGCGCCGTCGGTGCAGCTGCTCGCCGGCCGGGCCTATCTCGGGTCCGCGCAGCTCAACCGGGCCGAGGAGGCGTTCCGCAAGGTCCTCGACCTCGACCCGAGCGACCACTACGCGCGGTTCGCGCTCGGCAAGACGCTGCAGCGGCTGGGACGCCTCACCGAGGCGCTCGCCCAGTTGCGGATGGCGGTCGCGATGAACCCGTCACCCGAGTACCAGGAAGCGCTCGGTGAGGTCAAAGCCCGAAGGGCCCTGGGCGGCTAGCGGAACAGGCCCTGCCCCCAGAACTCGCCCTCCTTCACCCCCGGCGGCACGGCGAAGTGCGCGGAACCGGTGTGCTCCACGTACTCCATCATCTTGTCCTTTGTGGACAGCGCCTGCTGCATCGGCACGTAGTGCGTGCGCGAGTCGCGGCTGAACCCGAGGAAGAACAGGCCGGCGTCGAGGTGCCCGAGCCCGTCGGAGCCGTCGGTGAAGTTGTAGCCGCGGCGCAGGATCCGGACGCCGTTCAACGACTCCGCCGACGCGAGCCGGATGTGCGAGGTCTCGCCGATCAGCGGCACGCCACCGGCACCCCGGACGTGCAGGTCGGGCTCATCGAACTCCTTCTGCTGCCCGAGCGGCGCACCCTCGCCCTTGGTGCGGCCGATGATCTGCTCCTGCTCGGTGAGCGAGGTGCGGTCCCAGATCTCGATGTGCATCCGGATCCGGCGCGCCACCAGGTACGTGCCGCCGCGGATCCACTCCGGGCCCTCGGTGACCCACACGTGGTCGCGCAGCAGGTCGGTGTCCTCGGACTTGATGTTGCGGGTGCCGTCCTTGAACCCGAACATGTTGCGCGGGGTGACCTGCGAGCGCGAGGTCGACGACGTGCGGCCGAACCCGAGCTGCGACCAGCGCACCGCGACCCGGCCGAACCCGATCCTGACCAGGTTGCGGATCGCGTGCACGGCGACCTGCGGGTCGTTCGCGCACGCCTGGATGCAGATGTCACCGTTGGAGCGCAACGGGTCCAGGTCGTCCTGCGGGAAGCGCGGCAGGTCGATCAACGCCTCCGGCCGCTTGTCCTTCAGCCCGAACCGGTCGTCGAACAACGACGGTCCGAAGCCGATCGTCAGCGTCAGCGCGGACGCGGGCAGGTCGAGCGCCTCGCCGGTGTCCTTGGGCGGTGCCTCGGCGCTGCCGCCGACCGCGCCGTTCTCCGCGGCCTCCTGGCCGGCGGTCATCCGCTCCGCGGCCAGAGTCCACTGCTTGAGCAGGTCGATCAGCTCGTCGCGGCTGGTCGTCTTCACGTCCAGCGCGACGAAGTGCATGTGGTCCTGCGCGGGCGTGGTGATGCCCGCCTGGACGTCACCGCGGAACGGCACCTTCGCCGCGGCGACGTTCTCCACCTCCGGCGACTGCCTCGTCGCGAACGCTCCGGCAGCGGCACCCGCGCCCGCGAGCGCCACACCGGCGCCCGCGAACCCGAGCAGCCTGCGCCGCGGAACCCCTGTCGTCACTTGGCCGACACCACCTCTGCGACCTTGCTGACCGGCTCGCCGAGTGCGTCGACGGCTTCGGCCAGCGCCTTGACCTCGTCCTGCGACAGCTCCTTGTAGGACTTGAAGCCGTCACCCTTGCGGTGCTTCTCCAGCGCCTCGTCGAGCGCCTTGAACTTGGTGTCCAGAGTGGACGCGAGCGCCTTGTCCTTCTGCTCCACGGCCGGACGCAGCGCGGCGATCGCGGCCTGCGAGCCGTCGACGTTGGCGCGGAAGTCCCACAGGTCGGTGTGCGAGTAGCGGTCCTCCTCACCGGTGATCTTGCCGGTGGCGACCTCGTCCAGCAGCTCCTTGGCACCGTTGGCCAGCTCCACCGGCGTCAGCTCGACCGTCTTCGCCTTGGCCACGATCTCCTTGACGTCGGCCAGCAGCTGGTCCGCGATCTTGTCCGAGTCGGCCTGCAGACCGGACTCCCACAGGTCCTTCTCCAGGCGGTGGAAACCGGTGAACGCCTGGCCGTCCTCGATCTTGTCCTCGCGGCCGTCGATCTTGGGGTCGAGGTCGCCGAAGCTCTCCGCGACGGGCTCGATGCGCTCCCAGTAGGTGCGCGCGACCGGGAAGAGCGCCTTGGCGTCGTCGACCTTCTTGGCCTTGACCGCGTTGACGAACTCCTCCGTCTTGGCGCCCAGCTGGTCGGCCTGCGAGGTGACGTAGCGCTGGTAGCTCTTGGTCGCCTCACCGAGCAACGCGTTGCCGTCGCTCGACTTCTTGCTGTCGCCGGTGACCGTGAAGTCGCCGCGGATGCCGTCGCCCTTCATGCCGGGCTTGCACGCGGTCTGGAACTTGCCCGGTTCCGTGACCTCGACGATCAGCTTCCGGTTGAGCCCGGGCCCGATGTTCTCGACCTCACCGAGGATCCGGTCGCCCTCCGCGTAGAGGTAGAACTCGGTCACCTTGGTGCCCTTGTTGGTCACCTCGAACGTGACAGGGCCGGTGCTCGCCTCGGTCTTGGACACCTTGCACGCGTCGTCGGTCGCCTCGACAGCGATCGACCCGCTCGCGTTGCTCGCGGGTTTGCCGCTGCACGCCGCCAGCACCGCGAGCGAACCGAGAATCACTACTGCCTTGCGCACGGTCACTACTCCATTGATCAGTTGGCCACGGCGGCGCGACGGCGCGGCCGGATGAGGAACACGGACAGAACAACCCCCACGTAGGAGACCCACGCGATGGCCTGCAGCACGGACGTGCGCTGCGAGTAGTTGAAAAACCCCTTGAGCAGCGCCCCGTACCAGGAGTCCTCGGGCACGGTGCCGCTGATGTCGAACGCCAGCGTGTTCAGCCCGGGCAGGATCGCGGCCTCCTGCAGGTCGTGGATGCCGTAGCTGAGCACCCCGGCCGCCACGAACACGAGCAGCACACCGGTGACGCTGAAGAACTTGCCGAGGTCGAACCGGATCGCGCCCTGGTACAGCAGGGCCGCGATCACCACCGCGAGCCCGATCCCCGCCAGGAACCCGAACAACGGCTCGGTGGTGCCCCCACCGGCGGCCTGCACGCTGGAATAGAAGAAGACGGCCGTCTCCAGCCCTTCCCGCCCAACGGACAAAAGGGACACAACGACGATGGCCAACGGCCCGACCTTGAGCGCCTCGTCCATTTTGCCGCGCAACTCGGCCGCGATCGTCTTGGCCGCCTTGCGCATCCAGAAGATCATTCCGGTGACGAACGCGACCGCGATGATCGACATCGTCCCGCCGAACGCCTCCTGCTGCTCAAAGCTCATTCCGGCAGCGCTGAAGGTGATGATCGCCCCGGCGGCCACGGACAGTGCCACCGCGGTCACCACACCGACCCAGACCCACTTGAGCGCGTACCTTCTGTCCGTTTTCACGAGGAAAGCGATCAAGATGCTCACCACGAGCGCGGCCTCAAGGCCTTCCCGCAGCCCGATCAGCCCATTGCTGAACAACATCTCGACGCCCTCCACAAATTAGGTCGGCCTTATTTAAGGTAAGCCTCACCTGTATGTCCAGCCGCCATCAGTGCCGGTTTCATCACGCTTGACCCCGTCAGGGCCCCTCAGGAACCCGTAGCCTGGGTTGCGTGGTCCCGCCGCCGCCCGTGAAACCCCAGGTCCGCCGCCCCGCCTACGGCAACGTCATCGGCCGCATCGTCCTGGTGCTGCTGCTGATCGTCGTGGTGGCCGCGGGCGCCTGGGCCCTGGGCGCGCTGAACCGCAGAGACATCGCCCCACTCGGCCCACCGCCGTTCCTGGTCCCCGTCCAGGAGGTGGAACCCGGCGCCGCCGCCCCCGGCCCGGCCGCCGTGGCAGGCGCGAACCCGCTGAACGAGTGGGCGACCAGGGTCGCCTCGAAGACCGACATCCCGGTACGCGCCCTGCAGGCCTACGCCGCCGCCGACCTGGCGATGCAGCGCGAGGCCCCCGCCTGCCGAATCTCCTGGGCCACCCTGGCCGGCATCGGCCGGGTGGAATCCCGCCACGGCACCATCAACGGCACCCGCCTGCAGGACAACGGCCTGCCCAGCCGCCCGATCATCGGCATCCCCCTCGACGGCTCCCCCGGCGTCCGGGCCGTCAGGGACACCGACGGCGGCCGCCTGGACGGCGACCCGACCTGGGACCGCGCGGTCGGCCCGATGCAGTTCATCCCGGGCACCTGGAACCGCTGGGCCAAGCGCGCGGCGGAGGACGGCCTCCCCGCGGACCCGCAGAACATCGACGACGCCGCCCTCACCGCCGCCCGCTACCTGTGCGCGGGCGGGTCCCGCGACCTGGGCACGGGCCAGGGCTGGTGGGCCGCGGTGATGGCCTACAACAACTCCGTGGAGTACGGCCAGAACGTCTTCAGCGGCGCAGACGCCTATGCCAGGGCAAGCGCGGCCCAGTAGCACCCGATCGAGGGCCGAAGGTCCGAGCCGTCTTCCCGCACGAACCCGGTGGGTGCAAGGTGACCACCCGCAGACCCAGAACACGCAGAAGCGGGGCAGCGGATCCCGCTGCCCCGCGGGCCAGGTGACCCCGAGAACGAGTGCCGGCCAGTCGGGGCGACCGACACAGGAGCAACACCCAACCCCGCACTGCACAACAATCTGTGCGATCTCAAAGCCCTGAAGGAAGTTGGGGCCTGGCGGTAGAAGACCCCAACCCCCCTCTCTCAGGCCCCTGCCGAGGGCGCGGAGGACGTGGACGAAACCCCGGCAGGGGAAGGCAGTGGCAACTCCAGAGTCACCCCGACGGAAACCTCACCCGAAGCAGGCCCTTCCGGCGAGGGCGCGGGCTCGGACCGATCACAAGGAGGCTTGCCCGGCTCATCGGACCTACCGGGCCCGCCAGGCTTGCCGGGCTTGCCAGGCCCGCCGGGCTTACCGGGACCACCGGGCTTGCCAGGCGCACCCGGAGTCGTCGGAACCGGCTCCTCCGACCGAGGCGTGGACGGAATCGGAGTCTGCGTGACCGGCGCGGGCGCGGAGGTGGCAGGCGGCGCGGGCGGCAGGCTGGACGTCGACGGGACGACCGAGGTCGAAACCACCGAAGTGGACGGCAAGGTCTGCGTCGGCTCAGGATCGCCGGGGTCACCGGGAGGCTCGTTCCGAGCGTTGACGGCGGGTTTGGTGCCGGTGGCCTGAACGGTCTCGGTCACGGTGGACACGGCGACCCGAGTCTGCGTGGCCAGCCGCGCCGCCCGGACCTCCCGAGCCGCCCCCTCCACCACCACGGTCTCGGTGACAGTGGCCAGCGACGTCCCGGTCTCGAACGGCTCGGTCCACCACTGGGAGGTGGGGCGGGCGGGCGGTGGTGCCGCCAGCGGCGCCTCGTCGGGAGAGCCCGTCAGGGCGATCAACGCGAACATGCCGCCGAGTGCCAGGAACGGCACGACGACCACGGCTCCGAAGCATCCGCGACCGCTGCGCGGCTCTTCACGATGACTCATCTGGACGCACCCCCGAACGGTGACAACTGTTCCGTCTGGTTGATCGTCCACACGGAACAGTCCGTCACAGTTCTTTAGTCACACGATGGGGTTGTCAGGCCAGCGGCGGCAACTCCGGAGCGTGAGCGGCAGGCGAAGATGAAAGGCTTTCCAGGGCCAACGAAACGGCCTTCTCCAGCTGCGGGTCGCGCCCGGAAACGCGGTCGGACGGTGTCATGACCACCTCGATGTCCGGGTCGACACCGTAGTTCTCCACGGCCCATCCATGGCCCTTGAACCACGACGCGTACCTCGGTTGGGTGACCATGGTGCCGTCGACGAGCGAGTAGAGCATGTCGATACCGATGACACCGCCCCACGTCCGGACGCCGACGACGGGTCCGATCCCGAGCTCCTTGATGGCCACGTTGACGATGTCGCCGTCCGAGCCGGCGAACTCGTCGGCCACCGCCACCACCGGGCCGCGGGGCGCGTCCTGCGGGTACGACTCGGACTGCGTGTACCCGCGGGCCACCGACCAGCCGATGATCTTGCGGCCCAGCTTCTCGATCACCAGCTGGGAGGTGTGGCCGCCGCCGTTCTCGCGCACGTCCAGCACCAGCGCCTCGCGGGCCAGCTCCACCCGCAGGTCGCGGTGCAGCTGCGCCCAGCCGGCGCCCATCATGTCCGGCACGTGCAGGTAACCCACCCGGCCACCCGACAACCGGTGCGTGAACGCACGCCGGTCAGCCACCCACGCGTGGTAGCGCAGCGGCTCCTCATCGGCCAGAGGCACCACCACGACCCGACGCAGCTCGCCACCACCACCGGGCCGCACGGTCAGTTCCACCGGCTTACCGGCGGTCCCCACCAACAACGCGCCAGGACCGGCCAGACCGACCGGACGCCCGTCAACGGCCACGATGGCGTCGCCCGCGCGCACGGCCACGCCGGGCGCGGCCAGCGGCGAACGCGCGTTCGGGTCGGACGTCTCGCCGGGGATCACGCGCTCGACGATCCAGTCGGAGCCCGAACGCACGAGGTCCGCGCCCAGCAGGCCCTGACGACGGGACGCGGGCACGCCCGGCGCCTCGCCCCAGACGTAGGCGTGGGACGTACCGAGCTCGCCCTGCACCTCCCACAGCAGGTCGACCAGGTCGTCGTGGCTGCCCACCTCGGCCACCAGCGGCCGGTAGCGGTCCAGCTCGCCCTGCCAGTCGACGCCGCCCATGTCGGTGCGCCAGAAGTGATCGCGCATGAGCCGGCCGTTCTCGGCGTACATCTGCGCCCACTCCGCCGCCGGGTCGACCACGACCCGCACGCGCGAGAGGTCGATCTCGACGCAGTCGGCGGAGTCCTCGTCCGCCTTGCTGTCGGACGGCACGACCCGCAGGTCACCGCGGTCCTCGATGACCATCCGCTTGCCGTCACCGGACACCGCGAACGCTTCCGCGCTGTCCGCCAGCACCTCGGTCTTCAGCTTGCCGAAGTCGTAGCGCTCCAGGACCGTGCGCGGCGGCCGCGAGTTCGGCGTGGCCAGGTTGTCACCCAGCACCCCGAGCAACGGCCGGCGCAACCACAGCAACCCACCGCGCGCGGCCTTCAGCGAGACGTACTCCGCCGCCGCGACGGGCACCGGCACGACGCGATCGGCCAGGCCCTCGACGTCGACCCGAGTGACCGAGGTCTTCTCGTCATCGTCGTCGGAGTCCTTGTCCTCGTCACCGACGGGACGTCCGCCGTACATCGGGTCGAACGGCGACGGCGTGGTGGCCGCCAACGGCACGAGGTGCGGCCGACAGCCCGTGGGGAACGACAGGTCGAACACGTGCGCGTCGTACACCGGGTCGAACGTGCGGATCGACAGGAACGCCAAGTACTTGCCGTCCTCGGTGAAGGAGGGCGAGAAGTCGGCGAACCGCAGGGGCGTCACGTCCACAACGGACAGATCCGAGGTGTTCACCATCTTGATGTGCCGCAACGGGGACGGGCCGGGGTGCGACCACGCCAGCCACGACGAGTCGGGCGAGAACGCGAGGCTCGTGATGTGCGCGTTGGCCCCGTTGACGACCTCGCGCACCTCACCGGAAGCGATGTCCACCAACAACAACCGGCCGTCGTGCGTGGCCACGGCGACGCGCGAACCATCGGGCGCGGCGGCCAGCGACATGACCCGGCCGAGCTGACCGGAGGCGACGCGACGTGCGGTGTTGCCCGGTTCGACACCACCGATGGGCGCGATCTCCAGGGCCTCCTCGCCCTCGACATCGGTCACCCACACCACGTGATTGGTCTCGCCGAGCACCTTCGGCAGCCGCGCGCGGACGTCCGAGCGGTCGGCCAACGCGCGCACGGGACCATCGCGGTGCGTCACCCAGTGCACGGTGCCGCGGACCTCGACGGCGGAAGCGCGGCCCGTGTGGTCGACGCTGAACGACTCGACGTTGCCGGAAGCCTTGACGTGGTGCGGCTGCAGGCCGGTGCGCGGCCCGCCGAGCTTGATGTCGAGCTTGCGCAGGTCCGACAGGCCTTCCAGCAGCCACAGCTCGCCGGCCTGGTGGAAGATCACCCGCGAGCCGTCGCTGGAGGCGTTGCGCGCGTAGAACTCGCCCGCGGTGTGGCGGCGCAGGTCGGAACCGTCCGGCAGCACCGAGTACACGCTGCCGACGCCCTCGTGGTCGGACAGGAACGCGATCCGCCCGTCCACCCACATCGGGTTCACCAGCGACGACTTCAGATCACCGAGGATGCGGGAGAACTCGCCGTCACCCGTGAGATCCACCCACAGCTTGCCCGCGGTGCCACCGCGATAACGCTTCCAGTTGGCCGGTTCCTGCATGTAGCTCGACGACGTGACGACCTGCCCGTCCGGCCCGAACGAGACGTCGTTGACCCACCCGTACGGCAGCACTTCGGACGGTCCGCCGTCCAGCGGCACGGCGTGCGCGTGCTTGCGTTGCCGGGACATCTGCCCGGTGGTCGACACCGCGAGCACTCGCCCGTCCGGCGTCCACCCGGACACCGCCGTGCGGCTCACACCCCAGTGCGTCAACCGGCGTGCCGGGCCACCGTCCACAGGCGCCACCCGGACCTCCGGTGCGCCGTCGATCCAGCTGGCCCAGGCCAAGTGCGTGCCGTCAGGGGAGAACCGAGGTGCACGAGCCGGTACCTGATCGGCGGACGCGCGCCAGGCCCTTCCTCCGTCGACGGGCGCGAGCCACACGTCGTCCTCGGCCACGAACGTCACCAAGTCACCGCGCAGGTGCGGATACCGCAGGTAAGTCACGAGATCGACGTTAGCCCACGCTCACCGTTTCAGGAGGGCCAAAAGCGACGCCAGTCCTCTGCGGCCAGAGATTCCACACCTTCGGCCCGCGCCTTGGCCTCCGCCTCGCGAACGTTCGCGGCGAAACGCCGGCACACCTGGCGGAGCTCCGTCTCCGGGTCCTCACCCGCGAGCTTCGCCAGCGCCGTCACGGCGAACAACGTCGTGCCGGTGTCGTCGCCCTCCGGCAGCAGGTCGACGGGGAGACCCGCGCGTTTGGTGCGCTGCACCAGCTTCGCGGCCAGCGCGACCGCCGGCTGGCCGAGCGCGACACCGTCCACACTGGACTCACGCCGCTTCTCGACCTGCTTGAGCTCCTCCCAGCGGTGCTGCTGCGAGGTCGCGTCGTGCACGGCCGGGTCGTGGCCCTCGAAGACGTGCGGGTGACGTCCGACGAGCTTCGCCACCAGTTCGGCCGCGACGGCGTCGACGTCGAACGGGTCTTCGGTGTGCTCGGCCGCGACCCGCGCGTGGAACAGGACCTGGAGCAGCACGTCGCCCAGCTCCTCGCGCATCGCGGCGCGGTCGCCGTCCTCGATCGCCTCCAGCAGCTCGAAGGTCTCTTCGAGCAGGTACTGGCGCAACGACAGGTGGTCCTGCTCGGCGTCCCACGGACAGCCGCCGGGCGAACGCAGCCGATGCATCACGGCGGCCGCGTCGAGCAGCGCGGCGCCCATCGGCTCCGGCGTCGTGATCACGGCGGCTCCGGGGTACGCCTCCGGTGACGTCGTGATCACCACCGCGCCGTCCTCGACCACGGCCGGCGCTGGTCCGTCGACACCGAGGGAGGACCAGAACTCCAGCGGCACGCCCTCGCCCGCGTAGACGGCCTTGGCCGTGCGCAACGCGGGCAGGGCGGCGGCGGGCAGCACGGCGTCGAGCCGCTCGCTCAGGACGACGACGGTGATCAAGACTTGTTCTTCGTGGCGACCGGGCCGATGAACCCCGACAGCTCACCCTCGCTCGGCTTGACCATGGTGTCGATCGGGTCCCACACGCCGTAGCGGGGGTTGACCTCCATCGACAGGTCGGCCGCGAGGTACTGGGCGATGCGCTTGCCGAAGTCGAAGAGCAGCTTCGGGTCGGCGCGGTCGGCGATGTCGTCCTCGCCCGGCACCGCCGGCAGCGTCTTGCGGTCCTTGACGAGCGCGACCTCCGAGGTGGCCGACTGGTCGTTGGTCTTGAACACGACCACGGTGCCCGGCTTCACGGCCCACAGCGGGGTGCCCGCGAGCGACGCGTTCTCGCTGATCCGCAGCTGCTGGTCCCTGCCCGAGAGCTGCGAGCCCTGGGTGCTGCGCGGCGCCGCCTGGATGAACTCCTCCATCTTCGCCGGGTCGGCCGCGACCTGCTCGGCCATCTTCCGCGCTTCCTTCGGGTCCTTCACGGAGACGAAGTCCATGGTGACCTGCAGGGTCGCGAGGTTGCGCCGGGCGAGCTCGGCGAAGATCAGCCCGTCGCGGACCTGGCGGTGGATGTTCGTCGCGTCGTTGAGGCTGTCCGCCGACGCGGCCTCCGGTCCACCGGCCTGCTGCACGACGTCGTAGACCTTCGTCTCGTCCACCGTGATGTTCTCGCGCTGAGCCGCGTTCTCGGCGAACCTGTGCAGGATCTCGTTGGCGAGCACCGCCCGCGAGATCTGTTCGAGCTTGAACTGCCCCCGGTCGCGCGCCTGCTTGGCGCCGGGTTCCTTGTTGAGCACCCTCACGGTGCGGTCCTGGACGGTCTCCAACGTGATCGCCTGGTCACCGACGATCGCGGCCGAACCGGCCTTGGCGGGTCCGGTGCCGCATCCGGTGGCGAGCAACGCCACAGCCACACCGACCAGCGAGAAACGCTTCAGAACAGTGCTCACGAGGATCTACCTTCTCACGCCGTGGTGACCGGGGTCACGGGAGTCCCCGCGAGTGAGTCGAGGAACGCACCGCACCAGTCCAGCAACTCCTGGTCGCGCAGCTGCGGTGCACCCATCCGGCCGCCCGCCGCTCCCTCCGTCGGCCTGGGCACCGTGACCGTGCCCATGGCCTGCTTGTAGACGGCCTTCGGGAACAGCCGGCGCATCCTGACCAGCTGCGAGTCGAGCAGCTCCAGCTTCGCGAACCGCACGTTCTGACCCATCGCGATCACCTCGGTGACGCCGTGGCGGCGGCAGGTGTGCCGCAGCCGGGCGACGCCGAGCAGGCGCTCGACCGGTTCCGGCGGTGTGCCGTAGCGGTCCTTGAGCTCTTCCCAGACGGCCTGCAGCGCGGCTTCGTCGGAGGCGGCCGCGATCTTGCGGTAGGCCTCCAGGCGCAGGCGCTCGCCGGGCACGTACTCGTGCGGGATGTGCGCGTCGACCGGGAGGTCGACGCGGACCTCGGCGAGCTCCTCCTCCTCGACGCTCTCCGCCCCCGCGTGCTTGCGGAACGCCTCGACGGCCTCGCCGACGAGCCGGACGTACAGGTCGAAGCCGACACCCGCGATGTGCCCGGACTGCTCGGCGCCGAGGATGTTGCCGGCGCCGCGGATCTCGAGGTCCTTCATCGCGACCGCCATGCCGGCGCCCAGCTCGGTGTTCTGCGCGATCGTGGCGAGCCGGTCGTGCGCGGTCTCGGTCAGCGGCGTCTCGGCCGGGTACAGGAAGTACGCGTAACCGCGTTCCCGGCCGCGGCCGACGCGTCCGCGCAGCTGGTGCAGCTGGGCGAGGCCGAGCAGGTCGCCGCGCTCGACGATCAGCGTGTTGGCGTTGGAGATGTCCAGGCCGGTCTCGACGATCGTGGTGCAGACGAGGACGTCGAACTCGCGCTCCCAGAAGCCCTGGATGATCTTCTCGAGGCGGTCCTCGTTCATCTGGCCGTGCGCGGTGACGACCCGTGCCTCCGGGACGAGGTCGCGGATGCGGCGTGCGGCCTTCTCGATGCTCGACACCCGGTTGTGCACGAAGAAGACCTGGCCGTCGCGCAGCAGCTCGCGCCGGATCGCGGCACCGACCTGCTTGTCGTCGTACGCGCCGACGTAGGTGAGGATCGGGTGCCGTTCCTCCGGCGGGGTCAGGATCGTCGACATCTCGCGGATGCCGGCGAGCGACATCTCCAGCGTGCGCGGGATCGGCGTCGCGGACATGGTCAGCACGTCGACGTGTGTGCGGAGCGCCTTGATGTGCTCCTTGTGCTCCACGCCGAACCGCTGCTCCTCGTCGACGATCACGAGGCCGAGGTCCTTGTACCGCACCGTTTTCTGCAGCAGCCGGTGCGTGCCGATCACGATGTCGACCTCGCCGTCGGCGAGACCGGCGATGGTCTGCTCGGACTCCTGCGCGTCGGTGAACCGGCTGAGCCCCTTGATGTTCACCGGGAACTGGCGCATGCGCTCGGAGAACGTGTTGAGGTGCTGCTGGGCCAGCAGCGTCGTCGGCACCAGCACCGCGACCTGCTTGCCGTCCTGCACCGCCTTGAACGCCGCGCGGACCGCGATCTCCGTCTTGCCGTAGCCGACGTCACCGCAGATGACGCGGTCCATCGGCACGCCGCGTTCCATGTCGGCCTTGACCTCGTCGATCGCGGCCATCTGGTCCTGCGTCTCGGTGAACGCGAACGCGTCCTCCAGCTCGCGCTGCCACGGCGTGTCGGCGGCGAACGCGTGACCGGGCGCGCTCTGCCGGGCCGCGTAGAGCTGGACGAGCTCGGCCGCGATCTGCTTGACCGCCTTGCGCGCCTTGGACTTCGTGTTCTTCCAGTCGCTGCCGCCGAGCTTGTTGAGCGTGGGCAGCTCGCCACCGACGTACCGGCTGACCTCGTCGAGCTGGTCGGTCGGCACGAACAGCCGGTCACCGGGCTGACCGCGCTTGCTGCTCGCGTACTCCAGCACCAGGTACTCGCGGGTCGCGCCGGCGACCGTGCGCTGGACCATCTCCACGTACTTGCCGATGCCGTGCTGCTCGTGCACCACGAAGTCGCCCGCCTTGAGCGCGAGCGGGTCGACCGCGTTGCGCCTCCTGGAGGGCATCTTGCGCATGTCCTTCGTGGACGTCCCACCGCGACCACCGGTCAGGTCGGTCTCGGTGAGCACCACCAGCGCGAGGTCCGGCAGGACGAACCCGTCCTCGAGCGAGCCGCGGACGACCGTGACCGTGCGGGGTTTCGGTGCCTCGTCGAGGGATTCGACGTGGACGGCCGCGATCTCGGCTTCCTTCATGCGTTCCACGGCGCGCTGCGCGGTACCGGCGCCGGGCACCACGAGCACCGCCGCACCACCGGTCGCGGTGTGCGCCTTGAGGTCCGCGAAGGCGCGGTCGACGTCGCCCTGGTAGGCCTCGACGGGCTTCACGTCGAGGTGCACGACGTCCGGCGCGTCGGTGGTGAGCTGGCTGAGCGTCCACCACGGACGACCGTTCGACTTCGCGTTCTCGGCGATCTCGCCGATGCTCTGGTAGGCGCTGCGCCCGAGGTCGATCGGCGCCTTGCCACCGGCCGCCGCGGCCATCCAGGACGCTTCCAGGAACTCCTGGCCGGTGCGCACGAGGTCGGCGGCCCTGGCCCGGATCTTCTCCGGGTCGTTGAGCAGCACGTGCGTGCCCGGTTCCACGACCTCGGTGAGCAGCTGCAGCTCGCCGGGGCACAGCGCCGGGATGAGCGCCTCCATGCCCTCGACCGCGATGCCGCCCGAGATCTTCTCCAGCATCTCGGCGAGGTGGGCGTCGGACCGGTGCTCCTCGGCGAGGTCGCGGGCCCGCTCCTTGACGTCCTCGGTGAGCAGCAGCTCACGGCACGGCGGCGCGACGAACTCGTCGATCTGCGTGGGCAACGACCGCTGGTCCTGCACGGAGAACGGCCGGATCTCGCTGACCTCGTCGCCCCAGAACTCGACGCGGAACGGGTGCTCCGCGGTCGGCGGGAAGATGTCGAGGATGCCACCGCGCGTCGCGTACTCGCCGCGCTTCTCGACCATGTCGACCCGCGTGTAGGCGTTCTCGGCCAGCCGCGTGATCAGCTCGGCGAAGTCCTGCTCCTCACCGGTCTTCAGGTGCACCGGCCGCAGGTCGCCCAGGCCGGGCGCCATCGGCTGGATGAGGCTGCGGACCGTCGTCACGAGCACCCTGATCGGGTTGCCCTCTGGGTGCTTGAGCCTTCGCAGGGTTTGCAGCCGCGCACCCACGGTGTCCGCGCGAGGAGACAGGCGCTCGTGCGGCAGCGTCTCCCAGCTGGGGAAGAACGCGACCTTGTCCGGTCCGATGAGGTCTTTGAGGACGTTGGTCAGCTCTTCGGCCTCGCGTCCCGTGGCCGTGACGGCGAGGACCGGCTTCGCGGTGGACAGCGCGGCGACGACGAGCGGGCGGGCGGCGAGCGGACCGTCCAGCTCCAGCTCGGGGACGCCGGCGGAGTCGATCAACGTGCGGAGGGCTTTGTCGGGCAGGACACCATCGAGCAGGCCGAGCAGCGGCATGTGAGAAACCCCGTCGAGTGCGGAACGCCAGACAGACCCCTGCCTGGGACGAGGGGTCTCACCACCCACCTTAGCTCGTTCCGCGACCCCTTATCGGGTGGCTCTGGCAGCGCCGCGGTGAGGTCGGCCTCGACGGATGAGGGTGATCTCCGATGCCATGCGCCGACCGTGGCACGGCGAAATCCGCTCGCCCCGGCGGATATCGAGCCGTCACGCTTCGTGCGTGTCGACGAGAGAGATCAGGGCTGACTACGACGATCAGTCCATCGTGGTTTACCAGGCCTATTCGCCCGCGATCGCCGAGCCCGCGGTGGCGGCGCAACGGTTCGTACCGCCGTTCAAGATGGAACGGATGACGTGGATCAAGCCGTCGTTCCTCTGGATGATGTACCGCTGCGGCTACGCGCGGAAGGAAGGCCAGGAGCGGGTGCTGGCCGTGCGGATCGCCCGGGAGGGGTTCGACTGGGCGGTCTCCCGTGCCGTCGAGAGCGACATCTCCGGCAAGCCCGACGTGCGGGTGCAGTGGGATCCCGAGCGGGGCCTCAGGCACGAGCCGTTGCCGTACCGGGCCATCCAGATCGGGCTGACACGCGAGGCCGTGCAGAAGTACGTGCACGAGTGGACGATCAGCATCACCGACGTGACGGACCTTGCGCGCGAGGTGCATGCCGCCGTGCGTGCGGGCGATGACGACAAGGCGCGCGCACTCCTGCCCGTTGAACGGCCTTACGCGACCACCACGGCACAAAACGCATAGTTGGGACATGCACGCATTAGTGGCAGCTGGGTTACTACTCGCGTCAGCGGCCTGCTCCACCCCTCCGCCAGGCGGGAACGCGCCGTCCAAGGCTCCCCCTCCCCAGGGCCTGAAGGTCGAGGAGGTCGCCAAGGGCCTCGAACACGGCTGGGACGTCGGGTTCCGCAAGGACGGCTCGATCCTCGTCACCGAGCGCCCTGGCCGACTCAAGCTCGTCCGCAACGGCCAGGTCACACCCGTCGACATCGATCTCACCGACGTCAAGGTGCAGGGCGAGGGCGGCCTGATGGGGCTGGTGATCCACCCGGACGACCAGCGCTTCACCGTCTGCTACAACACCGTCAGCGACGTGCGGCTGGTGACGTTCCGCCTCGACGGCACCAAGGCCACGAAGGTCAAAGACCTCGTCACCGGCATGCCCTCGAACCCGAGCGGCAGGCACTCCGGATGCCGGCCCACGCTCGCGCCGGACGGGACCATGTTCGTGGCGACCGGTGACATCGCGCAGGGGCGCAACCCGCAGGACAGGACGAGTCTCGGCGGCAAGGTGCTGCGGATCGACGCCGAGACCGGTGAGGGTGCGAAGGACAACCCGTTCGCCAAGTCCGCCAACGCCAACGAGCGGCGCGTCTACACGTACGGGCATCGGAACGTGCAGGGCGTGGTCGTGCGGCCGGACTCGGACCAGGTGTTCTCCAGCGAGCACGGGCCGGACGTGGACGACGAGGTCAACCTCCTCAAGGCGGGCGCCAACTACGGGTGGGACCCGTCCAAGGGCGGCACGCAGGGCGGGTACGACGAGAGCGTGCCGATGACCGACCTGAAGCGGTTCCCGGACGCGGTGCCGGCCGTGTGGTCGTCGGGGGCGCCGACTGAAGCGATCTGCCAGCCGGCGTTCTGGCACGGCAAGCTCGCGGTCACCGCGCTCAAGGGGTCGAAGCTGCTGCTGTTCACGCTGGACGCGCAGGGCAAGGTGCAGAACGTCAGCATCCCCGAGCAGCTGAACAACAAGTACGGACGGCTGCGCGCCGCCCGCACCGCGCCGGACGGGTCGCTGTACATCACGACGTCGAACGGCTCGGACGACAAGCTGCTGCGGCTCACAGGAGACGTGTGAGACCGCGGACGAAGGCCTGGTGTTCCTCGCCCAGGCCCGCGAAGTAGGCGGCGTCCGCGTCCTCCACGTCCTTCATGGCCTGCGAGACCAGCGCTTTTGCCGGCTCGGTCAGCGAGAGCAGCCGGGCCCGCGTGTCGGACGGGTCGACCTCCCGCGAGACCAGGCCGCGGTCCGCGAGCTTGCGCAGGACCTGCGAGGTCATCATCGGGTCGGTGCCGGCGTGCTCGGCCAGGCGTTGCTGGGAGGGCGCGCCGCTGTGCCCCTCCAGCCACCACAACGACGCGAGCAGCACGAACTGCACGTGCGTCAGGTCGTACGGGGCCAGTGCCGCCCGCATGGCCCGTTGCCACGCGAGCGTCACCCGCCACAACAGGAAGCCGGGAGACTCGTCCGGGCCGGAAAAGCGCGTCACAGCACAATTTCAGCAGGCCAGTTTCACCAGTGCCTGCACGGCGTCCGGCAAGTCGGCCGTCACGACCGGACCGAACTCCTGCGCCGCAGGCCCTTCGATCACCACGGAGTGCGTGACGCGCACGCCCTCGCCCACCGGCTCCACGTGGTGGCT
Organism: Lentzea sp. NPDC004789; assembly: GCF_053601075.1. Lineage (NCBI taxonomy): Bacteria > Bacillati > Actinomycetota > Actinomycetes > Pseudonocardiales > Pseudonocardiaceae > Lentzea > Lentzea sp. NPDC004789. Next base: position 261,218 of record NZ_JBSGBE010000012.1, on the reverse strand, counting down.
GAACCGCAGCAACGCGCCGGGCACGGACGTCTCGTCCACGAAGCCGGAGTCCGTCACCGAGGTGAGGGTGAACTCGATCGCCCCCTGCCCCTTGACCACCATCGTGCCGCGCGAACCCTCGGCGAACGGGCCGGACAGCGTCACGGACTCCAGCCCCTCGTCCCACTCCGTCCACCGCGAGACGTCGCTCCACAACGCCCACACCGCCGCCACGGTCGCAGGGCCTTCCACGCTGTGCTCGTACGAGTAATTCGTCATGCACGCATACTATATGCGCGCTTACTAACGCACAACGGGCAACTCACGCCCGGCTGCGCAGCCGCGGCTTGTGGTCCATCGCGGAGAGGCCCTTCCAGGCCAGGTTCACCAGGTGCGCGGCGACCTCGTCCTTCTTCGGCTTGCGCACCTCCAGCCACCACTGGCCGGTCAGCGCGACCATCCCGACCAGCGCCTGCGCGTACAGCGGCGCGAGCTTGCGGTCGTAGCCCTGCTTCGCGAAGTGCAGGGCGAGGATGTGCTCGACCTGCGAGGCGATGTCGTTGAGCAGCGACGAGAACGTGCCGGAGGACGAGGCGACGGGCGAGTCGCGCACCAGGATGCGGAACCCGTCCGTCGAGCCCTCGATGTAGTCGAGCAGCGCGCTGGCGGCCCGTTCGAGCAGCTCGCGCGGATGGCTGCCGCCGTCGAGCGCGTCGACGATCTGGTCCATCAGGCGCTGCATCTCGCGGTCGACGACGACGGCGTAGATGCCTTCCTTGCCGCCGAAGTGCTCGTAGACGACGGGCTTCGAGACGCCGGCGCGGTGCGCGATCTCCTCGATGGAGGTGGCCTCGAAGCCCTTCTCGGCGAACAGGGCGCGGGAGACGTCCAGGAGCTGCTCTCGGCGTTCCTTGCCCGTCATCCTGACCCTGGTCACCCGAGCCAGCCTACGGTGCTCACTTCTTGACGCTGATCCTGGCCAGGCGCTGCTCGCTCGGCCAGCGGACGTTCCACGCCCAGCCGAACTTCTCGAACATCCAGATCAGGCGGGCCGAGATGTCGATCTGGCCGCGCTTCACGCCGTGCCGCGCCGAGGTCGGGTCGGCGTGGTGCAGGTTGTGCCACGACTCGCCGAACGACAGGATCGCGAGCGCCCAGACGTTGGCGGAACGGTCGCGCGCGGCGAACGGGCGGTCGCCGACCATGTGGCAGATCGAGTTGACCGACCACGTGACGTGGTGCAGGAACGCGACGCGGACCAGACCGGCCCAGAAGAACGCCGTGACGCCGCCCCAGACGGACCACGTGATCAGACCGCCCAGCACGCCGGGCGCAACGAGAGAGATCGTCGTCCACAGCCAGAAGAGCTTGTCGATCCGGACGAGGTCCTCGTCGGCCATCAGGTCGGGGGCGAAGCGCTTGTGGTTGGTCTTGTCGCGCTCGAACAGCCAGCCCATGTGGGCGTGCCAGAAGCCCTTGGCCAGCGCCGCCGGGCCGGTGCCGAAGAGCCACGGCGAGTGCGGGTCGCCCTCGCGGTCGGAGAACGCGTGGTGCCGGCGGTGGTCGGCCACCCAGTCGATCACGGGACCCTGCAACGCCATCGAGCCCGCGATCGCCAGCGCGATCTTCAAGCCCCGCTTGGCCTTGAACGAGCCGTGCGTGAAGTACCGGTGGTAGCCGATCGTCACGCCGAGGCCGGAGAGGTAGTAGAACGCGACGAAGAGCGCCACGTCGACCCAGCCGAGGCCCCAGCCCCAGGCGAAGGGGACGGCGGCCAGCAAGGCGAGGAAGGGAACGATGACGAACACGTACACGCCGAGCTGCTCGGCGTGGCCGCGCTGCCCGTCGGTCAACGGCTTCGGACCCTGGTCGGTGGACTGGTCCATCGTCGTGGTCATACGGCTACCTCTGGGGGGGTGAGGGCGTATTCAGCGGTGAAGTACCTACGCAACCGTAACTTACGGAAGCGTAGGTTAGGCCGACCTGCTTCGCCAGACCCGCGTGGAAAATCACGGTCTGTTCTCAGGTTCGCCGCGCTGTGTCGCATGGAAACGAGACCGGGACGAGGCATCATCGGGGGATGGCCAGACGCAAGATCATCCGGATCACCGCGACCTCGCTCCTCGCCCTGCTCGTGCTGGTCACGGCCGCTCTGGGTGGCATCGGCTGGTACTACAGCGGTGAACTGCTCAACGTCGAACGCTGGGCGAGCGAATACCCCGACACGACGCTGGGCCGCGACGGTCAGGCCGTCGTGCTGTCCGAGTCGGTGGCCACCACGCAGCACGGCACCCTCGGCCTCATCTGGCCGGGCGGCGCGGCGAAGGTCGGCGACATCGCCTCGAACGAGGAAGGCCGCGTCGAACGGCCGCTGCTGGAGGGCAGCGCACCGCCGGACGGCACCAAGGTCCGCGTCGAGACCGCCGTGTACGAGGGCGACCCGAAGACCACGCTGGGACTGGCCTACAACGACGTCGCCGTGTCGACCGAGCTGGGCGACATGCCGGCCTGGTTCGTGCCGGCCGCGAACCAGAACGACACGTGGGTCATCACCGTCCATGGACGGGGCGCGAAGCGCGAAGAGGCGTTGCGCGTGGTTCCTCAGCTGCACAGTGCCGGGTTGCCCGTTCTGCTGATCACCTACCGCAACGACGTCGGCGCGCCCGCCTCCCCGGACGGCCTGTACCACCTCGGCGACACCGAGTGGCGCGACGTCGAGGCGGCCATCAAGTACGCGCAGAACCAGGGCGCGCGCAAGATCGTGCTGTACGGCTGGTCGATGGGCGGCGCGATCGTCGGCCAGACGCTGGCCCGCTCCGGCGTCGCGGCGGCGGTCAGCGGCGTCGTGCTCGACTCCCCCGTCACCAACTGGTCGCAGACGCTCGACCTGCAGGCGCAGAACCGGGGCGTGCCGACGTGGCTCACGCCGGTCGCCGAGCTCGTGTCCGGCTGGCGCATCGGCATGGACTTCGACCGGTTCGACCTGGTCCGCAACCCGCCAGCGCTGAAGCCGCCGACGCTGCTCTTCCACGGCTCGGCGGACCAGACCGTGCCGGCCCAGTCGTCGCGCGACCTGGCGACCGCGGCGCACGGCCTCGGGTGGCCGCTGCAGTACGTCGAGATCCCCGGCGCCGACCACACGTCGGGGTGGAATGTGGCGACCGACACGTACCGCAACGCGCTCGCGGACTTCCTGACCAGGTCAATCGGCGCCAAGCCGTGATCTTGAACTGAGCCGGATGAGTGGTGGTTGGACAAGAAGAGGACGTCTCATGACAACATGTGCGCAGGACGCGCGCGAGCGCGTCCGTTCCGCCATGGTGTAAAGGCAGCACCTCGGATTTTGGTTCCGATGGTCCAGGTTCGAATCCTGGTGGCGGAGCGAGCCCCAGGGCACGGGGTCTTGTGCGGTCTTTGGGAGGTGCGGAGCTGCCCGAGGAAACGGTCGACGAGCAGGGCAACGTGGGCCACCGCCACCACGAGATGTCCGACGCGTGGCTGGTGGGCCGCGCGAGCGAGCTTGTCGCCGTGGCCCAGAGCAGCCACCTCGCCGCGCAGCTCGACGCGGCGTCGGAGATCGACCACATCCTCGCCGAGGCGCAGGGCCGCGGTGAGCCCCGCATCGTCGCGCAGCTGCTGCGAGCCGCGGCCGTGGTCCGGCTGGTGACGCCGGGTCTGGTCGACATGTCCGACCCGCAGCTCGACGAGATGCTCGCCCACTGCCGCCGCCACGGCCTGATCGTGCTGGAGGCGGACGCGCGGGCGTTGCGCGGACGCCGGTTCCTGCTGGGCAACGCCGAGGACAAGGCGCTGACCGAGATCGCGGCGGCGCTCGCGATGATGCTCGACGAGGAACCCGAGACCGACCCCGTCTTCGACAAGCGGATCTGGGACCAGCTGCTCGCCACGACGTTGCAGGACATCGCGCTGGTGCTCACCCAGCTCGGCGTCTACGAGATGGCGGACGACGTGCTGGCGGGCGCGAACAACGCGTTGCGCGAGAGCGGCCAGCCGCACCAGATCTACGTGCACCTGGTGAACAGGGCGAGACTGCGGATCGGCTGGGGCCTGCGGCTCGAACGGGTGAACCTGCACGACGCCGCGCACGAGCAGTTCCGGGTGGCCTCCGGGCTCGCCGAGGCCGCCGAGGTGCCGTTCCGGCAGTCGCTGCACCCCGGCCGGCGCGACCTCGACGCCGCCGAGCAGGTGCCGATCCTGGGGGCCGCCCACGCGTTGACGAACCCGAGCGAGGGCCATCTCGACCGGCTGTGGTCGCTGCGTGGCCTGTCGATGTACGCGCGGGAGCTGATCATCGTCGCGATCGCGCTGGCCAGGTGCCTCGTGGAGGCGAACCGGCTGGACGACGCGCTGAAGGTGCTCGGCGACACGCGCACGCAGATGGAGCACGACACGTCGGAACCGTCGCTGCTGCTGTCGCTGGAACGCGAGTACGCGCACTTCTCCGGCCCGCACACGACGTCCGCGCTGGAGGCCTACAACGCGGCGCTGGAGGCCGAGCTGTGGCAGATGCGGGAGTCCCGCGTGGCCACGTTGATGACGCGCCGCGAGCACGAACGGCTGACGCGCGCGCACGGTGCGATAGCGCAGCAGGCGTTGCAGGACCCTCTCACCGGACTGCCCAACCGGCGGGCGCTCGACGACAAGATGAGCGAGCTCATCGCCGGTCAGGTCGACCCGTTCTCCATCGCGCTGGTGGACCTCGACGGGTTCAAGGGCGTGAACGACCGGCATTCGCATGCCGAGGGTGATGATGTTCTTCGGGTGATTGCCAGCACACTCCGGCAGGCGCTGCGCGGCGACGACATGGTCGCCCGCTACGGCGGTGACGAGTTCGTGGTGCTGCTGCCCGGAGCCCCTCTGCACGCCGCGGAAGCAGCCCTCGGCCGGGCCGTGGATGCCGTGGCAGGCTTGCCAATCGACCTCTCCCGGGGCGTCACGCTGTCGGTCGGCGTCATCTCGCTGCGCCCGCGTGAATCCGCCAACCAGGCCCTGTCGCGGGCCGACTCGGCGATGTACGTGGCGAAGCGCCAGGGAGGCTGCCAGGTCGCGGCCGTGGCGGGAGAGCCGTCGGCGGAGGCTTAGGCTGGTCCGCGGACTCGAACCACCCAGCCTGTTAGGGAGAGCATTGATGCTCGAGGGCCCTGTCAGCACGGTCGTGCTCGCCGCCGGGGAAGGCACCCGCATGCGGTCGTCCACGCCGAAGGTGCTGCACCGGATCGCCGGACGTTCACTCGTCGAACACGCGGTGCGCGCGGCGGCCGGCACCGATCCCGACCACCTGGCCGTGGTCGTCGGCCACGGTCGTGAAGCCGTCACCGAGCACCTCGAGAACCTCGCGGGTGTGCTGGGGCGCAAGGTCACCGTCGCGGTGCAGGCCGAGCAGAAGGGCACCGGGCACGCGGTCTCGTGCGGCCTCGCCGAGCTGCCGCACGACCTGGGCGGCACCGTGATCGTGAGCTACGGCGACGTGCCGCTGCTCGACACCCAGACCTTCAAGGCCCTGCTCGCCGAGCACGCCGCCGCGGGCAACGCCGTGACGGTGCTGACCGCCGTGGTGGAGAACCCCACCGGATACGGCCGGATCGTGCGCGACTCCGACGGGACCGTGCAGCGGATCGTCGAGCAGAAGGACGCCTCCCCGACCGAGCAGCTGATCACCGAGATCAACTCCGGCGTGTACGCGTTCGACGCGGCGGTGCTGCGCGACGGCCTGTCGCGGCTGTCCACCGACAACGCGCAGGGCGAGCTCTACCTGACCGACGTGCTGGGCATCGCCCGCGGTGACGGCCGCCGCGTCGGCGCGCTGATCGCGTCCGACCCGTGGCTCGTCGAGGGCATCAACGACCGCGTGCAGCTCGCGGCCGTCGGTGCCGAGATGAACCGCCGGATCGTCGAGGGCCTGATGCGCTCCGGCGTCACGGTCGTCGACCCGTCGTCGGTCTGGGTGGACGCCGACGTGCAGGTCGGCCAGGACGCGCTGATCGAGCCGAACGTGCAGCTCCGCGCGGGCACGGTGATCGGTTCGCGCGCCGTGGTCGGCCCCGACACGACGCTGTCCGGCGTCACGGTGGGTGCCGGCGCGTCCGTCGTGCGGACCCACGGCAGCGACTCGGTGATCGGTGACGGCGCCACCGTCGGCCCGTTCGCCTACCTGCGCCCCGGTACGTCCCTGGGCGTGAAGGGCAAGATCGGCACGTTCGTCGAGACCAAGAACGCGCAGATCGGCGAGGGTTCGAAGGTCCCCCACCTCTCGTACATCGGTGACGCCACGATCGGCGATCACAGCAACATCGGTGCGGCATCGGTGACCGTCAACTACGACGGGGTGAACAAGCACCGCACGGTCGTCGGTTCCCACTGCCGCACCGGCTCGGACAACATGTTCGTGGCGCCCGTGACCGTGGGCGACGGCGCCTACACCGGCGCGGGCACCGTCCTGCGCCGCAACGTCCCGCCGGGCGCGCTCGCCGTGTCCGGTGGCCCACAGCGCAACCTCGAAGGCTGGGTCCTCAGCCGACGTGAAGGAACCGCCGCGGCTCAGGCAGCGGCAGCCGCCCTCGCTGGCCAGAATGACGAGAAGACAGAGGAGGGCTGACCGTGAACCCGCAGATGCCCGGAACGCCGAAGAAGAACCTGATGCTCTTCGGCGGACGCGCCTACCCCGAACTGACCGAAGAGGTCGCGAAGCACCTCAACGTCACGGTGACCCCGCAGCAGGCCTACGACTTCGCGAACGGCGAGATCTTCGTCCGCTTCGAGGAGTCCGTGCGCGGCTGCGACGCCTTCGTCATCCAGTCCCACACCTCGCCCATCAACCAGTGGCTGATGGAACAGCTGATCATGGTCGACGCGCTGAAGCGCGCCTCGGCCAAGCGCATCACGGTGATCATGCCGTTCTACCCGTACAGCCGTCAGGACAAGAAGCACCGCGGCCGCGAGCCGATCTCGGCCCGCCTGGTGGCCGACCTGTTCAAGACCGCGGGTGCGGACCGGCTGGTGTCCGTCGACCTGCACACCGCCCAGATCCAGGGCTTCTTCGACGGCCCGGTCGACCACCTGTGGGCCATGCCCCTGCTCGCGGACCACATCCGCGGCAAGTACGCGGGCCGCGAGATCACCGTCGTCTCCCCCGACTCCGGCCGCACCAAGCTGGCCGAGAAGTGGGCGGACACGCTCGGCGGCGCCCCGATCGCGTTCATCCACAAGACGCGTGACCCGCTGCGTCCCAACGAGGTCGTGTCGAACCGCGTGGTCGGCAAGGTCGAGGGCCGCCTCTGCATCGTGATCGACGACATGGTCGACACCGGCGGCACCATCGCCGGCGCCGTCAAGCAGCTGCTGAACGAGGGCGCGGCCGACGTGGTGATCGCCGCCACGCACGGCATCCTCTCGGGCCCGGCCACCGAGCGCCTGCAGAACTCCGGTGCCCGCGAGGTCGTGTTCACCGACACCCTGCCCATCCCGGTGGAGAAGCGGTTCCCGCAGATGACGGTGCTCTCGATCGCACCGCTGCTGGCCCGCGTGATCCAGGAGGTGTTCGAGGACGGCTCCGTCACCTCGCTGTTCGACGGCAACGCCTGACCTCTGCTTCGCCAGCAACGCGGGGCCCCGCGTTTCCCCGGAGGAAACGCGGGGCCCCCGCGTTTCGCCTCCCCCGCGCACGCCGCTCCCGCTCAACGCACGCGGGGACGCCGCGTCCTCTCCTGTAGTACGAAAGCTCCCCGCGTGCGCTCCACACGAGTACGAAAGCTCCCCGCGTACCACTCCACAACCCACGTGCCCGCCGCCGTGCGCCTGGCGCACGCGGGGACGCCGCGTCCTCTCCTGTAGTACGAAAGCTCCCCGCGTGCGCTCCAGAGGAGTACGAAAGCTCCCCGCGTGCGTTGAGCGGACCCCCGATTGGCCCTGGCATCGGGCGCTCACCTACACTGGTCGGGTTGCCTCGGCGAGGGCGGACCTTCATCGGTCCGGCGTGATCGACGCGGTGGCTTGATGCCGCGCGTGTTGACGTTTCCGCGTGCTGCTCGCCGCCGCAGGCCACCACCCCAGAGCTGAACCGCTGAAACTTGTGCACCGCCCCGACGTACAAGGCCAGACTTGTAAGGAGAGCCCCACCGTGTCCGAGGTCCGTCTCGCCGCTGAGCAGCGCACTGAATTCGGCAAGGGCGCAGCCCGCCGTACCCGTCGCGCCGGCAAGATCCCCGCGGTGCTCTACGGCCACGGTTCCGACCCGAAGCACCTGGCCCTGCCGGCGCTCGAGTTCGCCCGTGTTGTCCGTGAGCACGGTCAGAACGCCGTCCTCACCCTCGCCCTCGACGGCGGGAGCGAGCTGGCGCTGACCAAGACCGTCACCACGCACCCCATCAAGAACTACATCGAGCACGTCGACCTGCTGCTCGTCCAGCGCGGCGAGAAGGTCACCGTCGACATCCCGGTCGTGCTGACCGGTGAGGCCCAGTCGGGCACGCTCGTCACGCAGGACGCCACCACGATCAGCGTGGAGGCCGAGGCGCTGCACATCCCCGAGCAGATCGAGGTCTCGATCGAGGGCAAGGAGGCCGGCGTCCAGATCCACGCCGGCGACCTGACCCTGCCGTCCGGTGTCACGCTGGCCGTCGACGCCGACGCTCTGATCGTCGCCGTGAACGAGGCGCCGTCCGCGGCGCAGCTCGAGGGTGACGAGGCCGCTCCGGCCGAGGCCACCGAGGAAAGCTGAGCCCCATCACGTCGGGCCGGACTGACGGCGCGCCACCCCCTCACGAGGGGGGAGGCGCGCCGTCCGCATACCTGCGGCCGTCCGACATCAGAAGCAAGACCTTCCGCCGCAAACGGCAGGGCTACGACCCCGACCAGGTGAACGAGTTCCTGCTGATCATCGCCGACGCGCTGGCCGGCCGGATCCGCCTGAACCCGGAGCACGTGCGCACCGTCCGGTTCGCCACGGTCCCCAACGGCTACGACCCGCTGAGCGTCGACGGCGTCCTGCACCTGCTGGAGCACCAGGTCCGCAACGGCATCGTGCCGCCGACGGGCCTGAACACCGGCGAGGACCTGCACGCGCGCAAGCTGCCGAAGACCGGCACCGGCTACGATCGCGCCGAAGTCGACGCCTTCATCGCCCGCGCCGCGGCCAACCTGGACGGCCGGGGTGCCATGACCTCCACCGAGGTCCGCAACACCCGGTTCAGCACCACGTCCGGCCTGCTGGGCAAGGGATACCAGGTGCAGGCCGTGGACGCGTTGCTGGACGACCTCGAGCAGGAGTTGCGGTTCCGTGGACGATGACCTCGCCCTCATTGTCGGCCTGGGCAACCCGGGCCCGAAGTACGAGGGCAACCGCCACAACATCGGCTTCCTGGTCCTCGACGAACTGGCCGCGCGGGTCGGCGGCAGGTTCAAGGCCCACAAGTCCGGCGCCGAGATCGTCGAGGGCCGCCTGTCCGGCCACCGAGTCGTCCTCGCCAAGCCGCGCAGCTTCATGAACCTCTCCGGCGGCCCCGTCGCGAGCGCCGCGAAGTTCTTCAAGCCCACCACCATCGTCGTGATCCACGACGAGCTGGACCTCCCGTTCGCCGCCATCCGCATGAAGCTCGGCGGCGGCGACAACGGCCACAACGGACTCCGCTCCATCACGAAGTCCTTGGGCACCAAGGACTACCACCGCGTCCGCTTCGGCGTGGACCGCCCGCCGGGCCGCCAGGACCCGGCCGACTACGTCCTCAAGGACTTCTCGACGGTCGAGCGCAAGCAGCTCGCGCTGGAGATCGACCGGGCGGCGGACGCGACCGAGGCCCTCGTCACCAAGGGCCTCGAAGCCGCGCAGAACGCCTTCCACTAGCTAGACCAACGCGGCCGCCGCGGACCGCCGCAACTTGCCGGAAGGCGTCTTCGGCAGGGTCCCCGGCGGCTGCACCACCACGGCGAACGGCCGCAACCCGACCGCGTCCACCACCCGCGCCGTCACTTCCTTCACCAGCGACTTCTCCGCCTCGGCGTCCCCGGCCAGCTTCGACTCCAGCACCACCGCGAACCGCTCCCGCTGCGTCCCGGCGTCCAACCGGACCGCGACGGCATTACCCGCGCGCACCCCGTCCACCGAGCAGGCGGCACGCTCCACATCGGTCGGATAGATGTTCCGGCCGCCCATGATGATGACGTCCTTGCGCCGCCCGCAGACGACGACCTGGCCGTCCTCAACCAGGTACCCGATGTCCCCAGTGGACAGCCATCCCTCGGCGTCCTGAGTGGCCAGCGGCCCGTTCACGGTCAGGTAGCCCGGCGTCACGGCCTCGCCGCGGATCTGCAGCTCACCGACGTCCCGGACGCCCAGCACGGCACCCGAGTCCGACACCACCCGCAGCTCCAGGCCCGGCAGCGGCGGCCCGAGCAACGGGAACGCCCGGCCCTCGGCAGCAGGCACCGCACGCCGGTCCGCCTCGACGGCGTCCGCGTCCACCACGTCCACGGACAGGCCCGTGAACAGCGGCGCGAACGCCACGCCCAGGGTGGTCTCGGCCATGCCGTAGGCGGCCAGAATCGACTCCGGACGCAGGCCGAACCGCGCGCCGGCCGACACGAACGCCTCGACCGCGGCGGGATCGATCGGCTCGGCGCCGTTCAGGGCCAGGCGCATCGAGGACAGGTCGAAGGAGTCGGTGGAGGAGGCCAGGCGGCGGGCCACGATCGCGTAGGCGAAGTTCGGCGCGGCGGTGATCGTGCCGCGATAGCGGGTGATCAGGTCGGCCCACAGGGTCGGGCGCGACAGGAAGTCGACCGGGGTGACCTTCACCAGTTCCAGGCCGAACAGCATCGGCACGGTCAGGAACCCGACCATGCCCATGTCGTGGAACAACGGCAGCCACGAAACCATGACGTCGGAGGCGGGATCGAGGGCCGCGGCGATCCGCATTCCGGTCGCGTTCGCCATCAGGTTGCGGTGCGTGATGCGCACCGCCTTCGGATCGGCGGTCGATCCACTCGTCAACTGCAGCAGTGCCGTGGCATCCTCGGGGGTGGGAACAGGGTGAGCGATCGGCTCGCCGTCGAGCTCTGAGAGCTTGCGGTACGGGATTGCGTGCTGGTCGAGCACGGGGGCCAAGGCGTCGAAAGGGCTTCCGAGCAGGACCAGTCGCGAGTCGATCATGGCGAGCACCCGCAGCGTGTCCTCGGCCCACTCGGCCAGGTCGGTGCGTGGTGTGGGTTGATGCAACATCGTGACGCTGCCGCCGCACAGCCAGGCTGCCTGCACGGCTGGGGCGATCACGGCAGGTTCGGCGGCGAGCACGGCGATCGCGGTGCCCGGCGCCACGTCGAGCGCACCGGCCATCCGCCGGGCGCGTTCGTGCACCTCGGCCCATGTCCGGCGGACGGGCGCGGCGGGTTCTCCCGTCGTCATGCCTCTGTCCTGGCCGTTGGCGGCCGTCGCCAGCATCACATCCACGAACTGACTCATGTTCGCGATCGTAGTGGCGCCCTTTGGTCCAACAGGACGAAACGTTATGCCACGCGAAACGCGATACTCCCCAGTACAGGTACGCAGGAGGAGGTCATTGGTGGATCGGGGCGGCCCCGGAGCGCAGCATCGTCTGCCCGCGCATCCGGCACCTCTGCTCTCCGCGCAGGACGTGGCCTCGGTCGCGTTCCATCGGCCCCCCAGGGGCGCACGCGGGTACGACGCGGCTGAGGTGGACGCATTTCTCGACCGGGTCGAGGACACCATGCGCAGCAGGGACATCCTCACGCGCGAGGACGTGCTCAACGTGAAGTTCCGGACGGCGACCCGGGATCCGGGCTACGACGTGAACGAGGTCAACGTCTTCATGGAACTGGTGGCCGACACGCTGCGGTCCACTCCGCAACGGCAACAGGCCGCCGCGCCCGCCCAGGGTGCGCACGCCACGTCGCAGGCGCTCAGACCCGCGGTCCGACTGTCCCCTGACGACGTTGCCGCCGTGCGCTTCCACAAGCCCAGACCGGGGACGCGCGGTTACCACGAAGGCCAGATCGACGCGTTCCTCGATCGCATCGAGGCCACCCTGCGCGGCCAGGACAACCTGACCGCCCAACAGATCCAGGACGCGGTGTTCGGCGAGACCGCGCCGGGCACCTTCGGGTACGACGAGGAGGACGTCGACACGTTCCTCGACCTCGTGGTGCTCATGTTCGAAACCGCACCGCCGCCCAGGACACCGCAGCCGCCCGCGCCGCCCACCACGCAGCTGCCGCAGCAACAGCAACGGCCCCAGCAGCGCGGCCCCCAGCCACCGCGGCGCCCCCAGCCGCAGCCGCCGGTGCAACAGCCCGCACAGCCCAGGGCCGTGGAGTCGCCGAAGCTCACCGCCGCCGACGTCCGCAACGTCGCGTTCCACCGCCCTCCCCGCGGCCGCCGCGGCTACCAGGAGTCCCAGGTGGACGCGTTCCTCGACCGCATCGAGGCGACGCTGCGAGGCCAGGACAACCTGACCTCCAAGGACATCCGCGACGTCAGGTTCTCCCGTCCGCTCATCGGACGGCGCGGCTACGACGAGACCGAGGTCGACGCGTTCCTGAGCCGGGTCGAGCAGCAGCTCTCCGGACCGGTCCGCAGCATGCCCGCCGTGCGGTCGTGGAAGGACCTGCGTCAGCTCCGGATCCCGCAGGCGGCGGCCGGCCAGCGCGGCTACCGCACCGCCCAGGTCGACCGGATGCTGGAGGAGATCGGCGTCGCGCTCGACGGCATGCTCGGGGCGACCTCGGAAGAGGTCATGAAGGCGCGCTTCAGCTACGCCCTGCTCTCCGGCCAGGGCTACGACACGTCGTTCATCGACGAACTGCTCCCGATGCTCGCCAACGAGCTGCGCCGCCGGGGCCGCTAGCCTTCGACCACCTCGGCCGCGGCCATCCAGGCGGCCTCGACGTCGGCCTCCTCCGCCAGCACGGCGCGGAGCTCGGCGTCGAGCTTCAACAGCCGGTCGGGATCGGTGGCGGCCTCGGCGAGCGCCGCGTGCAGCTCGGCTTCCTTCTTGTGCAGCACTTCGAGGCGCCGCTCCAACCGGGCCAGCTCCTTGCGGGCGGCACGCTGGTCGGCGGCGTTGGACGGCGCCTTCTCCGCGGCGGGGGCAGCGGTTTCCCTGTCGCGCAACGAGTCGCGGCGCTTGAGGTACTCGTCGATCCCGCCGGGCAGGTCGGTCAGCTTGCCGTCACCGAACAACGCCACGACCTTGTCGCACACGCGCTCGACGAGGTAGCGGTCGTGCGAGATCACGACGAGCGTGCCGGGCCACGAGTCGAGCAGGTCTTCCAGCTGCTGCAAGGTGTCGATGTCCAGGTCGTTCGTCGGCTCGTCGAGCAGCAGCACGTTCGGCTCGGCCATCAGCAACCGGCACAGCTGCAACCGGCGCCGCTCGCCACCGGACAGGTCCGAGACCGGCGTCCACTGCTTCTGCGACGAGAACCCGAACCGCTCGCCCAGCTGCGACGCCGACATCTCGTACTTGCCGAGCACGACGCGCCGTGCGACCTCCTCGATCGCCTCCAGCACGCGCATCGACCCGTCGAGGTCGTGCAGCTCCTGCGACAGGTGCGCGATCTTCACCGTCTGGCCCTGGATCCGCTTGCCCGTCTCGGGTTCGCGCTCGCCCGCCAGCAGCTTCAGCAACGTCGTCTTGCCGGATCCGTTGACCCCGACCAGACCGATGCGGTCGCCGGGACCGATGCGCCACGTCAGGTCGCGCACCAGCACGCGGTCCGGAATGGACAGTGTCGCGTCCTCCAGCTCGATCACCGTGCGGCCCAGGCGCTTCTTGGCGAACGCGAGCAGCTCGACGTTGTCGCGCGGTGCCGGCACGTCCGCGATCAACGCCTCGGCGGCCTCGATCCGGTAGCGGGGCTTGGACGTCCGCGCGGGCGCGCCGCGGCGCAGCCACGCGAGCTCCTTGCGCGCCAGGTTCTGCCGCTTCTCCTCCGCCGCGTCCGCGAGCCGCTGCCGCTCGGCGCGCGCGAAGATCCAGTCGGCGTAGCCGCCCTCGTACTGCTCGACCTTGCCCAGCACGACTTCCCACGTGCGGTTGCAGACCGTGTCGAGGAACCACCGGTCGTGCGTCACGACCACGAGCGCGCACTTGCGGGCCAGCAGGTGTTCCGCGAGCCACCGCACGCCCTCGACGTCGAGGTGGTTCGTCGGCTCGTCCAGCACGATCAGTTCGAGGTCCTGGATGAGCGCGGCCGCGAGCGCGACCCGGCGGCGTTCACCACCGGACATCGTGGAGACCACGGAGTCCAGGCCCAGGGCCGTGATCCCAAGTCCGTCCAGAATGGACCGGACGCGGGCGTCGGACGCCCACTCGTGCTCCGCGTCGAAGCCGAGCGGGTCGATCACCGCGTTGCGCACGGTCGAGCCCTCCGGCAGCTCGGTGCGCTGCGTCACGACCGCCATCCGCAGGTCGCGCGACCGCGACACCCTGCCGTCGTCCGCCGGTTCCACCCCGGCCAGCACCTCGAGCAGCGTCGTCTTGCCACCGCCGTTCAGGCCGACGACACCGATCCGGTCGCCTTCGTTGACGCCGAGCGACACGCCGTCGAGCAGCGGCCGGACGCCGAACGACTTCGACACGGACTCCAGGTTGACCAGGTTGGCCATCAAAACCTCACGACCCGAGAAGAAATACCCCCGCAGAGGCTACCTGGAAGCGCCAAAGGCCCTGCTCACCACGTATTAGGCGTGCACTTCCGGCGGCGTCGGCTTCGGTTCCTCGGTCGTGATCACCCGCGCACCGGGCACCGGCCCGTGCGCGACCCGGACCGTCCGGCACACGCCCGCGCCGGCCAGCTCGGCGGCCACGCGCACGGCCGTGTCGCCGTCCTCGCACAGGAACGCCGTCGTGGGGCCCGAACCGGACACGATGCCGGCCAGCGCGCCCGCGTCGACACCCGCGCGCAACGTGCGGCGCAGGTTCGGGCGCAGCGAGACGGCGGCCGCCTGCAGGTCGTTGCCCAGCAGCAACGCCAGCTGGCGCGGGTCGCCGGAGGACAGGCCCTCCAGCACGGCCTCGACCGCGCCGACGCGCGGCGGGTCTCCCTCGGCGCGCAGGCGGTCCAGCTCGTCGAACACGTCCGGAGTGGACAGTCCGCGCCGGTCGAACGCGAGCACCCAGTGGAACTGGTGACGGCTCAGCACCGGCACGATCCGCTCGCCGCGGCCGGTGCCGAGTGCGGTGGCGCCGTAGAGGGCGAACGGCACGTCGGCGCCGAGCTTCCCGGCCAGTTCGGCCAGCTCGTCACGGCTGATCTCCAGCCGCCACAACGACGACAGGCCCACGAGCGTCGCCGCCGCGTCCGCGCTGCCACCGGCCATGCCGCCGGCGACCGGGATGGCCTTGCGGATGACGACCCGGACCTTCGGGTCGTCGGGGTCCTTGCCGACGTGCGCGGCCAGCAGGCGGACCGCGCGCCAGGCGAGGTTCGAGGCTCCCGTGGGCACCTGGTCGGCGCCCTCGCCGTGGACCTCGACACCGGGTTCGTCCGCCACCGCGACCGTGACCTCGTCGACCAGCGAGAGGGCCTGGAAGATCGTCACCAGGTCGTGGTAGCCGTCCGGGCGCACGTCACCGACGGCCAGGTGCAGGTTGACCTTGGCCGGGACGCGGACCGTGACCGGGGGTGGAACGACTGCGAGCACCATGTCAGCCTACGGGCGTTCTGGAGTCCTGGACCTCTCCCCCGGTCACCACCTGCGTCAGACCGGGATGACCGAACCGTTGTAGGTCTGCTTGATGTAGTCCTTGACCTGCTGCGATCCGAGCAGCTCCGCCAGGGCGCGGATGCGCTTGTCGTCCTTGAGCTCGGTCCGGGTGACCAGACCGTTGGCGTTCGGGTTGCCCTCGGCCTTCTCCAGCGCGAGCGCGTCGGTGGCGGGCTTCAGGCCCGCGTCGATCGCGTAGTTGCCGTTGATCACCGACGCGTCGGTGTCCTCCAGCGAACGGGGCAGCTGAGCGGCCTCCAGCGGCACGAACTGGAGGTTCTTGGGGTTCTCCGCCACGTCGCGGACGGTCGGCGCGTCCACGGCCTTGAGCTTGATCAGACCGTTGGCCTCCAGCAGCTTCAGCCCGCGGGTCTCGTTGGTGGCGTCGTTGGCCAGCGCGATCTTGGCGTTCTGCGGCAGCTCGTCGAGCTTGTGCGCCTTCTTCGAGTACACGCCCAGCGGCTCGACGTGCACGGGCGCGACCCATTCGACCTTGGCGCCGCTCTCCTTCGTGAACGTCGCGAGGTACGGGACGGTCTGGAAGTAGTTGGCGTCGAGCGAGCCGTCGACCAGCGCCGTGTTGGGCTGCACGTAGTCGGTGAACTCGACGACCTCGATCTTCAGCCCCTTCTGCGCGGCGAGGTTGTCGGCCACGTACTTGAGGATCTGCGCGTGCGGGACGGGCGACACGCCCACCTTGAGCGTGTCGGAGGCGCTGCCACCGGACGAGCAAGCGGACAAAGCAGTCAAAGCGACCGCGATCAGGGCAGCCTTAATACGCATTTCGTTCCTTTTGAGAGTTTCTGCCGGCGGCAGGTTCGAGTACGCGGGGAGCTTTCGTACTCTCCTGGAGTACGGGAGGGCCCCGCGTGCGGAAAAGTCAGACGGTGGCGTGTCGGCGCCGGTCGGACGCACGGGCGGCACGGGTGAAACCGAGCTGGATCAACGTCGTGAGCACGGCGAGCCACGCCACGGTGCTCCACAGGATCCGGTCGTTGAAGCGCTGGTAGCCCTCGCGGATCGCCAGGTCACCGAGGCCGCCGCCGCCGATCACGCCCGCCATGGCGGAGTACCCGATCAGGGCGATCACGGTGACGCCGATGGCGTTGATCAGCGCGGGCAGCGACTCGCGGATCAGCACCGAACGCACGATCCGCAGCGTCGAGGCGCCGGTCGTGACCGCGGCCTCGACCACGGTCACGTGCACCTCGGACAGGATGTTCTGCACCAGCCGCCCGACGAACGGAATCGCACCCACGGCCAACGGCACGATGACCGCCGTGCTGCCGATGGAACCGCCGACGATCAGGCGGGTGACCGACGTGAGCGCGACGAGCAGCACGATGAACGGCATCGAGCGGCCCAGGTCGGTGATGAAGCCGAGAACGCGGTGCAGCGCGGCGTTCGGCCGCAGCCCGCCCTTGGCGGTGAGCTGCAGCCAAACCCCGAGCGGAACTCCGAAAGCGGTGGCGATCAAGGTGGAGACACCGACCATGTACAGCGTCTCCCCGGTGGCCTCGACGAGAAAGCTCAGCACGTCCGGCCAGGGTGTTGCAGACCTCACGCAGCTACTCCCTGCGGCCCCTTCAGGGACCTCTGCACCGCGCCACCGGCCTCGCTGATCCACTCCAGCGCGGAGTCGGACCGCTCACCGTTCAGGCCGAGGCGGAACCGCGCGACGGGGGTCTCGCCCAGGCGCGTCAGGCCGCCACCGACGATGTTCAGCTCGACGCCGAACCGGTGGGAGGCCTCGGGCAGCAGCGCGCCGACCGCGGCGAACCCGACGAGCACGACGTCCGCGACGCGGTCGTAGCTGCTCTCGTTGATCGGGTTCAGGTCGACGGCGGGCAGCAGCGCACCGCTCGTGCGGCTGCCGGCGTCGCTGACGAGGTCGAGGACCTTGCCGTGCTCGACGACGCGACCCTGCTCCAGCACGGCGACGTCGTCGCAGATCTTGCGGACCACGCCCATGTCGTGCGTGACGACGAGAACGGTCACACCCAGCTCAGCGCGCGCACGGTCGAGGACGGTGAGCACGGAACCGGTGGTCTCGGGGTCGAGCGCGGACGTGGGCTCGTCGGCCAGCAGGACGCTCGGGTTCGCGGCGAGTGCGCGTGCCACGGCGATGCGCTGACGCTGCCCGCCGGACAGCTGGTCGGGGTAGGCGGCGGCCTTGTCGGTCAGCCCGACGAGGTCCAGCAGCTCGCCCACCCGGCTGCGGCGCTGCGGTCCAGGCACGCCCGCGGACTCCAGCGGCAACGCGATGTTGCCGGCCGCGGTGCGCTGGCGCAGCAGCGAATCCCCTTGCGGCACAACGCCGATCTGGCGACGGGCGGCCCGCAGCGCGGACCCGTCCAGCGCGGTGATGTCCGTGCCGTCGACCCGGATCGCACCGGAGTCGGGACGCTCCAGCAGCGCCACGCAGCGCGCGAGCGTCGACTTGCCGGCCCCGCTCGGGCCGACCACGCCGAGCACGGTGCCCGCCTCGACGTCGAGGGTCACGCCGTTCAGGGCGTTGACACCCTGGAAGGACTTGGTGAGGTTTTCGACAGTGATCACTTCTGCTCCACGGCTGCGCGCGACGGCACACCCGCCTCGTGGGCGGTGCGCGGTCGGAGTTCTGCTCAGGTGTGTGCGCCCCTCGTGCTTGAGGAGGGCCGCGTCAAAGGACTTTGAGAAGGCGCCTTAGACGAGGTGGCGACGACATGCAGAAGCGGTGCGACGGCACTGGTCGACGACTCGCCGACGCGTCAGCATTCGCGTGGTGCCCATGTGATCCTCCATCGGTCCTGGCGTTAGCACCTGCCCGCATCCAGCGGGTGGTTGCTGCGACGTCGTAGAGCCAGGTCTCTCGGTCGCTCCGGATGGCACCTAGCAGTCAACCGGACGCACGTTCGGTTGCGCAAGCCAGAATCCGATTCGTTCGACAGATCACACTGTTGGCCGATGGATCCTCGGCCTAGACCTCCGCGATCCGGATGAAGTCGATCACGCTCAGCTGCTCGCCCCTGGCCTGCGGGTCGATGCCGGCCTTGTCGAGCAGTTCGTCGACGTTGATCTGCGCGGTCTCGGCCCAGCCCTTGAGGGCGGCCCTGAGGGTCTTGCGGCGTTGCGCGAAGGCCGCGTCGACGATCGAGAAGAGTCTCGTCTTGTCCACAGTGGACAGCGGGCTTTCGTGGCGGTGGAACCAGACCAGGCCCGAGTCGACGTTGGGCGCGGGCCAGAAGACGTTCCTGCCGACCGGACCGGCCTTCTTCGCCTCCGCGTACCAGGCGAGCTTCACGCTGGGCACGCCGTAGATCTTGCTGCCGGGCCCGGCCGCCATCCGGTCGGCCACCTCGGCCTGGACCATCACGAGGCCCTTCCGCAGCGTCGGGAGCTCGTTCAGCAGGTGCAGGACGACGGGGACGGCGACGTTGTAGGGCAGGTTCGCCACGATCGCCGTGGGCTGGACCACGAGGTCGTCCTTCGTGACCTTCATGGCGTCCTTGAGGACGACGTGCAGCTTGCCCGCGTTCTCCGGATCCATCTCGCGCACGGTCTGCGGCAGGCGCCCGGCCAGCGGCGGGTCGATCTCGACCGCGACGACCTGCTCGGCGGCGGGGAGCAGCGCCAGGGTCAGCGAGCCCAGGCCGGGACCGACCTCCAGCACCACGTCGTCCGGGGTGAGCTCGGCCGCGGCGACGATCTTGCGGACCGTGTTCGGGTCGTGCACGAAGTTCTGCCCGAGTTTTTTGGTCGGGCGGATGCCCAGTTCTTCGGCCAGACGTCGCACTTCGGCAGGTCCCAGCAGGCTCACCTGAGCATTCTCGCAGGTGGGATCAGGAACCGGCGGGCGGGCTGCCGGACACCGAAACCCGCCGACCGGCAGAAACACGGGGGCCCCGCGTTCCCCAGAAGGAAACGCGGAGCCCCCGCGTGCCAGGAAGTCTTGCGGTTACGGCAGGCCCAGCTTGGCGCGGCAGCCCGGCCAGGCGCCGTAGGTGCCGCCGGCGCGGTCGCGCAGCTTGGTCGCGATGGCGATCTGCTGCTCGCGGGTGGCCTGGTGCGGGAGCTGGGCGTAGGCGGTGCCGCCGTTGGAGGCCCAGGTGCCGGCGTTGAACTGCAGGCCGCCGTAGTAGCCGTTGCCCGTGTTGGCGGCCCAGTTGCCACCGGCCTCGCACTTGGCGAGCCGGTCCCAGACCTCGCCGTCGGGCAGCGGCTTGGTGCCGACCGTGATCTTCTTCGGCTTCGGCTCCTTGGTGACCTTGCCGGCGATCTTCTCGCGGCTGATCTCCTTGCCGTTCTTCACGGTCACGCGGTACGTGCTGATCTGCTCGCCGGGCGTGCCGGGGTCGGTGACCGTCTGCTCGCCCGCGTTCATGTTCGGGTCGTTGGTCTTCTCGACCGGCGGGGCGACCGGCTCGTTCACGTTGATGACCGTGACGCCCGTGCGGGAGATGTAGACCTCGGCGCCGGTGGCGAGCTTCACGTCGGTGCCGGAGGCGACCGCGTCCTCGGGGCCGAGCGAGAGGTTCTCGTTCTTCAGCAGCTCGTCGACGGTGACCGCGGTGGTCTGGATCTCGCGGACCGGGTTGGCGCCGTCGAACAGCTTGATGTTCTTGCGGGTCTTGACTTCCAGATTCATGCCCTCCAGGGGCACGTTCTGGTTGCCGGGAGCGGAGAACCAGGCTCCCTCGACCGGCACGCCCATCTGCTTGGCGGCCTCCTCGACGGTGACCGAGCGGACCCAGTCCTCGCGGGCCTGGCCGTCGATGCTCGCCTTGACGAGGCGGCCGCGGTCGAGGGTGATCTTGCCGCCGTCGGAGATCGGGGTGTTCAGCGAAGGCGAGAGGGCGTCGTGCTCACCAACGACGATGCCCTCCTCGGCGAGAACCTCGCCGACCGTGCCCTCGTAGGAGTGGACGGTCTGCAGCGCACCGTCCACGTCGACCGTGAGGGACTTGTCCATCGCCATGGCGGTCACGCCGCCGCCGGAGATGGAGACGAGGACCGCGGCGACCGCACCCTTGAGGAAGCGGCGCTTCCAGTTGGTGACCGTCTGGACGAGGACCTGTGGGTCCTCCTTCTCCTCTTCCTCCGTCGGGAGGACGAGGGGCGGCATGATCGTCGTCTCGGCGTTGATGAGCCGGATCAGCTCGTCGACGTCGACGTTCGCCGTGGCGAGGAGCTCGTCGGCGTCCGGTCCGAGCACCTCGAGCACGTCCTCCGGCGAGATGCTCAGCGCACCGGCGGGAAAGCTCGGGTGAGGATCGGCGACGGCGGTGGCCGTGGCCATCCCGACCGGCGTGAACCAGTCGGTGTCCTCGTTGAAGTCGTACGGAGCGGCAGTTCTGTCGCTACCAGACACTGGGTCGATACCTCCATTGCGGAAGCTCGAGGCCACCGCACAGTTGGCGTTGACAAGATCATTCGAGTTGGAACTCGAAGGTTCCCGGCAACTCCTCCTACGTGGTCTCGCTTCTTCGCGCTTCTGGCTTGGGTCCCGCCCCGACTGCGGGCGTGCACCGAACCGACAAGGTCGGCTCAGGTGGCACGGTCACGGGACAGTAACGGGGTCGCGGACGTTGCGCAAACACCCCCGCCAATGTTGTGACCTCAGTCACCCCATGGGGTAGGAACCCTTTGCTCCGTTCGTCTTACATCGCATCTCAGTGACCAAGTCCGAACACTCGTTGAGCATTACGGGTGACAGCGGAGCAGAGTTCAGAAAGATCTTCGCCACGGAGCGTGGCCAAAGTCCGAACTGTGTAATTCACACAATAGGGTTCGTTTGGGCGCCCCCTGAACGGATGCGGCGTCAGGAACGGGGCGTCCGTCTCGACCAGGAGCTGATCTCGCGGCACCAGCCGGGCCGCCTCCTGCAGGGCGCGGGCGTTCTTGAACGTCACCGGGCCCGCGAACGACAGCACGTACCCCGCGTCGACGCACCGCCGGGCGAAGTCCGCGTCACCGGAGAAGCAGTGGAAGACCACAGTGGACGGTGCGCCCTCGGCGTCGAGGACCTTGAGGATGTCCTCGTGCGCGTCCCGGTCGTGGATCATCAACGGCTTCCCAACGCGCTTGGAAAGCTCGATGTGCCAACGGAAAGCCTCGTGCTGCGCGGCCGGCGGCGAGTAGTCCCAGTAGTAGTCGAGACCGGTCTCGCCGATCGCCACGACGCGGGGCAACACCGCCAGCCGCTCCAGCTCGGCCTTCTCGAGATCACCGAACGAAGACGTGCGCGTCGGGTGCACGGCCACCGCGGCGTAGACGCGCGGGTCCCAAGTGGACGCTTCGGCGGCCCACCGCGCGGCGGCCAGGTCGTCCGCCACGGTGATCACGTGCGAGACCCCGGCGGCCTCCGCGCGGTCCAGCACCTCCGCCACGCCGGCCCGGTCGGTGGCGCCGCACGCGTCCAGATGCGTGTGAGCGTCGATCACCGGTGCCGGAAGAGCTTCCGGCACCGGCGGTCGTTCCCGCTTGTCCGCCACTAGTCGGTGACGATCGGAGCCCACTCGGGCCCGGTCTCGCCCAGCTTCGGGTCGAGTTTCGCGAACAGCGGCGACGGCTTCTGCAAAGGCCGGCCGACCTCGATCGGCGTGGACTCCCAGCGAGCCTGCTCACCGGCGTAGTCACCGGTCAGCACCGGGTACGAGCGGTCGGGCACGTCGAGGTCGGTGACCTCGGTCAGCGCGGGCTGAGCCGCCCACACGCCCGTGCCGCCCAACGCCTCGTGCACCTGCTGCGCCGAGTGCGGCAGGAACGGCGTCATCAGCGTGTTCGCGTCCTGAACCACCTGCAGCGCGGTGTGCAGCACCGAGTCACGGCGGTCCGGGTCGTCCTTGAGCTTCCACGGCTCCTGGTCCGACAGGTACTTGTTCGCCGCCGAGATGACCCGCATGGCCTCACCGGACGCCTGCTTGAACCGCGACCGGCGCAGGTGCGCGCCGACGGTGTCGAACGCCGCACGCGACTGCCGCAGCAGCTCGTGGTCGGCGTCCGTCAGCGCGGTGGCCTTCGGGATCGCGCCGACGTTCTTGTGCGCCATCGAGACCGAGCGGTTGACCAGGTTGCCCCACTCGTTCGCCAGCTCGAAGTTCGTCCGGCGGACGAACTCCTCCCAGGTGAAGTCGGTGTCCTGGTTCTCGGGACCGGCGACGGAGATGAAGTACCGCAGCGCGTCCGGCCCGAACTCCTTGAGGAAGTCGCCGACGTAGATCACGGTGCCGCGCGAGGTGGAGAACTTCGAGCCGCTCATCGTCAGGTACTCCGACGACACGACCTCGGTCGGCAGGTTCAGCGTGCCGAACCGGCCGGGCTCGCCGCCCTTGTCGCCCGCGCCGTTCTGCCCGAGCAGCAGCGACGGCCAGATCAGCGAGTGGAAGACGATGTTGTCCTTGCCCATGAAGTAGTAGCCCTGGGCGTCACCCGTCCAGAACTCCTTCCAGGCGTCGTCGTCGCCGGAACGACGGGCCCACTCCACGGACGCGCTCAGGTAGCCGATCACCGCGTCGAACCACACGTAGAACCGCTTCATCGGCTGGTTGCTCCACCCGTCGAGCGGGATCGGCACACCCCAGTCGAGGTCGCGGGTGATCGCGCGCGGCCTCAAGTCCTTGATCAGGTTCTGCGAGAACTTGAGCACGTTCGGGCGCCACTCGGTGCGCGTCGACATCCACGAGCCGAGCGAGTCGATGAACGCGGGCAGGTCCAGGAACAGGTGCTCGGTCTCGACGAACTTCGGCACCTCGCCGTTGATCCGCGAGCGAGGGTTCTTCAGGTCCGCGGGGTCGAGCTGGTTGCCGCAGTTGTCGCACTGGTCACCGCGCGCGCCGTCGTACCCGCAGATCGGGCAGGTGCCCTCGATGTAGCGGTCGGGCAGCGTCCGCCCGGTCGACGGGCTGATGGCGCCCATCTCCGTCTTGGGGATGACGTAGCCGTTCTTCCACAACGCAGAGAACAGGTCCTGCACGACCTGGTAGTGGTTGCCGGTCGTCGTGCGGGTGAAGAGGTCGTAGGAGAGGCCGAGGCCCTGCAGGTCGGAGGCGATCACGCGGTTGTACTTGTCGGCGAGCTCACGAGCCGTGAGCCCTTCCTTCTCGGCCTGCACCTGGATGGGTGTGCCGTGCTCGTCCGTGCCGCTGACCATGAGCACCCGGTGTCCGGACATTCGCATGTAGCGGGAGAAGACGTCGGACGGGACACCGAAACCGGAGACGTGACCGATGTGACGGGGGCCATTGGCGTAAGGCCAGGCCACCGCGGTCAGTACGGAGGCACTCATGCGCATAGCCTACGGAGGCGGTGCCAGCCGCTTTTCACTGCATGGGAGGTCGGTTTGTCCGCGACCAGGATGCTCGTGCTCGGCATGGTCAAGCTCGTCGGCGAGGCGCACGGGTACCAGGTGCGCCGCGAGCTCAAGTCGTGGGCGGCGGACCAGTGGGCGAACGTGCAGCCGGGCTCGATCTACCACGCGCTGAGGTCGCTGGCCAAGGACGGGCTGGTGGAACCGGTGGGGGTCGAGTCGGGCGAGGGGCCGGCCAGGACCACCTACAAGATCACCGCAGCCGGTGAGCACGAGCTGCAGGACCTCCTCGGCCACGCGCTGTCCGACGCGTCCGCCGGCAACGACATGGTCTCCGCGAGCGTCGCGATGCTCAACCTCGTGCCCCGCAGGCAGGCGATCGTGATGCTGCGCAACCGGCTGGCCGGCCTCGAAGGGCAGCTCGCGCCGACCAGGCACGGCGTCACCTCGATGCCGGAGATGGGCAAACCCGCGCACGTCAGCGAGCTGTTCCGGCTCTGGCTCGTCCACCTCGAAGGTCAGGTGCGCTGGACTCGGGAGCTGATCGAACGTCTGGAGGCCGGCGAGTACGCGCTGAAGGACTAGTCAAACTTGATTAGTTCCCCTACCCTCTAGTCAAACTTGACTAGAGGGGGTTCGGTCATGATCAAGGCACGCGGCCTCGCGCGCCGGTTCACGACGAAGTCCGGCCCGGTGGAAGCAGTGCGCGGGGTGGACATCGACGTCGCCGAGGGGGAGCTCGTCGGGTTCCTGGGGCCGAACGGGGCAGGCAAGTCCACGACGTTGCGCATGCTCACGACACTGCTGCAGCCGACCGCGGGCGAGGCGACCATCGCCGGGCACGACCTGCTGACCGACCCGGCGGGCGTGCGCCGCAACATCGGGTACGTCGGCCAGAAGAACGGCAGCGGCGCGGACCAGCGGGTTCGCGACGAGCTCGAGTTCCAGGGCCGCTTCTACGGCATGTCCGGGGCGCAGGCACGGCGCAAGGCCGCCGACCTGATCGAACGGTTCGAGCTGCAGGGCACGGAGAACCGGCTGGCGGTCACGTTGTCCGGCGGCCAGCAGCGCCGGCTCGACATCGCGATGGGCCTGCTGCACGACCCGCGACTGCTGTTCCTCGACGAACCGTCGACCGGGCTCGACCCGCAGAGCCGCCGCAACCTGTGGGACCACGTCAAGCGGCTCAGGGCCGACGGCACCACGGTCTTCCTGACCACCCACTACCTCGACGAGGCGGACTTCCTCAGCGACCGGCTGCTGGTGATCGACCACGGCCTGATCGTCGGCGAGGGCTCTCCCGACGAGCTTAAGGACCGCGTCTCCGGCGATCTGGTCGTGCTCGGCACGCCCCAGGCGGCGGTCGTCGCCACGAAGTTCGACAACGCCGTGGTCGACGGCGAGAAGGTCAGCTTCCGCATCCCGAACGGCGACCGCGCGCTGCCGTCGTTGCTGCGCGACCTCGACCAGATCGGCGTCGAGCTGCACTCCGTCCAGGTCCACCGGCCGACCTTGGACGACGTGTTCCTGACCATGACCGGCCGCTCCCTGAGGGAGGAAGCCAATGCTGCGTGACACCTGGCTCGTCTTCGCCCGCGTGATGCTGCCGGTGGTGCGCAACCCCGTCGCGGTGATCTTCGGGTTGTCCCAGCCGTTGCTCTACCTGGCCCTGTTCGGGCCGCTGCTCGGCGACACCGGCTGGCAGTGGTTCGTGCCCGGCCTGCTGGTGCAGCTGGCGTTGTTCGGCACGGCCTACGCGGGCTTCTCGCTGCTGCCGGAGGTGCGGACGGGCGTGATGGAACGGCTGCGGGTCACCCCGGTCAGCCGGGTCGCGCTGCTCGTCGGCAGGGTCGGCAAGGACGTGGCGCTGCTGGTCGTGCAGGGCCTGCTGATCGTGCTCGCCGCGATGCTGTTCGGGTTCCGCGCGTCGCCCGGCGAGATCCTGCTCGGCCTCGCGCTCGTGGCCCTGCTCGGCGTCGCCATCGGGTCGGCGTCGTACGCGATCGCGTTGAAGGTGAAGCTGGAGTACGTCTTCGCGTCCGTCCTGTCAGCGACGATCGTGCCGTTGATGCTGCTCTCGGGCGTGTTGCTGCCGATGTCCAACGGTCCGAAGTGGCTCTACTGGCTGTCTCGGGTCAACCCGTTGGCGCACGTCGTCGATGCCGAGCGGTCGATCTTCAACACCGGTTCGCTGCTGTTCGGCCTGATCTCGGTGGTCGTGCTGGTGCTGGCCGGTGTCTTCTACGGCGTCCGCACGTTCAACCGCGAGTCAGCTTGACTTGATCGCGGCGTCGTACAGGGCCTTCTTGCTGACGCCGGCCGCCTCCGCGACCTCGGCGGCGGCCGACTTCAGCCGTTCCCCGTCGGCGACGCGCTGGCGGACCTCGGCGACCAGGGTGTCCAGGTCCGGCTTCTCCTCGGCGGGAGCCGGACCGAGGACGACGGTGATCTCGCCGCGTGCGCCTTCCACGGCCCACTCGGCGAGCTCGGCCAACGATCCGCGCACGACCTCTTCGTAGGTCTTGGTCAGCTCACGGCACACGGCGGCTTGACGCTCAGGTCCGAGCACCTCCACGGCGTCCGCGAGCGTCGCGGCCAGCCGGTGGGGTGCCTCGAAGAAGACGACCGTGCGTTGTTCGGTGGCCAGCGGTGCGAACCAACGCTTGCGCTCACCGGACTTGCGCGGCGGGAAGCCGTCGAACGCGAACCTGTCGCTCGGCAGGCCCGACACGGCGAGCGCGGTCGTCACGGCGGACGGCCCCGGCAGGCACGTGACCCTGAGGTCCTGCTCGACACACGCGGCGACGAGCCGGTAACCGGGATCGGACACGGACGGCATTCCGGCGTCCGTCACGAGCAGCACCGTCTCGCCGTTGCGCAGTGATTCCAGCAGTCCCGGCAGGCGTGCGGTCTCCACCTGGTCGTAGAAGCTGATCACCCGTCCGGATGGCTTGACCTGCAGCGCGGCCGCGAGGGAGTGCAACCGCCGGGTGTCCTCGGCGGCGATCACGTCGGCCGTCTCCAACGCCTCCACCAGGCGCGGGGAGGCGTCGCGGATGTCACCGAGCGGGGTGGCTGCCAGGACCAGACGGCCTGAACCGGATACAGGACTCACAAGGTTCACCCTACGATCGGCGGCGTGACAGTCCTCGTGCAGCCAGGAGAGGCGCCCGTCGTCGTCGAGGAGCCGAGCACGGATCGTGTGGCGGCGCTCGACCCGCCGCCGTCCGGAGACCGCCTGCGCGGGTGGCTCGTCACCGTCGTCGTGACGCTGGTCGGCGCCTTGGTCCGGTTCTGGAACCTCGGGTATCCGACCGACAAGGGCACGCCGATCTTCGACGAGAAGCACTACGTGCCGCAGACGGCACAGGTGCTGCGCAACGGCGGCTACGAGGACAACCCCGGCTACGAGCTGATCGTGCACCCGCCGCTCGCCAAGCAGCTGATGGCGATCGGCCAGGAGCTCTTCGGCTACGACGGGGTCGGCTGGCGGTTCGCCTCCGCGCTCGCGGGCACGATCACGATCCTGCTGATCGTCCGGATCGCCCGCCGCCTGACCCGCTCGGACCTGCTGGGCGCGCTGGCCGGCGTGCTGCTCATCGCGGACGGCGTCTCGCACGTCCAGTCGCGGATGGGCATGCTCGACATCTTCCTGGCGCTGTTCGTCGTCGCCGCGTTCGGCTGTCTGGTCGTGGACCGCGAGCAGATGAGAGAACGACTCGCCGTGGCCGTGCGCGAGGGGTTCGTGGGGAACTCGGCGTTCGGCCCGTGGCTGGGCTTCCGCTGGTGGCGCTTCGGTGCGGGCGTGATGCTCGGTCTGGCGTGCGGCGTCAAGTGGTCGGGCATCTGGTACATCGCCGCGTTCGGGCTGCTGACGGTCGTCTGGAGCGCGCTGGCCCGCCGGGACGCCGGTGTCGAGGAGCCCTGGCTCGGCACGATCGCGAAGGACCTGCTGCCCTCGCTCGGCGGTCTCGTCGCGATCCCCGTGCTGGTGTACGTCGCGACCTGGTTCCCGTGGATGGCCAGCGAGACCGGCATCGACCGGCACGTGGTCGGCACCAAGGTCCAGGACGTCTGGTACATCCCCGACGTCCTGCAGTCGTTGTGGTTCAACGCCAAGAACGTCTACAAGTTCCACGTCGAGCTGGTCACCTCGGCGACCAACCGGCACCCGTGGGAGTCGAAGCCGTGGACGTGGCCGATGGGCCTGCGTCCGATGCTCTACTACTACGAGAACAACGTCACCGGTTGCGGCGCGGCGTCGTGCCTCGGCGCGATCATGCTGATCGGCACGCCCGCGATGTGGTGGCTCGCGTTCCCGGTGATCGGCTGGGCGGTCTGGCGTTCGATCGGCCGGATCGACTGGCGCTACGCCGCCGTGCTCGTCGGGTACATGGCCGGTCTGCTGCCGTGGTTCCTCAACCTCGACCGGCAGATGTACTTCTTCTACGTCACGCCGATGGCGCCGTTCCTGGTGCTGATGATCGTGCTGGCGCTCGGGGAGATCCTCGGCCGTCGCGGTGCCGGTTCCGAACGCCGCGGCACGGGCCTGCTCGTGGTCGCGCTGTACGTCGGCATCGTGGTGGCGAACTTCGTGTGGCTGTGGCCGATCCTGAACGGCAACCCGATCACCCCCGAGATGTGGCAGCAGGAGCTCTGGCTGCCCAGCTGGAGATGACCGGCGCGACCGGCTACCCCGGTTTCCGCACCGACGTCCAGGCGCTGCGGGCGATCGCGGTCGCGGCCGTGGTGGTCAACCACTTCTGGCCGAACGCGATGACCGGCGGGTACATCGGCGTCGACGTCTTCTTCGTCATCTCCGGTTACCTGATCACCTCGCACCTCGACCGCGAGATCGTCCGCACCGGCCGGGTGCGGATCGGGCAGTTCTACGCGCGGCGCGTCCGGCGGCTGCTGCCCGCCGCGTTCCTCGTGCTCGGCGTCTCCGTGGTGCTGGCGTACTTCCTGCTGCCGTACCCGCGGTGGAAGGCCAACGCCGGTGAGGTCGTCGCCTCCGCCCTGTACTGGGAGAACTGGCTGCTCGCGGCGAAGTCGGTGAACTACTCGGCGTCCCACGAGGCGGCGAGCCTCGTCCAGCACTACTGGTCGTTGTCGGTGGAGGAGCAGTTCTACCTGTTCTGGCCGCTGCTCCTGCTCGGGCTGGGCAAGATCGGCACGCGGCGCGCGTTCGTGGTGCCGGGCCTCGTGGTGCTCGGCCTGCTTTCGCTGGGGCTCAGCGTGTGGTGGACGATCACGTCGCCCTCGCCCGCGTACTTCGTGACTCCCGCGCGCGTGTGGGAGTTCGCGATCGGCGCCGGCGTGGCGCTGGCCGCGTCCCGGCTCGTGCTGCCGAAGGTTCCCGCGTTCCTGGCCTCGTTCGCGGGCCTGGCGATGATCTTCGTCGCCGCGTTCCGGTACGACCACCACACGCCGTTCCCCGGCTACCTGGCGCTGCTCCCGGCGGTGGGCACGGCGCTGGTGATCGTCTCGGGCCTGCGTCCAGGACGTCAGTGGCACACGTTCCTGACCGCGTCGCGCCCCGTGCAGTTCCTCGGCGACATCAGCTACTCGCTCTACCTGTGGCACTGGCCGGTCCTGCTGATCGCGCCGTTCGCGTTGCGGCGCGAGCTGACCCTGCCGTGGTCGCTCGGGCTGACCGCGCTGTCGGTGGTGCTGGCGTGGCTGACGAAGGTGCTGGTCGAGGACCGCGGCCGCACGTGGACGCCGCTCGTGAGCTCCCCGAGGCTGACCCTCACCGCCATGGTCACCGGCATGGCGCTCGTCGCCGGGCTCGCGGGCGGTCTGCAGTGGACGTACGTGCGGCACGTCGCGCAGGCCGAACGGGACGTGGCCGCGGCAGCCGCACACCGCACCGCCTGTTACGGCGCCGGTGCCATGGTCGGCACCAACGACTGCAAGGACCCGTTCGGACCGGCGTTCGTGACCGAGATGGGCCCCGCGAACGAGTACGGGCGCGCCGCGCCGGAGTGCCGGCCGGTCGAGGAGCTCAGGGTCGGCGGCGACCTGCCGACCAAGATCTGCGACTTCAGCGGCGGCAACCCCGCGGCGAGGAAGGTGTGGCTGGTCGGCGACTCGCACGCCGAGCAGTGGCAGACCCCGCTGTACCGGCTGGCCCGCGAGAACGGCTGGCTGCTGAAGCTCAGCATCCTCGGCGCCTGCCCGTTCGCGGACATCCGGTTCACCGGCCTGCCGGGCAAGAACAACCAGATCTGCATGGACTGGTCCGCGCAGATGACCGACATGATCGTCTCCGACCGCCCGTCACTGGTGCTGACGGCGTTCTTCGCCCGCCGGGAGGGCGCGGACGACGGCAGCGGCCGCTCCCAGACCGACCAGTACCGCGAAGGCCTGGAACCGAGGTGGGCCAAGTGGACCGACGCCGGTGCGCGCGTGATCGTGCTGGCCGACCCGCCGCTCAACGGGGACGTCCGGTCTCCCGACTGCGTGGTGCTGCACCCGTCGAACCCGGTGGCCTGCGCGGTCCCGAGGCCCACCGCGCAACCCACCGACCCGCTGGCCGAGGTCGCCAGGACCTCACCGAACCCCGGGGTGTCGCTGATCGACCTGACCGACTACTTCTGCGACGCGGCGCAGTGCTACTCCGTGATCGGGAACGTGACCGTGTACTTCGACGGCGATCACGTCAACAGCGAGTACAGCCGCACGCTCACCCCGATGCTCGGGGACGCGTTGCGGCGTCTGGGCGGGTAGGCCGTGCGGGGGTGAGTGGTGAGGCGATCGGCGGAAACCGCCTCACCACCCTTCGCGCGGCATCGCCTCCGATGCCGAAGCTTTCGCGGGTGAACCACGGCTTAGGTCGTTGAACGGTGAAGCACCGTTACGGTCGTCGCCGACGTTCACCCGGATCGCCTACATCGGCATGTGCCTCGTGCGCGGCGGAGCCGGCTTGCTGATGACCCTCGTGACCGGGCCTTCCTTGCTCATCCCCTGCTGGTCGAGGAACTGCGCCAGCTGCCCGCGTACCTGCGCGAGCGTCGGGCGGCGGCCGGGCTCCGGGTCCATCGCCGCGAGCAGCAACCGGGCGTGGGCGCTGTTCTGCGGCAGCTTGGTGATCGGTTCGCCCTGGGCGGCGGCCATCAGCGAGGAGATCGGGTTCTCGCGGGAGCCGCGCGGCGGGTGGCCGGTCAGCGCGTAGGAGACGGTCGCGGCCAGCTGCCAGGAGTCCGACGCCGGGGACGCGGTCTCGCCGCGGGCCGTTTCCGGGGCGAGGAAGTCCGGGGTGCCGACCATCATGCCGGTGGCGGTGAGGGTGCTGTCGCCCTTGGAGCGGGCGATGCCGAAGTCGATCAGGTGGGCGGTGCCCTGGCCGTCGACGATCACGTTGGACGGCTTCACGTCGCGGTGCAGGACGCCGCGGTCGTGAGCGGCGGCCAGCGCGTCGGCCATGTTGAGCCACAGGCGGGCGGCGAGCTTGTCGTCGATCAGGCCGTTCTTCAGCACCGTCTCGGACAGCGACGCGCCCTCGATGTACTCCATGACCAGGGCGAGGCCGTCCGGGTCCTGGACGATGTCGAACACCCGGACGCAGTTGGGGTGCCGGACCGCGGCCAGCGCGCGGGCCTCGCGGAGCATGCGCGCCTCGGTCTCGTTGTCCGGGGCGTGCGCGAGCTTCACCGCGACCGTGCGGTCGAGCTGCTCGTCGACGGCCAGCCAGACCGTGCCGAACCCGCCGGAACCGAGCTGGCGGACGCGGCGGAACCGGCCGTTGCCGGGGTTCCAGACCTTGCCGGACTTCTGCACCGGCGCGGGCGCGTCGGCGTTCGCGGCACCCGGTCCGAACGGCAGCGGGCCCGGCGTGTCGGCGAGCACCGCCGGTTGCGACGGCTGCGGCTGGGGCTTGGGCTGCGGCAGCACCTCGGCGACGCGGGTCGGCGGGTACTGGCCGGGATGCGGCGGCGGGGGCTGGTGGATCGGGCGCATCGGCCGGTTCATCGGGGCCGGCTGGTAGGGCGGCACCTGCGCCGGCTGGTACGGCGGCGGCTGCTGCTGGCCCGCCGTGATCGGCTTGGTGGGTGCCTTCTTCTGCTGCTGGGGGTTGTTCTGGGGCAGCTGTGGCTGCGGCGTGCGCGCCACCGGCTGCGGTGGCGGCGGGTTCTGCGCGTTCCGGTCCTGGGAACGGTCGCGGCCGGGGCGGTTCAGCATGGCGGTAGTCAACCCGAAAATTCGCACGACGATTGAGCCGATCACCGCAATCGGCAGAAAGCCCAGCAACACGTGGCCCACGAGGGTCACGGGGAGTGCCGAGGTGGCCGCGAGCAGCACGACGAACGGCGGCCAGAACACGCGGCGCGGCCAGCTGGGCCCGAGCCGGAACGCCGAACCGGCCTGCAGCATCACGAACAGCAGGCAGAGCAACGCCAGCACCACGGTGATGCAGGCGGCGACCAGGAACACCGGCTGCGCGCCCGGCCGCTGGGCCACGCCGATGATCGAAGGAGTGCTGTCGACCAGGTAGTCGCCCTGCTGCAACTGGCCGAAGCAGGTGGTGCCGTCGAGCGTGCCGGAGCCGGGGATCGAGCGGTTCTGCAGCCCCTGCACGGTCCCGCGCATGATCAACCAGGGCAGCACCAGGCAGCTGGCGACGCCGAGCACGGCGAAGATGGCCCCCGTCACCGCGCCGTAGGAGTTGCCGACGATCCGGCGCACCGCGATGGACAGCAGCGCCCCGACCGTGGGGAACAACCCGAGCACCGCACCGAGCGCTGTGGTGGTCCACACCCAGTCACCGGGGCAGACGCCGGCACCCACGAAGCCGTGCAGCCACGTGAGCAAGGACTCCGCGAGCCCCACGACCCACACCACCCCTTCCGCGATCACCCCCAGCCTAGGCGCCCTGACAGCGTACGGTGCGTGATTGGTCTGCGGTTGACGCCACAGCAACCCTTTCCTTGATCACCGCGTTGTACCTCCGTCCCGATCGGCTCCGGTCGGCCTCTACAACGCTTCGGCGCCCGTTGCCGTTGAACGGCGCCGCAACCGTTCATGTCGATCGGGGGTGGCAAAGCGTGACCGGTATCGGCGAGGACTACACGATCGGACACACCCGCCGGGTTCAGCCGTCGTAGACCTCGTGGCTCACCCAGGTGCGCGAGGCGCCTTCCCCGGCCGAGCCGCTGGACGACCGCACGGCCGGATCCGCGGCCATCGGCAGCTCACCGAGGCCGGCGACGTGGTCGACGATCCACAGGTGCCGGGCGGACGGGTTCGGCTCGACGAACGTGTCGCCGAAGCTGTAGGTGGCGACGAGCGAGTCCTGGGCGCCGTACATCTCCACGGTGACCTGGGAGCCGAGCAGGCCCTTCTCGCCGGGGGCGCAGACCAGTTCGAGGCGGGCGCGGATCCACCGGGGGACGTCCGCGGGGTCGGCTTCGAGTTCGGAGGGGACCGCGGTGCAGGAGGTGCCGTGGGCGCGGGCCGCGAAGACCGCGCGGAACACGACGAGCTCACCGGCCGTGCAGCCGGTGAGAA
Source organism: Lentzea sp. NPDC004789 (assembly GCF_053601075.1). Lineage (NCBI taxonomy): Bacteria > Bacillati > Actinomycetota > Actinomycetes > Pseudonocardiales > Pseudonocardiaceae > Lentzea > Lentzea sp. NPDC004789. The sequence goes on along the minus strand of NZ_JBSGBE010000012.1, from coordinate 227,703 downwards.
CGCGCGCTTCGACGGCCGTGCCCGTCGAGGTGATTTCGGGTCGGGCGGCCGCGCACCTCGCGACCGGGGCAGCGGTCGACGCCGCTGCTCCGCCGGAGGTGGCGGCCACGAGTAATAACGCGGCGGCCACTGATCTCACGCTGGAAAAACTATGTCGGGCCGCCGCGTTCCTCACCTAACTTCACCCCACAGGTGGGTGAGCGCGGAACACGTTCTCCGCCAGGTCACCGCGGCCGATGTCGGTGTTGGCCGCGATCACGTCACCGAGCGACCGGCGGTAGTCGACGCCGTAGCGCGCCCTGATGATCCGCAGGGCCGGGTCGTTGGCGTGGAAGAACCGGTCGCCGTCGCGCAGGGCCTCGAACTGCTTCTTCCAGATGGCGTGCTGCAGTTCGCCGAACTCGCCGCCGGGCAGGCGCGGCTCGGCCATCATGCCGACGATCGCGTCCAGGCCGCTGACGTCGCCGTAGATGGCCTTGAGACGGGCGGCCGTGGTCGTGCGACGGACCCCGGGGCGCACGTGGTCGAGGCTGTTCGGGTCGTTGATCTCGTCGCCCGGCGTGAGCTCGGGGTCGGCGGGGAACGACTCGGTCGCCTCGCCGGTGATCGCGCGGAACGACGGCTTCGGCGCGAGGCCGTAGGCGCGGCGCAGGTCGTTGTAGGCGGCGATGCCGTGGTCGCGGCCGCGTTCCACGTCGAGCGCGGCCACGTCGACCACCGCGGTGAGGCAGCGCGGCACGCAGCCGGGGATGAGGAAGACGATGCTGCGCAACGCGTCCTCGTCGACGACCTCGTCGTTGCGGTTCTCCGGCTGGCGGCCGAAGCTCTGCAGCAGCGGACCGATCTGCACGTCGTCGACCAGGTCGGGGTTGAACGGCAGCAGGCGCGGCGGAATCCCGAGCTCCACCTGGTCACCGGTGACCGTGACGCTCATTCCCTTGGCGCGCAACGCGTCCAGCTGCTGCGGCGAGTACCGGGACGTGTTCGTGACGACCTCGAAGTCGCCGCGCACCATGCTGTGCGAGCGGTAGCCGACGGTCGCGAACTCGTTGGCGAGGCTCGTCCGCACGTCCGGCCGGTAGCCGCGGTACGGCGCGAGCCGCACGCCCATGGCGGGCAGGAACTCCTGGTAGGTGATCCACTGCTGCTCGGCGATCACTACCTTGCGCGCGATCTGGAACCTCTCCTCGTCGGACAGGTGCGAGGGCAACCGGTCGACGATCCTGTTGTGCTCGCGGGCGAACAGCGTCTGCACCGCGGTGATCGTGGCGTTCTCGTTGGCCCGCATGTCACCCGCGACCACACCGGTGCCGGTGGTGATCGCACCGAACGGCCCGGTCATGACCGGCGCGTCCGTCCCGTCGCCGCCGCGGGCCTGCCTCCTCGGCAGCGTGTTGTTGGGCAGCAACAACTTCGCGCCGTCACGCAGCCAGGTCAGCCGGTCCTGCGTGCCGCCGTACACCGCCCAGCCGTCGAGGTACGAGCTGACGATGTTCTTCTGCTGGTGCGGCGTGACGCCGTCGACGACACCGCTGCGCCGCATGGGAATCGAGCCGAGGTCGTTGCGCACGTGCTCCATGGGCGCGTCGTTGTCCCACGGGATCGACGCGTCGGTGGCGGTGTCCTCGCGCAGGCCGAACGTGTGGTCCATGAACTGCGCCCACACCTGGGCCCACTGGCTGACGCCGCGGTCGGAGGGGAGGTTCTGCCTGCCGTCCGCGAAGATCCGGTTGCTGACGTACCGCGCGTTGGGCCCGGCCACCGGCTGCCCGACGCCGTCGGCGTACCTCGTGGGAGCGAGCCGGGTGTACGCCTCGCCGGCGGTGCCCCAGTCCGGATGGGCACGGTTGTTGCCGTGCCCGTCCAGGGCCTGGATCTCGAAACCGGGCGATTCCGCTTGGGAGACACCACTTCCCAGGAGCGTCCCGACGGCCACCAACGCCACTGCTCTGCGCAAGAACTGCATGGCCCGATGATGGCGGGGGCCAATGTGACCGTACGTACTCGTTTGTTCACAGAATGACATGAGCCGGCCAGGGTCCCGGGCCGGCACTTGTCAGTGGTGGTCGTGGTCGTGGTCCGTCGACGGCTGGTAGATGTAGAACATCGTGACCGGCTCGTCGCCCGCGACGGTCTCGTGGTCGACACCCGGCGGCACGAACGCGTAGGACCCCGCGCTCGCCTCGACGCCGCCGATGCTCACCGTGCCGTCGATGACCCACGTGTGCTGCGTCGCGGACGGGTGGTTGTGCCCGACGTCGCGAGCCCCCGGCGCCATCTGGATCAGGCCGACGATCGTGTCACCGCTGGGCGACTTCCACAGCAGCTTGTTCTGCAGCCGTTCGTCGCCGTGCAGCGGGAACGACTTCATCTGCGCGAGAGCGTCAGGCGGGATGACGGTGACTCTGTCCGGCGTACCGGTCATGGGCGCGGCCTTTCGAAGGTGGAGGGGGCGCCGATCATGTCAGGACGATGACGCGTTGACCACAACCGACGCGTTCAGCCGTAGATCGTGGCCTGCTTCGAGGTCTGCCGCACTCCGTTGGGGCCGTTGAAGAAGCGTTCACCCCACGGCGTGAGGTCCGCCGGGTTGAAGGAGCGGACCAGGTCGAGGTACTCGACCCCGCCGCCGTTGCCGCTCCACGACCAGCCGAGGTAACCGATGCCACGGGCCTGGGACTGCGCCATGATCGTGTCCTCGTCCGGGTCGCCGTCGCTGTGCTTGTCGCCGAACTCGCCCACCACCAGGGGCAGCCCCGCCGAGCGGAACGCGTCGAAGTACGCGTTGATCTTCGCGGCCGTGTTGTACACGCCGTACATGTGGACGGAGAACAAGGTGTTGTGCTGCGGGTCGGCGTTGAGCACCGAGGCGGCGTTGTCGCGCATGATGTTCAGCCAGTCCTGGCCCCACATCGGCGCGTCCACCATCAGGAGGTGCTGCAACCCGGCTGCGCGCAACCGCTTGACGGCGTCCTTCGTAGCGTTCGTCCACGCCCAGCTCACCAGCAGATTGCTGCCGAACGGCTCGTTGCCCAGGTTGACCACGACGTAGTTCTCCTGGCCCTTGAGCACGTCGGCGAGGCCGATCCAGTAGCTCGCCGCGTCGTCCAGGGTGGCGGCCCCGAGCTGATCACCCCATCCGGTGGTGTCGTGGGCCTCCAGCACGCAGATCAACCGGTTCTGCTTGCACAGCGCGATGACGCCTGCGACGTCGGCGGCCGAGCTCGGCCCCCACCGCTTGCCGGTGCCCAGCACCACGCGAACGGTGTTGGCGCCCAAGGACTTGATGTCCGCGAACGCGCGGGTCTGCCCCTGGAACCAGACGTGCGGGTGGTTCACGCCCCGCATGACGAAGGCGCTCCCGTTCGCCTCGACGACCCGCGTGCCGCTGACCCGCAGACCTGTCGCGGCCTCGGCGGGTTGCGTGCCGACCAGGATCGACGCCATCAACGCGAGCACGCTCGCGACACTCAGCCTTGTGGTCACAGCGGCAGATGCAACCGCACGGACGTGACCTTGACAAGGGCCGATCCTCAACTGCAACCCACCCTGAAACCGTTGCAGCAGAAGGCCTTCCACCGAACGGTCCACTAAGGTCAACGGGTGTCCCCGCTCCGGGGAGCCGGAAACGACACGTCCTCGACCGCGAACCGCACGGACACCTCCCCCGCACGCTGCTCGATCCACGCGGTGAGGGCGTCGGCCCGGCGGGTCGGCCGCCAGCCCTGCACGATGTTGAGCCGGCGACCGCGCTGCCGCTGCAGTCTGGAGAAGAACTCCGTCAGCCGGACGCCGTCGAACGGGTCGTGCGAGCAGAGGAACAGCACTGTGCCGCGACCGGACACGGCGTACAACATGGCGTTCCCGTGGCCGTCGGTCTCCGCGCAGGCCGACGCGCCGTCGGAGTGCAGTTGCGGGCCGGTCAGCCAGTGGAACGGCGCGCTGTGCATCCACAGCGTTTCCCCGCTCACCGGCACGGCGCACCCCGGATCCACCTGACCGCCGCCAGGCCGGTTGGCGAGGACGGACTCGGGGAGCACGCCCCACCGGATGAGGTAGTTGCGCACCGTCGTGGCCGAGAGGGGGATCCGGAACCTGTTGTTGACCAGTTCGGCGAGCGCCTGGTTCGTCCACAGCCAGTAGCTCAGGCCGACCTCGTCCGGCCCGCAGGTCGTCACGGTCCTGATCGTCCACAGCTGCTGCGCGTACGACAGGGCGAGCTGCTCACCGCGCTGTCTCCCTCGCCGTCTGCTCCGCAGCGCCTCCTCGCCTCTGGAGCGGTACTCGCGGTGCCAGACGCTGATCGTCTGCCGTGAAACGCCGAGCATCCGGGCGACCTCGGCGCGGGAAAGGCCCGAATCGACCGCGGCGACGGCGCGCCGTCGCAGGGCTTCCAGCACGTCGGGGGATACCTTGCGGGCGTCCTGGGGGTACATGCCGTCACCATCCGTTCTGCGGGTCATCACCACTCGCGCGGTGTCAGGGAATGCCCACGGAGACATGCACAATGGCTTCATCGACATCAGATGTGCGAATTTTCAACGACATCTCCCAACGCCCGGATACGGGCAAGGAGAGCGCATTTGAGATGTAATGCCCCGGTAAACCGCTGTAACGCAGCGGCACGGTCAACGGCGCCGGTGAGCGTTCGGGATGACTCAGCGTCACCCCCACCTCGGCGACGTCCTTCGGGCTTCCGCGCTCGTCCAGCACCGCCAGGTGGACCTCGTTGCCCCCGGACGCGCCGGGCGCGACGACGACCGCGATCTTGCCGCGTCCGCCCGCACCACCGGTGTCGAAGTCCGCGATGACGGGCTCACCGGGCGCGGGCTGCCCCACCTCGGCCGGTGGTTTCCGCTCGGCCAGTTCCGCCGCGGCCGAGCTGGTGCCGACCAGGACCGCCGTGAGCCCCAGCACGAGGGCCGCGATGGCCGCCTCGGCTGCGACGACGGCCCCGAAGCGCCGCACCTGCCGATCGCCGGGACCACGTGCCGCCCGGCGCCGGTCGGCGGGTGAAACGACGGGATAGCCGTAGTGGCGCTGGACCCAGCGCCTGGCCAGTGCTCCCAGCGCGAGCAGCACGGCCGCCACCGCGACCTTGCCCAGCAGCACCCGCCCGTAGGACGTGCCGACCAGGGCCGACGGACTGCCCACGAGCCGCCACGACTGGAACACGCCGGTGGCGACCAGCACGAGGACCGACACCAGCGCCACCTGCGAGAAGCGCGGCACCGCCACGCGCATCGCCAACGCGTCGGCGGACCTCACGACGGCACCGATCACGACGAGGCCGCCCAGCCACACGGCCATCGCGGTGAGATGGGCCGTGTCGGCCACCAGGGCCGGTCCGGCCAGGTCCCCGGCTCCGCTGTGCGAGGCGGCACTCCAGGTGAGGGCGAGCACGCACGTCGCCGCCAGCACCACCACGCCTCGGCGCCGGCGCTGGAGATCGGTGGCCTCGCCGTCGCCGGCGCGGCGCAGGAACCTCAGCAGAGCGAGGCCCATCAGCCCGAGCAGCAGCAGACGGGCCAGCACCACCACGCCCAGTCGTGTGCTCGCCGTGCTCGCGATCAGCGACAGGTCGACCGCGGCGGTGAGCGACCGGCCCGTGGCATAAGGCCCGTACAGCAGCAGCACCAGCACCGTGGCCACCAGCAGGCCCCACCACCCGCCCGACAGCAGCAGGCGGACCCGGCGGCCGGCCGCGGGACCGGCCTGGCACCACACGACGAAGAACGCCGCTCCGGCCAGCAGCGCCAGCCCGGCGAAGGACAACCACCGCGCCAGCCCGTACAAGACCGTCACGGCCGGGTCGGCCGCGGTGTGCGCCTGGACCGGTGCCGGCAGCGCCGCCGACGTCGACGGCTGTCCCACGCTGAACACGAAGGCACCGTGCACCGGATGGGTGTCGGCGGAGGTGACCTGCCAGTTCACCGTGTAGGTCCCGTCGGACAGCGCCCTCGGCACGGAGACCACGAGGACTTCCGGCCTGCCCTCGGCGTGCGCCGGGGCGGCGGTGGTGATCGTGTCACCGGCCGGCCCGAGCATCCGCACGCTCGCGAGCCCGAGCTCCACCGGTTCGCTGAAGGTCAGCGACACCTCGGCGGGCGACGTGCCGAGCACCGCCCAGCCCGCGGGACTGGTCGAGATGACGACGGCGTGCGCACCGGCAACGCCTTGAGCTCCCAGCACCGGCAGCAACGCCAGGACGAACGCGATGCACACGCGCGCGAAGTTGTTCACCGCTCTTCCTCTCACCGGGTGACGTGGCAGGCGCGAGGTCGACGGCAGGCGAAGAGCCGTCGACCTCGCTGGCTCTCAGACCCGTGCCGGTTTCTTCCCGGCCGGTTCCTCCTGCGCGGCAACGCTGTCCGCCGGCGCGAACGGCCGTCGCCGCCGGGTCACCGACACCCCGAGCGCGACCAGGCCGATCAGCAGTCCGGCCCCGCCGAGCACTCGGCCCAGCCTGTCGGTTCCCGCGGCGGGCGTGGCCGGTGCGGCGGCGACCGCCGGTGCGGCCACCGACAACGTCGGAGCCGGGTGCTCAGGCTTGGGGCCGCCCTCGGTCTGGACGTCGATCCACCTGACCACCTCACCGCTCGAGTAGGTCTGCAGGGCCTTGAACACCAGCTTGGTGCTCGTCGCCGGCAGCCTCCCCATCGAGACGCCGAACTCCTGGAACTGTCCGGGTTGGACGGTTCCGCCCTCCCAGACGATGCCCGTCACGACCTCACCGGACGAGTCCTCGTCCGACTGGCCGGCCACGTTCGCCTTCTCCTTCTTCGTGGTCGCCGTCCAGCCGGGAACCGGTTGCACGGACACCGAAGCGAACCGGTGGTCGGCGGGGAGGCTCACCTCCAGCCGCGTCGTCGAGGCGTCCGCGCGCTCGTTCGGCACCCGGAACACCACTCTGGCGTAACCGCCCGGTTCCGCGGTGCCCGGTGAGACGGTGACGTGCGCCGACGCGGCCGACGGGAACACGACGACGAGGAACGCTGCCAGGACGACGAGCACGGTGCTGGGCCGGGACATGGATTTTCCTTCCGCAGTAGGAGATTCGTCGCTGTCGCAGGTGCTCGGCACGGCTCAGCCGCCCAGCGGGAGCGGCAGGCCGACCGCGGGCGGGTCGACGTTGAAGATCGACACCAGCCCGGCCATCCCGGTGTGGGTCTCGGAGTGGGAGAAGATGTGGCAGTGGATCATCCACTTGCCCACCCTGGTCGGGGTCCAGACGATGTCGTAGGTCTGGCCGACACCGACGAGCAAGGTGTCCATCTGCTGCGGCAGCGGTAGTCGTCTGCCGTCCTGCGCGACCAGTTCGAAGTAGCCGCCGTGCAGGTGGATGGGGTGGATCATCTCGGGGCCGGAGCCGATCAACCGGATCCGCACCCGCTCGCCCACGCGCGCCCGCAGCGGCACGGTGGCGGGGAAGCTCTTGCCGTTGAACACGAACCCGAGCGCGCCGTCGCCGACGATCAGCCGGTAGTCGCGGGCGGCGGAGATGTCACCGAGCCTGGGCACCACCTCCAGCGAGCCGTAGAGCCCCCTGCCCTCCTGCTCGCCGTGCATGTGCGAGTGGTACCAATGGGTTCCGGTGCTGATCGCCTTCCACTCGTAGGTGAAGCTCTGCCCCGGCTCGATCTCGGGCTGGGTGAGGCCGGGCACGCCGTCCTGGTCGTTGGGCAGGTCCATGCCGTGCCAGTGCAACGAGGTGCTCTCCGGCAGGTCGTTCTGGACGATGAAGCGCACGGTGTCGCCCTCGTTGACCCGGATGACCGGACCGGGCACGGTTCCGTTGTAGGCGAAGGCCTGCCGGACGTTGCCGGGCGAGACCTCCCACGACAGCGGCGCCGCGCGCAGGCGGAACACCTTGACCCCGCCGACCACCTCGTACGGGGCCAGGTGGGTCCCGTCACCGAGGTCGTCGCTCGCCGCGGCCGGCAGCACCGGATCCACAGTGGACTCCCTCAGGACGCTCGACGTGGTCACGCCCGCGAGGGCGATCAGGACGGCGAGCAGAACCGTCAGCACCGGCAGGAACTTGCGCTGTCTAACCAAGTCTGTGGACATGAGTCGCCTCCCGCTGGGAAGCCGCGGGCCGGGAAGCCGTCGTCGAACGGCTTCCCGTCCCGCGGTGAGGGGTGTCAGCAATCAGTGGCGTAGGTGAGCGGGTGCCGCTGACGACAGGTCAGCTGGTCGTTCACCGGATTGCCGGGCACCTTCTGCACCCAGCCGTTGTAGACGAGCGGCACGGCGAGCACGCCCATACCGCCCATCCCCATGTGGTCGACGACCTGGTCGTCCGACGCGGTGGCGGACGTCGCGTCGAGCACCATCTTCCCGACCACGGCGGCATCGGACGGATCGCCGTCGCCGTTCGGGTCGATGTCGACGACCGCGAGGGTGTTGGCGAACTTGCTGGAGACGTAGGCGTAGTAGCCGCCGCCCTTCTTCGCCCCGTAGTTGATGCCGTGGCAACCGGAGTCGCACGGCAACCACTTCACGATCTCGTCGGTCTTCGGGTTGATGACGGTGATGTTCGACGTCAACGTGTTGGCCACCAACAGCGCGTTGCCGTCCGGGCTCACCGGCAGCTGGATCGGCAGACCGCCGAACGAGCCGTGGTCGCCGGCCACCGGGTCGTAGTTGTGCCACAGGTCGATCTGCTTGTTGTGCACCGTGGCGCCGCCGTCCTTGCACGCGTCGGCCTTGAGCGAGATGCAGGACACCGTCCCGCCCATGAAGTTGGCCTCGTACGCCTTGGCGCCGTCGGGCGTGATGCCCGTGGCGATCGGCAGTTCACCGGTCGCCTCCTTGCGGATGTTGCCGGTCGCGATGTCCACGACGGTGGAGTCGTAGGTGTTGACGTTCGGCGTGACCATGGTCGTGCCGTCACCGGTCATCCAGTGGGCGTGCGGGTGCGCGACCTTCTCACCCGGACCCTGCACCGGGATGCGCCGGTCGATCTTCGTGCCGCCCGGCGAGAGCTCGACCACCGACGCGCCACCGTTGATCGCGACGTGCAGCTGGTCGGTGTCCGTTCTCGTCATCACGTGCGACGGGTCGGGCCCGACCTCGATCTGCCGGACGAACCTGCCGGTCGCCCGCTCGAAGACGTCGAGCTTGTTGCCGAACCACTCGGTTTGGTAGATGTACCGCTCGTCCTTGTCGGTCCACATGTTGTGCGGGTTGTTCATGTTGACCTCGGGCAACGCCACCTTGCGGTCGACCTTCCAGGTGGAGACGTCGACCTTGGTCGCGGTGCCGGACTTGGCCTTGCCCGCCGTCTTCTCTAGCTCGGTGTCGATCCACACCTCGCCCACGCCGGGTGTGCCCGGCCGCTGGTTGAGCGCCGGCAGGGTCTTCGGCAGGCCGAACTTGTTCTTGAAGTAGGCGTCCAGCAACGGGACGAGCTGCGGCGTTCCGTTCGAGTCGTACATCAGGATCGGCGCGGGCGGGTACGTCGGGTTCCACGTCCGCTGCTCGGTGTTGCTGAACTTCTGCCAGTTGTTCGGCGCGGTGATGTTGAAGAACTTCAACACCAGCTGCGAGATGATGTCGGCGTCGGACGGGACGTTCAGCGCACGGCTGTTGATCTTCAGCTTCTTGCCGAAGTCGAGGCCGGGCGTGAGCGGGTCGTCCACGACGACCGCACCGAGCATGTACGGGTGGATCTTGCAGACGAACGCGTAGAGGCCGGGTTCGGTCAGCTGCACGGTCGTGCTGCCGACGAAGGCGCCCGGCTGGTCGAACGGGAAGCCCTGCGCCCCCTCCGGCCAGATCAGGTTCGTGATCGTGTGCGCCGACTGCGCGTTCGGGCTCGAGATGTCGAAGTTCACCGTCACGGGCAGGCTGATCGTGGCGGTCTGGACGTACTTCTGGATGTCGGCCAGCACCTTCATCAGCTCCACGCCGACCGGCAGGTCGGTCAGCGCGGTCTTCGTGCTGGCCGGGCGGGCCGCCATCTGCTGGGACAGCTGGGTGATCAGGGTGTTCGCCTTGATCGCCCGCAGGTCGAGCGGCGGCATGACCTTGCCGATCGCGCTGCGCAGCTTGTCCAGCCCGAGCAGCTTCTCCACGTCCACGCCGAGGCCCTGGAGCAGCGTGCCGTTGAGCGGCAGCTGCGTCAGCCGCGACAGGTCACCGTTGAGCAGATTGCTCGCGTCCGAACCGAGCAGAGCGCCGTTGCCCAGCAGCGGAAGACCGTTCAGCGGCACGCCGGGGATGAGCCCGCCGGTCTTCACCCGCGGCAGTTCGGCCACGGCGAGGGACCTGGTGCCGAACAGGTTGAGATTCGTGTCGTACCACGAGCCCTGGTTGTCGGTGAGGTGGAACGACACCGGCAGAGGTCCACCACCGATCGGCGCCCCACCCGAACCGGTGGTCGTCGTCGGAGCGGGCGTGTTGGAACTCGTGGTGGTCGTGGTCGTGGGCACCGTCGTGGTCGTCGGCGACGTGGTGGTCGTCGTCGGCCCCGTTGTGGTCGTGGGCGGGGCGCCGCCGACCACGATCGACCCGAGCATGTCCGGGTGGAAACGGCAGTGGTAGTTGACGGTGCCCGCGGAGGTGAACGTGAACGAGTACGACTCGCCGGGGTTCACGTCCGAGGACAGCGGACCGCCGGTCACGCTGTGCGTGACACCGTTGGTCTCATTGTTGGTCCACCTGACGGTGTCACCGACGTTGACGTTCAAATTCGCCGGGTTGTACTGCAGGTTCTGCAGCGACACCGAGAACGTGGCCGCGGTGGCCGCCGGTGTGTTCAACCCGATCGCGGTCAGGGCGAGCAACAACGCGGAACCGAACGCGAGTGCTCGTGCTCCGCGCCGTCTCCTCCTTGACGAGAAGATGCGTGATAGGTGTGGAGAGCGCATCGATTTCCCTTCTGACACCTCTTGCGGCACATCGGAAAACTCCACGCATGACAAACAACACCCCGTTGAGGTTTCGTTTCTCCGCATTAGCACCCAACAGCGCTGCGGCTCACATCTGCGGTGGTGCACCGGCCGTCACGTGAAGACACCTAAATAGTCGTGCGGCCAATGTCCGAGGAATTACCCGAGCGTTAACGATCTGTCAACTGAGTCGCACTCGCGTCCATCCCGTGATGTGACCAAGAGCTAACGAGATATTCCGCGCCACCCCATGCACGACATCGCGCCCGGCTTTCCCGGCCAGTATATCTGCAGGTCAACGCCCTGATCAGTAAGCCTGACAAGTGACAAGCATTTGCTTTTCAAAGTTGACACCCGACAGTTTCGCACCCATTCGACAACGCCGGATCAAGAAACTTGTTCCCCGAATGGACCTGGCCAAAACATCCGCAAGGATGCCACCATGACCCGTCGTACCGACCACCTTCGCAGCAATACCCGAATCCACTGACAAGAGAGAGCGGTGGGATATGCCGTCAGCCATGAGCACCCGCAAAGCCGGCCCGCTGGCGCCTCCCCCCACCGGCCGAGGCCACCGGCGAGCCTGGTGGGCAGCGGCAGCCGGCCTCACCGCGGCCGCGATCGCCGCCGCGACCGTCTTCGGCCTCACCGACAACGATCCCGCACCCGTTCCGACCACCCACACGGTCGTCTACGAGATCACCGGCCCTGGCGGCAGGGCGCCCGAGATCAGGTTCGGCGTCGAGGGGACGAACAACGTCGAGAAGGCCGAGGCCGTCGGCCTGCCGTGGCGCAAGGAACTGACCATCCCCGCAGGACCCGGTCTCACCGTGGCACAGGTCATGGCGACCAACGGCCAGGGCGAGTCGATCTCGTGCACCATCACGGTCGACGGCCACGTCGTCGCCAACAACACGGCCAAGGGCGAGTACACCACCGTGTCGTGCTCGAACATGATCACCCCGGTGACACGGGGATGACACCGTCCAATGTGGACGTGATCATCACGGAGAACACGTCGGGCCGAGGAGGTCCGCGCTTTCGGCAGACGCTCCCCGGCCCGAGGCCCGAACGTGGACCTGGCTACACCGTCCCGTGATCAGTGCCGCACCTTGAACGGTGCGCGGACCTCGGAGATCTTCATCGGACCGGCCGTCGTCACCACCGCGGCGACGACGTCGCCGTCGCCCTCACCCATGCTCTGGTCGAACGTGAAGCGGTACCGAACGGTCACCTTCTTGCCCTTCGGCAACGGCTGCCGGTTGGTGAACTGGGAGAGATAGTCCATGCCGGTGCCCATCACGGGTTGCTTCAAGTCGATCCAGGAGCCGCTGGCGGTGTCGAACCGCGCAACGGTGCCCCTGCTGATGTACACCGGGCCGCCCGCGCAGCTGCAGCGGTCAATCGCGAACACCAAGCCGACCTCCGGGTACGCCACCGGCGAGTTGTTGCACAAGGTCACCTCGACCTCCACCGGCTTGCCCACCTTCACCACTTCCGGCGCACCCGCGATCTTGATCTGAACGCCGTACTTACCGGGCAGCGTCGTGTACGGATCGGCCGGCGGAACCGGCAAGTCAGCCGGATTGACCGCACATTCGGACTGCTTGACAACGGGCTTTTCCACCACCGCCTGAGGCTTCTCCACCGGCGTGCTGGACGACGTGGGCGCAGCCGAAGAACTGCTGGTAGACGTGACAACCGGCACTGGCACGGCCGCCGGCGTGGCCGCCGAACAACCAACGAGTGCGGCCAGCCCGAAACCGAGTGCGGGCATGACAAAAAAGGCGCGCTTAAACATGGCTGAATTCCCCCAGGAAAAAAGATCCCCCAACCAACTACGCACTCAAGACGCCGGCACACCCCACCCGGTTGCCCACCAGCTTCAAGATCTTTGGGGCGGCCCGGCAGCAACACCGGCAAGGGGCGAAGCCCGCCGGCCCAAGGCACAGGTGAGCTGGGGACCTCTCGGGAGGGCGCGAAGCCGAAGGCAAGCCGCCCGGGGTCCGGGGCGGAGCCCCGGCTGGGGTCTGGGGGCTCGGCCCCCAGAAAACACGCGGAACGCGAAAATGGCGAGTGCTCTTCACGAGCACTCGCCACCTATCGCGTGGAGCTGAGGGGAATCGAACCCCTGACCTTCTCGATGCGAACGAGACGCGCTACCAACTGTGCTACAGCCCCTTGCGGTGTTACGTGAAGAACTATAGCAGCCCCGAAGGGGGTGTTTTCACCACCCCCTCCTAAGCCCCAACAGCACCCCGGTACCGCAGCGACTCCAGTCCCTCTAACTCGACGAACACCGGATCTTCGTCGTCGGAGTCGACCGGAATCGTGCCCGGACGCACGTGGTGTTCGTAGCGCGGCAACGGCGGCAGCGCCGGCCGGTCCTCGACGACCTCGACCTGGGTGGTCTCGGCCTCCACCACAACGGCCTGCACGGGCTCGGGAGCGGGAGCCGAGGCTTCCTGCTGCTGAGGACCCGTCGCGCGGCGGCGGCGCACCTGCTGCAGGCGGGCGAGCCGGCGGGCGCGGATCTCCTCCTCGATCCGCACCTGCCTGCGCAGGTAGGTCAGGTAGCCCACGAGCAGGAGGTCGATCCCCGCGTGGCCGTACCAGAGCGGGGTGTAGAACACACCGGCCACAACGCCCGAGGCGATGGCGGCGACCAGCAGGAACGCCACCACTCTGCGCCGGAACGCGTACTTGGCCTGCGCCACGAGGGCCGCGGTCTCGGGGTCGTAGCCACCGCGGCCGCGCCGGAACGGGCGCTCGACGTACTCCTCCTCGTCGAAGTAATCGTCGTCGATGTCGTGGATGTCGTCGTACTCGGCGTCGGGCATGGCGTCGTACTCCTCCCCCACGCTGCGCGCACTCTCCTGGCGCTTGCGGGCCATCATGGGGACGAGGACCACCAGCCACGCCACGACCAGCGCAACGATGATCAGCGAACTCGGCATTCCCCGTTCACCTCCCCCGGCCCACGCGTGGTGCTGTCACCACGCTAGTCACAACAGTCACACCTGTGTCGGAGGCTCGCCGAGCGCGGTACGTACCAAAGTGTGGTGTATCACCCACTTTTGGGTGAAGTGATTAGGACGAACGGAAGCAACCGTCAGGGAAGACGGGCCTCTCCGCGTGCGACCAAACGGCGCACTAGGCCATCCGGGACCTCTTCGACCGTGAGCGCGAAACAGAGGTGGTCGCGCCACTGGCCGGCAACATCCAGATAACGCTTGAAGAGGCCTTCCTCGCGGTAGCCGGATTTCGCGAGCACCCGGAGCGAGGCGGCGTTCTCGGGACGGACCGTCGCTTCGAGCCGGTGCAGGCCGGCGTCGCGGAAGGCGTGGTCGGTGAGCAACGCCACGGCGGCCGTCGCGACGCCGCCGCCCGCCCGGTCCGCGGCCACCCAGTAGCCGATCCAGGCCGACAGCAGCGAGCCGCGCACGATGTTGCCCACGGTGATCTGACCGGCGACCTCACCGTCCACCAGGATCATGAACGGCAGCGTGGAGCCGCGCCGGGCCATGGCGCGCAACGAGGACCACTGGGCGGGCCACGACAGCGTCGCGTTGCGCTCCTCCCAGCCCTCCGGCGCGGTCGGTTCCCACTGCTCCAGGTAGTCGCGGTCGCGCAGCCGCAGCCGCGCCCACTTCCCGCCGTCCAGCAGCCGCGGTCCGCGCAGCTCGACGGTTCCCGCGCGCACCTGGAGGGGCCCCAGCCGGGCGGGCCAGCCGGGGTGCCTGCCGAGATCCGCGAAGACGCTCATCCACGCTGCGCTAGGAAGCTGACCAGGACCTCTTCACCGACGGAGACGTCGGTGACGTCCTCGTCGACCATGATCAGGCAGTTGGCCTCCGCCAGTGACGCGAGCAGGTGCGCGCCGGACGTGCCGAGCGGTTGCACCAGGTACTCGCCGTTGTCGGCGTCGCGCAGCAGCTGGCCGCGCAGGAAGCCGCGGCGGCCCTTGGTCGACTGCAGCGGCGACAGCAGCCGTGCGCTGACCGCCCGGCGGTACGGGTTCTTCTTGCCCAGCGCGGCCCTGATCAGCGGCCTGACCAGCACCTCGAACACCACGAGCGCGCTCATCGGGTTCGCGGGCAGCAGGAACGTCGGCACGGCGTCCGGGCCGAGCCGCCCGAAGCCCTGGGCGGAGCCGGGGTGCATGGCGATGCGCGTGACGTCCATGTCGCCGAGGTCCGCGAGCGCGGCCTTGACCTCGTCGCCGATCGCGCCGCCCACGCCACCGGCGATGACGACGATCTCGGAGAGCAGCAGCCGTCCCTCGACGACCTCGCGCAGCCGGCGCGGGTCGGCGGACATGATGCCGACCCGGCTGACCTCGGCCCCCGCGTCCCGTGCGGCGGCGGCCAGCGCGTACGAGTTCACGTCGTAGACCTGCCCCTGACCGGGCGTGCGGTCGACGTCGACGAGCTCCTCGCCGAGCGAGATCACCGAGACCCTCGGCCGCGGGTGGACGAGCACCTTGTTGCGTCCGACCGCGGCCAGGAGACCCACCTGAGCAGCACCGATGGACGCGCCGCGGCGCACGGCGACGTCACCGGTCTGCACGTCCTCGCCGGTGCGGCGGACGAACCCGGCGGACGGCACGCTGCGGTTGACCGTCACCTTGGCGTGGTGGCCGTCGGTGTAGCCGAGCGGCACGACCGCGTCGGCCAGCGTGGGCAGCGGCGCGCCGGTCGCCACCCGCACCGCCTGACCGGGCTGGAGCCGGCGCGGCTGCCGTGAGCCCGCCGGGATCTCGCCCACGACCGGCAGCTGCACGGGGTTCGCGTTCGCGCCGGACACGTCGACGCTGCGCACCGCGTAGCCGTCCACCGCGGCCTGGTCGAAGCCGGGCAACGCGCGTTCCGCGACGACCTCCTCCGCGCAGAGCAGGCCCTGCGACTCCGAGATCGCCACCCGCACGGGCGCGGGCCGCACCGCGGCCGCGATCACCCGAGCGAGCTGCTCGTCCACTGACCTCATGTGTTGGTCCTCGCGCCCAGAAGGTGTTGATCAGGAGTTGTCGAGGCGTTCCCGCAACCACTCGCGCAGATCGGGCCCGTACTCCGGGGTCTTGAGTGCGAAGTCAACCGCAGCGCGCAGGAATCCGGCGGGATTGCCGAGATCGTGTCGCCCGCCGCGGTGCACGACGACGTGCACGGGGTGACCCTCCGCGATCAGCAGCGCGATGGCGTCGGTGAGCTGCAGTTCACCGCCCGCACCAGGCGTGATGCGCTTCAACGCGTCGAAGATCGCCCGGTCGAGCAGGTAGCGACCGGCCGCGGCGAACGTCGACGGCGCCTCCTCCGGCTTCGGCTTCTCCACCATGCCGACGACCTGCTTGACGTCGTCGTTCCCGGTGTCGCGGACGTCGAAGACGCCGTACGCGGAGATCTGCTCGCGCGGGATGTCGAACGCCAGCAGGACGCTGCCGCCCTTCTCCTCGCGGACCTCCGCCATCTTCTTGAGGGCGTCGGTGGGCAGGATGATGTCGTCCGGCAGCAGCACCGCGACGGCCTCGTCCTGGCCGGTCAGGTTGCCTTCCGCGCAGCCGACGGCGTGGCCGAGGCCGAGCGCCTGCTCCTGGATCGCGGTCTCGGCCTTGATCAGCTGGGGGGCGCGCTGGATCTTCTCGACGAGGTCGGCCTTGCCGCGCGCCGCCAGCGTCTGTTCCAGCTCGGGGTTCGCGTCGAAGTAGTTCGCGACCGACGCCTTCTCCGGCGACGTGACGATGACCAGCTTGGACGCGCCGGCCTCGGCCGCCTCCCTGGCCACGTACTCGATGGCCGGGGTGTCGACCAGGGGCAGCAACTCCTTCGGCACGGCCTTGGTCGTGGGGAGGAAACGGGTGCCCAGGCCGGCCGCGGGCACGATGGCGGTGTGGAAGGCGCTGCTCATGGGCAGCGATGCTAACGACATGCCGAGGGAAACCCACCATGACGTCCGATCTTCGTGACCGGAAGGCCACCCTGCGTTCACGGTTGCTGGCCGCGCGCCGCGCGCTGTCCGCCGAGGTGCGGGCCGCCGAGGCCGCGGCACTGGCGGCGCACGTGGCCGCGCTCGACGTCCGCCCAGATCAGACCGTCTGCGCGTTCCTGCCGGTGGGTTCGGAGCCCGGTGACGCGTCGTGGCTCGACGGGCTGAGGTGCCGGGTGCTGCTGCCGATCGTGACGGGCGACGCGCCGCTCGACTGGGCCGTCCACACGGGACCGGACGCGCTGACACCCGCCGCGTTGCGGCTGCTGGAGCCGACCGGGCCCCGGCTCGGTCCCTCGGCGATCGCTGGAGCCTCGCTGGTGCTCGTGCCCGCGCTGGCGGTGTCGGTGGCCGGGATCCGGCTCGGCAAGGGCAAGGGCCACTACGACAGGTCGTTGCCGCTGGTCAACGCCCCTTTGGTGGCCGTGGTCCGCGACTGCGAGGTGCTCGCCGAAGTGCCCGCGGAGCCGCACGACGTGCGGATGAACGCCGTGCTGACGCCCTCGGCGGGCCTGCGATGGCTGTGACATTGGCCTTGGGTGTTTGCGCTCCGGGAAGTTCCTGACGCAAAATCGTGTTGGCACTCACAACGGTCGAGTGCCAGATCTAGGAGCGAACCCAGTGCCTACGTACCAGTACGCCTGCACCGCGTGTGAGCACCGGTTCGAGGCGGTGCAGTCGTTCAGCGACGCCTCCCTCACCGAGTGCCCGGAGTGCTCGGGCAAGCTGCGCAAGCTCTTCGGCGCCGTCGGTGTGGTCTTCAAGGGCAGCGGTTTCTACCGCACGGACAGCCGCTCCGGCTCGTCCAAGAGCACGTCGTCGACCACTTCGTCCACGACCTCCACGTCTTCGGACAAGAAGTCGTCCTCGGACTCGAAGCCCTCGACGAGCGCCCCGGCGGCCGCCGCGTCCTGAAGATCGCGAGTTGTCCACAGATCGGGCCTCAGCCCGGTCGGCGATGCCCCCGACAGCCCTAACGTCGGGGGCATGACTCTTTCCAGCACCTTCCTCGACCGGATCCGCTCGCTGTCGCGCCGCCGCCCGTCCGTCGCGTGGCGCCGGTTCCTGGCGCTGGGCCTCGCCCTGCTGGCCGCGTTGACGGCCTTCTGGCCCGACGTGGGCCATCCGGCCGTCGTCGCCGCACGTGATCTGCCGGCGGGTGTGCCGCTGGCGGCTTCCGACGTCCGCCTGGCGTCCTTCGCCGAGTCCGTTTCGGGCTCGTTCGCGCGTGCCGACGCCGTGGTGGGCCGGGAGCTGAGCGGTCCGGCCAGAGCGGGCGTCCCGCTGACGGACTTCGCTCTCGCCGCCACGCCGGACGATCTCGCCTCGGTGGCGGTGAAGGTGGCTGACCAGGGCCTTGCCGACGTGGTGCGGACGGGCGACCGGGTCGACGTGGTGTCGCCGTCGGCGGAGGTGCTGGCCGAGAACGCATCCGTGCGCGAGACGCGCGGGCAAGTCGTCGTGCTCACGTTGCCGAGACTTAATGCAACTCGTGTGGCCGCGATGTCACTGGATCATGCGTTAGCCGTTACTCTCCGCTGATGCTGAAGGGATTCAAAGACTTCCTGATGCGCGGAAACGTCGTCGACCTGGCCGTGGCCGTGGTCATCGGCACGGCGTTCACCGCGATCGTCACCGCCATCACCACGAGCATCATCAAGCCGCTCATCGCCTCACTCGGCAGCCCCGAGACGAGCGGCCTCGGCATCCAGCTCCGGGACAACAAGCCCGACACGTACATGGACTTCAGCGCGGCCATCAACGCGGTGATCAACTTCGTGATCATCGCGGCGGTCGTCTACTTCGCGCTGGTGCTGCCGATCAAGAAGATCCAGGAACGCCGCAAGAAGGGCGAGGAGCCGGGCCCGGCCGAGCCCACCGACGTCGAGCTGCTCAAGGAGATCCGCGACCTGCTGGCCGCGCAGCAGAACCACCAGACGGTCGTGCAGTCGACCGACGTGCGCAACCCGAAGGTCTGAAAGCCGAGCCCACCCCACCGGGACGAGGCGCGCGCCAGTCGCGCGCCTTCTCCTGGCTCGGTCCGGCCGTTCTGGGCCGCTGCGCGCGGTCGGGCGGCGCGGCATCGCGCACCGGAGGCCTGGACGTCAAGGGCGGCTGGAGCGCGCATGCGGCGTCGGCGCCCAGTTCGGGTTCGTCCCGGTCAGCAACGCGGGTTGCCGCGCCCTTTCGCTTCGGCTTCGACGCCGAGGTCCAACGCACGGCGGATCGCGACGCTCGCCACCCGCCGCAGACCAGGCCCCGCGGCCGGCCTCCGGCCCACCGCCGCACTCACTGCCCACCGAGGTCCAACACCCGGCGGACCGCGACGCTCGCCGCCCACCGCGGCCGGTTCTCGCGGTACCAAGCCCCGCGGTCAGCCTCCAGCCCACCGCGGCACTCGCTACCCGCCGTGGTGCGGCGGCCGGTTCTCGCGGTACCAGGCCTCGCGGTCGGCCTCCGGCCCACCGCGCTCATCCGACGTCGTCTCCGGCAGGACATCGCCGAACACCTCAGCCAGCCGGCGACGACGCTTCACCGCGTCGTCGTCGGCCGGCTGGGGAGGATCACTCTTCGTCAAGACCACTCAACTGCTCGATGACGTAGGGCACCAACGACGACAGGGTCGCCATGCCGTCGCGGACCGCCGAGCGCGAGCCCGCGAGGTTCACGACGAGCGTGCTGCCGGAGACGCCCACGAGGCCGCGCGAGATGCCCGCGTCGACCGCGCCCGCGGCGAGGCCGGAGGCGCGGAGTGCCTCGGCGATGCCGTGGATCGGACGGTCCAGCACGCCCTGCGTGGCGTCGGGGGTGACGTCGCGCGGCGACACGCCGGTGCCGCCCACGGTGACAACGAGGTCGACGCCGCCGATGACGGCCGTGTTGAGCGCGGCCCGGATGTCGACCACCTCACCCTCGACCGCGACGGTGCCGTCGACGATGAAGCCCGCTTCTTCGAGCAGTTCGGTGACGAGAGGGCCGGAGTTGTCGTCCTGCTCGCCGTGCGCCACCCGGTCGTCCACGATCACGACCAAAGCGCGGCCAAGGCGCTGCGCGCTGCGTTCCATACCGATCACCGTAGCGGGAGTCCGACTTCGAAGCGGCAGCCAGGACCGTGGTTGTGGACACCGATTCGCCCGTGATGCGCGTCGACGAGCCCTCGTGCGATCGCCAGACCCAGCCCGGCGCCCGCGGGATTGCGTGACGGCGAACCGCGGAAGCCCACGTCGAACACGTGTGGCAGCACGTCATCGGGGATGCCGCCGCACCCGTCGTCCACCCGCACCACGGCTTCGCCTCCGTCCACATCGACCTGGACGGCGACCATGCCGCCTTCCGGCGTGTGCCGAATGGCATTGGACACAAGGTTGCGCACGACACGCATCAGTTCCGGATCTGACCCGCGCACGACCGGCCACTCGCGAGCGTTCGCCCGCAGCTCGACGCCCTTGCGCGCGGCGACGGGTCGTGAGGCCGCCACCACGTCACTGACCACATCGGCCAGCCGGACGTCGTGCATCGTCAGCTTCAACGCGCCTGCGGTGATCCTGGACAGCTGGAACAGGTCGTCCACGAGCTTCGACAGGTGGTCGGCCTCCTGCGCGATCTGCTTCGCGTAGACGGCGACCTCGCCCGGCTCGGAGACGACGCCGTCCTCCAGCGCCTCGGTCATCGCCCGGATCCCGGCCAACGGCGTGCGCAGGTCGTGGCTGATCCACGCGACCAGCTGCCGCCGCGCCGACTCCGCCTCGCGCTCCCACATGGTCCGCCGCGCGATGGCCCGGCCCAGCATGATCGAGAACGGCACGGTGACCACGCTGACCACCGTGCACGCCATGAGCGCCGCGTTGAGCATCGGCGTGAACATGAACCCGCTGACCGCGAGCACGCCGCCGATGGTCGCCACCACCGGCACGATGACCATCACGGTCATCGCGGTGGTCAGGGAAACCCGGCTCAGCCTGCCTGGAATCATTTGGCTGGACATCTGTCATACCTGTAGCCGACGCCCCACACGGTGGCGAGCCGCACCGGCTTCGCCGGATCCTTCTCGATCTTCTCGCGCAACCGTCGCACGTGGACGGTCACGGTCGACTGGTCGCCGAAGTTCCAGCCCCACACCCGTTCCAGCAGCTCGGCCCGGCCGAACGCCTTGCCCGCGTTGCCGATGAAGAACGCCAGCAGGTCGAACTCGCGGGTGGTCAGCTGCAACGGCACGCCGTCCAGCGTCGCCGTGTGCGCGGCCACGTCGAGCACCACGTTCCCGTCGCGCACCACCCGCGGCTCGTAGGCCTTGTTCGCCCGTCGCAGCACCGACGACACCCGCAACGCGAGCTCGCGCGGGCTGAACGGCTTCGTGACGTAGTCGTCCGCGCCGATCTGCAGCCCGGCGATGCGGTCCTCCTCCTCGCCGAGCGCCGTCAGCATCACGACCGGCGTGCTGCCGCGTTCCCGGATGCGCCGGCACACCTCCAGGCCGTCCATGCCGGGCATCATCACGTCCAGCACCACGATGTCCGGCTCGTGCGCGGCCATGAGCCGCAGCGCCTGTTCCCCGTCACCGGCGAGCTCGACCTCGTACCCGGCGTGTTCGAGGTAACGGCGCACCACGTCCCGCACCGTCGTGTCGTCGTCGACGACCAACACCCGTTCCACCACGCCACCACGCTAAGCCACGCGCGGCGCCCCGGCCCGCAACCGTAAGAAAACGAAAAGAGACCGGCCCTGCGCGCGGGGCAGGTGCGCACAGGGCCGGTCTCCTCAGGGTCGTCACGTGCGGTTCTGGCGGGCGGCGGATGCCAGAACCGCACGTCCCCCGACCTATCCCACCTCGACGCCGTCGAGGGTGGCTTCGACCGTGCGGTTGTCGGACAGCGTGATCGTGACCTTGTCGCCGGGCGCCTTGGACCGGACCGCGGCGACGAGGGTGTCGGACTGGTCGATGCGGCGGTCACCGAACTTGGTGATCACGTCACCGGCCTTGAGCCCGGCCTTCTCCGCGGCACCTCCAGGGGTGACCTCGGAGATCTTCGCGCCGCCGTCGGTCGACTCGACCTTCACGCCGAGGACGGTCTGCTTGGGCTTGCCGGTCTTCACGATCTCGTCGATGGTGCGACGGGCCTGGTCGATCGGGATGGAGAAGCCGATGCCGACGGAGCCGGCCTGGCCGCCCGACTGGTTGGGGCTGTAGATCGCGGAGTTGATGCCCACGACCTGGCCCTGCATGTTCACCAGCGGACCGCCGGAGTTGCCGGGGTTGATGGCCGCGTCGGTCTGGATCGCGTTCAGCACGGTCGCCTGCGAGTTGCGGCTCTCGCCGCCGGCCGAGACCGGGCGGTTGAGCGAGCTGACGATGCCCGACGTGACGGTGCCGGACAGCTCGAACGGCGAGCCGATCGCGACGACGCCCTGGCCGATCTTCAGGTCGCCGGAGTTGCCCAGCTGCACGACCGGCAGGTTGGAGACGCCGTCGGCCTGGATGACCGCGATGTCGGAGCTCGGGTCGCGGCCGAGGATCTTGGCGGCGGCGGTCCGGCCGTCCTGGAAGACGACCTTGATGTTGCCGCCGTTGGCCGCGCCCTCGATGACGTGGTTGTTCGTCACGATCTGGCCGTTGCTGGAAATGATGAAGCCCGAGCCCTCACCGGCACCGGTCCGCGTCACGACCTGGATCTGCACGACGGACGGCAGCAGCTTGTTCGCCACGTCCTCGACCGAGCCCGGCTGGGTGTTGCTCGTCTGCGAGGCCGGTCGCGGCGCGTCGAGCGAGCTGACCGCGGACGACTCGTTCGCGAACGTGTAGCCCAGGTAGCCGCCGAGACCGCCGGAGAGCCCTCCGACCAGCAGCACGAGGGCGGCGACACCGGCGACGACCTTGCCGCGGCCCTTGGGGCGCGGAGGGACCGGCGACTGGTAGCCGGGCGGGAGGTAGTACTGGCCCGTCGAAGGCCCCGACGGCGGCTCCGCGCCGAACTGGGCGGTGGTGGACCCCAGGCCGAGGGGGTGGCTCGGGGGAAGTTGGCCGGACCCGGAAGGAGGTAGCTGCTGGCCGGGTCCGGACCCGCCGAGCTGCGCCTGGCCCGCGTCAGGTGCGTGCACCTGCGGCTGGGCCGGAGAAGAGAAGGAGGCGGGCACGTCACCCAGACCCGCCGGGGCCCCGTGTGCCCCGGCCTGGCCGGATCCCCCCTGCAAAGGATCCGGCTGGCCGGGATCCGGCTGCTGCGGGCCCTGCTCCCGCACGCCGGAGTCGCTGTGACCGGCGATCGGCGGCACGGAGTGGGGCTGGTCCGGCTGCTGCGCTGGCTGGTTGCTCTCGGTCATGGGCATAGTCTCTCGGCCCGTCCTGAGAGAACCCTTAGACCAGCCTTGGAGCTATGTGAGGGTTCCCGCGGAGCGCAACCGGTCCGCGATCTGCTCCGGCGTGACGTCGTTGATCCACACCGCCTCGCCCGACTCGGAGCCGGCGAGGTACTTCAGCTTGTCGGCGGTCCGCAGCACCGAGAAGACCTGCAGGTGCAGCCACAGCTCCTCACGGCCGACGTGCACCGGTGCCTGGTGCCACGCCGCGATGTAGGGCAACGGCCGGTTGTACAACGCGTCCAGCCGGTGCAGCACCTTCAGGTACAGCGATGCGAAGTCCTCGCGTTCCACAGAGGACAGTGCGGCGAGGTCGGGCACCTGGCGGCGGGGCGCCAGCACGACCTCGACGGGCCAGCGCGCGGCGGCCGGCACGAAGGCCACCCAGTGCGGGGACTCCTCCACCACGCGCGCACCGGCGCGCAGCTCGGCCTCCAGCACGTCGCCGAACAACGGCCGACCGTGCGCCGCGTAGTACTCCAGCGCGGCTTCGAGCATCCGCTCCGTACGTGGCGTCACGAACGGGTACGCGTAGATCTGCCCGTGCGGGTGCGAGAGCGTCACACCGATCTCTTCGCCGCGGTTCTCGAACGGGAAGACCTGCTCGACGCCCGGCAGCGACGACAGGAACTCGACGCGGTCCGCCCACGCGTCGACGACCGTGCGGACGCGTTCCGGCGAGAGCTCGCCGAACGACTTGTTGTGGTCGGAGGTGAAGCACACGACCTCGCACCGGCCTCGTCCCGGCGCGCGGGCGAACAGCGGCTCGCCATCCACAGTGGACGGTACGTCGAGCACGTTCTGCGCCAGCGACGGAAACCGGTTCTCGAAGACCACGACGTCGTAGTCGGCCTCGGGGATCTCCGTCGGCCGGCCCGGCGTCGACGGGCACAGCGGGCACAGGTCCGCCGGCGGCTTGTACGTCCTCGTCTGGCGATGAGCCGCCATGGCGACCCACTCGCGGGTCAACGGGTCCAGCCGCACTTCGGACATCGGCTGCGTCGCGGGCAGATCCCGCGTGTCCACCGCGACCCGCGGTGGTGCCTCAGCGCTGTCGTCGAAGTAGATGATCTCCCGGCCGTCCGCCAGCTTCCCCGCGGTACGCCTCACGCCAACTCCTCGCCGCTTCCCGGTACATGTGCCAACACCAGCTCGCCGACCTGCTCGGTGAGGGTCGCCCGTGCGTCGTCCGGCAAACCTTCGTCGGTCACCAGCACGTGCGCCTCGTCGAGGTCGGCGATCGTGGAAATGCCCACGGTGCCCCACTTCGTGTGGTCCGCGACCACGACCACTCGCCCGGCGGCGTCGACGAGTGCGCGGTCCGTTTCACTCTCGTTGAGGTTCGGGGTGGTGAAGCCGGAGCGCTCGGCCATGCCGTGCACGCCCAGGAACACCACGTCCAGGTGCAACGACCGCAACGCGTTCACGGCCACCGGTCCCACCAGCGCGTCGGACGGCGTGCGCACACCACCGGTCAGCACGACCGTGCGATCGGTGCGCCCGCTCTGCTGCAGCACGTCCGCGACGCGGATGGAGTTCGTCACGACGGTCAGGTCGGGGATGTCGTCGAGGAAGCGGGCTAACGTCCACGTCGTCGTGCCCGCGGACAGGCCGATGGCCGTCCCGGGACGCACGAGTCCCGCGGCCAGCGCGGCGATCGCTTCCTTCTCCGGCAGCTGCCGGACCGACTTGGCCTCGAAACCGGGCTCGTCGGTGGAGCGCCCGACGACGGACGTCGCGCCGCCGTAGACCTTCTCCACCAGGCCGCGCGAGGCGAGCACGTCGAGGTCGCGGCGCACGGTCATGTCCGAGACGCCGAGCCGGACGACCAGGTCGCTCACGCGCACCGCGCCGGTCCGCCTGACCTCTTCGAGGATCACCGCTTGCCGTTGACGTGCCAGCACCTCACACCTCTTCCCTGAGGACGACGACGTCCCCGGCTCGCACGGTGAGGCGTCCGGAGACCTGCGTGCCGGACAACACGTCGACACCGGACGCCTCGATCTGCGCGTCGGTGTCGGTGTGGTTGACGGCGAAGAGCCACGATACGTCGCCCTTGCGCCGGACAAGCTCGATCCCGGGACGTGACACCTCAACGCCCGCACCGGAAAGCGCGTTTTCCACCGTTCGGCGGAGACCGCTCCCATCAAGATCGCACGCCACGTACCAGGCGACACCGTTGCCGAACGCGTTGCGCGTCACGGCGGGAACGCCGGGCAACGGCCCGTCGACGTACGAGGCAACGATGTCAGCGGTCTTGACGTGCAGGTGTTCCGTCCACAGTGAAGCGGTTGAACCTTCATCCAACGACACGGTCTCGTCCTGCCGCAGCGGGAAGAACTCCTCCGACCACACGCCGAGAACGTCCCGGAACGCCCCTGGGTAACCGCCGAGTCGCACTCGCGTGTACTCGTCGGCAACACCGGACAAGTACGTGACCACGACATGACCGCCGCCTGCCACGTAGTCGGCGATCACCGCGGCGTGCGCGTCGGACACGGTGTAGAACGCCGGCACGACGACCATCGAGTACGCCGACAGGTTCGTGCCGGGCGCGACGAAGTCGACCGTCACCCCGGCTTCCCAGAGCGCCTTGTAGTAGCCCAGGACGTGCCGGTAGTAGTCGAAGTCGTTGGTCGGGTGCGAGTCCTGCCGCAGCGCCCAGCCGGACTGGAAGTCGAACAGGACCGCGACCGGAGCGTCCACAGTGGAGCCCATGACGTCGCGCAGCTTCGCGTACTCGGCGCCGACCTCGCAGACCTCGCGGTACACCTTGGTGTCCGCGCCGGCGTGCGGGACCATCGCCGAGTGGTAGCGCTCGCCGCCACCGCGCGACTGCCGCCACTGGAAGAACAACGTGCCGTCCGCGCCGCGAGCGATGTTCTGGAACGAGTGCCGCCGCATCTCCCCCGGCAGCTTGGCGATGTTGCGCCGCTGCCAGTTCACCGCGGACGTCGAGTGCTCCATCAGCAGCCACGGCTTGCCGCCGGCGAGACCGCGCACCAGGTCCGCGGACATGGCGAGCTCGACGTGCCGGTCGGGCGACTCCGCCTCGGTGTAGTGGTCGTTCGAGACGAAGTCGACCTCGCGCGCCCACTTCCAGTAGTCCAGGTTGCCGAAGGTCCAGTTCGCCATGAAGTTCGTGGTGACCGGCACGTCCGGCGTGATCATCCGCAGGACGTCGCGCTCGGCCTTGTACTGCTCCAGCAGCGCGTCGTCGCTGAACCGGTCGTAGTCGAGCACGTGCCCGGGGTTCGAGAACGTCGGCGTGACGCGCGGCGGCAGGATCTGCGACCAGTCCGTGTAGCCCTGGCTCCAGAACGCCGTGGACCACGCGTCGTTGACCTGGTCGAGCGTGTAGCGGTCGGCGAGCCACTCGCGGAACGACGCCGCGCACGTGTCGCAGTAGCAACGCGACACGTGGCACCCGTACTCGTTGCCGACGTGCCACGCGGCCAGCGCGGGGTGGTCCTTGTAGTGCGCGGCCATCTCGGCCGCGAGCGCGGTCGCCCGGTCGCGGTAGATGGGCGACGACGGGCAGTACGCCTGCCGGGAGCCGTGCGAGAGCCGCACGCCGTCCGCGCGGACGGGCAGCATCTCGGGGTACTGGGTCGTGAGCCACGGCGGGGGCGCCGCGGTGGCGGTCGCGAGGTCGACCCGGATGCCACCGGCGTGCAGCAGGTCGAGCACCCGGTCGAGCCAGTCGAACCGGTACTCACCCTTGCTGACCTCGATCTTCGCCCAGCTGAAGATCCCGACGCTGACCAGATTCACCCCGGCCCGCCGCATCAGCTCGACGTCCTCGGCCCACACGTGTTCCGGCCACTGCTCTGGGTTGTAGTCCGCCCCCCAGCCGAGGCCTGGCATGTCTGTGGGCCATGTCGTCACGGCGGCAAGCGTGGCCGACAACCATCAGAACGTCAACACAAGCAAACACAACTTCGCGTTTGGCTCTGTTCGGCGGTTGACCGGTACTTGTCCCGGTACGCGCCAGAAACGCACCGTGGCTGGGGTTAACAGCTCCGTAACGGGGCTTGACATGGTGTATGACTGGGACCACATTGTGCGCAACTTTGTTGGAGTCCTGTTCGGTTCGCAAGACCGAGCGTCACCCGTAGGAGCGATGATGGTTCGGTACACGCCCGGTTCCACTCCGTTACCACATTTCGGCAGGCGCACGATGCTGCGGATCATGCTGGCCGGTGCGGGTGTCGCAGCGACCGGAGGACTCGCGGCGTGCGGCAGCGGCGGATCGGGCTCCGGCTCGGAGTCGAAGGTCGTCACCTTCGGCAACAACCTCTCCGACCAGGTGCCGAAGGACGCGATCACAGCCGCGCTGAAGGGCTTCGACGCCAAGTCGGGCGGCCTGAGCGTCACGATCAACACCAAGCAGCACGAGCAGTACCAGGAGCAGATCAACAACTACCTGCAGGGCAAGCCGGACGACGTGCTGGCCTGGTTCGCGGGCTACCGCATGCGGTTCTTCGCCGACCAGGGCCTCACCGGTGACCTGAGCGACCTGTGGGGCAAGATCGGCGGGAACTACTCCGACGCGCTCAAGCAGGCGTCCACGGGTTCGGACAAGAAGCAGTACTTCGTGCCGTTCACGCAGTACCCGTGGGGCATCTTCTACCGCAAGAGCGTCTGGCAGGAGCGCGGCTACGCGGTCCCGAAGACCCTCGACGAGCTCGTCGCGCTCGCCACGAAGATGAAGGCCGACGGCCTGATCCCGATCGCCTTCGCGCAGAAGCAGGGCTGGCCGGGCATGGGCACGTTCGACCAGCTGAACTTCCGCATCAACGGCTACCAGTTCCACGTCGACCTGCTGGCCGGCAAGGAGAACTGGCAGGACAAGAAGGTCAAGGAGGTCTTCGACACCTGGAAGCGGCTGCTGCCGTTCCACCAGGAGAACGCCCTCGGCCGTGAGTGGCAGGAAGCCGCGCAGTCGTTGCAGCAGAAGAAGTCCGGCATGTACCTGCTGGGCGCGTTCGTCGGCCAGCAGTTCCCGGACGCGGAGAAGGACGACCTGGACTTCTTCCCGTTCCCGGAGATCAACCCGCAGTTCGGCACCGACACGGTCGAGGCGCCGATCGACGGCTACATGATGGCCAAGAAGCCCGCCAACAAGGACGGCGCGCTGAAGCTGCTCGAGTACCTGGCGAGCCCCGAGCCGCAGCTCACCTACCTCAAGGCGGACCCGACCGCGGTCGCGACCAACCAGAAGGCCGACACCTCCGGTTACAGCGCGCTGCAGAAGAAGTCGGCAGAGGTCATCAAGAACGCCAAGCACATCACGCAGTTCCTCGACCGCGACACCGACCCCGGTTTCGCGAGCGAGGCGGCGACCAACGGCCTCATCGCCTTCATCAAGAACCCCGACGACATCGACTCCGTGCTCAAGGGCATGGCCGATCAGGCGAAGAACATCTTCAAGTGACCGCATTGCAGGAGAAGCCGAAGGCGGTGGCCCCCGAGGGGCCGCCGCCTCGTCGGCGTGGAAAGCGTGCCACCGCCCTCGCAGGCACGGACAAACTGGTGCTGGGGCTCATGCTCGGCATCCCCACGATCGTGCACGTGCTGTTCGTGTGGGTCCCGACCCTGGGCTCCATCGCCCTGTCGTTCAGCAGATGGAACGGCATCGGCGGGTTCGAGGACATCGAGTGGATCGGTGTCGGGAACTACGTCGAGATCTTCACCGAGTACCCGCGGTTCTGGCCGGCGGTGCAGCACAACCTGATCTGGCTGGTGTTCCTGCTCGTCGTGCCGACGTGCGCGGGCCTGCTGCTCGCCGTGCTGCTCGACCGGGAGATCAAGGGCAGCCGGATCTACCAAAGCGCGCTGTACATGCCCATGGTGCTGTCGCTCGCGCTGATCGGCTTCATCTGGCAGCTGATCTACACGCCCGACGGCGGCCTGCTGAACGCGGTGCTGGGCCTGGACAAGCCGATCGACTTCATCGGTGACTCCGACATCAACCTCTACGCCGTGCTCGTCGCGGCGGCGTGGCGACACACCGGCTACATCATGCTGCTGTATTTGGCCGGTCTGAAGGGTGTCGACCCGTCGCTGAAGGAAGCCGCCTCGCTGGACGGCGCCTCGGCGACGCAGACGTTCTTCCGCGTCACCTTCCCGGTGATGAAGCCGGTGAACATCGTCGTCGCGGTCGTGACGGTGATCGAGGCGCTGCGCGCGTTCGACATCGTCTACGTCATCAACAAGGGCAGAAACGGACTCGAGCTGCTGTCGGTGCTGGTGACCGACAACATCATCGGTGAGGCTTCGCGCATCGGCCGCGGTTCCGCGGTCGCGGTGATCCTCCTGACGATCTCGCTCGGCGTCATCATCCCGTACCTGTACCAGGTGTTCAGCAAGGAGAACCGGACGTGACGGCCACCTTGGAAAGGCCTTCGGCGCCGGTCGCCGTGAAGAAGCGGGTGGTCACGCCCGCACGCGTCGCGCTGCACGCTTTCCTGATCCTCACGTGCTTCATGACGCTCGCGCCCCTGCTGTGGGCGGTCTACGCGTCGCTGCGCACGTACGACGACACGTCGGTCAACGGCTACTTTTCCATCGCGAAGTCGCTCACGTTCGCCAACTTCGCGAAGGCGTGGGAGGTCGGCGACCTGCCGCACTTCTACTGGAACACGTTCCTGATCACCATCCCCGCGCTGGTGATCACGCTGCTGCTCAGCTCGATGGTGGCGTTCGGCGTGTCCCGGTTCAGCTTCAAGTTCAACCTGCTGCTGCTCATGATCTTCACCGCGGGCAACCTGCTGCCCCAGCAGGTGATCGTGACGCCGCTGTGGCGGTTGTACCGGCTGATCGAGGTGCCGGAGTGGATCAGCGAGAGCGGTTCGCTGATCGACTCGCAGATCGGCGTGATCCTGATCCACATCGCCTTCCAGTCCGGTTTCTGCACGTTCGTGCTGTCGAACTACATGAAGACGATCCCCTACGAGCTGACCGAGGCCGCTCGGGTGGACGGCGCTTCGGTGTTCCGGCAGTACTGGCAGCTGACCCTGCCGTTGTGCCGGCCGGTGCTGGCCGCGCTGGCGACCTTGGAGTTCACCTGGATCTACAACGACTTCCTCTGGGCGTTGGTGTTGATCCAGGACGGCGACAAGATGCCGGTCACCTCGGCGCTGCAGAACCTGAAGGGCACGTTCTTCACCGACAACAACCTCATCGCGGCGGGATCGCTGCTGGTGGCGTTGCCGACGTTGGTCGTGTTCTTCGTGCTGCAGCGGCAGTTCGTCGGTGGGCTCACACTGGGGTCCACCAAGGGCTGATCTCGTCCCGCCTCCGGCGCCTCTGGGCCTTCGGCCCAGGGGCGCTTTTCGTTTGCCCCCGGCCACGCCAGCACGCACGCGGGGACCTTTCGTACTGTCCGAGAGTACGAAAGGTCCCCGCGTGCCTCTCGCAGAGACGGAAAGGGGCGAAGGCCGTGTCGGCCTTCGCCCCTTTTTCAGCTGTGTGTCCGGGTTGCCCTACTTGCCGCCGGTCTGCGGGTTGTAGTCCGAGATGGAACCCCAGCGGCTCACCGGGATCACGATCACGCGGGCCTTGCCCACCACGTTCGAGATCGGGATGGCGCCGTCGGCGGGCGTCGGGTCGCCGTGCTTGCGCGAGTCCGCCGAGTTGTTGCGGTTGTCGCCCATCACCCAGAGCTTGCCGGCCGGGACGGTGACCTTCTCGAAGGTGTCCTGCTGGCGCGGGCCGCCGCCGAAGTTCAGGTACGGCTCGTCCAGTGGCTTGCCGTCCACCAGGACTCGGCCCTGGTCGTCGCAGCACTCGACGGTCTGGCCGCCCACGGCGATGACCCGCTTGATGAAGTCCGTGCCGCTGGGTTCGGAGAGGTTCACCATCGAGCCGAGGTCCTGCAGGGTGCCCGTCACGAAGTTCGGGGGCTCCTTGCCGCCGGTCCAGTTCGGCGGGCCGCGGAAGACGATCACGTCGCCCGGCTGGGGGTCGCGGAACAGGTACGTGATCTTCTCGACCAGCACCTTGTCGTTCACGCAGCCCGTGCAGCCGTGCAGGGTCGTCTCCATCGAGGCCGACGGGATGACGAACACGCGCGCGACGAACGTCTGGATCACGACGGTCAGCAGCAGCGCCACGCTGAAGATGACCAGCAGCTCTTTCCAGAACGGCTGCTTCTTCTTCGCCTTCTTCCTGGAGAACCTCGGTTCCGGCTCGTCGTCGTACGAGGACGACGAGGAAGAGGACGAATACCGCGAAGAGGACGTCGAGAACCGCGACGTGGGCTCAGCGGGGCCGTCCCCGGAGGGAGGCGTCGTCTCCCAGGTCGACGAAGAATCGTCGTTCACGCGATGACTCACACGCCCCACCTTACGGACGTCCGGGTAGGCGCAACGTGAACAGGGCACCGCCCTCGGGCGCTCTGCCCGCGGTGGCCGTGCCGCCGTGCCGTTGTGCCACCTGCTTCACGATGGCGAGTCCCAGGCCGGAACCCGGAAGGGTCCGCGCCTCGGACGAACGGTAGAACCGCTCGAAAACGTGAGGTAGATCGGCGTCTGCGATGCCGGGGCCCGCGTCCGCCACCTCCACCACGGCGCTGCCGTCCCCCACCTGTCGCAGGGTCAGGCGCACCGCGGAGCCCGACGGACTGAACTTCACCGCGTTGTCGAGGAGGTTCAGCACCGCACGCTCCAGAGCACTGGAATCACCCAGAAGTGTCCACGGTTGCAGCTGCACGTCGAACGTGACGTCGTTCGAGGCGCGTCGGCGCGCGCGGTCCAGAGACCGTTCTACCACCTCGACGAGGTCGACGGGCTCGTGGATCACCTGGGGGGCGTCCTCACGGGCCAGTTCGACCAGGTCACCGATCAACGTGGTCAGTTCGTCGAGCTGCCCGCGGACGTCCGACTGGATTTCCGCTTTGTCCTCTTCGGACAGCGTTGGGGAGTTCGGACGTTCCGATGCCAGCAGCAGTTCCAGGTTGGTGCGCATGGACGTCAACGGCGTGCGCAGCTCGTGGCCCGCGTCGGCGACCAGCCGGCGTTGGCGTTCCTGCGACTCGGCGACCGCGCCCAGCATGGCGTTGAAGCTGTGCGTGAGCCGTGCCAGCTCGTCGTCGCCGGACACCGGGATCGGGGTCAGGTCACCCGTGTTCGCCACGCGTTCGGTGGCCTCGGTCAGCCGTTGCACCGGACGCAGACCCGTGCGCGCGACCGCCGTGCCGGCGATGGCCGCGAGCAGCACACCGGCGCCGCCGATGAGCAGCAGCACCACGCTGAGCTTCGCCAGGGTGGTCCGTTGCGGCGCCATCGGCTGGGCGATCACGATCGCCTGGCCCGACTGGTACGGGGCGGCGATCACGCGCGACTCGGTGCGGTGGTCGGTCCAGATGTACTCGCCGCGCTCGCCCTGGGCGACCTCCCACGCCTCGTCGACGGTGGGCGGCGGCTCGGACGACTTCGGGTACAGGATCTTGCCGGTGTTCGCCTGCAGCACGCCCATCTTCACGTCACCGGCGGCGAGGAACGCCGACGGGTAGTTCATCAGGTCGTCCGGCGTGATGACCTTGACGCTGGTCGCCACGGCCACGGCGCGTGAGCGCAGGCTCTCGTCCAAGGCGTCGTACACGCTCTTGCGAACGATCATGTACGCACCGAACGAGACCAGTGCGACGGCCCCGGCGACGCAGAACGCCGCGAGCCAGGTGACCCGAGCCCGCAGCGACGCCCTCTGCAGCCGTCCCTGGGGTTCGAAGATCACGGAGGCGTCTCCCGCAGGACGTAGCCCACCCCACGCACCGTGTGGATCAGCCGCGGCTCGCCCTCGGCCTCCGTCTTGCGGCGCAGGTAGCCCACGTAGACCTCGAGTGCGTTGCCCGAGGTCGGGAAGTCGTATCCCCACACGTCCTCCAGGATGCGGCTGCGGGTCAGCACCTGGCGCGGGTGCGCCAGCAGGAGCTCGAGCAGCGCGAACTCGGTGCGGGTGAGGCTGATGGAGCGGTCGCCGCGGCGGACGTCCCTCGTGGAGGGGTCCAGCTCCAGGTCGGCGAACTTGAGCACGGCGGCGGACTGCTGGGCGGCGGCGTCGTTGTCCTGGGCGGCGCGGCGCAGCAACGCGCGCAGCCGTGCCAGCAACTCCTCCAGCGCGAACGGCTTGGGCAGGTAGTCGTCGGCACCGGCGTCCAGCCCGGACACGCGGTCGCTCACCGCGTCCCGCGCGGTCAGCACGAGGATCGGCAGGTCGTCACCGGTGCTGCGAAGCCGCCGGCACACCTCCAGCCCGTCCAGCCGGGGCATCATCACGTCGAGCACCATGGCGTCCGGCCTGGCGGCAGTCACCGACTCCAGGGCCTGCATGCCGTCTCCGGCAGTCTCGACCTGGTAGCCGTTGAACTGGAGCGAACGGCGGAGTGACTCCCTGACCGCCCGATCGTCGTCGACAACGAGGATGCGCATAGGGGCAGTGTTGCTGAGGGATCTGAGAGGCGCCTGAGAAGGGCCCTAACTGCGCGTGTGAGTACGGCGTTAGTTCCCGCTAGCCCTCCAGGCCCCTCGCGACCGGCGCGTTCCACTTCCGCCACAGCGCGATCAGCCGGATGGTGATGATCATTGCCGCACCGGTCAGGGCGACCAGGTCTTTCGGCAGTCGCGCCCACTCGCCCAGCGCGACGACGACCGCACCCGCGAGCGCCGCCACGGCGTAGATCTCTCTCCTCAGCACGAGAGGGATCTCGCGAAGAAGGAGATCGCGGACCGCGCCTCCACCGATGCCGGTCGTCATACCGATGAGGCACGCGGCATAGGGCGTGGCACCGAGCGCCAACGCGGTGGTGGTGCCGGAGGTGACGAACAGACCGAGCCCCACGGCGTCCAACAGCAGCACGGACCGCCGCAGCTTCGCGACCTGCGGGTGGAACCAGAAGACGATCAACCCCGTGCCACCGGCGACCAGCAGGTACGGCCAGTTCCGGAGGGTGGTCGGCGGGTGCACGCCGAGCAGCACGTCGCGGATGATGCCGCCGCCCAGCGCCGTGGTGAGCGCCAGGACGATCACGCCGAACACGTCGAGGCGAGCGCGCACCGCGGCCACCGCCCCGGAGGCGGCGAAGACGGCGATCCCGATCAGCTCCAGGACGGTGAGCAGCACGAACAGAGAGAATACGTGGCTAGCGGGGCGTCGCCTCCCGGCGGTAACCGGCCTCCAGCCGACCGCCCGCGGACGTCAGGACGTGTTCCACGACCTCGATGAACCACTCGGCGCCCTCGCCGCGCACCAACGCCCGATAGGCGTCCACGAGCTCGTCGGCCTTCGCCTCCCGGAGACGCCTCAGCAGCCACTTCCCGTGCCCGAGCCACCGGTTCTGCACGACCAGCGCCAGCTCTCCCACGCAGGTCAGCAGCCGTGCCGCGACGAACAGCCGTTCGTCTTCGTCCCGTGCGCCGATGAGGTCCTCCAGGAGGTCCGTGGTGCCGTAGCGGCGGTCCTCCAGTTCGGTGGCGGTCGGGATCGGTGGGCCGACATCGAGCAGAGCGCGCGCTTCGGCTCGCATGCGTTGACCTGTTCCATCGGCGTCGAGCATGAGGAACCCCTCGGCGCACATGTGCAGCAACGGAGGGCGTCGGTCCTGGATGTCGCGGACCACGAAGTCCTGGAAGGACTCGACGGTGTGGCAGAACAGCTCGACCGGCCAGCCGCGGTGCTCCAGCGTCTCCCGGAACGCGCACGGCAGGTCGTTCACGATCACGACGATGTCCAGGTCGGAGTTCGCGGTGTAGTTGCCGGCCGCGACGCTGCCGCCGAGGAACGCCGCCGTCGCGAGCGGGAACCGTTCGTCGATCAGGTCGCGGGCGACCTGGACGGGGTCCTTGTCCCAGTCCAGCGGGTGCCCGGTGACGTAGTAGTCCTGGTCGCGGGACATCGGGCCGAGCACCTGCTCGACGCGCTCGAAGATCTCCGGGCCCACCTCGTGCAGGTCGACGAGCCACGGGTTGTCCTCCGCCCCGAACAGCGGCCTGATCTGCAGGAACTGGGCGCGGGAGATCTCCCGCACGCTGACCGGTGCTCCGCTCTGCCGTTTCGCGTAGCCCTTCAGGTGCCAGCCGAAGTTGTCACCGTAGGCGTGCCTCGCATCGTCCCCCGACATGCGTTCATTGTCGCTTGGCGGGCGCGTGTGGACGAATTCAGACCCGCGCCACCGCCAGCACGTAGCCCAGCGAGGGCTGGAGCGCGATCGGGGACAGCAGCCGGTCGAGGTACTGCCGTGCCTCTTCGCCATGCGCCGCAACGAGAGCGTCGTAGTGCCGGCGCGCGCCCTCCTGCATCCGCGGCAGGGTCCGGCGCGCCTCGACCGTCAGATCCAGCAGCTCCACCACCTGCAGACCCGCTGCCGCCAGCAGTTTCGGGTACCCGGCGAACGTCGGCAGCTCGTCGATGTCATAAGTGGTCAGAGCGGGCTGCAACTCGTCGAGCACCGCCTGTGACACGGGCCGTCGCTGCACGAAGTCGGACACCACGATCACACCGGAGGGCTTCACCACCCGCGCCAGCTCGCGCAGGACGCCGGCCCGGTCCCCCAGGTGCGGCAACGTCTCCACGGCCCACGCCGCGTCGAACGTGCCGGCGGGGAACGGCATCGCGTGCGGATCGCCGTGCACGAACCGGACCTGGTCGTCGACGAACAACGCCTCGGCGCGGGAGTTCGCGCGGCGCACGTGGTCGGCGCACGGGGACACGGACACGATGTCGGCGTGCGAGGCCTCGGCCAGCCGGAAGGCCGACGTGCCGACCCGGCGGCCGAGGTCCAGGACGCGCCAGCCGTGCCGGGCGCCGAGCTTGTCGATGTGCAACGCCGTCATGCGCTCGGCGGCGACGCGGTTGGACGACTCGTCCTCTTCGGACGTCCAGAGCCCGAAGTGCAGGTTGTGGTCCCAGATCGTGCGCATGACCTCGTGGTAGACGTCGGTCATCAGAAGAAGTCCGCCAGCCGCGGCATCCCGGACGCACCGACGAGCTGGTCGAGCACCACCGCGTCGGCCGGGTCGCCCTCCAGCAAACCCGCGCGGCGCAAGGCGTGCGTGTTCTGCGCACCGGAGAACCACGGGCCGAGCGCCCGCGCGTGCAGCCGCACCGCGCCGGTCCCGCCGGGCTCGACGCGCACGAGGCCGTCCTCGGCGACGATGCGCTGGTGGCCCGCGTGCCACGGCGCGTGCTCGTCGACGATCTCCAGGTCCACGGCGGCGTTCGTCAGCCGCGGCCAGCCGCGCGCGGCCACGGCGGCGGGCAGGTCGACGACGCGCAGCATCCAGGTCGACGTGAACACCTCGTACCGCATCGGCGTCGCGCCGAGCAGGTGCAGCGTGGCGGGGTCGGTGATGCGCAGCTCGACGGCTTCGAGCGTGCCCGCCCACGACTTCAGCGACGCGAGGAGGTTCAGCTGTGCCTCGAGGTCGACGCCGATGAGGTCGTACACCTTGAGGGTGCCCATGTCGCGGTCGCTGGGCTCGCGCTGAGCCGTCAGATAACCGCGCAGACCGTTCGGGCCGGGAAGCACGCTCACCAGGTCCATCTCGAGCACCTTCGCGGGGTCGATCCTCGGCGGGCGGCGGTCGGCCATGCCGTCGATCGTCCGCGCCACTTCGAGGTAGCAGTCGCGCAGCGCGGGGAGGTCGCCCTCGTCGGCCGGGCGCGACGGTATCAACTCGGTGGGCCGTGGAACTGAGAGAATCCGGTCCATCGGCACCTCGGTCCACTCGAAGACCCCGGCGCGTTCCCAGCCGCGTCCCCGGTACAGGGCCGGCACGGTCGCGTAGAGCACCGACAGCGGTTGTCCGTGCTCCCGCATCACCGGCAGGGCCGCGTCGAGCAGCGCGTTGGCCACACCACGGCCGCGGAAGGCGCCGTCGACGGCGACCCCGCCGATCCCGCCCATCGGGACCGCGGCGCCGCCGTAGAACTGCGCGTACTCGCCGATGCCGAGCACACCGGCGACCCGGCCGTCCAGCTCCGCGACCAGGCCGTGCCTGCCGGGCTGCAGCAGCGGTCCCGTCGGCCGGGTCCCGTTGAACGCGAGCTTGCGGAGCCGGAACACGGCGTCGAGGTCGTCCTCGGTGTACTCACGGATGTGCACGGACAACTATCTACCAGGTGAAGAAGCCCTGACCGGTCTTCTTTCCCAGCTCGCCGCGCGCGACCTTGTCCCGCAACAGCTGCGGCGGGTCGAACCGGGGTCCCAGCTCCGCCGCGAGGTGCTCGGCGATCGCCAGCCGGACGTCGAGCCCGACCAGGTCGGTGAGCTCCAGCGGGCCCATCGGCCAGCGGTAGCCGAGCTTCATGCCGGTGTCGATGTCCGCGGGAGATGCCACGCCCTCCTCGACCATGCGGATCGCTTCCATGCCAACGGCGACACCCAGGCGTGAGGTCGCGAAGCCCGGTGAGTCGCGGACCTCGATGACGGTCTTCCCCATTTCTTCCGCCCAGGTCCGCGCCTTGGCCACGTTCGCGGGGTCGACGCCCTGGTGGTGCACCAGCTCGACGAGTGGCTGCACCGGCACGGGGTTGAAGAAGTGCATGCCCAACACGCGCTCGCCGGGAAGCCCCTCGGCGATGTCGCAGATCCAGAGCGAGGACGTGTTGGACGCGAGGATCGCGTTCGGGCACTTCGCCGCCGCGTCACCCAGCACCTTCCGCTTGAGCGGCACGTTCTCGGGCACGGCCTCGATGACCAGCTCGGCGTCCTCCGGCGGGTCGGCCACGGTCAGGTTCGCGAGCAGCTCGTCGGCCTCGCCATCGTTGAGCTTGCCCTTGGCCTCGGCCTTGTGCAGGGACGCCTTCACACCCAGGAACGCGGCGTTCGCTCGTTCGGCGTCGGCTTCGACGAGCCAGACCTGGTGCTGGTGCGCGAGCAGGAGGTGCGCGATGCCCGCGCCCATCGTGCCGCCGCCGATGACGACGGCCTTCACGACTCGACCACCTCGGCGCTGAACATCGCGACGAGCTCCATCCCGCCGATCTCGGCGAGGTTCGCACCGGACGACGCCCACTCCGGCGTCTTGAAGGCGGCCTTCATGGCCTCGGCCGACTCGAAGTACAGCTCCGCGATCAGGTAGGGCTCGGTGTCGCCCAGGAACCCGGCGAGGAACACCCGCTGCACCTTGGCGACCTCGGCGCGCACGAGTCCCGGCACCGAGTCGGCGATCGGCATGTGCGTGCCGAAGTACTTCTCGTCGAAGCCCTCGGGGTCGGCGGGCTTCTTGTACAGCGCGATGTACTTGATCATGTGACGGTTTCCTCCTCGACTCGCCCAGCACTGTAACGCCCGAGGGGGATGCCCGACTGAGGCACGATGGAAGCGTGCGGATCATCCTGTTGCGCCACGGACAGAGCCTCGGCAACGTCGACGAACTCGCCTACTGCCGCATCCCGGACCACGCCCTGCCGCTGACCGAGCTGGGCGAACGGCAGGCCCGCGCGGCCGGCGAAACGATCAGGCAGCTGGTCGGCGACGGTCCGGTCGCGGCCTACGTGTCGCCGTACCGGCGGACGCGCCGGACGTTCGAGCTGCTGGGCGTCGACGCCGAGCGGATCGTCACCGAGCCGCGCGTGCGCGAGCAGGACTGGGGCAACCTCCAGGACCCGGCGGAGCAGGAGGTCCTGAAGCACCAGCGGCACGCGTTCGGGCACTTCTTCTTCCGGCTGCCCAACGGCGAGTCCGGCGCGGACGTCGACGACCGGGTGGCGGCGTTCCTGGACGGCCTGGAGGTGCGGCTGCACCAGGACGAGCAGCACCCGAAGACGGTGCTGGTCGTGTCGCACGGGCTGACGATCAGGTTGCTGTGCCGCAGGTTGTTCGGCTGGAGCATCGAGCTGTTCGAGTCGCTGTCCAACGTGGACACCTGCGAGAACCGCGTGCTCGACCACGACGGCACGGGGTGGAAGCTGGACCGCCCCTTCGACCAGTGGCGCGACTCACCGGACGGGACGGTCCAGCACTCCTAGAGCAGTCCCCGCTGGTAGGCGGCGACGAGCCTGCGCGGCACGAGCAGTTCCTTGCCGTCCAGGGTCCTGACGCGCACGAGGTCCGGCGCGGTGGCCTTCCACTGCGAGCGCCGGTGCCGGGTGTTGGAACGCGAGGTCCTGCGCTTGGGAACGGCCATCAGCGCTCTCGCTTTCCGTAGCGGCGGTTGAACTTCTCGACCCGGCCCGCGGTGTCCACGAGCCGTTGCGTGCCCGTCCAGAACGGGTGCGAGTCGGCGGTGATGTCGACGATCAGCAGCGGGTAGGAGTTGCCGTCCTCCCACTCGATCGTGCGCGACGACGTGGCCGTCGAGCGGGTCAGGAACGTCTTGCCGGTGGACGCGTCCTGGAAGACCACCGGGTGGTAGTCGGGGTGGATGCCTGACTTCATATCGCCATCTTTCGGATCGAGTCCACGAAGGACAGTTCGTCGTCGGTCAGCAGCGCCTCGCCGAACGCCGCGGTGATGTCGTCGGGCTCGCCGAGGGTGATCGCCACGATCTGCGTGGTCCTGCCCTCGCGCGGCCCGCCCTCGCCCACGTGCAGCCCGCCGCCCGCGGACTCCAGGTGCAGCGCCACGTCCGGCTCGTCCGCGACCCAGAGCCGGCCGCGCGACCGCACCACCGTGCCGTCGAGCAGCGAGTCGAGCGCGTCGTTCAGCCGCGCCGGGTGGAACGGCCGGTCGGCGGTGAAGACCGCGGTCGAGACGCCGCATTCGGGCGTGAGCGGCACCATTCGCGGGCGCTTGCCCTTGCGCACCACGACCGCGTCCGGCGTGCAGCGGTGGGCTCCGGGTGCCAGCCGGTCGAGCACGGCCAGCGTCCGTTCGTCCGCATCTCCTTGCAGCACCAGCACGTCCGCCGCCTCGGCCTGCGCGACGACGACCTGGGCGACCGTGCGCTGGTCGCTGACCATGGAGGCGTCGCTCAACGCGTCGTCCAGCCAGCTCTCCGCGTCGATCACGGTGATCACGCACTCGACGTCCACGCCGAGGTTGCGGCGCACGGCGTCCGGTTCGAGCAACGGGTCCAGGTGCAGCACGACCGTGTGCCCGGCGAACGTCCCGAGCAGCTCGCGCAGGTCCTCCCGCACGGTGCACGACACGCAGTTGTGCAGCAGCTCGACGTCGGTCGCCACCCCGTCGACCCATCGCCGGACGCACGTTTCCGCAGCTACGTGGCGCACGAGCACCGAACCGGGCCGGTCACGCCACACCCGCACGGCGATGTCGTGCTCGACCAGCCCCGCCACCATGACGACAACGGTTTCCATGTGCGCTACCGTAGTTGAAAACGAATGTCGTTTCAAACTCTGGGAGGTGTGCGCATGCGCTGCCAGCTGACCGGCCGCGAGCCGGGCTTCGGCAACCGCGTCTCGCACTCGCAACGCAAGACGAGGCGCCGGTGGAACCCGAACGTCCAGCGCAAGCGGTACTGGGTGCCGTCGCTGAACCGGTTCGTGACGCTGACGCTGTCCGCGAAGGGCATCAAGACCGTCGACAAGCTGGGCGTCGAGGCCGCCGTGGCCCGCCTGCGGCAGCAGGGGGTGAAGGTCTGATGGCCAAGGGCAACGACGTCCGGCCGATCATCAAGATGCGGTCGACCGCGGGCACGGGCTACACGTACGTGACGCGCAAGAACCGCCGCAACGACCCGGATCGGCTGGTGCTGCGCAAGTACGACCCGGTGGCGCGCAAGCACGTCGACTTCCGCGAGGAGCGCTGACGTGGCGAAGAAGTCGAAGATCGCCGCCGACCGGCGGCGGCGCGAGGTCGTGGCCCGGTACGCGGAACGGCGCGCGGAGCTCAAGGAGTTGCTGCGGCATCCCGAGACGCGTGCGGAAGCGTTGCGCGGCCTGCAGAAGCTGCCGCGGGACGCGTCGCCGACCCGGTTGCGCAACCGGGACGCCGTGGACGGACGGCCGCGCGCCTACCACCGGAAGTTCGGGCTCTCGCGCCTGAGGCTGCGCGAGATGGCCCACCGGGGCGAGCTTCCCGGCGTGTCGAAGGCGAGCTGGTGATGAAGGACCGCAAACCGTTGAAGCGCAGGCAGAACCTCCTCGCGAAGGAGGGCGTGACGGTCGTCGACTGGAAGGACGTCACGCTGCTGCGCAAGTTCATCTCGGACCGGGGCAAGATCCGGTCCCGCCGGGTGACCGGCCTGACGCCGCAGCAGCAGCGCCAGGTCGCCACGGCGGTCAAGAACGCACGGGAGATGGCCCTGCTGCCGTACCCGTCACAAGGACGATGACGCGGGCCGCCGTGCTGGCCAGGAAGGCCAGCACGGCGAGCTGCACCAGCAACGCGAGCGCCCAGGTCGTGTGTTCGTCGACCGTCAGATCGCCACGAACACCGACCAAGAAGGTCGCGTAGAGGCCCCAGCACTGCAGTGCGGCCAGCCCGGCACCGATGATCGTCGTGCGCAGGGAGACGATCACGACGACGGCGGCGAGGAGCATGAGGGCGAGCAGCGGCCAGGCACCGGTGAACGTGGTCACGCCGACTCCGCCGCCGAATCCGAGCGCGGAGCCGTAACCACCTTTCATTCTTCTCATCCGATCGGTGTATCGCCTCAGATGAGATCAGCGCCACCTCTCCAGCGTGAAGTTGGTGCTTTCGAGTGAGGCACGATCCCACGAATGAACCTGTACGAAGTTGTGCACCGGCGCAGGGACACCCGTGCCGAGTTCACGGGCGAGGAAATCCCACCTGACGTGCTGCGGCGCGTGCTGACCGCGGCGCACGCGGCGCCCAGTGTCGGGCTTTCCCAGCCGTGGGACTTCGTGCTCGTGCGCGATGAATCGATTCGGCGCGCGTTTCGCGACCACGTTCAGGCCGAACGCAGCGTCTTCGCGGCCCAGCTCGACCAGGAACGGGCCGAGGTGTTCTCCCGGATCAAGGTCGAGGGCGTCATGGAGTCCTCCCTCGGCGTGGTCGTCACCTACGACCCCGACCGCGGCTCGCCCGCGGTGCTGGGCAGGCACGCGATCGCGGACGCCGGGCTGTACTCGGTGTGCCTCGCGATCCAGAACCTGTGGCTGGCCGCGACCGAGGAGGGCCTCGGTGTGGGCTGGGTGAGCTTCTACCGGGAAGATGTGCTGCGGCGTCTGCTGGACATCCCCACGAGGGTCCGTCCGGTCGCCTGGCTGTGCGTGGGACCGGTCCGAAACCTGCCGGACACGCCGGATCTGGAACGGCACGGCTGGCGCAACCGGCTGCCTCTCGACGACGTCCTGCACTACGACTCTTTCGGCCGACGAAACTGAAACAGCGAGATGCGGACTATCTCTGTCGTAACCCCGGTACACCCGCCTCACGTCCGTTATCTGCCGGAGGTGTACGCGTCCTTGCGCGCGCAGACACTGCCCGGCGGATGGGACTGGGAGTGGCTGGTTCAGCACGACGGCGACGACCGCGGCGCGGTGGCCGAGCTGCTCCCGGACGACCCGCGGGTCAGCGTCTCGTGGTCGCCGTCCTCGGGTTCGGCCGGCACCAGGAACATGGCCGCCGCCCGGTCCACCGGCGAGTTCGTCCGCAACCTCGACGCGGACGACCAGCTGCTGGAAGGCGCGCTGGAGCGGGACCTGCGGGTGCTGCTCGCGCACGAGCACGTCGGCTGGGTGACGTCCAGCGCGCGTGATCTCCTGCCGAGCGGCGAGATCGTCTCGTGGGCGTTCGACGACCCGGCCGAGGGAGTCCTCGAACCGGGCTGGGTCCTCGACTCCTTCGTCGCGAACGAGTGGCGGCTGCCGGTCCACCCCGCCACGTTGTGCGTGCGCCGCGACCTGCTGCTCGCGATGGGCGGGTGGATGGGACTACCCCGGTCGGTGGACACCGGACTGCTGTTGGCGTTGCAGACCTTTTCGGCCGGTTACTTCCTCGCGGCACCGAGCCTGCTCTACCGCAAGCACCCGGCCCAGATGACCGCGCATCAGGTTCACAACGACCCCGTTGACAAGAAGCTGCGCTACGGAATGATCGTCGATCGAGCCCAGGCACTGCGCACCCTGTTCGGGCAA
Source organism: Lentzea sp. NPDC004789 (assembly GCF_053601075.1). Taxonomy (NCBI): domain Bacteria; kingdom Bacillati; phylum Actinomycetota; class Actinomycetes; order Pseudonocardiales; family Pseudonocardiaceae; genus Lentzea; species Lentzea sp. NPDC004789. The sequence goes on along the minus strand of NZ_JBSGBE010000012.1, from coordinate 184,468 downwards.
CCGACCAGCCCTCGATGACCTTCCGCACCACGATCGGTACGGGGTGCGACCGGCCCGGTAGCCTGTGCAGGCCGCTCGGCGAGTCGGAACGGAGTCGATGAACGAGTGGAGCAGCGTGATCCGCTGGTAGCGGGCCAGATTCCGCGGCTGGACCGAGAGGTCAGCGCGTTGCTCAACGCTGGCCGCCGACCGGAGGCGAACTCCCTTTTCGACGAGGTGGTCACCAAGGTGTCACCCGGCGCCGACCGCTGGGTTCGTTCCGCGGTGCTGGTGAACCGCGCCGTGATGGCGTGGCGTCTCGGTCGCATCCCGCTCGCTCTGGAACTGGCCGCGGAGGGGTGGACCGACCTCGACGCCGACCGCGCCGACAGTCCTGCCGTCGCCCAGACCATGAGCATGCTGGGCTACCTCATGGAGGGCATCGGCAACCGGCGGGCGTCCCTCGACATGCTCCGGCTGTCGGTGCAGGTGGCCCGCCGCGCGGGAAACACCGACACGTTGGCCGCCTGCCTGCAACGGCTCGGCGGCCTGCTGAACTTCCGCGCTTGCTCCGGCTCTCCCGCGGCCGCGCCGGCGATCTTCGAGGAAGCGCTGGCGTACCTCGACGAGGGTTTGAGCCTGGCCAAGGACGAGACGATGCGGCGGGCGCTGATGGGCGCCTACGGCCGTTCGCTGGCCGGTGTGGGCCAGCTGGACAAGGCCGAGGAGACCGGCGCCGAGACCTTGCGGCTGTCCGCGGACGCGGGCGACCTGTGGGGCACCTCCGTCGGCAACTGGGTGCTCGCCGTGGTGCGTCGGGAGCAGGGCGATTTCGAGGAAGCGCGCACACTCGCCTCTCGTGCGGTGTGCAACGCCGAACGCATCAACGACACGTCACTGCTGCTGCGGTTCTCCACGGAACTGGCGGACATCTGCCACGAGCTGGGTGACGCGGTGGGCGAGGCCGAGGCGTTGCGACGGTCGATGATGGCGTCGCGCACGGCCACCGAGACGTTGCAGGAAGGCCTCGGCCAAGCGTTGGAACAACGCCGTGTCGCCGTTCAGGCGCAACGGCTCGCGGTGGCCGCGCAGGAGGCCGCGGCGCGCGACCCGTTGACGGGCCTCGCGAACCGGCTCGGGCTGGAACGGGCGGCGCAGGCGTTGCTGGAGTCGACGGCGGCGCGCGGCCGGGTGCCGTGGCTGGTGCTGGTCGACGTGGACTGGTTCAAGGGCGTGAACGACGACGCCGGTCACGCCGCCGGTGACGCGGCGTTGCGCGAGATCGCGGCGTTGCTGCGGCGCGAGTGCCGTGCCGACGACCTGGTGGCGCGCTGGGCCGGCGACGAGTTCGTGGTGCTGCTCGGGGACACCGGGCCGAACATGGACGTGGGCCCGAACGTGGCCGAGCGGATCCGCGCGGCCGTCGACGGCCACGACTGGACGATGGTGCTGGGCGCGGTCCGCCGCCCGACGGTGAGCATCGGTGTCGCGGCGGGACCGGCCAAGCTGGACCAGCTGTTCGCGGCCGCGGACATGGCGCTCTACCGCGCCAAGCGCCACGGCCGGAACAGGGTCGAGGTCGAACCTTCCGCGGACGAGCTCCCCGAGATCGTCTCGGGGAACTGAGGCCCGCTAGGCGATCAGGCCGCCGCGGTAGGCCACCAGCGCGGCCTGCACGCGGTTGACCGCGCCGATCTTGCCGAGCACGGACGAGACGTAGCCCTTCACCGTCGCCTCCGACAGGTGCAGGGTGCCGCCGATCTCCGCGTTCGACATGCCCTGGCCGATCAGCACGAGCACCTCGCGCTCGCGTTCGGACAGGCTCGCCAGCAGCCTGCGCGCCGGCTCGGCCATCCGCTCGCCGTCCGCAACGGCTGCCAGCACCCGTGCCGCCACACCGGGGTCGAGAACCGCGCCACCGCGCGCGAGGTCGCGCACGGCCTTGACGAGCTGTTCCGGTTCGGTGTCCTTCAACAGGAAGCCCGACGCACCGAGTCTCAAGGCTTCCGAAACGTATTCGTCGACGTCGAACGTGGTCAGGATGCAGACGCGCGGAGAGTCCGGCAGGGTCCGCAGCCGCCGCAGCGCCGCGAGCCCGTCCGAGGTGCGCATCCGGATGTCCAGAAGGACCACGTGAGGACGGTGCTGGCGCGCCAGGTCGGCTACCAGGTGTCCGTCATCGCATTCCGCGACGACCTCGATGTCCCCGACGCTGCTCAGGATCATGCGAAGGCCGGAACGGACGAGATCCTCGTCGTCGGCCAGCAGAACCTTGATCACGACGCCTCCCGCATTGGCGTTCCGTGCTCCCACATGTGCGTGATCTTCGCGTACGCACGCCGAAGGTCACGTTAATTCTCAGTTATCTCATCATGTGGTAACGGTTTTTCGAGATGACGGGCGCCGTTCACAGTTACCGGAATTGCGCGAGGACTTCGCTGCGCAGGCATGCCACCAGGGCTTAAGGGTGGTCGTCGAGACCCTGCGTGACCAAACCCGAGATTCTCACTTAGTGGAATGTTGAACCAGAAACACAGATACGACCGGACGAATCCGATTGCGATTTTCGTTTCTACCCATATGAGGACTTGATGGACTTCTGAACCGATACAGTACCTTCGGGTAGGTCACGAAAACGCGAAGCTCTTTCGCAATAGCGTTACCGGGAAGTAACGTACGTCACAACAGACCCCTGCCCTGCTCGGAGAGGAGCTTCGCGCCATGCGGAGAGCCAATCCGGTGACGTCCCTGCTGGCGACCGCCGCCGTCACCGCCTCCCTACTTCTCGTCCCGTCCGCGGCCCAGGCCGAGGACGCGCGAACGTCCGCGTTCGCCGCGGACGACTACTGCCTCGGCCAGTGCGGTGACATCGTGCCGCCCGGCAACAACGGCAACGCGACCTTGGCCGAGATCCTCGCGCACAAGGCGTTCGGCACCAGGCCCGCGCACTCGGCCGACCAGCTCGGGAAGTACGACGCGCTGTCCTCCGGCTACGGCGGCCTCACGAACGACCAGCTCACGAACTTCTTCAACGACTCGTCGTTCGGCGTGCCGTCCGACCAGGTCGAGAGCACCGTCAAGCCCCGCGCGGACGTGACCATCGTGCGGGACAAGAAGATCGGCATGCCGCACATCACCGGCACCACCCGGTCCGGCACGATGTACGGCGCCGGCTTCGCGGCCGCGCAGGACCGGCTGTGGCTGATGGACCTGTTCCGCCACCTCGGCCGCGGCCAGCTCTCCGGTTTCGCCGGTGGCGCGCCGTCGAACCGGACGCTGGAGCAGAGCTTCTACAACCAGATCCCGTACACCGAGGCCGACCTGCAGAAGCAGATCGACACCGCGGCGGCCAAGAGCGGTGAGCGCGGGCGTCAGGCGGTCGCCGACGTCAACGACTACATCGCCGGGATCAACGCCTACATCACGCAGTCGGTGTCGGCGCGCAACTTCCCCGGCGAGTACGTGCTGACCGGGCACGCCGACTCGATCACGAACTGGAACGACATCCAGCCGTTCAAGGCGACCGACATGGTCGCGATCGCCTCGGTCGTCGGCGGCCTGTTCGGTGCCGGCGGTGGCGGCGAGGTGCAGTCGGCGCTGGTGAAGCTGGCCGCGCAGAACAAGTACGGCGCCGCCGTCGGCGAGCAGGTGTGGCAGGCGTTCCGGGCGGAGAACGACCCGGAGGCCGTGCTGACCCTCCACAACGGACAGTCGTTCCCCTACTCGGCCTCTCCCGCCTCGCCGCAGGGCGTGGCCATGCCGGACTCCGGCAGCATCACGCCGGAGCGGATGGTCTACGACGAGGTGGGCGGCACCGGTGCCTCCGTCGCCGTCGCCTCCTCGGGTGATGTGGCGAAGGCTCGCGGCATCTTCAAGGACGGCGTCCTGCCTGCCGATCTGCTGAACAAGAAGCACGGCATGTCGAACGCGCTGGCGGTGTCCGGTGCGTACACCGACACCGGCAACCCGGTCGCCGTGTGGGGTCCGCAGACCGGTTACTTCGCGCCGCAGCTGCTGATGCTGCAGGAGCTCAACGGACCCGGCGTGCGTTCGCGCGGTGTCTCGTTCGCCGGCGTCTCGATGTACGTGCAGCTCGGCCGCGGCGTCGACTACTCGTGGAGCGCCACCTCGTCCGCCCAGGACATCACCGACACGTACGCCGTCGAGCTGTGCAACGCGGACGGTTCTCCCGCCACGAAGGCTTCGACGTCGTACCTGTTCCACGGCTCGTGCCTGCCGATGGAGCGCCTGGAGCGCAAGAACGCCTGGAAGCCGACGGTCGCCGACGGCACGCCGGCGGGCTCCTACACGTTGGTGATGTGGCGGACCAAGTACGGCCTGGTGACGAGCCGTGCCACGGTCGGAGGCAAGGTCGTGGCGTACACGACGTTGCGCTCGACGTACATGCACGAGGTCGACTCGATCATCGGCTTCCAGGAGCTCAACGACCCGTCCGCGATCCGTTCGGCCGCGGACTTCCAGCGCGCGGCCAACGACATCGGTTACGCGTTCAACTGGTTCTACGCGGACTCCCGTGACGTCGCGTACTTCAACTCGGGCCTCAACCCGATGCGCCGGTCCACTGTGGACCCGAACCTGCCGACGTGGGGCCGTCCCGAGTACGAGTGGGTCAACTGGAACGGCGACGAGAACATCGCGTCGTACCTGCCGTTCGCCGGCCACCCGAACTCGATCAACCAGGACTACTACATCTCCTGGAACAACAAGCAGGCCAAGGACTTCACGTTCGGCGGCTTCGGCCACAGCGCCGTGCACCGCGGCAACCTGCTCGACGGCCGGGTGCGTGCCCTGGTGAATTCCGGCCAGAAGGTCACCCGTGCCTCGCTGGTGAAGGCGATGGGCGAGGCCGCGGTGGCCGACCTGCGCGCCGAGCAGGTGCTGCCGGAGATCCTGCGGGTGCTGGAGTCGGCGCCGCTGGACGCGACGCTGGCCCCGGTCGTGCAGAAGCTCAAGGACTGGCAGCGCTCCGGTTCGTTGCGCAAGGAGACGGCGAAGGGCAGCAAGACCTACGCCAACGCCGACGCGATCAGGATTCTTGATGCCTGGTGGCCGCTCCTGGTGCAGGCCGAGTTCAAGCCGTCACTGGGCGACGGGCTGTACGACGCCCTGGTGAACGCCGTCCAGGTCGACGAGGCACCTTCCGACCAGCACGGCGCCGCACCGCACAAGGGCTCCTCGTTCCAGTACGGCTGGTGGGGCTACGTGGACAAGGACCTGCGCCAGGTCCTGGGCGACCCGGTCCAGGGCGCGTTCCCGCAGACCTACTGCGGTGGCGGCACGTTGTCCGGCTGCCGCACGGCACTGGCGGACTCGCTGAAGCAGGCCGCGGCCAAGCCGGCCAACCAGGTCTACCCCGGTGACGCCGACTGCGCCGCCGGCGACCAGTGGTGCGCCGACACGATCATCCACCGCGCCATGGGCGGCATCACCCAGGACAAGATCAGCTGGCAGAACCGCCCGACGTTCCAGCAGGTCGTGCAGTTCCCGTCCCACCGGGGCCAGAGCACCGCGAACCTGACCGCCCGTGCGACCGCGTCCGCGTCGTCCCACGAGACGGGCTGGAACAACCTCCCGCCGCAGAACGTGCTGGACGGCAACCTGTCGACCCGGTGGGCCAGCGACTGGAGCGACGACCAATGGATCCAGGTCGACCTCGGCTCTGTGCAACAGGTCGGTCGCGCTGTGTTGCAGTGGGAGTCGGCCTACGCGAGCGGCTACCGCATCGACGTTTCCAATGACGGCACGACTTGGCGGAACGTTTTCTCCACAAGTGCTGGCGACGGAGGCGAGGATGTCGTAGCGTTTGCACCACAGGACGCGAGATACCTCCGAATGACGGGTACCCAACGGGCCACTCGTTACGGATACTCCCTGTACGAGCTTGAGGTCTACAGCTTGTAGGCCTTCGAGATGAGGACGCCGATCCACCCCCAGGGGTCGGCGTCCTCTACTTATTCCGGCACCTTCACGCCCTGAACAGGTAGTTCCTGATCTCGCCGCCGATGGTGCCCGTCGGCACCCACCGGTTGTCCTGCCAGGTGCTCATCCGGTACCCGCGCTCCGTCAGGAAGTCCGCGACGTCCTGCGCCCGGTACCCGAACCGCTCGACGTGCCGTTCCTCGATCTCCAGCAGCAACGCCGGCTTGAACCGCTCGATGGTCTCCGCGCCACCTTCGAGCACCCGCAGCTCGGCCCCCTCGACATCCGCCTTGACGAAGTCGAGCCGCGTGATCCCGTTCGCCTCCACGAAGTGGTCGAGCGTGTCCGTCTTCACCACCACGTCGAGGTGCTCGTCGAACTCCTCGTTGGACCCGAGCCCCTTGGCCCCCACCGTGAGGAACGACCGCCCGGTGACGGGACTCCCGTGCCGCACCGGCACGCTCATGACCTCGCGCCCCTGCCCGTTGCCCAGAGCCACCGAGTGCCGCCGGATGTTGCGCCCCTCCCGAGGCCGCAGCACGTACGACAGCGCCGGATGCGCGAACACCAACGGCTCCACGCTGTGCACGGTCCCTTGTGGACCGACAAGCCTCGACAACGTGACCGTGTACAGCCCCAAAGCCGCCCCGACGTCCACACAGACGTCTCCAGCCTTCACGATCTTCCGGAGCCCGATCAGCTCCGGCTCGGCATAGGGCGTGAGCCGGGCGAGCGCCCGCAACCCGGCAACCACCGCGGCACTGCGAAGTTCGGTCAACATCCGCCTGAGCCTAGACGTGCCCGTTCGTGTGCTGCCCGTTCGCGTGCGGTTCACCCGCGGGCAACCCGATCTGGTCGGCGAACTCGGCAGCCACCCGCGAGCCCCCGTAAACGCTCAACGCCTTGGCCAGGTGCCGGCGAAGGTCCTTCCGATGCGAGTCCTCAAGCTCGGGCAACGCCCGCTCGACGCTGCTGACCAACGACTCGGCCCAGTGCTGCTCAGGTTCGAGCTGCGCGATCTTGACCAGCTCAGCGAGGTGCCCGGACAACTTGACCGCCTCCTCGACCTGGTACCCGTTGCGCTGCAACCACCAGATCGTGGCCGTGCCGACGTCCGTGAGCACCTCGTCCCGCAGGTACCGGATCTCGGCCCGCTCCACGTCCCGCTCGGCCAGCTTGAACGTGGAGTTCCGCAACAGCTCGACGTGCTTGCGAGCCATCTCCAGATCACCCTCGTCAACGGTGACCCTCACCTGCTCGGCCCGCGCCCACACATGCGTACCCGGAACCTGCCGTTCAGCGGCGAGCTCATCCCCCAACTGGTGCTGCAGGGCGGCGTGGTGCACCAACATCGCCTTGCCGCTGACCTCCTTGGCCCGCTGCAGAACGTGGTGAATGGCCGCACTGCGCGGCGAGTTGTGCCGCAACCCGGTGGCCAGGTCCAACCGCCACACCACCGTGAACTTGACCTGGAAGTCCAACCCGTACACCGCACTGGGCAACGGCGTCTCGAACTCCTGCTGATGACTGCTCGACGGCGGCACGAACGTGAAGTCCTCCGCCCGGCGCGGCACCCGCCGACGCCACCAAGCCTTGAGGGAACCAAGCGGTCCAGGACGGAAGTCGGGCCAAGGTCTGCTCACGCCCTCTCCCTACCTGACGATTCTGCCCGGCAGAAGGTGGCCTGCCTCACTTCCCTCCAACGGCCGCAGGCGTCTCACCTGGCCCCTCACGGTGCGTGAGCGGGGGCGCTGGTCAACTCGGTGGCGCGTGCCCGCTAGACTGCTGTCGCCAGCCCTAGTAGCTCAGGGGATAGAGCATCGGTTTCCTAAACCGTGTGTCGCAGGTTCGAATCCTGCCTGGGGCACCACCTTTCGCCGGGTGAACGAAAGAGCCTCTGACCTGCTCAAACAGGTCAGAGGCTCTTCGCTTCAGCGGCCACTGAAGATGATCGACGCCTGATCTCGTGGTGCCGCGCATGGTGCGAAGCGGGCGTACGGTCGCACCATGACCAAGCGCAAGGCAGGTCCCAAGGACCGCGAGCGCGGGCGGATCGAGGTCCTGCCGAGCGGCTCGCTGAGGGTGGTCGTGTACGCGGGAGTCGACCCGCTGACAGGTCTCCGGAATTACCGTCACGAGACGATCCCGAAGGACACGCCCAATCTCTGGGACGAAGCCGAGAAGACCAAGACGCGAATCCTCAACGAGATCGATGAACAGCGCAGCCCCCGCACCAAAGCGAACGTGAACACCCTCCTCGACCACTACCTGAAGAACCTGGACGTCAAGCGGAACACGCGCAAGGGTTACGAGGGGTACATCAACAACCACATCCGTCCGCTTGTGGGCGATCTACCGGTGGCGAAGCTGGACGGCGAAGTGATCGACTCGCTTTACGCGACCCTCCGCCTGTGCCGTACCCACTGCGGAGGCCGGAAGTTCATCGAGCACAAGTCCGAAGAGAAGAACCACGACTGCAAGAAGCTCGACTGCCAGCCTCACGAGTGCAAGGGGCTGGAAAAGAACTCCGTTCGCCAGGTTCACTTCTGCCTGAGCGGTGCGCTCGACTGCGCGCTTCGCTGGGGCTGGATCAAGGTCAACCCTCTTGCCCAAGCGAAGCCACCAAAGCCGGTCAAGCCGAATCCGAAGCCGCCTACTCCCGAACAAGCGGCAGCGATCGTCAATGAGGCGTTCAAGGACCTTCCGTGGGGAATGTTCGTGTGGCTCGCGATGACGACCGGCGCGCGACGCGGTGAGGTCTGCGCTCTACGGCTGGACCAGCTCGACCTGAACAACGCGGTTCTGTCCATTCAGACGGCTATCGCGCAGGACGGCGCTGAAACCTGGGAACAGGACACTAAGACCCACCAACAGCGACGCATCGCGCTCGACCCGGAAACCGTCGGACTTCTACGGGCCTACATCGACCAGCGGAAAGCCGAAGCAGAGATCGGCGGAGTCAAGCTCAAGCGGGACGGACGCGTCTTCTCGTCGTCAGTCGATCACAGCACCTGGCTCAAGCCGGACACTGTCACGCAGCGATACCGGCGTATGTGCGAACGACTCGGATGGAAGATGAACATCCATCAGTTGCGCCACTACTCCGCCACGGAGCTAATCGCCGCAGGTGTGGACGTGCGCACCGTTGCCGGCCGCTTGGGACACAGCGGCGGAGGCGCTACCACGCTGCGCGTTTACTCTGCCTGGGTCTCGGAGGCGGACCAGCGGGCAGCCGGGAACATCGGTACCCGGATGCCCAAAGCGCCGATCAAGGTTTCCGAGTCTGGCGCTGTGACGACAACGCTGGAACCGACGGCCGACAACCCATATCAGAAGATCTACGCAGATCTTCGAGGCGCGATCAAGTGCGGCGCACTGCGCCCAGGCGACCAACTTCCTACGGTGGTCGAGCTGAAGAGCCGATACGGCCTGTCTGCCGGAACCGTCAACCGCGCGATTGCCGAGCTGAAAGCCGAGGGACTCGTTCACGCGAGCCGTGGCAAGCGGGCCGTCGTGCTGGCTCCGGGCGAAGAGCCAGACATTGCCGAAGTCGTGAGCATCAGCCGGAAACGAGCAGCGAAGTAAGCCGCTTACGTTGCCGCTGAGATCCGATCTGCGTAGCAAGTAGCCGTGCACGCTCCGCGTGTGCGGCTACTTCGTGTTTCTCTCCCGTGGCGGTGAAGACCTGCACCAGGTCAACCCTGAGCGCCGTTTCCGCTCGCGTGAAGGTCGGATCGAGCCGACTCAGGACATCGGACAGCACCTCGACGGCTTCTCGCGCACCGAGCCGAGCAAGCGCGCTGCCACGCCAACGCGCGAGGTGCGTTGAGTCGAACACCAAGTACGGCGTCTCCGAGTTGTCGATACTGGCGGGCACCGAACGCAGTGCGTCATCAAAAGCACGCATGCAGACTTCGCGCTCTCCGTTCGCCGCGCACGCTTCACCGTAGCCCGCGGTGAGCCAAGCGAAGAGCAGTTCGGGGACCCTCCCTTTGGCGATTGCCCGCGCGTAGTCCGTCAACTCGACGGCCGCTCGCACTTCGCCGATGTCGAGCAACACAACAGCCTGCCCTGCACACGCATAAGCTTCGAGCGCTGGCGAGCGTGCTTCACGTGCTGCCATTCGAGCCGTGTTGTAGTGGTCCCACGATTCACTGACGAGTCCCTGATCGAGCGACTGCCAACCAGCAAGAGCGGAAGCGTCGACGAGAACTTCGGCAAGACCCGACCGGATCGGCTGGCTGAGCACGTCACGCATCGCTCGTTCCATCTGACCTATCTGGGCGCGAAGCTCGCCGAGCAAGGCGGATGCGCCCAGTCGGCGATCAATCACGCGGGTGATGTCGAGCTTCTGCCTAAGGAGTCCGACCGTCTCCATGTCCAGGTTCCGCCCTGCGGCAATCCTGGCCTGCAATCCCAGGTCATCATCCGTGGCGACCGGAACGGCGTCGGGCACAGGTTCGAGCAGCCGTTCGATCGGCACGCTGAGCATGCCTTCGAGCAGACGGCGCGTTGATGGCTGAGGAAGACCGAGAGGCTTGCCATCGGCACGACGGCCAGATGCGAACCGCTGGACATGGCGCGGACTTATCGTCGCGCTCAACCCGTGCTCGCGCGCAAACCGCTCGGCTTCTTGGCTGAACTCCTCTGCCGTCTGCCTTCGCTGGCGCAGCAGCTCGCCGAACAACGTCCGTGACTGTCGCTGTCGATCTCCTGAATCCATCGGCTGACCTTCCGTCTCACTGATGTCAGCGCCGATCAGTATAGGTCGCGAAATGTCGCCGATGGTCGCAACCAGGTCATTCACACGAAGTCCGCCACCGGAGACGCTGATGTCTGCGGTCACGTTCTTCGGGAGGACGGTGGACGATCATGGTGTGGGATGCAACAGGAGTCGTGCTGTTCGTGGTGTGGCTGGTGCTACCGCTCGTGTACACGGTGGCACTTGGCCGGAAGTACGTCCGACAAGCCCGAGCGGCTGCCCAGGAGGCCATGAATGCCGCCCACGAGGCTGCTTGGGCGAGTGCGGACGTTCAGGACGCGCTCGACCGCCTGGAGTCCCCACACGAGCCTGATGACGTTCCGGTCTCGCTGCCGACGGCGCGCACAGCAGACACTCAGGAGTTCCCCGCCATCCATCCGCCCGTGTCGGTCGGCAAGCACAGGCTTGAGGAGTCACGGCTTGCGGGAGGGGTCATCGCGTGACGCCCGACGACACCGAACTGATCACTGAGTTCGGGAAGATCTCCAAACTGATGCCAAACGTGCTGTTCGACCTCGTCATGGGCACTCTGACACCAGAGCGACAGCAGGAGTTCGGCGAGATTCTGATCGTGCTCGGAGAGCTTCTGGTCAACCACGCCGACGACCGCAAGCAGTCCGCACAACCGACGACGATTGACGCTGTCGAGGACCAGGCCACTGGGGTCCCCAAGCGGTTGCCGTCGTGACAAAGCCACCAGCCTCCGGGGCTCCGTCAAAACCTCGTCCAAGGCTGGTCAGGGAGAGCCGACGCGGCACGCGTCGCCGCGTCGGCTTCTCTCATCGTCTTTCGAACCACTGCAAGGAAGTTGGTATGCCCAAGCGGATCTCTACCGCGCGTGGTCGTGAGTTCGGTGCTGGCCTGAGAGCGGCGATCAAAGGTGCCGGTCTGACCTCGTGCGCGCTCGCCGACATCGTGGACTGGGACGCGGCCAAGCTGTCGAACGTGGTGAATGGCAAGGGTGGTGCCACTCAGGTTGAGGTTGCCACCCTCTTGGGTGCCTGCCGGGTCAAGTCGACTGAGGCAGCTCACCTGCTGGCGCTGTACCCGGAGACGCACATCCGTGGCTGGTGGCAGCAGCACGGCATGTACGCGCCTGCCCAGGTCCGGACGGCTGTCGAAAATCTGAAGCTGGCCAAGACACTGACGGGTTGGCACACGCACCTGGTACCGCTGTTTCTTCAGACAGTGGACTACATGTGCGAGGTGCTGCGCGCGTCCTCCACGATGCCGGCGAGTGACATTCAAGAGCGTGTACAGACGCACCTTGCGATGCAGAAGGCGCTGTGGTGCGGCGTGAGGTGCACGTTCCTCATCCACGAGTTGGCGTTGCATCTGCCCGTCGGGGGCGCTGAGGTGCACGCCGGGCAGTTGCTTCACCTGCTGCACATGGCGAATCGGCCGAACATCACGATCCGGATCTTGCCCGTGTCCTGTGGCGCGCACGCGGGCTTGGCCGGACCGTTCACGTACTTGACCTTCCCGAAGTACGAACCGCTGGTGTGGACGGAAACGGAGAACTCCAGTCTCTTCGCCGAGGCGGCGGATGCGATCAAGGGCTACGAGAAGGTCATCCGTGCGCTCGATGCGAGCAGCTTGGACGAGGACACTTCCAAAGCCCTGTTGGTCCGCCTGTGCGCCACCTCATGGGCTACGGAGCAGGACCGTCCGTCGAGGACGGAGACGGCCCGCGATGCCTAAGGGGTTCAAGTCCAGTCTTCTGAACCGTGCTGTTGCGCGTGCGCTTGCGTTGTGGCGCATGGAAAGCGGCTTAAGCCTGACCGAAGTGACCGCGCGCGTGCATTGGTCAGCGGCCAAGACTTCGATGATGCAGAACGGGCTGGTCCCGATCAGCGATGCCGACGTGATGGCGCTCGCGCTCGTTTACGGTATCGACGACGTCCAGCGAGAGCCGGTGTTCTGGGGTGCGCAGCGCGCACGTGACCCCCGCACGTTCAACCTGGTGACCGGCGGCGCGGCGCCCTGTGTGGAGTGGACGTACTCCGACGTCGAGGCTGAGGCGAGTTACGTGCGCGCGGTGGCGCTGGACGTCTTGCCGCCGCTGGTCTGGACACCCGAGTACTCGACCGCAGTTCGAGGCGAGCAGGTCCAGACGGTCTCTGAACGAGGTCACTGCGGTTACGACAATCAGCACCGTGCGCGGATGCTGTCGCAGCTTGACCAAGATCCAAGCTTGCGGGTGGATCTCGTTCTGGGGGAGGCGGTGTTGCGGCGGCCCGTCGGCGGTGCGCTGGTGATGGCCGACCAGTTGTTTCAGTTGGCGGTGTTCGCTCAGCTTCCCGGCGTGCGCGTGTACCTCGTGCCGGACAGTGCGGGTGTGGTCGCGGGGATGGCCTCGTTCACGGCGCTGTCGTTCCGTGAGGCGCAGTTTGACGACGTCGTCTACCTCGACTGCCCGCACGGCGGCGTGTGGCTTGAGAGTGAGGCTGAGCGGCGGCCATACCTGGAGTTGTTCGATCGGCTGATGTCCACGACGCTCACGGACGCCGAGACGGCCGAGCATCTTCACCGTGCGGCGCAGGACCTCAAGGACACCGCACGCTGACCAGCCGAAGACAAGCAGACCGCAATTTCGTGACTATTTTCGTGACAGTCTTGCTATGCTCGATCCGACCGTCACGAAACTAGTCACGAATCGGAGTGGTGAGCCGTGAAGTGCGTGGGATGCGGACAGCCGTTGCAGGCAGGGTCGAACCGTGGGCGACCGGCCCGCTACCACAACGCGGCGTGCCGTCAACGCGCTCGCCGCACTCGTGTCGCCACCCGGCATGGTGACGTGCTCGCTGCCGTGGCCGCTGTCGAGGCGGCGGCTGCCGAGGTGCGGCGGGCGGTACTGGCGGACGGGGACACGGAGCAGGCCGCACATCAGCTCACGCGTGCCGCTGCCGAACTCGCCCAACTCGTCCCGGTCACCACCACTGCCGTGACGGACGAGAAGCCACCCGTACCTCTTGTCACGAAACCTGTCACGGAAACTAAGCCGCGAACGAGTCGATCCAAGCCGCCAGCGCGTCCTGCCCCGCTGAACCTGGATACCGTCCGCCTCGAACGCTCATCGGACCCAACTCGGACAGGGTGGCGAGTCCTGGCGGGGGCTGAGGATGCACCAGTCTTGCTGGGATTCCTGGAACCGATGTTGTCGGTGACCGGTCGGCGTAGTAGTCGCTGGGAGGCGCAGACCGCCAGCCTGACGCGCGTGCACGGTAGCCCGTGGCGTAGTCGGATGGACGCTCTGGCTCACCTGGTCGACGACTACCAACGTGCCGCAGCACGGCCACGTCGGCGAACGATCACGTAGCGGGCGGATGGTTCGGTTTCATGCTCGGGAGCAGTGAGCGGATGTCCAGACACGACAGGTTCTACCGACACAGCGCCACAAGCGCGATCAGGTCACGTGATTGATACTCGATCCCAATTCAACCATCGGTTTCCAGAGCCGTCATACGAACGGACCCATAGCGTTCCATCGCGGCCGACAACCAAGCAACGCAGGCTGTTCGGACTCGTGGTGCTTCCGGCAACGTCGATCGCCTCGACTGGCGTATCCATCACCAACCAGTCTGACCAGGCATGTCCACGCTGATGATGACGATGACCGAGGTCTCCTGCATCACCGACTACGAACAGTTCCTGAAACTCAGCGAGCTTCCGAAATACCGAGACTGCGCGAGCAGGAGAACCAGGCCTCCCGCATCGCTCCCATTCAGTCCACTCCTTCCAAAACCACCGGTGCCAAACCTCGCCGTTAGTATCGACGGCCCAGTTCTCGAACAATCCGTCATCTTGGGGCGCGCACACGGTAACGTCTCGTGCGCCTGCGAGTCCTGAGTCATGCCACCGCGACCAGCCTCGCCCGTCCATTCGCCAGGCATGCAGCAGTCGGCCGGCATCTGTGACTACCATCAATTCACGGTGCCCCGGCTCAAGACTGGCTGACGCAACTCGCATGATTCGCCCGTGTTCGTTCCCGACAATATTGACCACTTGCCACGTCGACCAATGGCCGCGATCACGGGTACGCGTACGGATAGTGCCGTCACGATCAAGAGCAAAGTACTCGACAATCCCTTGACGCGGGACGACAGCAGCGACATCCCACGCGAAACCTTCCTCCAGTATCACTCGCCACGGCGTCCATATATTTTTGTCAGAGCAGGTTGCCGAAATAACCTTGCCACTCTCGGTTACCGCCAGAACATCCATCGCACTGTCGCCAGTATCGACCGCAGCGACTCTGGTGAGTTTCGTTGCCAACGCCTTACCAACACCTGCGCGGTGCTTCCAGATGACTGGCACGATGAACGCCAGCAAGACCGCAATTGTGAGCGGCCATCGCCAACGATGCACATCCTCCTTGTCAGCAAGCGAAGTCAACAGGTTGACACCTGCAGCCCCGATCAGGCCGAGGACCGCGAGAAGGACGTCACGCAGTACCCCATGTGCAGGCTTCGCCCCGGACTCAATCTGCATACATGTGGTTCGCACCAGCCCACGAAGCTGTTACGGACGGTTGGAGGCGCCGTTGGCGTGAAGCAGTGAGCGAGGGGAAGTCCCTTCAGACGGGACAGGTGAGCCGTGTGCCGCTCTCTCGCTCAGAAGGCGCGGCACACAGCCATCCTGGGGAGCTGTGACGGGGTTCCCCGTCACGCGTCACACCGTCACGGCGGTCCGTTTCCGCAGCTAGACCCTGGTTTCCACCCCGTCACACGGCGTGTGACGGGGTGGCGGGTGCCTGGGACGGGTTGTGACGGGTCAGCTGTCGCCATCGTCGATCACCTCACCGTCGATCACGGCCGCTGCGCGGAGGCGCTCGACCGCTGCACGAATGTCGGCAACGGCGTAGCCGCGCACCTGTTTCACGCCGTCCTCAAATGGCACTCTGTCCCGTGTCGAACGGCAGCCGAACTTGGCCATGTCGAGCCCGAACGTGGGCGCAACATCGAGCGCAGCTACGAGTTCGGCCGTAGGAACGAAGTCCCGGTCACCGTTGCCATTGAGATAGTCCACAACGGACGCTAGCGGTTCGGGCAACTCGATCTCGTCGGCCCTCTCCGCCTCAGCAAGTGTCGGCGCGCTGCCGATGGCCTTCGCCACAGCAGCATGGTCGAGCATCGGCTGTGCTTCCTGCCCTCCCGCGTGTCCGGTGAGCGTGCCTTCCGCCTCCCGCAACGCTCGCCCGCGCTGGCAGATCTCCCGCCAGTCCTCGTTGGGCATGTAGAACGTGCGCACGGTCAGCGCGAGCACGTCCGCGCCCGCTTGGGTCTCGCCGTCCGGCCGCAGGATGCCCACGCCCTTGTGGGACGGCAGGAGACGACTGGAGTCGTACCCGCGCGTGTTCATCTGCTCCCCGAGGATGATGTTGCTGTCGCGCCAGTCCATCACTCGCAACGCGAACCGTGACCCGAGCACTGCGCGGAGGCTGGACGGGATGGTCTTGCTGTCCGGCCGTTGTGTCGCCAGCACCAGGATCACCCCTGCGGCCGGCGCCTTTTTCGCCAACCAGGTCAGCAACTCCCCGATGTACTCACCCGCGGTGAGCTTCTTCCCTTGCACCTCAACAGGAGTACGGTCCTCCAGCGGAATTTGCACCTCGTCCACGACCAGGGCCGTGATCGGCATGTCGAGCGCTGGATCACGTGACATGTCCGGCGTCACCTTCGACTCCGGGCACGTCAGGTCGTCCAGGTCCTGCATCCTGCGGTAGCGGCCCTGGACGTCCGCGACCAGTTCCACGAGCCAGTCCAGGAACGCCAGCACGTGTTCGCTGTCGTCGCCGGACATGAACCGGTGCGCTACCTGCTCGGCCGCCTTCCAGTCCTTGCCATTCTTGAAGTCCGCCACGTACAGCCTGGTGTGCGGGTCCAAGATCAAGCCCGCGGCCGCGAGCCGTTCGGCCATTGTCTTGCCCTGCCTGGGAATCGCGCCGATCAGGACCGACGTCCACACCATCGGCAGATCGATCCGGCGTCCGCGCGCGTCGGTACCGAACGGCACCGGCCGCCACGCATCCCACCGATGCACCCCGAGCAACGGCGTCCGGATGGGCGGCTTCGCGTACGGGTCCTCATCAGCTACCCACATCGCCACCCGTCCAGCGTGACCGCCGTTGCCGCGCACCCGCTCCACACTGAGTTGGATCTCGTCCACTGCGAGCGCGGACGCGAGCGCTTCCCGTTGCTTGACGACGTCGGCCGCCTTGCGGGTAGCGGGCAGATCAACCGTGACCGCCCATCCTTCGCCCCTGCGCGTGGCTCGATCGACCAGGCGCAGCGTCTCGTCCTTCCCGATCAGCTTCGCGTCCCGGAACGCGTCCACGAGAACCTGAGGATCCATCGTCCACGTCAGCGTGCGCGGTCCGGCAAGCACCGCCTTACGCCCAGGGCTGCCGTCCTTCCGGCGACCGAGGATCGCCAACGCCACCGACGCGA
Organism: Lentzea sp. NPDC004789; assembly: GCF_053601075.1. Taxonomy (NCBI): domain Bacteria; kingdom Bacillati; phylum Actinomycetota; class Actinomycetes; order Pseudonocardiales; family Pseudonocardiaceae; genus Lentzea; species Lentzea sp. NPDC004789. The sequence continues at coordinate 167,338 of NZ_JBSGBE010000012.1, read as the reverse complement.
CGCCACCCACGATCCACAGCACCCGGTGCCCGTACACGAGGTCGAGCATCGCGACCACGACCGCCACCGTGACCACCGTTGCCCCGGTGACCTTCCACCGGAACAACGTCAACTCCCGGATGTCGGTGAACTTGTCCGCAAGCTTCTCCGACTGCTCGGCCGCCTCCCGGTAGTCCCGCACGGTCACCCATGAACGCCACCACCGCACCGCGACCACCAGGCCACGCACCACCGCGCCCACGAACCGGAACGGTGAACGCAGCACGGCCACCACGAGATCCTTCACGGCCTGCACCGCGTGAACCCTGTCCTTCGCCCATAGCGGCACACGCGGTGAACGCCGCCACCAGTTCACGACCCGCCGACGCCACGGCGTCCGCTCAACCGGCGAGACGTCGTTCACGAACTCGCCTTCGAGCACCGCCCGCACCGGCAGGGAGGCCTCCACGTTGGCCAACTCTCGGTCCTGCTCGGTCACCGCGGATCACCTCCGTCCGATGTGGTCGCGGTCCGGAGTTCGGCCGCGAGCGTTGCGGCGAGCCGTGACGACAGGCCACGCGAGCACCTGGTGACCTCACGCACCCATGCGGGACTGACCATGACCTCAGGTGTCCACGCTTCGCGTGCAGCCGCTAGGTAGTCCTCGAACGTCACTCGTCGCTTGGGCCGACTCCTGTTGCGCTGCTTACGTTCCACTGCCGGACGCTCGGTAGTGGTCGTCTTCGGCACGCTCGCCGATACGACCGGTGCCGCGCGGCGCTGCGCTTCGGTGAACGCGGCCGTGACCGCTTCCGTGAGCTTGTCTCGCAGGTCCGTCACGGCCTCCGCAGCGACGAACACCACGAGAGGCGGAACCGAGTGCAGCACCACCCCCGACACGGACCCTTCCGCCCACGAATGCCAGGTGTTCATCACGTACGTGGCCGCGAGCGTGAACCACTTCGCCCGACGCGTCCACGCACCTGTGCGCACCTGGTACCGCGCGGTCACCTGCTCAGCCCGCAGGATCGCCAACAGCACCAGCGACACCGTGGGATCGAGCAACCACGCTGCGAGCCACGGCAGCGACCATGCCGGCGTGCCCGCTGCCGCGAAGCTCTGGACGTTGGTCATCGTGAAGCCGAGACCGAGCACGATCCCTACCCAGCACAGCCGGTCGACCTCAGCGCGGACCCGCTCGACGCGAAGCGCGACCACGTCCGGGTGCGTCGCGTAGGCCCTCAGCTCTGCCGCCTCCGCAGCGTCGGCCGCGAGCTGCTGCGCTGCCGGGGCGGCGGGCAGCCGCCCGAAGGCGGCTACCCCTTCCCGAACCCGAATGATCGCGTTCATCGCCGATCACCCTTACTGCGCGGACTGTCGTAAGACGTGATCGTGAGTGCACGGGTCAGCGTGTACGCGGCGAACAGCGCGGGCAGCCCCAGCACCACGAGCAACAACACGGTGTCGCCCCGGTGCGTGATCACCACCCACTGAACTCCGACGATGACGCCAGCCATCACCAGCACCCGCCCGGTCAGCGAGAGCAACCGAGCACCCGTTCGCGCTGCGTTTGCGGCAGCCTTCGCCCTACGGGCACTGGCTCGCCAGATCCACAGCAGCACCACGGCCACGCCCAGAGCGGCGAGCAGTTGCGTCGGTGTCACGTTAAACGTCACGGAACTGCCCTCCGTCCTGGTCCTCGTTCATCCGGTCGCGACGGGCACGCCACACGAGGTAGAGCGCGCGTCGGTCCTCTCCAGTCAGTCCGCCGCACACTCCGAACTGGTGCTCACCAGCAAGGCGCAGCTCCCACTCAAGGCAGAGCCGCCGCACCGGGCACGGCTCGCACAGACGAGCCGCCAACTCCCGATCCGTGATCTCCTCGCCCTGCCACTCCGGGCCGTCCTCCTCGTTGGCCCACAACCACATGCACGTGCCGTCACGGGTGACGATCTCCATCAGCACGTCGTCCGGGACCTTGGCGTAGCGGTCGAGCTCGGCCGCGATCACCTCGTAGTAGTTCTCCGGGTTCACCACGCACCCCCGGACTTCCGCTCGAACTCACGGGCGGACCGGCGCTCAGCGGTCATCCGGGCAACGTCCACGACGCTTCCGGACTCCGACGCCTGTCGAACGATCTCCTCGACCGCACGAGAAGGGATCACGTAGCGAGTGCGCAGCCGCACCGCCGGGAACGCGTCCTCTCGGATCGCCCGGTAGATCGTCGCCACGTCCACACGCAGGATGCGCGCGGCTTCGGCGACTGTGTAGAAGATCGGCGGGTTGCTCCCCGCCGTGCCTGACGTAGTCATCAGCTGAATACCTTTCGAAAGACTGATTTCTTCTCCGAAGGCGCTGACGTTGGCGTTGATTAATGGCGATTCACCGCCGATGTCAGCGCTAACCCCGTTTCAGGGCACATGCGCGCGCTAACGTCGGCGCTGAGGCGGAGCACGGAGGCGTACGTGGCAGAGGATTGGTCGGCAGTCGCGGAGGCAATGAACGCCCGCGCGGCAGAGCTGGCTTTGAAGCAGAAGGAACTGGCGGAGAGATCCGGGGTGTCGCTCGCGATCGTTCGCGAGATGCAACAGGGAAAGATCCAACGGCGGCGCAATCCGCGGACGCTCGAAGCGCTGTCGATTGCGCTCGACTGGCACCCCCAGCACCTCATTTCGGTGCTGCAAGGAAAGACGCCACCCGAACCGCCGGCCCTCACGGCTGACAATCCCCTTGTTCCGCTGCTCAACACGATTATTCGAGAACTGCGCGGCCTTCGCGCTCAGGTCGGAACGCTCGCTAGCCGCCTCGACGATGGGAGCCGTCGAAAGGACTAGCTTTCGTTCGCTTGTTGCTTTCGGTGTCGCTGTCATGTGAACAGCAGACATCCGGAGAGGGGGTCGAAATAATTGTCAGCGGCTATCACGCCGCGTGTTAGGTGGAGTTAGGTCCGCAGGTCACAACCGTTGGGGAACGGGGAGACGTGGCGACAAGGAAGCGTGATGACCAGCCTCGATCGAGGCTGCAAGGGGTCCGTCAGGAGCTTGGCCACACGCAGGCGCAGGTGGTCAGGTTCTTCCTGACACGGGGGCCGCAGATCGGCGCTCCCCACGCGACAGAGCAATCAATGCTCATCATGATGTCGCGTTGGGAGAACGGCCACGTAGAGGTGACCGACCCCGGATATCAACGGTTGTTCCGAGAGTTCTACGGACGAACCAACGAAGAGCTTGGGTTCCCACCCGAGGTCGAGAACCAGAGCGCTGAAGAGCTGCGCGAACGGCTGATCGTCGCGCGCAGCATCGACCGCGGAACGCTCGACATGTTTCAGCGACAGGTCAACGACCTGCGCAGCTCTGACCACAAATTCGGCGCCGTGGTGGTGCTGGACCAGTTGAACAGCCTGGTACGCCAGATCGAGGAGTACCGTACGTTCAGCGTGAGTTCACGTCACCGCGAACGGCTCGCCGCAATCCTCACAGATGCGCGAACGCTCGCCGGTTGGACCGCGCTGGATAGGGGTTCGCAACTTCAGGCGTGGCAGTACCACGAGGACGCGAAAGTCTCAGCGAGAGAAGCTGATTCACCTCAGTTGCTGGCGCACGCTGCCGCACAGCAAGCGGTGATCCTGCTCGACATCGGGCAGCCGGCCGAGGCCGTCGAACTGCTGGAGTACGCGCGGTACGTCGCAGAGAACCGCGCGCCGTCGTTGCTGCGATCGTGGCTCGCCGCAGCACACGGCGAAGGGCTCGCCGCCGATGGCCAACGGGACGCGGCGTTGCGTGCGTTCGACGACGCAAGCTCTTTGCTGCCAACGAACCCGGTCAATCCCGAGATGCCCTTCCTACTCCTCAACGAAGGACAACTCGTGCGCTGGCGCGGCAGCTCGCTCTTGCGGTTGGGCGACCAGGACGCCATCAACCAACTCGAAGCAGCCGTTCGAGATCTCGCCACACCCGGACTCAACGCCGTGCGCGGTCAGACCAACCTGTACGTAGATCTCGCCTTCGCGTACGCCGCTGCTGGCGACAGCCGCGGAGCGCTCGACTACGCGCGCAAGGCACGACAGCTTGCGTCCCGCATCAAGTCCGATCGCCAGCAACGACGTCTCGCGAACCTAGAGCTACCGGTCCCCCGAGGACGTTCCGACAGCGCGTGACGCCAGGTAGTAGAGGAGAGGCACGATCGCGCCCGAGCCGAGAACCTCCCCCCGCCGCACCAAGTCGAGGACTCGATCTATGGAGATCCACTCGATCCGGGCGGCTTCCTCGCCGTCAGTCGGCTCACCGACCTTGGTTGCCGAATGCCAGACATAAGCATCGACTGGGGCATCAATGATTCCCGGCAGCGGCTGGAAAGTGCCGATGTGCTCGGGCTCGCCGATCGGTCGCCAGCCAGTTTCTTCCTCAGCCTCACGAGCGGCAGTCGCCGAAGGCGCTTCACCCTCCTCAACCAGTCCACCGATGAGTTCATACCCCCACTGATCAACCGCGAACCGGTACCGCCAGAGGGTCAATACCTCGTCGTGTTCATTTACCAGCAGGGCAACTGCTACATGATCAAGCCTGACAACATGATGCTCAAATCGGCTTCCGTCCGGAGGCTCTACGTCTACCAGGTCGACTTTAACCCATCGATTGTCATAAACCGTCCTCTTGCCGTGGACTTTCCACCTAAGCTCCTCAGGGTGCTCCGTCACGCCACCGATGCTACGACACTAGAGCTGCGGAACGCGACCCATACGAGTTGACTGCGTCCGCGACATGCGTTAGTCAAAATTTCGAAGCTCGAATCTACGCAAGCCCATGGTATCGCTAGAAATAAGCAGCGCACTGGAATCGCTTACCCAGTCCAGGCTGTAAAAAGGTCTGGCGATACCAATCCCTGCGACACGCTTCAAGACATGAGAATCCCATATGCAGATATGTCTGCGAGTGTCAAGAGCCGCGACATATCTACCGTCAGGACTGAACTTCATTACAGATACACTCGCGCCGCTACCGCCAATTGACCGCAACGTTCGACTGATCAAATCAAAGTAGACCATTTGGCCACCATCAAGGGCTAGGAACGCACGATTCCCGGTTTGATCAACCGTCAACAACTTCACCGCTCCCGCCGACAGTGCATCGAACGAATCTGATCCATCGGCCATCGACACATTGAATGCCCGATTCGGCCCAGACATAGCAATCCAACTATCATCTGGGCTTACAATCATACGTCTTACAGGAAGCCAATTAGCATCCTGTATAGAGCACATACGCTCACCAGCTGCGGACCAAGCGGTTACCGACCCATCCACACTTGCCGAAAAAATACGGCATCCATCATGTGTCGCCGCGATTGTCGATACGCCGTGCCTGTGGGCCTTCCAGCGGGCCACAGGAACACCATTACGCCAGACCGTCACACAGCCGTCATATCCGCCGGTAACGACTAAAGGTTCCACGCCTGCGATACAGTATGAGCTTAGCCAGTTCGCACGAGAAGACAGAATCTGAACTCCGCCAGTTCTCGGATCGAAGATACACACCATCCCGCGGTCGGTCATGCAAACAAATGAGCGCCCGGCAGGCGAAATTGACTGGATGCGCCCATACATTGCCGGCAAGGCCTGAATCTTTCCGACAACGAAGTCACGCTCGTAAACCGTTCCAGCAGCCGGCAGTGAATCTGGGCCAATGGATTCAAATTCAGAACTATTTACGACATGGGACGCAAAGCCAAGATACGGAACTCCGTCCAACAAAGTCTTCAGGCGGGAGACCTGCTTCATTGCACTATCGGCATTCTCCAAGTACGAGAGGAGAGTAGGGGCAATCATCTTCACGTCCGGCAGATCAGCCAAAGCAGTCGATGCCTCATCAATTATGCGTTTCAGGTTGGCCGATTCAACGGAAGTTGAGTATTCGAGATGAGATATTGCAACCGCGGCCGACCATCTGGACATGATTGTCAATAGCCACTGCTCGTGCTGAGTGACAGCATCCAGCTCGTCCCACAGCCCAGCTTCAGCTAGATGAAATCCGAGCTGATGCTGCAAGTACTTGCCGCATCGTTCTTGCGTCCACCACGGCGCAACCCCGGATTCCTTATCGACGTCCCGCAGGACAGGCCTGCACGAATCAAGGAAATCTCGATTAAGACCCGCTATATCGACACCGTCTCGATGCCTTATGTATAGGCGAATAATGTCATGCAGGCGTACAGTCTGCGACGTTGCGTCAAAACTTTGGACGAGCGACAGATCATCAAAATCCATACAAAGCGCCAGTGCGTCAACTCTCACGCCCTGGATGCGATCCCAATACCCTTGAAGCACTTCGAGCGAAACATCAAGATCCTCAGGAAAAATTGCAAGCGCTAGATAACAATCCAATGCAACCGGACTGTTCTCAGCAAGCTCAAGCAAACTCACTTCTACGGTGGCCGAAACTGCCGCTTCCCGCTGGCGGACACCATTAATATCAAAACTGGCTGGACCATGCAACGCAAGGCTTGCCTTCATGCGCTCGACAGAAGCATCCATTGACATGCCGTGCCGCATGTAGCGCTTGATACATCGATTCATGAGATTCAAAAGGATGGGCCACCCATCAGCGACGCGCAAAAGACTAGACACACCTACAGTGGAGTTCGGTAGTCCGCCCATCAGGACGTTGCGCGACTGGGCGGTGCGCATTGGAGGCACACGGATGACATTCGCCCATGTTGGCAGCGCATGAGCCTTACGAGTCGTTACGAGGCGAACACATCGGCGAGCGCCGTGCAGAAATGGTGTCAGTTGCTCGTAGTGCCATACATCATCCACAACAAGGAGCCAGCAGCCGCCTGACAATACGCGCCCAAGATGGGCGCCCGCTTGGTACGGATCCACAAAGTCGCGCCGCTCACCCGTGACCTGCAAAGCGAGATCGTTAATCCGGCTAGCAAGTTCGGCGCCACCGACATGCTCACCAATAGTGATCCACAGAACGCCGTCCGGAAAGCTCCTCTTTATTCTCGTATCACGGCCGATTTGCTTTGCCAGAGTAGTCTTACCGAAACCTCCTGCGCCCTGGAGGCCCGAAACTGACACTAGATGATCGTCGTCTTCTTCGTCATCTTCCTGATCAATGCAATCTACTGCAGCTTGCGCTTCCTCCGCCTCACGACAGAGTTCCCCAACCAGTGGCACTAGCAAATCAGGACGGTTCACGACTTCGTGCCCGTACTGCGGCACCAATGTAATGCGCGGCCTCACCACCTCGGGTGCAGCACTCAGAGCCGCTAAGCCATCTCCGCAGTAGACCTTTGCCCAGTCTGCCCCAAAAATCCCGGCTACAATCCTTGGGTAATCCCGAAGCATCCTAGATAGGCGAAATGCATCGTATAGTTCAATGCGTAGATCACCTTTGTAATCCTCCTTAATTTGACCGAGGGCTTCATCTACAGCCGTATCGTCGACTTCACAGCCAGTAGCAAGCACAAAACGGTCGGCATTGAATCGCCGCTTCGTCCATTCCTTCCTATTGGAGCTTGTTCTAACAGGTCCAGCATAGTCTCGCACAGCACGTACAAGCTTCGCCGCAGTCAGCTTCTTGATGCGGCGAACCTGATATACGCGGGTCTCGTCGTCAAGCCAACCGACTAGGTCGATGCCACCTTGGTTTTGCCCGGAGCGTCCATGGACTCTAACGTCATCGAGGCCTTCAACCTTCAGAACGACCTCTGCTACGAGTCGCTCAAATACATAAGGTGACAATTCTTCAAACGGTAGCAACCTAGGCGTGGCAGTGGGCGGCCTGATCGGTTGTGTCTGCTGCGTGGCCAGGAGATCGCTCAGCAGGATCTCTGTCGGTGGAGGCTCCGACGTCATTATCCTGACTCCTTAACACCAGCAGAACCGTGACGAGGACCCGTCCCGGACTCTGCGCCGCACCTCGTCAAGTCTCAATCTGGCGCCTCTGTACTCAAGATTGATCGAGTCAACACCACCAAACGTTTCCTTTGTTCTAGCAGAGAGACGTCGCTCCAACTACTGTGCAGGAAGCGCTGCGGCTCGGTCTGCCTCACGCCCGCTGGAGGCGAGGGTCCTGGCGCATGGTGCGGGTCGTGGTGCGAACTGTGGCCAAACCGAGACCAGACGGCACATGGTGCGAGCGTTTGTGACGGTAAACCCGCAGGTAGATCAGCACTCCCGGCCCGAAAAGCACATTCCTAAACCGTGTGTCGCAGGTTCGAATCCTGCCTGGGGCACCACCTTTCGCCGGGTGAAATCAAGCTCTGACCAGCGGCAACGCGGTCGGAGCTTGATCTTTTGATCAGCCGCGCCGCCTTAGACTTCGGCCATGCCCGCAGGCGATCGACCGAGGCCCAATCCGCTTTCCGAGCACGCTGACGTCTACGGCCTGCTCCAGGAGATCCGGCTCCGCCCAGGCATGTGGATCCGCGAAGGCCGGCTGCCCGAGCTGGAGACCACGCTCCGGGGCTACGGCATGGCGCTGGAAGTCCACGGCATCGGCGAACAGTTCCCGTTCGGAGCCCACGGCGCCTTCAACGACTGGCTTGCCGCCCGGTTCGGGTGGGGCATGTCCTGCGGCTGGGCGCACGCCATCGAGCAGAACGCCGGGCCCGAGGACCCCCTCGAACTGTTCTTCCGCCTCGTGGACGAGTACCGAGCCGACCCGCGGGCAGGTCGGACGCCGCCTCGCCGGGTGATCGATCGCGGATAGGCTCGGGGCGTGCACCACAGTCGGCTGTTCGGGATCTTCATCGACACGCCTGTCGCGCAAGCCGGTGCGGCCGCGGGCTTCTGGTCCGCCGCACTGGGTGTGCCGGCGCGTTCCGTGGAGGGCGAGGAGCAGTTCACGGCACTGGACGGCGCCGTGCCCGGCTTGACCGTCGACGTTCAGGCGGTCGACGACGCTCCGCGCTATCACGTCGACATCGAGACCGATGACGTGGCGGCGGAGGTCGCCCGGCTGACGGCGTTGGGGGCGGAGCCGGTTTCGCGGTGGCTGGAGTGTCACACGCTGCGTGCGCCCGGCGGGCATCTGCTCTGCGTGGTGCCCGTGCACAGCGACCGCGAGACGTTTCTGCGGTTGGCTCGGGCGTGGCCGTGACGCGCTCAGGCCCCTGACCGCACGTGGGCGATGTACGGCTCGTACGCGGAAAGGTCGCGGTGCGGTTCGTAGGTGCTGAGGTAGTAGTAGTCGGCCACGATGTTGGCCTGCTGTTCGGTGTTGAAGTCGGCGAACGTCTTTCCGTGCAGCCCGGCCGCGCCGCCGTAGTCGTAGAGGCCCTTCGAGAAGAAGCCGGCCATGGCGGTGGGTAGCAGGCTGAGGACGCTGTGGCCGTGTTGGTACTGGTAGGCGTGCGTGAGTTCGTGGACGAGCCAGCGCTCGTAGTTCGCCTGGTGTTGTGGTGTGGTCAGGACACCCTTGGGGAACGTGACGAGCCTCGGCAGGGTGCGGGCCACGCCGAAGCTGCCCAGCAGGCCGCCTTCCGCCAGGCGCAGGGCGCTGATGTCCAGGGCGTCGCCGAACACCTGGCGGGCTATGTCGGCCTCGCGGGATTCGAGGCTGCGGCGGAACGCCATGGCGGCTCTCCTGGTCGGCGGAGTGCTCATGATAGGAACCGGCAGAAGTCCCGGCAGAAGTTGCGTGCGGGTGTTGTTGTGCCCCAACGGTCATTGACTTAAGGAAAGAAGGTTTCCTAATTTGCGGGCATGAGTGAGCCTCCGCGGCGCAGGTCACAGGCGAACGGTCCACGTCTTCAGGAGCTCTACGAGGATGCCGCGCGGCGGTACTCGCGGCGGGGGCTCTTCCGGGTCGGTGCCGGCGGGGCGGTGCTGGTCACCGGGTTGGTGACTGCGGCGTCCTTGCGGTTCAGAGCGCCTGAGGTGTTGCTCAGGGGTGAGAACGTCGGGGCGGCGGTCCGGCCGTTCGGGCGGCATCTCGCGTTCGGGCAGGATCCGTCGCGGCAGGTCGTGGTGTCGTGGCAGGTGCCGGGCAGGGTCGAAAAGCCCTGTCTGCGGGTCGGGACGAAGGCCGGGGAGTACGGGGAGGCGATCGAGGCCGAGGTGCGGGCCTTGGTCAGTGACCTGGCCTGGCAGGAGAAGGGTGCGCTCTTCACGGTTTCGCCGCACCTCGGGAAGGCCGTCACGCAGTACTACCTGCACGTGCGGCTCGACGATCTGGTGCCGGACACGACGTACTACTACGTGGTCGGGCATCAAGGGTGTGAGCCGGTGGAGCCGGCCACGTTCAGGACGGCACCCACCACCGGCAAACCGTTCAGCTTCACGGCGTTCGGGGACCAAGGGGTCGGCTACAACGCGTTGGCCACCAACAGTCTCATTGCGGATCTGGCGCCGCAGTTCCACCTCGCCATGGGGGACATGAGCTACGCCAACGACGGGGAGGGCGGGCGGCCCGCGACGGACGTCTACGACGCGCGGAAGTGGGACTCGTTCTTCGCGCAGAACGAGTTGGTGGCCGCGGAGATTCCGTGGATGGTGGCGTTGGGCAACCACGAGATGGAGAGCTGGTACGACCGGCACGGGTACGGCGGGATGCGGGCCCGGTTCACGATGCCCGACAACGCCTGGGACGGGTCGACCTGCATCTACTCGTGGCGGTACCTCAACGTCGGGCTCATCAGCTTGGACGGCAACGACATCTGCTACAACAGCGACGCCAACCTCGACTACACCGAGGGCAGGCAGCAGGTCTGGCTCAAGGCGCAGCTGGAGAAGTTCCGCAACGACCCGAAGGTCGACTTCATCGTCGTCTACTGCCACCAGTGCACGTACTCGACGTCCGGGAACAACGGGGCCGAGGTCGGCGCGCAGAAGCGGTGGGCGCCCTTGTTCGACCAGTACCAGGTGGATCTGGTGCTCAACGGGCACAATCACGTCTACGAGCGCACGGATCCGATCCGGGCCGGCAAGGGCACCAGGAAGGCGGACATCCGCAGCACCGTCAACCCCGTCAGGGACGGCACCACCTACATCACGGCGGGTGGTGGTGGCGAGAGCATCAACAGCTGGGCGGACGCCAAGGTCGGCGATTCCTACTACGGCAACGTCAAGGACGCCACGGCGACCATGCGGGTCGACCAAGAGGACGGCGAGGAGAAGCTGGTCAAGGTCACCTGGTCGAGGGTGCGGTTCCGGGGATACGGGCTCGTTGTCGTTGACGTCAAACCGAAAACCACAGGTGCACCAGCCGAGATGAAGGTCCGCGCGCTCACCGAGACGGGTGCGCTGATCGACGAGCTCACCATCCGCCGCAGCTGAAAGGCCCTGCCATGACTGAGACCTCACGACGGGCGCTGTTCAAGGTCCTCACGGCCGCGGCGGCGCCGGACGGGCGGAAGGCACGACCGGTCGGGCGGCACCTCGCGTTCGGTGCCAACCCCGCCACGCAGGTGGTGATCTCCTGGCAGCAGCTGGAGAAGGTCGGCAGGCCGTACGTGCGGATCGCCACCGCGGCGGGTGAGTTCGGGGCACCGATCGCCGCGGAGGTGCGCACGCTCAGGAGCGAAATCGGCTGGCAGGAAGGGGATCACAGCTTCCCGCCGCACGGGCCGGACCCGATGTACCAGTACTACCTGCACGTCGAGCTCGACGGGCTGACGCCGGACACGACGTACTTCTACGTTGTGGGACACGACAACTACCACCTCGGCGAGGTCGCGCAGTTCCGCACCGCGTCGACCACGAGCACGCCGTTCACGTTCACCGCGTTCGGGGATCAGGGGTACGGCTACAACGCGCGCAAGCTCACCAGTCTCGCCGCGGACCAGGGTCCCGCGTTCCACCTCGCGCTCGGCAACCTCAGCTACGCCATCCACCACGGCACGCCCAACGTCGAGGGCGGGCATCCCACCACGGACAAGTACGACGCCGCCAGGTGGAACTCGCTGTTCGCGCAGAACGAGTTCCTCGCGAAGAACGTGCCGTGGATGATCACCCTCGGCAACCGCGAGATGGAGGAGTGGTACTCCCCCAACGGCTACGGCGGCGTCAGGGCGCGGTTCACCATGCCGGACAACGCCTGGAGCGGCTCGACCGGCATCTACGCGTGGCGGTACCAGAACGTCGGCCTGGTCAGCCTGGACGGCAACGACATCTGCAACCGCAACACCGCGAACCTCGACCACACCAGGGGAAAGCAGCTCACCTGGCTGAACGGCCAGCTCGCGAAGTTCCGCAAGGACCCGTCGATCGACTTCATCGTCGTCTACCTGCACCACGCCACGTACTCGACGTCCGACGGCGGCGGGGCGGAGAGCGTCGCCCAGCAGAAGTGGGCGCCGGTGTTCGACAGGTACCAGGTCGACCTCGTGCTCAACGCGCACAACCGCGTCTACGAGCGCACCGATCCGATCAAGGCGGGCAAAGGCACGCCCAGGAAGCCGGGAAGCACGGTCGACCCCGCCAAGGACGGCACCACGTACATCACCGCGGGAGCCGGCGGCCAGGCGCTCGACAAGTTCTGCAAGGACGCGCCGGAGTCCTATTTGGACCACGAGAACCCCGGCGACGCCACCATGCGGTGCTACAAGAAGAACAGCGCGAGCTTCACGGACACCAAGGTCACCTGGTCGCGGGTGCGCTACCGCGGCTACGGCATCACGGCCGTCGACGTCACCCCGAAGACCAACGGCACGCCGGCCAGGATGAAGGTGCGCGCCCTCGACGAGGACGGGGTGCTGATCGACGAGATCACCATCCAGCGCTAGCCGCGGAGTCAGTGGTGCAGGGGCTCCCGCGGCCCCAGGTAGAGGCCGCCGTTGACCTCCAGCACCTGTCCGGTGACCCACCTGCTGTCCGGCGTCGTGAAGAACGCGACCGCGTCGGCGATGTCGGCCGCGTCACCGATCCGGCCGAGCGCGACGATCTTCGCGACGCCCTCCGCGGCGCCCGGCACGTCGTCGAGCCAGGTGTTCATGTCGCTGCGGGTGATGCCCGGTGAGACGGTGTTCACCGTGATTCCCCTGTCCCCCAAGGTGTTCGCCAGCGAGCGGCCCAACGCGTTCAGCGCGCCCTTCGTCATGGCGTAGACCGCCTCCGGGATCGCGAACCAGGTGACGCCCGACGAGATGTTGATGATCCGGCTGCCCTCACGCAGCAGCGGCAGTGCTTTTTGGATGATGAAGAACGGCGCGCGCACGTTCACGTGGAAGACGCGGTCGAACTCGTCCGGCGTCGCGTCGACACCGGGGCCGAACACCGCGGCGTTGTTCACCAGCACGTCCAACGGCCGACCGGCGAGGCCCTCGGTCAGGCCGTCGATCAGCAGGTCGACGCCGTCCGGCCGGGACAGGTCGGCCTCCACCGGGAACGCCCGGCCGCCGGCCGCCTCGATGGCGGCGACGGTTTCCAGCGCCGCCTGCTTGTTGCTGCCGTAGTGCACGGCCACGTGCGCGCCGTCCGCGGCCAGGCGTTCGGCGATCGCCCGGCCGATGCCGCGCGAGGACCCGGTCACCAGTGCTGTCTTGTTCATCTCATCCCCACAGTCGACTTTGTAAGGGAACGTTCCCTTACAACACGGGTACGCTAGCGTGCGGCACGGGCCACGAGCAAGAGGAGAAACCGAGATGCGCCGGACGGCGGCCGAGACCAGGGAGCTCGTCCTCGACGTCGCCAGCCGCCTGTTCTACTGGCGCGGCATCCGCGCCACCGGCGTCGACAAGATCGCGGCGGAGGCCGGGGTCTCACCCAACGTGCTCTACCGCGCGTTCGCCACGAAGGACGACCTCGTCGCGGCTTACGTCGCGCGGTCGAGAGAACAGGCCGAAGCGCGCTTCGACGCCGCCGTCGCGAAGGCCGGTTCCGACGCACGCGCGGGCATCCTCGCCATGTTCGACGCGCTCGCCGAGGACATCAGGCCCGAGGTGTTCCGGGGATGCGTCTGCATGATGACGCTCGCCGAGTTCCCCGACGAGGAGCTGCCCGCTCACCGGAGCGCGGTCGGCGCCAAGAGGTGGGTGCGCGAGCGGTTCGGCGAACTGGCCGCGCGACTGGGGGTGGCGGAGCCCGAGGTGCTCGCCGACCAGTTGTCGATCATCTGGGAAGGCACGAACAGCACCGCGCAGGCCATGGGCGCGGACGGGCCGCCGGCCAGCACGCGGCCCTTGGTGACGGCGATCCTCGACCACCACGAAGATCGCCGCGAAGCGGTCACGCCACCAGCCGGGCGGGCAGGCCGGCGGCGATGACCGCGGCGGGGTCGTCGAACTTGACCGCCCGGGAGAAGCGGTCGCCGTCGACCTCCAGCACGAACAGGCCGTCGGCCAGCAGGTCGCCGGACGCGCCACGCCGGTAGCTCGCCGCGGCCGGCTGGCCGTTGCAGCGGGTCGGCACCAGCCGGACGAGCCCCGCGGCGCCGAAGGCACGGCGCGCCAGGAACGGCAGGCACACCCCGACGCCCTGGAACCAGACGGGGTGCGGCACGGCTTCGAGCCGGAAGTCGTCGTGGATGACGGCACGGATGGCGGCGACGTCCGCGGCCTCGAACGCCGCGATGTAGCGCTCCAGCAGTGCGCGCTCCAGCTCCACCGGCGGCGGAGCCGGCACGTGCAGGTCCTCCTCGTCGAGCCGTTTGCGGGCCCGCTGCAGGAGGCTCTTCACCGCCGGAACGCTGACGCCGAGCGTCTCCGCGATCTCCGCGGCCGACCAGGAGAGCACCTCCCGCAACAGCAGCGCCGCGCGTTGCCGCACCGGCAGGTGCTGCAGCGCCGCGATCAACGCGAGGCGCACCGACTCGCGTTGCACGACCACCTCACCCGGATCGCCGAGCAGGGCGTCGGGGAGCGGTTCGAGCCACGGGACGGACTCGTCGCTGAAGACGTGGGCGTCCGGATCGCTCGACGGGGCCCCCAGCCCGGCGGGCAGCACGCGCCGGCTGCGGTGGTTCAGCGCCGTGATGCAGGTGTTGGTCGCGATCCGGTAGAGCCACGTCTTCAACGACGAGCGCGCCTCGAAGCCCGGCATCGCACGCATGGCGCGCAGGTACGTCTCCTGGACGACGTCCTCGGCGTCGGAGCGCGAGCCGGTCATCCGGTAGCAGTGCGCGACCAGGCCGGGCCGCAACCGGTCGAACTCGGCTGGCCAGCTGTTGATCGGCGAGATCGCCTCTGCGGACACGGCACGCTCCTCCGTCGAATCTGACTACGGGTTGGACTCCGCGCGCAATGAAGAGGAATCGGTCCACAACTTCGCGAGCGCGGCGCGGAAGCCGTCAGGCCCCTGCCGGTAGAAGCGAGGGCCGTACGACACCCGTGCCACCCCCAGCGCCGCCAGCGCGGCCAGGTCCAGCGAGTCGGTGGTGTTGCCGTTGACCGGCCCGGGCACCTCACCGACGAGTCGCCGCAGGTCGTCGCCGGCACCGATCGGGTAGACGCAGTCCGCGCCCGCCTCCAGGTAGCGGCGGGCGCGCCGGACCGCCTCGGCCAGCGGGTCACGGATCCCGCTCGACGGCAGGAAGACGTCGATCCGCGCGTTGACGACGATCGGCACCCCTGCCTCGTCCGCGGCCGCCCGCACCTGCGCGAACCGCTCGGCCTGCGCCTCGGCGTCCACGAGACCTCCGGCACGGTGATCGGTGTCCTCGATGTTGCAGCCGACGACACCTGCGTCCACCAGCGCCTCCACCAACCGGTGCGGCTCCAGGCCGTAACCCGCCTCCGCGTCCACGGTCACCGGAACGGGCACCGCGGCCGCGATCCGGGCGGCGGCCGCGAACATCTCCCGCCACGGCGCCTTCTCCCCGTCGCCGAAGCCGAGCACCTCCGCCACGGCGGCGCTGGAGGTCGCGACCACCGGGAACCCGGCCTCGGCGACCTGCACCGCGCTGGCCTCGTCCCATGCGTTCGGCAGCACGAGCATCGGCCCGTGGTGAAGCCTGCGCAGCAGATCGGCCTGCGTCTTCAGATCGGACATCGAACCACCCCTCATGCGGGAATGACGCACGTTCACGAAGACGTAGACCTCGCCGGGAGGCAGGAGGAATCGGTCTAGCGGCGGCGGTACCGGAGCTCGATCAGGACGGCGTCGCCCTCGGTCTGCGTCTTCGAGACGCCGTCCGCGGTGAAGCCGAGGCGCTCGTAGAAGCGGCGAGCCCGCTTGTTGTCCTCCAGCACCCACACGATCACGTCCGGCTCGTCGCCGAGGGCGGCGCGCGCCAACGACTCGGCCAGGCCGCTCCCCCACGCGGACGGCAGGAAGTAGATCGAGTACAGCTCGAAGGGCGCGTCGTCGTCCCGGGACGGGCCGGCCGAGGCGAAACCGACCACGACGTCGTCCACCAGCGCCACCCAGACGCCGCCGTCCGGGATGAGGCGTTCCCACATGGCCGTGCGGCCGTCCACGGAGAGGTTGTCGAGCACCTCGTCCGGGATCACGCCGCGGTAGGCGCTCTGCCAGGACCGGACGTGCACGGACGCCACTGCGGCGGCGTCGGGGAGAACTGCGGGACGGATTGTCATGTCATCCCCCAATGGCATGATCGGGTGCATGCGGATCATCGTCGACGCGGACCCCGGCATCGATGACGCCCTTGCTTTGTACTACCTCCGCGCGCACCCGGACACCGAAATAGCCGCCATCGGCACGGTGCACGGCAACGTGCCGGTCGAGGTCGCCACGGCCAACGCGCTCAGGCTCGTCGAACGACTGAACCTGCAGGTCCCCGTGGCCATGGGCGCGGCCAGACCGCTCGCGCAGCCGCTCATGACCGCGGAGGGCGTGCATGGTCAGGACGGGCTCGGCGGGCACGCGGGAGACGACCCCACGACCACGCACGTGCCGCAGAGCGCGGCCGAGCAGCTGGCGAACATGGCGCGCGAGGAACCCGGACAGCTCAGCCTGCTGGCCATAGGCCCGCTCACCAACGTCGCACTGGCGTTGCAGATCGAGCCACGCCTGCCGGAGCTGCTCGACAAGGTCGTGGTGATGGGCGGCGCGCTCAACGTGCCCGGCAACATCACGAGCTACGCCGAGGCCAACTTCTGGCACGACCCCGAGGCCGCCGACCTCGTGCTCCAGGCGGGCTTCACGGACCTCACGATCGTCGGACTGGACGTCACGATGGCCAGCCACGCACCGGGCGAGTGGCTGGAAGCGCTCCCGCACGACAACTACGCGCGGCGGTTCCTCCGGTTCTACGCGGACTTCTACGAGAGCTTCCTGGGCAAGGCCGGGTTCGTCCCGCACGACCCGCTCGCCGCGGCGATCATGCTCCAGCCGGACCTCGCCACCTACGTCGAGGACCGGTTCGCGATCGAGCTCACCGGCCGCTACACCCGCGGCGCGCTGGTCGCCGACCAGCGGTTCCTCGCGGAGGGCAGCCCTTTCGGCCGGGACATCGCGACCGAACGCACCAAGGCCAGGTACGCCGTCACGGCCGACAGCGACCTGTTCCTCGCCCAGCTGAGGCACGCTGTGACACAACCATGACGAACCACCGACGCGATCCGGACAAACGGCCGGGACCGTCGGGGGTATGAACGTCCACTTGAAACGATGGCTCGCGGTCTCGGGGGCCGCCGTGGCCGTCGCGGCGGGCGTCGTGGTCGGGGGTTCCTACTGGCGGCTGGAGAGCAATCTCAAGACCGTCGATCTCGCCAAGGAGATCACCCACCCCAGACCTCCGTCGACGCCCGGCCGCCCGCTCAACCTCCTGCTGATCGGCAAGGACGACGGGCGGTCCGACACCGCCATGGTCGTGCAGCTCAACGCCGCGGGCGACCAGGCGCGCGTCGTCAGCATCCCGCGCGACACGATGGTGCCCAGGCCGCGGTGCGGGACCAACCCGCCCGCGGCCATCGCCATGTTCAACAGCGCCTTCGCCACGGGCGGCGCGGCGTGCACGGTGGCCACGGTCGAGCAGATGAGCGGCATCCGGATCGACCACTTCGTCCAGATCGACTTCAACGGCTTCCGCGACGTCATCGACCGGCTCGGCGGCATCGACCTCACCGTGCCGGAGCCGATCGACGACGAGAAGAGCGGGCTGCACGTCCCGGCCGGACCGGTCGAGCTCGACGGAACGCAGGCTCTCGCATTCGTCCGGACGCGCTACAGCATCGGTGACGGAAGTGACCTCAACCGAATCAAGAACCAGCAGCTGTTCATGCGCGCGTTGAGCGAGAAACTGGCCAACGAGAATTGGCTGGCGAGCCCGCAGAAAACGTTCCAGCTCGCGGACATCCTCACGAGGTCGATCGTGACGGACGAGGAGATCGGGTCGATCGCGAAATTGTCCGACCTCGCGGGAAAGCTCACCGCGTTGAAACCGGAGAGCATCACCTACGTGACGCTGCCGACCGAGACGTACCTGCCCGACCCGAACCGCGTCCAGCCCAAGCAACCGGAGGCGGACGCGCTGTGGAAGACCGCCTGACCTAGCAGGCCGCGCCCTGCCACTCGCTCGGCGACGGCGACGGCCACGGCTGAGGAGACCCCCAACACTCCTCAGCCGTGGAAGCTTCACCCCAGTTGGCCACTACCACTGTGACGGTCTCCCGGTCTCGTGAAAGGACGTGGAGTCGAGGCTGTCAGACCACCTCGTTAGGGTGGGCTGCGGACGGCCCGTCCGGTGCGTGCACCGCAGCTCAGACGGGCGGTCGTAGTTTTCCGGTCCGGACGAGGTGGAGGCCCCTTGGGACCCCGTGGCGTCTTCGCGGAGCGCTTCGCGCTGCTCTACGCGGAGGCAGGTGACCCACCGCTGAAGCGAGTCACGGAGTCGGTCGCCCGCGCCCGCCGTACGGACGAACAGGGCAGACCGGTCCGCGTACCGGCCCAGCGCGTCAGCGACTGGCGGCGGGGGCGCAACGTGCCCGCCCGGTTCAGCGGGCTGAGCGCCGTCCTCGAGATCCTCGTCGGCGAGGCGCGCAAGCGGAAGCCCCAACCGGTGATCGACGGTCTGTACGACCTCGACGCGTGGCGCACCCTCTGGGAGGAGGCGCTCGCGAGCCCGGTCACCGACGCGGTCGCCGACCGGGAAACGCCTCCCCAGGAGGACAGCGCGGTCTGCCCGTACATGGGCCTGAGCGCATTCGGGCCACAGGACGCGAATTGGTTCTTCGGCCGGGAAAGGGCGACGAACGCCCTTCTCTCCAGAATCGACGAGAACGGCATCACGATGCTCGTCGGCGCGTCCGGGGCCGGCAAGTCGAGTTTGATGAAGGCGGGTGTTCTTCCCCGCATCGGCAAAGACGCCATCATCATTTCTCCCGGCACGGACCCGTTGAAGGAGCTGGCGCTGCAGGTGCCGGACCTGATCCCCGTGCTGGAGGCCGCCGCCGACTCGGAGGCGCTCGTC
This sequence comes from Lentzea sp. NPDC004789, assembly GCF_053601075.1. Lineage (NCBI taxonomy): Bacteria > Bacillati > Actinomycetota > Actinomycetes > Pseudonocardiales > Pseudonocardiaceae > Lentzea > Lentzea sp. NPDC004789. Next base: position 148,046 of record NZ_JBSGBE010000012.1, on the reverse strand, counting down.
GAGTTCGCGCAGGAGGTGCAGCTCGCGGTGGGCGAGCGGGTGGTGATCGTCGACCAGTTCGAGGAGGCGTTCACGCTCGGCGGCGACGAGAACCGGCTGCGGATCTTCGTGCAGGCCCTGCACGCGGCGGCGGAGAAGACGCCGGTCCTGCTGGGCGTGCGGGCCGACTTCTACGCCCGCTGCCTCGACTTCCCCGAGCTCGCCGAGGCGCTGCAGAACCGGCAGATGGTGCTCGGCGCGATGACGGCGGCCGAGCTGCGCGACGCCGTGACGAACCCGGCCAAGGCCGCGGGCCTGCAGCTCGAAGCGGGCCTGGTCGAGCTGATGCTGCGCGACCTGGGCACCCACAACCGCCGCGGCAAGGACGCCTACGACGCGGGTGCGCTCCCGCTGCTCAGCCACGCCCTGCTGGTCACCTGGCAGCGCAGGCAGGCGGGCCGGCTGACCATCGCGGGCTACCGCGCGGCCGGCGGCATCCAGGGCGCCGTCGCCGCCACGGCCGAACGCGCCTGGGCCGACCTCGACGAGCCGGGCAAGGCCGCCGCACGGCAGCTGCTCCTGCGCCTGGTCCGGGTCGGTGACGACACCCAGGACACCCGCCGCCGGTCCAGCCGCCACAACCTGCTGGAGGCCAGCCAGAACCTCCCCGCCACCGAACGCGCGCTCGAAGTCCTCACCCGCGCCCGCCTGGTCACCGTCGACTCCGGCAGCGTCGAGATCACGCACGAGGCGTTGCTGCAGGCGTGGCCGCGGCTGCGCAGCTGGATCGACGAGGACCGCGCGGGCAACCTCGCCCGGCAGAAGCTGGAGGAGGACGCCACGACGTGGGCGGCGACCGAGCGCGACTCGTCGTTGCTCTACCGCGGCGCACGGCTGGAAGGCGCGCGGCAGCAACAGCAGAACGTCACCGCGGTCGCGAAGGAGTTCGTGCGGGCGTCGGAGCGCCAGCACCGAAAGAGCGTCTGGCTGCGCCGCAGCGCGGTCGCCCTGGTCTCGGTGTTCGCGCTGATCGCGGCGGGCGCGGCGGTGATCGCCGTGCAGCAGCGCAACGACGCCCAGTACCGCCAGGTCGTCGCGGAGGCCGACCGGCTCACCACGTCCGACCCGTCGCTGTCGGCGCAGTTCCTGGCGGTCGCGCACCGCATGCGCCCGGACGACGAGGCCGTGAACGCCAAGCTGCTCGCCAGCCAGCAGCTCCCGCTGGCCACCCCGCTCGCCGGTCACACCGGCGCGGTCTACCTGACGACGTTCAGCCCGGACGGCAGCCTGCTGGCCACGGCGAGCTACGACCGCACCGCGCGCCTCTGGGACGTCCGCGACCGCAGCCGTCCCAAGCAGGTCGCGGTCATCACCGGCCACCGGGACTGGCTGAGCTCCGCGGTCTTCTCCCCCAACGGCAAGGTCCTCGCGACCACGGGACAGGACGCGACGATCCGGTTCTGGGACGTCACCGACCCGAGCTCGCCCAAGGCGATCAAGACGCTCGAGACCGGCAACGGCCCCACCTACCTGCTGGAGTTCAGCCCCGACGGCACGCTGCTCGCGGCGGCGAACGAGGACAAGTCGGCCAGGCTGTGGGACGTCCGGGACCCGGCGAACCCCAAACCCTCCGGCGAACCGCTGCGCGAGCACACCGCCGCGGTCCGCTCCCTCGCGTTCAGCCCGGACGGCAAGACCCTCGCCACCACCGGGGACGACCAGACGATCCGGCTGTGGGACGTCGCCACCAGGACGAGGATCGGCAAGCCGATGACCGGCCACACCGCCGGCATCCACACCGTGGCGTTCAGCCCGGACGGCAAGCTGCTCGCGAGCGGCGCCGACGACAAGATCGTGCGGTTGTGGGACCCCGCCACGCAGAACCCGGTGGGCCAGCCGCTCGGCGGCCACACCGGTCCGGTGTGGTCGGTGAAGTTCAGCCCGGACGGTCTCGTGCTCGCCTCGGGTTCGGCCGACGCCACCGTGCGGCTGTGGAACCTCAGCAACCCGGCGGCACCGAGCCTGCTCGGCCGGCCGCTCTCGGCACGCGGCGCCAACCTCTTCGCGATCGGCTTCAGCCCGGACGGGAGCGCTCTCGCGACCGGTTCGCTGGAGAACGCCGTACAGCTGTGGTCACTGCCGCGCTCAGTGCTGCTCGGCCACAGCCTGCACGTGCCGACGCCCGCGTTCAGCGCGGACGGCAAGCTCATCGCCACCGGTTCGAGCGACAAGACCGTGCGGCTGTGGGACGTGTCGGACCTGGGTCACCCGAAGCAGATCGGGCCACCGCTGCTCGGACACGAGCGCACCATCAGCACACCGGCGTTCCGGCCGGACGGCAAGGTGCTCGCCACGGCGGCCGGTGACAGAACCGTGCGGCTGTGGGACATCGCCGACCCCGCGCACGCGCGACCGCTGGGCCAACCGCTCGTGCTGCCGAACCGGTTCGCGGCGGTGGTGCTGTTCCGCCAGGACGGCCAGGTGCTCCTGACCAGCCACGACGACGAGTCGGTGCGGTTCTGGGACGTGCGCGACCCCGCCCGGCCGGTGCCGATCGGCGAGCCGCTGACCGGCCACGACGGCTACGTCAACGACGCGGAGTTCAGTCCGGACGGCCGCACGCTCGCCACCGCGAGCAGCGACCGGACGGTCCGCCTGTGGGACGTGAGCGATCCGGCGAAGCCGAGGCTGCTCGGCAAGCCGATCGACGACCCGCAGATCGTGAACCGGGCGACCTTCACCCCGGACGGCAAGACGCTGATCATCGCCGGGCAGAACAGGGTGATCCGCTTCTTCGACGTGCGCGACCTGGAGCACCCGGTGCAGATCAGCGAGCTGCACGGGCACACCGGGACGATCAGCACGCTCTCGATCAGCGCGGACGGCCGGTTGCTCGCGACCAGCAGCGCGGACCGGACGTTCCGGCTGTGGGACATCACCGACCCGGCCGAGCCCGCCGACCTGGGCCAGCAGATCACCGGCGACTGGGCGGCCGAACCGTTCGTCCAGTTCGCGCCGCAGGGCCGGGTGCTCGCCACCGGCAACGCCGACGGGGTCGTGCGGTTGTGGGACCTCGACGTCGGCCACCAGGTCGACCGGATCTGCAACGCCACCCGAGGTGTGCTCACACCTGAGCTGTGGGCGGAGCGCATGCCGCAGGTGACGTTCCAGGACCCGTGCGCGCAACGCTGATCATTCTCAAGTGGAGAGAAGGGGCTCACCGGCTGCACCCCATCGGTTACTGTCCGCGCCATGCGTCTTCTTGCTCGGGTCGGCAGCTTGCGCGCGGTTGTCGCGGTGACCGTGGGGTTCATCGCGCTCAACATGCTTCTCGTGGTGCTCGGGAACGTCACGGACTACGGCACCAACGAGGCCTTCGTGAAACACGTCCTCGCCATGGACACGACGTTCGGCAAGGAACTGAAGTGGCGGGCGATCACCAGTCCCGCCGTCGTCACGATCGTCTACGTCGCGATCATCGCGTGGGAGGCCGTCTCCGCGGTCCTGCTGACCGCGGGCACCATCGCGTACCTCCGCGACCGGGAGGACAGCGCGCGCAGGTTCGCCTCCGCCGGTCTGCTGATGATCGTGGCGTTGTTCCTCGGCGGCTTCATCACCGTCGGCGGTGAGTGGTTCGCGATGTGGCAGTCGAAGGACTGGAACGGCATCACCGCCGCCCTGCGCATGGTGACCATCGCGGGCTTCGCGCTGATCCTCGTGCACCTCAACCCGCGTCGGGCCACTGCGTAGTCGGCTCAACGCAGAACACCGGCCCGACCCCGGCGTCGGCGCCGAGTTCAGTCCACCAGTCCAGCTGCTCAGCGTCCTCGATCGTGTCGACCACCACGAGCCCACCGGCCTCGTGCACGAACACGACGAGGTCGCTGAGCACGTGTGACACCAGCTCATCGGGCTTCTGAGCACGCCCCTTCACCCGCACGGCCGTCACCCCGAGCTCGCGCACCAGCTCGATCTCCGCCGTGGACCCGGTGAAGTCCCGCGCCCCGATGTGAAGCCCCATGTCCGACAACAGGTCCAGGTTGTCGGCGGCCTCGCTGTCCTCCGACGCGAGCACGTGCACCGGAAAGCCCAGCAACAACCGCGCGGCCGGCAGCCCGGTGTCCGCCAGCACCCGCCGCACGTCCCGCACCAGGTCCGGGCTGTTGGCCATGCCCGCGGTCAGGCACACCGCCAGAATCTCGTCGTGCCCGCGGGCCGCCTCGGCAGCCCGGCGCAACATCCACTCGCCGAGCGGCAGCATCAACCCGGTGTGCTCGGCCATCGACACGCACTTCTCGTGCGGGATCAGCCCGACGTCCCGGTGCCGCCAGTTCAGCTCGGCCTCGACGCAGATCCGCCCCGACCCGTCGAGCTTCATCACGGGGTTGAACACGACGTCGATCTCGCCGCTCTCCCAGGCCCCCGGCATGACCGCGGCGAGCGCGAACTCCTCCTGCTCCCGCTTGTCCTGCGTGGCGTCGTGCAGCCCCCACTGCCGCCGCCCACTTCGCTTGGCCCGCCGAAGCGTCATGTCCGACGCCCTGAGCACCTCGGCCGGGTGTTCGCCGGGAGTCAGCCGCGGCAACACCCCGATGGTCGCAGACACCGCCACCCCGTGATCACCGAAGTAGACCGGTTCGGCCAGTTCGTGCTCGATCATCCGAATCGTCGTGTCGACGTCCGGCGTGTCGGGCCCGTTCTCCACGAGCACCGCGAACTCGTCACCCTCAAGGCGCGCGACCATGGCCTTCTCACTGGAGAAGACCGCCGACAGCCGCTCGGCCACGAGCTTCAGCACCTTGTCACCGATCTCGCGCCCGAGGCCGTCCGTGATCACCGCGAACGCGTCCAGGTCGAGGTGGTACAGCGTCACGCCGTGCTCGATGTCGCTGTGCAGCAACGACTCCAGCCGCGTCGTCAGGTACTGCCGGTTCGGCAGCCCGGTCAGCGCGTCGTGCAACGACTGGTACTGCAACCGCCCGCCGAGCAACGTCAGCTGGCTGTCGTCGTCGATCATCACGACGAAGTGCTTCGGGTTGTCCTCCGCGTCCTTCTGCACCGTGGCCGCGAGCAACACCCGGAAGTGCTCACCGTCCCGGTCGATCAACCGGGGCCGCTCCTCGACCCGCCGCATCCGCCCGTACTTCAGGCCCGCCAGCGCGTCGTTGACGAGCGGCAGATCCGCGGGAGCGATGAGATCCGTGAGCGTCATCCCGGCAACGTCGTCCCGGCGGAGGATGGTGCACAGTGCCGCGTTGGCCCGCTCCAGCTCCCCGTCCAGACTCACCATCGCGATACCGGTGGACGAGTGCGCGAAGATGTCCTCGAACCGCTCCTCGCTGGCCTGCAGATCCAGCTGCACCGCGCGGTTCGCCCGCAGCAGCGCCTGACTGACGCTCTCCTGCTGCTCCAGCACGAACGCCTGAATGGCCCCGGTGTACGCCGCCGACACCGCGCCGATGACCAGCGCCGCCCGATGCGCGTCGGCCCCCTCCTGCGCCACGAAGTCGGCCAGGATCTCGACCGACTTCCGCAGGCTCTCCGCACCGACGCAGTGGATCTCGACCAGCCTGGTCCCCACCTGACCGGCCGCGGCCGGGTCCTGGGCCAGCGCCTCGGCCACCAGGTTCAACAGCTCACGCAGCTCTTCGGTCAGCTTCGCCGCCGACAGCGGTACGTACGCAGTACGACTGACCTTGATCGCCCAGTCGCGCGCCAGTTCGTCACGCCCCATCGGACGTGACGGTCTCGCGTCGTCCTGGCTCGGCAAATCGATCCACCTAAGACCTGCTCGGCGAGCAACGGTGCGGAAGCCTACCGCCAGCAAACCACACCGTCCCGATGGGCGGGGCCCTTCGCCCCAACGGGCGTACCGCGATCTCGCGGCGTCACAACCTTTACTCGCTCAATCGGAGCAATTTTCCCACGAGAAGGCGCACCGCAGATGCCTTCGATCGGGGCACAGGCGCCCACCGGCGGGTTCGGTGCGGCGGGCGGCTCGCTCGCGCCCTATGCCCCGACGATGTGCCGCAACTGAGCCAGCAGATCCGACCGGGAAGTGCTCCCCAGCCGCTGCCGCATCCGGGCCATGTGGTGCTCGACGGTCTTGGCCGAGATGAACAACCGGTCCCCGACCTGCTTGTAGGTCATCCCCTCCAGGACCAGCCGGGCCACCTCCCGCTCGCGGTCGCTCAGCTTCCCGGCGTCCTCGGCCACGCCCACCGGCTCGCTCTCCCCGGCGCGCCGGGCGGAAACCGGCCGCCCCTGCAACAACCGGGCGCAGTCGAGCAGCCGGACCATCGCCTGCCGATCAGCCGTCCGGATGGCCGCCTGCCCGGCCAGCCGAGCCGCGTCCCACCACAGCCCGACGGCGTGCAGGCTGCGGGCAGCCACCTCGACCCGGTCCGGATCGACCTTCCCGGCCACCACGTCGAGCCAGCACTCGGCGGCGACCGAGACGATGCCGCAGTACCGCGAGTGCTCCCGGTTCACCGCCAAGGCGGCCGCGTGTTCCTCGGCCGCGGCGGTGTTCTCGTCGATGATCGCCGCGTGCAGCAGGCTCCAGTGCAGCTGGGTGGTCCACAACGGCGGATTCCCCAGCGACTTCAACAACCCCAGGGCCTGCCGCAAGTGCGGCGCCAGCCGGTCCTGGTCCCGCAACCGGGCCGCGGCCGCGGCGAACTCTCCCAACGGCAGCAACGAGAACAGGTCGACCGGATGCCGGAGCACGGCCTCGCAGGCCTGCTCCCACGTGCGCCGCAGGGTGGCCAGGTCGCTGTTGCGCCGAGCCACCCCGACCTCCAGCGCCACCGCGAAGATCCAGTCGCGCGGCTCGAACGCTCCGCGCACCGACATCAGGCCTTCGCGGGCGACCGCCAGGTTGCCCCGCAACATGTGCAGCCAGGACTGCAGCAGCCGGTGCCGCACCGACATCAGCACACCACCGGTCGCGGACTCGACCGCCCGGTCCAGCACCGACTCGGCGACGTTGGGCTCGCCGCAGTGCACGGCCACCAAGGCCGCCAGCGCGGCAGGGCTGTCCGGCAGCAGCACCGCACCGCCGGCGGGTTCGAGCATCGACGAGGCGCGCACCAAAGTGGACAGTGCGGCGGTCTCGGCGCCGGAGACCGACTGCCGGACTCCTTGCAGCATCAGGGAAGCCGCCCCGCCGAGCATCGTCGGCGGCTGCGGCGGGGCCTCGTCGAACCGGTGCCCGGTGCCGATCAGCCCGATCCCGGCGAACGCGGCCGCGTACGGCGTGGCGGCCCACCGGAACAGCTCGGTGCTCCTGGCCAGCTGGCCCCGGTGCGCCAAGGCGACGGCCGCGACCTCGGCTGCCGTGCGCCGGTACGACGAGTCGGGAGCGCTGATCACCTGGTCGGCCAGGCGCAGGGCCGCGTCCAGGTCCCCGGACATCGCGGCGGCCGTGGCCCAGGAGGCGGCGGTCTCGGCGGAGGGCGCCCCACCGCCGGTGGAAGCCGCGAACAACCGGGCGGCGAGCGCGGGATCGGAGGCGAGCGCCTCACGCGCGGCAGCGGCGAAGACCGGTCCGCCGATGCCGCTGTCCAGCAACGGCCGCACCAGCTCCAGGACCGGGCCACCGCGTTCGAGCTGCAGCTGCGCCAGCTTCTGCCGCACCGCGATCCGCCGCTCGGCACGCGTCAGCGCCCCGACCGCCCGATGCGCCAACGGCAGCAGGGTGCCGTCCTCGGCCAGCATCCCGGTGGCCCGCGCGGCCTCGATGATGTCGCTGACCTCGTCGAAGTCCTTGTCCAGCAAGGCCGACAGGAGATCCAGCCGCTGTGCCGCGCCGGCTTCGGCGGCCAGCAGGAACTTCTGCAGGTCCGCGTCCAGCCAGTCGAGGTCCGCCCGGAACGCCGACAGCACCTCGGCCGACACCTCGGACGCCGCCCCGAGCCGTTCGACGAACGCCGGCACGCCACCGGTCTGCGCGAAGACGAAGTCCACCACGGGCTTGGGCGCGCGCAGGAACTCGCGGACCTGCTCGCGGGAGAACGGCGCCAGCGGCACGACCACCGCGCCACGGGTCAGCTCGGCCAGCACCGAACGCCGGGGCCAGGGCCGGTACGCCAGCACCAGCAGCGGTTCCGCGGCCAGGGCGCGCAGGGAGGCGTCGTCCAGCAGGTGCGCGTCGTCGACCACGCGCACCGCGGAGTTGGTGATCTCCTCCAGCACGGCCGTCTTGCCGTGACCACCAGGCGCCGCGACGACCACGCGCAGGCGGGTGCCCTCAGCGGCGTCGTTGATCCGGTCGAGCACACCTCGCACGGAAGCGTCCAGCACCAACCTGGCTCGCGTGGTCACGCTCAACGGCCATCCTCATCGTCGAATTTGCGGGACTTGTCGGACCGCCGCCCGACGGGCTTCAACGCGCTCGCCATGCGCTTCACCCGAGGCGGCGGCAGGTCCAGCGGGGACACGTCCACCGGCGGGCGGGGCGGCGGCGCGGTGAACTCGTCGTCCTCCGGACCGGCGATCTCGCCGACCGGGAACCGCAACGACGCCTCGCGGGTGTGGACCAGCACGGAGGTGTCGAACGGTTCGGGCTCGGCTTCTGGACCCACGACGACCAGCCGTGCGGCCACGGCGGCGCCCTTCGCGACCGAGAGCTCCGGCGCCGCCTCGGCCAGCACGCGGCAGTCGACCGCGGCCGACAGCGCGTCGCCGATCATCGGCATCCGGCAGCCGCCGCCGACGAGCAGCACCGCATCGGGCTGAACAGCGCCCAGCGCGCGCACGAAGGTGCTCACCAGGTGGTCGACGGAAGGCCGGATCTCCTCGGTGAACTCGTCGCGGGTGATCTCGACGCCGCTGATCACGACGGACGGCCCGAACGCCCGCTTGGCCGCCTCGCACTCGGCGACCGACACGACGCCGTCCTTGCCGAGCCGGCCGCGCACCAGTGCGGCCAGCAGGTCGTCGAAGTCCGCGCCGGTGTGGTGGTCGATGCCCTCGACGTGGTTGCCCAGCTCGAACGTGCGGCCCTGCGTGCGCCGCACGACCGACGCGGCGAACGCGTGGCTGCCGAGCGAGAACACGGCCAACGACGAGTCCGGCAGCACGCGCGAGCGCACGGCGTGGTTCTCCGCGGCCGCGAGCGGTTCCGGCACGAGCGTCACGTCGTGCACACCGACCGCCCGCAGCGCGGCGTGGAGCTGCCCGCGGCGATAGGGGCCCCACCCGGCCGGGTGACTGACGGCCACGTGACGGGGCTGTTCACCCTCTCGGGCGACCACCTCGCCGATCACCCACATGATCAGCAACGCGGTGAGCTCCTCGGCCGGGCAGATCTCCGGGCCCAGCGAGAACGGCACCGCGTCACCGACTCTGCGGGCGAAGCCGGTGGCCGTCCACCCGACGGCGCCGAGCTCGCCCACCGAGAACGTCCCAGCGTCCGTGAGCTGCAGAAACGACGGCACGACCAGGGCGATCTCGGCCTCCCTGGCGCCGTCGAGGCGGCACACGGCAGCAGTCGTGCGGGTGGTCCCGACATCGACTCCGAGTACGTACGCCAAGTCTCTTCCTCACCTGTTCGCAGCAGCGACCAGTACCTACACGGGTGAACAAGAGGCACTCAAGCACCGCCCCTAATCCCCTAGGGGCTCAACGAGCGTCACCCCATTGGGGAACGGGGATCTACTGGGAGTGATCCCCGATGTCGGGGACGGGCCCGCTCTCATAGCTTTCCGGCACACACCAATTGATACGTGCTTCAACAGGAGAGTCCCTCAGATGATCGAGTCGACCAGCACGCTCCACGACTTCGTGCTCAACCTTCTCAGCGACCCGGCTCTCAAGGCCGCTTTCGCCGCCGACGCTCAGGGCACGCTGGAGCAGGCCGGCCTGGCCGACATCACCGCCGTGGACGTGCAGGAGGTCATCCCGCTGGTCCTCGACCTGGTCCCCGCGGTCGACGGTCTGCCCACCGTCGAGGGTCTCGACCTCCAGCTGCCCACGGACGCTCTCCTCGCGCAGGGCCCGCTCGGCGCCATCAGCCAGCTGCAGGCGGTCACGTCTCAGCTGACCTCGTCGGGTGTGAACCTCAGCGACCTGCACACCTCGTCCGCCGGCGTGCTCGCGGTCGACGGCAACGGCCTCAACCTGATGGCCGCCAACAAGACCCTCGGCGCGCTCACCTCGTCCAACGTGGGCCTCGGCGGCGACTTCTCCGCGGTCAACGACGTGACCTCCGTCCTCGACCACACGGCGTCCCCGGTCACCGGTGCCGCCCTCGACGTGGCCGACACCGCGACCTCCACGGTCGACGGCACGCTGGCGACCGCGGGTCACGCCGTTCCCGGCGTCGACGGCGTGCTCGGCCACCTCGGCGGCGTGACCGGCCTGACCCACGACACCCTGGGCGTGCTCGGCGGCGGGGACGCCGGCATCGGCTCCCTCAACGTCTCGGGCCTGAACCACATCACCGACGGCCACGTCGGCGTCCAGACCCTCGACACCGTCGGCCAGGCCACGCACGCCGCGACCGGCGCCGTCGACACCGTCACCGGTGTGACCCACTCCGCGACCGGCCTGGTCGACCACACCGCCGGCGTCGGCAACGTGGTCAACACCGTCACCGACGTCGCGCACCACGCGCCGGTGGTCGGCGACCTCGACCTGCACGGCCTGCTCGGCTGAGCCACTCTCCCCATCGCGGACCGGCCCTGTCTCACGTGGACAGGGCCGGTTCGGCGTCTACCAGGCAAAACCGGCATCGCGGTTTGCTCGGTGAGCAACATCACCGCCCGCCGCGAACAGCCCCGTCTCCCCCGAACGGAACCGGTCTTGCGTTCGAGGCTTTCACCCAAGGGGGTGAACACGGCACTATGAGTCAGGTGATGGCACCGCCCTGGCTCGACGTGCTCGACGACACGATCGACGCCTGCGTCACGCACCGGAGGCCCGACCTCGAGGCCCGGCTGCGCGAGAAGCGGGCTCAGCAGCTCGACCCCAAGTTGCGCGTTCTCGTCGTCGGCGAGTCCAAGCAGGGCAAGAGCCAGCTGGTCAACGCCCTGCTCAACGCCCCCGTCTGCGCGGTCGGCGACGACATCACGACCACCGTGCCCACGTTCGTGCAGCACGCGGAGACGCCGTCGGCCGCGCTGGTCCGCAACGCCTCCGCCCGCGGGTCGATCTTCCACACGCCGACCGAGCGCATCGCGGTCCCGATCGAGCAGGTGACCAAGCAGGTCACCACCGCCCGCTCGCAACACGTCGTGCGCGCCGAGATCGGCATCCCGCGCGCGTTGCTCGACAACGGGCTGGTCCTGATCGACACCCCCGGCGTGGGTGACACCCGATCCGCGCACACCGCCAGCACGTTCGCGACGCTGCTGCAGGCCGACGCCGCGCTGCTGGTCTCCGACGCCACCGGTGAGCTCACGGCGGCGGAGATGGCGCTGCTCAAGAAGGTCATGGAGGCCTGCCCGAACGTCACCGTGGTCGTCACCAAGATCGACCTGGTGCCGGCCTGGCGCACGGTCGTGGAGCGCAACAAGGCCCTGCTCGCCCGCGCCGGCATTCCGGCCAAGCTCATCCCGGTGTCGTCGGCGCTGCGCCTGCGCGCGGCCAAGACCGGTGACCAGCGGCTCAACACCGAGTCCGGTTTCCCCGAGCTGCTGGCCTGCGTGCAGCGGGACATCGTGGCGTCGGCGGACCTCCTGGCCCGTCGTGCCGTCGCCGTCGTGGCCTCGTCGGCGATCAGCCAGCTCGTCACGCCGTTGCGGGAAGAGCTGACGGCCCACGACTCGTCGCACACGGCCGCCACCATCTCGACGCTGCAGGAGGCCCAGCGACGGGTCGACGAGCTGCGGCGCCGGTCCGCCCGTTGGCAGAACGTGCTCAACGACGAGATGGCCGACCTGATCTCCGACGTCGAGTACGACCTGCGCGACCGCACCCGCAAGATCCTGCGCGAGGTCGACAAGACCTACGACGAGGCCGACCCCGCGATCGGCTGGGACAAGTTCGAGCAGTGGCTGGAGGACAACCTCAACGAGGCCGCCACCACGAACTTCGCCTGGCTGATGGAACGCGCGGAGTGGGTGGCCGCGAAGGTCGCCAAGAACTTCCCGGTCTACCGCGAGGACCTGATCCCCGGCTCGGTGCTGCCGGACGACCTGCTGGAGCCGGTCGGCAAGCTGGACAAGCCGAAGATCGAGCCGTTCTCCGTGCCGCAGAAGCTCTTCACCGGTCTGCGCGGCTCGTACGGCGGTGTGCTGATGTTCGGCCTGGTCACCTCGCTGGCCGGGCTGCCGCTGATCAACGTGGTCTCGCTCGGCGCCGGCGCCCTGTTCGGCGGTAAGTCCATTTTGGACGAAAGCGACCAGAGGCTGAAGCGCCGCCAGGCCGCCGCGAAGGCCGCCGCGCAACGGCACGTGGACGACTTCTTCATCAAGTTCTCCAAGGACGTCCGCGACGCCGGCCGGCACATCCAGCGCTCGCTGCGCAACCACTTCAGCACCCTCGCCGAGGAGCTGCAGGAGACGTTGCTGGAGTCGGCCCGCAGCGCCAAGCGCGCGGTGCAGGACGACCAGACCGAGCGCGAACGCCGGTTGCGGGAGGGCCGCAAGGAGCTGGACAAGCTGATCACGCTCTACAAGCGGGTGCAGGCACTCGGCGGTCCGGCGATGGAGCTCTCCGCGTGACCCTGGACCGCGTCGTCTGGTCGATGCTGCAGGAGGCACTGGCCGTCTACCGCGACAGCCCGCGGGCCACCGGCTGGTTGCGCTCCCACGTCGAGCGCTACACCGAACCGGTCCGCGTGGCCGTCGCCGGTCGTTCCCGCATCGGCAAGTCCACTGTGGTCAGCGCGCTGATCGGCGACGAGTTCGCGCCGCTGAACTCCTTCGTCTGGTACCGCAACGGCACCGAACCGCGAGCGCACGTGTTCTCCGGACCCGGCCGCCCGCACGAGGTCGCGGTGGGCAGGCGGGGCGGCAGGCACCACGTCGAGATCGGCCAGTTCGACCGCGCCGACCGCGTCGTCGTCGAGTGGCCCGCGCGGACGTTGCGGGACGTCGTGCTGATCGACACGCCGGCCGAGGCCACGCCGGAGCAGGTGCTGGGCGAGGCGGACGCGTTGCTGTACCTGATGCGGCACGTGCAGGACGACGACCTGAAGTTCCTGCAGGCCGCCAACGACCACCCGATCGCCAGGGTGTCCAACGTGCACACGGTCGCGGTGCTCGCCCGCGCCGACGAGATCGGCGCCGGGCGGATCGACGCGCTGTCGTCGGCCAAGCAGATCGCCCGCCGCTACCGCCGTGACGTGGCCGTGCAACCGTTGTGCCAGAACGTGGTCTCGGTCGCCGGGCTGCTGGCCGTGGCCGCGAAGACCTTGCGGGAGGACGAGTTCGCGGCGTTGCGCGTGCTGGCCTCGCTCGGCCGTGAGGAGCTCGAGGACCACCTGCTGTCGGCGGACCGGTTCGTCGGCGAGCAGTTCCCGGTCGCGATGGAACCGGCCGTGCGGCAGGCGTTGCTCGAACGGTTCGGCATCTTCGGCGTCCGGCTGATCACCGCGCTGATCCGGCAGGGCTTCGACACGCAGGTCAAGCTCACCGGCCAGCTCGTGCAGCGCAGCGGCCTGGGCGAGCTGCGCGACTCGATCGCGATCCACTTCACCGAACGCCGCGAGATCCTCAAGGCGCGGTCGGCGTTGCTGGCGCTGGACGTGCTGTTCCGGATGGAGCCGCGGCAGAACGCCCGCAAGCTGATGGCCGACCTGGAACGGGTCGTCGCCTCCGCGCACGACTTCCGCGAGCTGCGGCTCGTGGCGGCGTTGCAGGCCGGACGCACGAAACTGCCGGCCGAGCTGCAGGCCGAGGCGTTGCGGCTGGTCGGCGCCGAGGGCACCACCCCGTTGGCGCGCCTGGGTTTCGACTACGAGGCCGATCCGCGCGAGCAGCGGGAGGCGTTGCTCGACGCGCTGGTGCGGTGGCAGGCGCAGGCCGCCGACGTGCACGCGCCGAACGACCAGCGCCGGGCCGCGCAGGTCGTGGTCCGCACCTGCGAGGGGCTACTCCCGCAACTGCGCTGAGGCACCATGGATCGCATGGAACTCGTGCGTTGGGCAGACGAGCACTTCGAGCACCTGCTGCGCTGGGCGACCGACCCGCGGATGACGAGGTACGTCGGCGACGGGAAGCCCTGGACCCCGGAGTACGTGGCCGAACGGCACGAACAGGCGTTGCGGCACTGGGAAGAACACGGTTTCGGCCTGCACGCGGTGGTGGAGGACGGCGTCGTCGTCGGGATCGGGCAGCTGGTCGTCCGCCGTCCCGACGAGATGGAGATCGGCTACTGGGTCGACGCCGACCACTGGGGCCGCGGCCTCGCCAGCCGGATCGCCGTGGTGCTGCGGGACAAGGCACTCGCCCTCAAACCCCGTGTGTTCGCGGGCCATCAGGCCGAGAACGTCGCGTCCGGACGCGTGCTGGAGAAGGCCGGGTTCAAGTACGTCACCAGCAAGTACGTGTTCGGCAGGCTCCAGCACGGTTACACGGTGGGAGAGGGCATGACCGACCAGGGCGTGCTGCGCTACAGCGCGTTCACGAAGGACCCGGCGGGCGGCAACCCGGCCGGTGTCGTGCTCGACGCGACCGGCCTGTCCGACGACGAGATGCGCGTCATCGCCGCGAAGGTCGGCTACTCGGAGACGGCGTTCGTGCTGCCGCGGGGCGGGCGCGAGTTCGACGTCCGGTACTTCAGCCCCGAGGCGGAGGTGCCGTTCTGCGGCCACGCGACCATCGCCACGTCCGTCGCGCTGGCGGAGCGGATCGGGGACGGGTCGCTGACGTTCCACACGCCGGCCGGTGAGATCACCATCGAGACCGCGGCCGGCACCGCCAGCCTGACCAGCGTGCCGACCAGCACGTCCGAGGCGGACCCGGAGCTCGTCGGCAAGGCGCTGGAAGCGCTGGGGTACCAGGAGATCGGCGACGGCCCGGTGCACGTCGGCTTCGGCGGCGCGCGGCACCTGCTGATCCCGCTGAAGTCCCGCGAACAGCTCGCGGACCTCGACTACGACTTCAACGCGTTGCGCGACCTGATGCTGGCGCACGACCTGACGACCGTGCACCTGTTCTGGCGCGAGTCCGCCGACCTCGTGCACGCCCGCGACCCGTTCCCGGTCGGCGGCGTGGTGGAGGACGCCGCGACGGGCGCTGCCGCCGCCGCGTTCGGTGGCTACCTGCGCGACCTCGAAGGGCCGCAACGGTTCGTCATCAGCCAGGGCGAGGACATGGGCAGGCCGTCCCGGCTGGAGGTCGACGCCACGCGCGAGGACCGCCGGGTGACCGTCACGGGCGCGGCGGTCGTGATCCCCTGACCCGGGACCGGGCTCGACGCTGCTGCCGCGGAGCGCAGGGTGCGCGGCAGCAGCGTCGAGCCGAAGGGGTGCGCACCCTCCCGCGCCGGACCTCGGACGCTGCCGCAAGCGCCGGGCCGGATGACTGCCACCACTATGGCCCGATCGAAGGGTGGCGGCGCATTCAGAACGGGGATACAAGGTCTTTATGCCCGAGCTGGAGCTCCGCCACCTCCGCGCGGTTCGCACCATCGCCGAGGAAGGCAGCGTGACGAGGGCCGCGACGCGGCTCGGACTGACCCAACCCGCGCTCAGCGCCCAGCTGCGCACCGTCGAGAGACTGGTCGGCGGGCAGCTGTTCGACCGGTCGCGCAACGGGTGCGAGCCCACGGACCTGGGCAGACGGGTGCTCGGTACGGCACGGCTCGTGCTCGACGAGATGGCCCAGCTGATCAGCACCACGAAGGCGACCGACCGGTGCGGACCGCTGTTCCTGGGCTGCATCCCGATCCTGTACTTCGCGAAGATCGTGGAGAACCTGCGGCAGCTCAACGCCGACGTGCGCGCGGAGGTGCGGCCGTCGTCGTCGGAGATCGTGGACATGCTCGAAGCGGGCCAGGTGCACGTGGCGCTGTTCGAGTTCTTCGACGGCATGCAGGCGCGTGACCTGGCGGGCATCGAGCTGCGCAAGCTCGTGACCGAACCGGCGTTCGTCGCGCTGTCGGAGTCCGACCCGCTGGCCGGCCAGGAGGAGATCGACCTGGCCCAGCTCGCCGACCGCGACTGGGTGACCCCGCCCAAGCAGCACATCGGCAGCCGCACGCAGATGTTCCAGGCCTGCGCGGACGCGGGGTTCGTGCCGCGGCTCACGCACCACACCGGTGAGGCGAGCATGGCCCGCGGCCTGGTGGCGGGCGGCTGCGTGTCGTTCGCCGCGGCACCGTCCCGCACCGGGGACGGCATCGTGATCAGGCGGCTGCGCGGGATGCCGTTGATGACCGACATCTTCGTGGCGACGCGGCGGGACTCGCCGGTGGCGGGGCGCGCGCACGAGGTGTTCGCGTGCGCCGCCGACGCCTACCGGTCGGTGCTCGACCGCAATCCGGAGTACCGCAAGTGGTGGGACGCGCACCCGGAGGCGCATCCCGAGTTCAACTGAGGACCTCTGCACGCTTGAGACTCGTCGGAGTGTCGGCAGTTAGACATCGGGTCAGTCACTCGAATGCGAAGTGAATGATCTCACTAACCCCCTAGGAACTGCGCTTAGACATCGGATGGGTCACGATCAGGGGGCGCAATCTGGCCCCTCGCCCTGGCACAATGGACCAATGGCCCAACCGTTTACCGACGAAAGCCATCCGGCGGAGCCCTATCCGGGCACACGTCCAGACCACTGTTTCGTCCACGTCGACGAAACGGGCTGGCCAGTGCGACCGGACCTCAGGATGGAGTCGGGCTGGCGGGTTGAGCCGGAGGACATCGATCTAGACCAATGGCTGGCGAACCGTGGTGAGCCGCCACTGGCGGCCCGAATGCCGGTGCTCGGCTACGGCTCGAACGCCAACCCCAGCAAGGTCACCTGGCTCCGCGAGGAGCTCGGACTCGAAGGCCCCGCGGTCGTGCTGCGCGCACGGTGCGAGGGCCTTTCTGCGGTCTGGGCCGCGGGCATGCGCGCGCGTGACGGCCAGCGCCCCGCGACCCTCGCGGCCGAGCCCGGCCACGTCGAGGAGCACTCCGTCTGGTTCGCCACGCCCGAGCAGCTGCGCGTGCTGGACCGCTGTGAGGGCCGCGGATTGCGCTATCGCCTCGTACGCCTGCACACGGGCCGTGTGGTGCTCTACAACGGCGGTGTCGTCGACAGCGTGCTCGCCTACACCGCGGGCTCCAAGAAGCGGATGCCCGTGCTCGTGAACGGCCGTATGGTCCGTTGCGCGGACGTCTCGCAGCGACACGCCCGCGTGCTGGGCGGGAGGCCTGCCGTGACCGACGGACTGGACGTGACCGAGGTGCACGGCGACCCGTCGGCCGACGACTGGCCCGAGCTGCTGTTCGTCTACGGCACCCTCCAACCGGGCGCAAACGCTTGGCACCTGATGGAGCCGCACGTCGTGGAGGCCGAGGAGACCCACCTGCCGGGCACGTTGTTCGACACGGGCCTGGGTTACCCCGCCCTGCGTCCCGGCGCCGGCCTGGGCGTGCCCGGTTTCGTGCTGAGGCTGCGGTCGCCCGAGGAGGCCCTGCCGATGCTCGACGAGTACGAGGGCGACGACTACCGGCGCGTGCGCGTGGTGCTGCCGGACGGCCGGATCGCCTGGACGTACCTGTGGACCGCGGCGGTGAAGGGCATGTCGGTGCTGCCCGACGGCTGGGACATCAGGTCGGCTGCCCAGTCCTGAAAGACCGATGACTTCTCCGCACCGTGCCGGTCTGCATGCCTGACACAGGACTCACGGGAGGCTGACGGCGTGCGGAAACTGACCTTTGCCATGAACGTGTCGCTGGACGGCTACATCGCCGGGCCCGGCGGCGAACTCAGCCGGAGCGCGCCGAGCGACGAGCTGTTCGGGTGGTGGTCCGACCGGGTCGCGGCGACGAGCCTGGCGCTGTACGGGCGCAAGCTGTGGGAGACGATGAGCTCCCACTGGCCGACCGCCGCCGAGCAGCCCGGTGTGACCCCGGCGCAGATCGAGTACGCCCGCCGCTGGCTGGCCATGCCGAAGGTGGTGTTCTCCTCCACGATCAGCGCGGTCGGCTGGAACGCCCGCCTGGTCACCGGCGACGCGGTCACCGAGATCGCCCGGCTCAGGGCCGAGGACGGCGAGCCCATGGACATCGGGGGCGCCACTCTCGCCGCGGCGGCGATGAGGGCCGGGCTGATCGACGAGTACGTGCTGGTCACCGCGCCGGTCCTGATGGGCGGCGGCACGCCGTTCTTCACGGCCCTGGACAACTGGGTGGACCTGACTCTGGTGGAGACCAGGACCTTTCCCGACGGCGTGCTCCTGACCAGGTACGAGACCAGGCAGGCGGCTCATCGCCAGCCCATCGAGTGAATTACCGGCACGTTGTGTGGCCGAGTTGATATTTGGGCACATCCTTCGGTGGTAGGAGGTGCACCCATGACTCGACGGTGGACGATCGCTTGCGGCCTGCTGGTGCTTGCTTCCGCGACGGCCTGCGGCGGCAGAACCGCGGACACCGGCACCCAGACGATGCCGACGTCGACCCCGCCGACGTCGACCTCCAGTTCCACCGCCGCCCCCGCCGACTCGGAGGCCGCCGTCCCGGTCGTGAAGCGCTGCGACTCGTCGGCGTTGAAGGGCCAGGTCGAACCGACCGATGCCGGCGCGGGCAACCGGTACGGCAAGTTCATCGTCACGAACACCGGCACCATGCCGTGCACGTTGAACGGCTACAGCGGTTTCCAGCTGGAGAACGCGTCCGGCGCGCTGCCGACGAAGCTGGAGCGCAAGGCCGATCCGGGTCCCGCCGCGCTGAAGCTGGCGCCCGGCGGCAAGGCCTCCGCGAACCTGCACTGGGGTGTCGTGCCGTCGGGCGACGAGCCGGTCGATGGTCCGTGCCAGCCCGAGCCGTCGAAGGCCGCGGCCATCCCACCGGACGAGACGGTGCCGCTGACCGTGCCGTGGACGTTCGGGCCGGTGTGTTCCGGCGGCCGGATCGAGATCAGCGCGTTCTACGCTTCCTAGATGGACGCACCAGGATGGCTCGCCGTGCTGACCCACGGCGAGCGCATCGCCTTTGCCTTGCGCACCACGGGAGTTCCGGCCGTGGTGACCGAGGACGTGGCCGCGGTGGTGCGGGACGCCGACCTGCCGGTCGTCCTCATTGGACACTTCACCGGCGCGCCGGCCGCGGTCCGGTACGCGCAGACGCACGCGGGGGTCGCGGCGCTCGTGCTGGTGTCGCCGGTGCTCGGCATGTGGGACGGCGCGTCCGACGAGCTGGCCGGCCTGATGGACGAGGTCAACTTCGGGCCGGCGCTGGGCGACCTGCCCACGTTGTGGCTGCACGGCGCGGACGACGAGATCGTGCCGATTTCGGACACCCGCGCCGGGACGGACCGGATTCGCGGCACCGCCTTCGAGGAGTTCATCGTGCCCGGACTCCTCGACGACGGCACCGCTGTCACGCGCATTCTTTCCTTTGTCCGCGACCTGCCTAGTACTTGAACCCGGCGAGCGACTCCACGAGCTTCGCGAGCCGCTTGTCACCGGGCTTCACCGCGATCTGGAAGTGCGCCTCGTCCGGTACGGCGAAGTCGCCACCCCACGCCACGAGCCCGCGGCACTCGTTGAGGATGGAGCGGATCGCCACCCGCTGCGAGCCGAACAGCTCCTTCGTGCCGACCGGGTACGAGCCGGGCCGGATGTCGATCGCCGTACCGGAGGCGTGGTTGCTCTGGTAGGCGGGCTGCTTGCGGTCGTGCGGCAGGAAGCCCACGACCTCACCGGGCCGCAGGGTGTCGACGTTGTAGTGGTAGCGGCGGATCACGTGGTGCAGCACGACCTGCGCCAGCCCGATGCGCAACGGCACCTTCAACCCCGTGCCCTGCACCTCGCGGGTCCAGATCTGGCCGGCGGCGTCCACGCCGTTCTCGATTTCCCAGCCGTTGGCGCTGTGCTCGACGCCGCGGGCCTTCGGCTGGACCGGCGCGGCGACCGCGGCGGTCTCCAGCAACGGCACGATGGTCGCCACCGCGGCCACTCCCGCACCCGCGCGCAGCACTGTTCGTCGAGCAACTGCGTTGTTGAGTTCCATGTCTTCCCCCAGAGCTTCGGTTTCAGCTGATCGCGGTCCACACCTGCGGCGCGATCATCACCACGACGACCGGAGTGATGGCGCTGATTGCGGAGACGAGCCACAACAGCCTTCGCGCCGTTTTCGGCAGCAGGAGCGCGACCACCTTGTTGACGACGAAGTACACCCCGACGCAGAACAGCACCAGCACCGACGCCAGCGTCACCTCGGTCCACTCGCCGTCCCCGCCGAACTTCGTGTCGCGGCCGGTCAGGCCGAGCCAGTCGCCGACCGTGTTCATGAGGACGTAGGCGAACATCGCGAGAGGTATCACCGCCGCGCAACCCACTCCGGCGTTCAACACGACGGCGCAGGTCCAGCCGACGACCGACTTCCACCGCGGCGACTCTTCGGTGCTGGTGCTGTCCACTACTGTGCCTGGCCTCGAATCGGTGCGTTGTACTTCTCGAAGACGCGGAACAACCCGATCAGCTGCCGACCGTACTCCTGGGCCTTCGGACCGGTGCCGTTGTAGCGGGCCAAGGTGTCCCGGTACTGGTACTCGAACCAGTCGAGGCGCGGACGGGGCAGCGTGATCAGCCGGGCCGCTTCGATGAGGACCAGCGGGATCGTGCTGACGTTGTAGATCGGGTCGTAGTGCAGCTTGTTCCAGACGGCCTTGATGTGATCGCTGTTGTCCTTGTTCATGATGTCGCCGTTGATGATGCCGTCGCGGATGCACTGGTTCCGCGCGTCGATCGCGACCCACGCGAAGATCTGCGCGAGACCGGTGCTGCAGTCGCCGTCGACGCCGGCGATCACCGCCGCGTCGGCAGCGGTGTCGAGCGAGTTGAACTTGCGGTACTCCCACAGCAGCGGGCACTGGATCGCCGCCTTGCGCATCCGCAGCGTCTGCGCCAGCTCGGTGATCAGCCCGTCGTACTTCATGATGACGTTGAACGCGTCTGTGGTGCTGTTGGGCCACAGGACGTCCGCGGCGGGGCCACCGGTCTCCGGCACGTCGATCGACTCGA
The DNA here is from genome assembly GCF_053601075.1 of Lentzea sp. NPDC004789. Taxonomy (NCBI): domain Bacteria; kingdom Bacillati; phylum Actinomycetota; class Actinomycetes; order Pseudonocardiales; family Pseudonocardiaceae; genus Lentzea; species Lentzea sp. NPDC004789. Next base: position 126,947 of record NZ_JBSGBE010000012.1, on the reverse strand, counting down.
GGTACGTCTGGACGTCGCGCAGCATGGCGTTGCGCATGCTCATGTCGAACGGACGGTCCACACCGGCCGGTGCCTCCGGCGGGTTGAAGCTGACCTGTCCCAGGTCGCGGCCGGACGCGATGTCGTTGTCGATCTCGATCAGCCCGTCGCCGGAACCCACGCTGATCGTGGAGATCTGGTCGAACGCCCAGTCCACCGGCATCGGGAAGCCGAGGTTGCCGGAGAACCCGGTCGACATGTCGCAGACGAAGCTCGCCGTGGTCAGTCCCTCGGCGCGCACCCGGCTGCACACGTTGCGCGGACCGTAGATGCCGATCTGGTAGCCACCGCCGTGCTCGGCGATGACCTCCTTGATCCCCCGGAAGTGCGGGATGATGTTGTCGGACACCTGGTAGTCGAGCGCGTCGTAGTCGACGGCGAAGTAGATCCGCGTGCCCGGCTTGAAACCGTGGTACTTGGCCCACCAGATGGCCGCGTGCGCGTCGGCCATGCCCTGCTCGCGGTTGAAGTAGGCGGCCTCACCACCGAAGGTCTGGTAGATCGGGAAGACGCGCAGGCCGTTGGACACGATGGTGTTCAGCTCGCCCGGCTGGATCATCTTGTTGAGCGTGGTGTTCGGCACGTTCGACAGGTACCGCCCGACCACCTGGTACCCGGCGCCGCGTAACGCCTGGGCACGGGCGGGGGTGATCTGCGTGACGCAGTCGAGCGCGGTGCCCCTGCGGGTCTCGTCACCGGTGGAGACCAGCAGCGAGGCCCACGTCTGGAAGTCGCCCTGACCGGTCTCCGGCAGCACGACGAACCGCTGGAACGCCTGCACCGCGCCGGCGAGCTCGGAGGTGTAGACGCTGTCGAACACCACGCCGTCGCGCTGGTTGAAGATCATTGCGGCGGTGAACAGCGAGACCCACGTGCCGGACGAGCCGACCGAGAGCAGGTTGTTCCTGATGCCGCTCCTGGTGCCAGGGCCGAAAACGCCGTTGGCGACGCCGTCCGCCATGCCGATCTGGAACTGGATGGCCAGCAGCAGCGCCTTCTGCACGTCCCGCGAGAAGTAGCCGTCGCACGGGATGATGAAGAAGTCGCGTCGCCCGACGTAGTTGCCGTTCAACCACTGCTGCACCGCGCGGACCTGGCTGCGGCCGCCGTCGATCAGGACGTACGGGTCCATGGTGAGCAGTGCCTTGAACACCTTGGGCGTCACGCCGTCGCCCGTGAAGACACCGCCGACCCCCATGTCGCGCTTGAGCTGGGTGACCGACGCGGACATCTCGCTGTTGTACGTGCCGTTCACCAGGCCGGCGGAATATCCCTTGCAGTACAGGCCGTGCCCGATGATGCGGTTGATGTTGGCGTGCGTGTTGCGGCCGTCGATCACCGGGTAGTTCTGTTGCAGCGCACCGAGAGTTCCCGGTCCGAAGGTGTCGGACAGCGCCGTGATGCGCAGCTCGTGCTGCAACGCGCGCGTGAGGGCGAACATGACCGACCAGCTGGTCTTGCCGTCCTCCTCCAGCTTCGGGATGCCGGAGACGTTGTAGGAGTTGATGAACTTCTGTGCGTCCCGCACTCTCTCGTCGACCACGGCTCAGATCCAGTTCGTCAGCAGGAGCTGACCGTTGACGAGGGCACCGGCCCTGAAGCTGTACGTCGGGTCCGTGTCCTTGGCCGCGCTGGTGATGCTGTGCAGCCCCGCCCTCGTGTTGAACGGGCCGCACTGCATCCACGTCCTCCCGCCGTTGATGGACCAGTCCATCCACACGAGGTAGCCGTCTCCGCCGAAGTTGGTGCCGGGAGCGGAGCCCAGGTACGCCCAGCCCCGGTTCTTGCCCTGCACCCCGCCGAACATCAGGTACAGGTCGGTGACGGAGTTGTTCCTCCTGTCCGCGATCACACCGGAGAGGTTGTCCGGGATGTCCACGAACCCGTTGGCGCCACCCGCGCACTGGTCCTTGGTCGCGAACGCCGCGGACGGCGCCGCCACCGTCATGGCCGCCGCCACCAGCACCGCGCCGGCACCGGCTGTGAGACGTCGTAGAGCTCTCATTTTTTGGTCCCCCCAGAGACGAGTTCTCGGTTCAGATCCCGTTGGGCAGCACGAGCCGGCCCAACGCGCAGTGGGACTCGGCGAGGCACGGCAGGCCTCGGCCGGGTCAGGGAGTCACGCGGGCGTCAGGCGGCGCGCGGCAACAGACGACGAGACGAAGGAGCCGTCGATCCGACGACGAACAGGCTCACGGTCGCATGCGAAAAAAGGCGCTTCACGGCGCTCATCGATCTTCCCCCCAGAAGATGCCCTGCCGCTGGTTCCCACTCGGCGGGCGATGAAGTTGCTTCGTCAAGCTAGCCAGACGCTCGGCTCACCCGCAACCCCCGAACGGCCAAACGAGGCCGACGCCACCCAGGCGGCCCGGCTGAGGGACAATCCGGACCGCGATGAACGAAGACGACCTCGTGCTGCTGATCACCGTGGTGGTCGAGGCGGCGGACGAGCAACAGGCGCGTGCCGCGTGCGACGCGCTCATCAGCCGTACCGGTGCACGGGTCGTGGACGCCCGCGACTGCTCGGACGAGGAGCCCGGCTGCTGGGCCGTCGTCATCACCGAGCCGAGCGCGGAGAGGGCCACCCACAACGTGTCGGCGGCGCTGGCGCGGGCGGTTCGCACGTTCGTGCGCGGGCTGGGTGACGGGTTCCCGACGCCGCGGGTGGCCTGCGAGCCGCCGACGGCGTGGACGGTGCTCGACGAGCCCGAGTTGATCAGCGGACTGGTGCCCGGTGCCGAGCGCGTCCTGGTCGAGGCGTGGGCCGGAGATGACCCGTTCGGTGCAGGCACTCCGCGTGACAAGTCACCCGTGAGGCCGTCTTGATTCACCCGGCCGGTCGGCAGGTGTCCACAACGGGGTGTAGGCGGCTCTTGTGAGGGTTACTACACGGTTGGTCAAGGGGCCGGGAACGCGCCTAACTGATCATTAAAGCAAGGCCCGTTCGAGTGGATTCAGGCATCCACCCAGTTAGCCGATCTTCGCTCTCAACTGTGAAAATCACGCCACAATCTCTACTGAGGGTGGTTGTACGACCGCTCTGTTCCGGGAGGGTTCGGGAGCCGACATGGCCAGCATCGAAGAGGTCCGTGCCGCAATTGCCCAGGCGATCGACAAGGCGAGCCAAAGCCAGTCGGCCCTCCAACAGGCGGCTGAGCTCGCCGAGGACGCGCAGCAACTGCTGACATCGGTCACGCAGGGCTCCGTGCAGGCCGACGTCGAGACGACGAACGCCCAGTTCGCCCAGGTCGTGTCCGGTGTGAGCGAGCTGCAGAACTACCTCGGCGCGGGCATTTCCGGGGCCGAGGGCATCAACAGCAGGCTTTGATGGCATCCATCGCCGAGGTTCGTGCCGCGCTCGAGCAGGCGAGCGAGATCCTGCGTGAGTCGTACCGCAGTGTGCGTTCCGCGCAGGAGGGCCTCGACGAGGCCGTCGCGATCCTCGCCGAGTCGAGCGAGAACCACCACGAGTCGCTGCTTCCACCGGAGTTCGTGCGTGCCAAGGAAAGATTCCCCGATCAGCTGGAACTGATGGTGGGAACCCTTGAGCGCATCCAACGACTCACCGTGGAGCTGTGATGAGCAGGCGGGACGATCGTCGACGGAGGATCGAGGAAGCCTTCGCGGAGTTCCAGCGCGCCGTCTCGGCCGCGCTGGGCTCCGTGGCGCGCGAGCACCGGGCGCTCGCCACCGAGCACGCGAAGGACATGTTCGAGTTCACGGTGCGCGGCATGGGCGTCGACAGGGCGATCCGCGATGCCGCGCTCGCGAACGTGACCCCGTTCCTGGTGGTCGACGAGAAGCGCGAGCAGAACCCGCGGCAGGCGCCGCTCTCGATGGCCCAGTTCGCGGAACGGCTCGCCCAGATCAAGCACGACTGGCAGCAGTCGTACCACGAGTGGACGTCGTCGGGCCCCGACCAGCTGACCGCGCTGGTGAAGTCGGTGGCCGCCGGACCGGCGTCGTGGCCGCACGAGTCGTGGCTCGGCACGCCGGGCACGCACGACGGCAGCGAGGGCGTGCCGGAGCTGTGGCGGATCGGCACGGGCGTGGTGACGTCCGCGCCGGAGGCCCAGCCGTTCCCGGTGGCCGTGCCGCTGCTGGACCAGGCGCACCTGCACATCTCGTCCACTCCGGACAGTCGCGGGCTCGCGGACACGCTGGTGGAGAACCTGTTGCTGCGGGTGCTGTCGCATTTCCAGCCGGGTCTCGTGCACGTGCACGTGTGGGACGTCGGGCAGCTGACCGGGTCGTTGCCGGGGCTGTACCCGTTGACCCGCGCCAACCTGCTGACCGTGCACGATCCGGCGCGGTTGCACGAGCTGCTGGACGAGCTGTCCGAGCACATCCGCCAGGTGCACACCAAGGTTCTGGTCGACGGGCACCTGACCGTGCGTTCGGTCAGCGGTGAGGGACGCAGGACCGAGCCGTGGCGGATCGCCGTGCTGTTCGGCAACCGCAAGGCGTTGAAGGAAGAGCACCAGCAGCAGCTGCAACGCGTGGCGCGCAACGGGTTGGCGTGCGGCGTGCAGCTGTTCATCGTGGACATCCCGATCACGATCAACTCGCCGGTCGAGACGGTGGCGTTGCGCGGCGACGGCACGGCGTTCTGCACGATGACCGGCAAGCACGTGACGGTGACGCTGGATCCCGCTCTGCCGCGGACGCTCGTGCCGCGCGCGTGTGCCGCCATCGCGGAGAAGCGCGAGGAACGCCGGACGCGCATGAGCACGTTCGGCGACCTGCTGCCCGAACGGCCGTGGACCGAGAACTCGGCGGCCGGAGTCGTTGCGCCCGTTGGGTTCGACGACGGCGAGCCGGTCTGCGTGCACCTGGGCGACACCTCGCCGCACGCGTTGATCGGCGGACCGTCCGGTTCCGGCAAGACGAACTTCCTGTACGCGATGCTCGGCTCGTTGTGCGCGCGCTACTCGCCGGACGAGCTGGAGCTGTACCTGCTGGACTTCAAGGAGGGCGTGTCGTTCGCGCAGTTCGCGCCGGGCCGCAAGGACCCGTCGTGGCTGCCGCACGCGCGCCTGGTCGGCGTGAACGTCAACACCGACCGCGAGTTCGGTGTCGCGCTGCTGAAGTTCCTGTCCGACGAGATGCGCCGGCGTGCGGACGCGGCCAAGCAGCACGAGGTCACCAAGCTCGAACACCTGCGCGCCGAGGACCCGGACGGCCGGTGGCCGCGGATCGTCGCGGTGATCGACGAGTTCCAGTACCTCTTCGGCGAACGCGACCAGGTCACCGCCGCCGCGACCCAGCTGCTGGAGGACGTGGCCAGGCGCGGTCGTTCGCAGGGCATCCACCTGGTGCTGTCGTCGCAGGACGTCTCGGGCATCGAGGGGTTCTGGGGCAAGTCGGCGATCTTCGAGCAGTTCACCGTCCGCATCGCGCTGCCCAAGGCCCGCCGGGTGCTGGCCGAGCCGCAGAACGACGCCGCGGTGGAGCTGCCGCGCTGGCACGCGGTGATCAACCACGAGTCCGGGGTGAAGCCGGGCAACGAGATCTGCCGCGTGCCGGACTCGACGTCCAAGGGCACCATGGACTTCCTGCAGAACGAGCTGTGGCGCCGCGATCCCGGCGAGGCCCCCGGCCTCTTCGACGGAAGCAAGGTGCCCTTTCTCGACGCGCTCCCGGACTTCCTCGAACTGCGGCCGGGCGACGCATCGCCTACCGTGCTGTTGGGACAGGTGATCGACGTCGCGGGCAGCGCGGCACGGGTGCGGTTCGCCCGCACGCCGGGCCGCAACATCGCGGTCATCGGCTCCGTGGTCCAGGACGCGGCCGCCGTGCTCGGCGGAGCGGCCGCGTCGCTGGGCAGGCAGCACGAGCCGCACGAGGCCGCGTTCACGCTGGCGTGCCTGGTCGACGAGGCCATGCCGTCCGTGTTGCACCTGGCGAAACGCCTGAGCACGGACGGCCACGACGCCTCGATGATCGGCATCGACGGCATCCGCGAGCTGCTGGACCGCACCGCGGCCCGGTTGCAGTCGATCAACACCGGCACGTCCGACACGCCGCCGTCACCGCACTACCTGGTGCTTTACGGCGTCGACGCGGCGCACACGTTGCTGGAGCAGAAGGATCCGGCGACGCGCGCGTCCGGGTTGGACAGCCTGCGCACGGTTCTCAAGCACGGCCCGGAGAACCGCACGCACGTGCTGGGCTGGTGGCGCGGTGTCACGAGGCTCAAGGCGAGCCTCCCGCCGGGTGTGTACGACGACATCGGCGCCTGGGTGGCGTTCGACGTCCAGGGCAAGGAGCTGCTGTCGCTCGGACCTGAACAGGTCATGGCCTGGTCGCCGCGACCGCGCCGCGGCCTGTTCTTCGACCGGTTCGAGCACTCGCGACCGCAGGTGATCATCCCGTTCGACACAGGAGAAGCGTGTTGACTTCATCCCCGCGCCTGATGGCAGGGGATTCCGGCCCTCGCGGATCGGGTTTCCTGCTTCGCAGGCAACTGCGTCCCCGGTTCGTGCTGGGTCGGTCTCACGTCGCCTCCACAGGCAGCAACCGCCAGCCCGGCGGCCAGGATGTTCTTTGCAGCGTTGATGTCACGGTCGTGCGCAGTGCCACAACCAGGATCGAGCGACACCGTGACGGTGCCGGGTTCGGCGCCCTGAGGCAGGGGACGCGACCATCGGACGGCAAGCGCCTGATCCATCTTGGCGAGTTTGAGCTCCCCGCTCCGCCAGCTGAAAGCCGATCTGGTGTACTCCGCCGATGCGCGGGACTTCTTCCGAGATTTGAATCGCGGAGCATTGGCCCGCTTGACGAAGAAGCTCGCGAACGCATCCTGGAGGTGCCGGAGCGCCTGTTGCAGGGGTACCGACGACACCACGTTGAGAAATGCCAGCTCGTCGGTCTTCTTCCAAGCCGTGAGCATCGTCGACGTCTGTGCGTAGCTCACCTTGCGCTGCTCACGAGCCCACGCATGAGCACGAGCCTCAAGTGCCTTGTTGTAGACCAGCCGTACACATCCGAAGGTACGCAGCAGGTTTCACTGCTGCTGCTTCGTGGGATAGAAGCGGTATTTGTACGCCCGCTTGACCAGCGTGCTCGACATCCCCTCGACGGTATCAAAACCCGGTTTACCGCAGAGCTTCGAGCACCTGAGATTTCCATCCTCGCCAGAGTGGGTATCCGCAAACTGGAGTTCCGATGAATCCGATGATGACGACCATGTTCGAGTCGGTCCCGTCGCAGCGTCAGAGCGAGGAGGTGATCGAGGTGCCCACGACGTTGCCCGAGAACGTTTCCGCCGTTGAGCGCTACAAGGAGATCATCGCCATCGCCACGGACGCGGCGGCCCGCCAGCGCAAGCTGGACGAGGTGCGGTGCGCCGAGCTCGCCGAGCGGATCGCGGCCACCCAGCAGGAGATCGCCGAGGTCCGCGACCGCGAGAGGGTCGTCCGCATGGGCGCGGCCCTGCACTGGGAGCAGGCCGTCGAACAGCTCTGGAACGAGCGCTGGCTGCAGATGGTCACGCCGCCGCTGCCCGACGAGTCCGTCCCGCCCCGTCCGCAGGGCGAGTACAACCGGGCGATGGACCTCGCGTACCAGGCGCTGGAGGACTCGCTGGCCAAGCGAACCCTGTTGCGCCGCAAGCAGAAGGACTGAGTGCGCCGCTTACGCACCACCGCCGACGTCCAGGACGCCTCCGCCGACCCGCTGATCAGGTGGGCGGCGCAGGCGTTGTCGGCAGGCGGTGCGGCCTGGGAGCACCGCGGCGCCGTGGCCGTGCACGCGCCCGCGTTGACCCGTCGCCGCCGGCTGGTGCTGTCGGGGCCGGCGGAGGGCGTCGCCTCCCTGCTGGCCGCCCACGGCCGCGGTGTGGAGCTGCGCCCGCTGCTGGACCGGCCGTTGGCCCACGAGGTCGCCGCCCTGATGCCCACACCGTGGGTGGAGGACAAGCCGTTCGGCTGGATGGACCGCTCGGGCACCCTGGACCTCCCGGACGACGCCGAGTGGCTGTCCGCGACGGACGGTGTCCCGGCGCTGTTGCGCGCGGCCTTACCGGAGTCGTGGGCCTGGCCAGGCGAAACAGGCGTCCGCCGGTGGGCGGGCGTGCACGTCGGCGACACCCTGGTGGCCACCGCCGCCGAAGCCTGGTCGTCCGCGGACGTCGGCTTCATGATGGGCGTGGCCGTCCACCCGTCCCACGTGGGCCGGGGCCTGGGCCGGCGCGTCTGCCAATTCGTCACGTCCTCGCTGCTCACCCTCTACGGCACGTGCGCGCTCTTCGTGGAGAACTACAACGCCCCGGCCATCGCGCTTTACCGCAAACTCGGCTTCGCGTACCGGGACGTCACCACTCTTCTTCCTGCGGTCTAGCTCACAACCCGGAACACTCCTCCACGGACGGCTGTTGAACCGGATAACTGATCCGCAAATCTTGGATGGAGATGGTTCGACCATGACCAGCACCGCACTCGAAGTCCGGCTCGCCGCCCGCCCCAACGGCTGGCCGACGGAAGACACCTTCGAGATCGCCGAGGTCGACATCCCCACCCCCGCTGAGGGCCAGATCCTGGTCCGCAACGTGTTCATGAGCGTCGACCCGTACATGCGCAGCCGGATGAACGACGTGAAGTCCTACGTCCCGCCGTTCCAGGTGGGCCAGCCGCTCGACGGCGGCGCGGTCGGCGAGATCGTCGCGGTCGGCGAGGGCGTCTCCGGCCTCGCGGTCGGCGACAGCGTCCTGCACGGCCTGGGCTGGCGCGAGTACGCCGTCGTCCCCGCCACCCACGCGGTGAAGGTCGACCCGTCGATCGCTCCGCTCTCCGCCTACCTCGGCGTCCTGGGCATGCCGGGTCTCACCGCCTACGCGGGCCTCCTGGCCACCGCCGAGTTCAAGGAGGGCGACGTCGTCTTCGTCTCCGGCGCGGCCGGCGCGGTGGGCCAGCTCGTGGGCCAGATCGCCCGCCTGAAGGGCGCCTCGCGCGTCATCGGCTCGGCCGGCTCCCCCGAGAAGGTCAAGTACCTGGTCGAGGAGCTCGGCTTCGACGCCGCGTTCAACTACAAGGACGGCCCCGTCGCCGAGCAGCTCGCCGCGGCGGCCCCCAACGGCATCGACGTCTACTTCGACAACGTCGGTGGCGAGCACCTCGAAGCCGCCATCTCGTCGCTGAACGTCCACGGCCGGGTCGCGATCTGCGGCGCCATCGCCCAGTACAACGACACCGAGCCGCCCGCCGCCCCGCGCAACCTGGTCCAGGTCATCGCCAAGCGCCTGACCCTGCGCGGCCTCCTGGTCGGCGACCACAAGGACCTGCAGCAGCAGTTCGTCACCGAGGTCGGCGCCTGGATCGCCTCCGGCCAGCTGAAGTACTCCGAGACCGTGATCGAGGGCGGCGCGCGCCAGGCCCCGTCCGCGTTCCTGGGCATGCTGCGCGGCGACAACACCGGCAAGATGCTCGTGAAGTTCTGAGCTGACCGCACGCGGGGACCTTTCGTACTCTCGGAGAGTACGAAAGGTCCCCGCGTGCCTAAAGCAGCTTGCCGGGGTTCAGGATGCCGGTGGGGTCGAGCTGGGCCTTCACGGCTCGCAGGACGTCGATGCCGATCGAACCGATCTCGCGTTCGAGCCAGGGTTGGTGGTCGCGGCCGACCGCGTGGTGGTGGGTGATCGTGCCGAGCCGCGAGATGGCATCGGACGCGGCGACCTTGGCCCGTTGCCACTGGCCCACCGGATCTTCGAGATCGCGCGGCACCAGCACGGTGAAGTACAGCGAGGCACCGGTCTCGTAGGCGTGCGAGACGTGGCACATGATCACCGGGTCGCCCAGCTCCCTGGCCAGCGCCGACCGCACCTCGTCCCGCAGCTCGGACACCCGGGACCAGTGCGTGGCGGTCTCCAGCGTCTCGACGCACACGCCGGCGTCCAGCAACGCGTCCCGCTGCCGCGGTCCGTTGAACCGGCCGTGCACCCAGGCGGCTCCCATGGCCCGTCCGAGCCGGACGACCTTCCTGCCGCTCAACGCGCTCATGGTGGCCGACCGGGACCGGTGCTCCCACCCGAGGATCACCAGGCACGGCTGCTTGATCCCACGAAACCGCAGGTACTTCTTCACGGTCGACGCCTTGGCCCCCGCCAGCTCCAGCGCCACCTCGGTCTCGTCCTCATCGGACAGTCGGGTGACGTCGGCGAGCACCCCGTCCTGGGCCAGGGTCCGCACCAGGTCGACCCCGGCCTCCCAGCCGTCCACGACGAATCCCTCGTACCGCGGCCCGTACGGCTTGGGCCGCACCCGCACGGACACCTCGGTGATCACCCCGAAGAGCCCTTCACTGCCCAGCACCAGCTGCTTGAGGTCAGGCCCGGCGGCCGAGGCCGGCGCGGTCCCGACCACCCACTCCCCCACGGGCGTGGCCACCCTGACCGACTCGACCATGTCGGAGAACCGGCCGTAGCCGGAGGAGGCCTGGCCGGCGGACCGCGTGGCCGCGAACCCGCCGATCGTGGCCCGTTCGAACGACTGCGGCACGTGGCCGAGCGTGAACCCGTGGTCTCCCAGCAACCGTTCCGCCTCGGGCCCGGTCAACCCGGCCTGCAGCACGGCAACGCGGGACACCGGGTCGACGGAGACCAACGAGCCGAGGCCGGCCAGGTCAAGCGCCACGACGGCGGACTTGGTGCCGCGCAAGGCTTCCACGCCGCCCACCACGGACGTGCCGCCGCCGTACGGGACGACGGCGACGTCGTGCTCGACGCAGATCTTCAGGACCTCGACGACCTCGTCCGGAGAAGCGGGCTGCACGACGGCGTCCGGCACGGCCGGGGTGCCGTGGCCTCGATGGCGCAGCAGGTCCAGGTACGAGAGCCCACCGGTGCGGGCGAGCCGGTCCTGCGCGTCGGTGGACACCGTGCAGACGGCTTCCAGCGCGGTGAACGCGTCGGCGGACAGCGCCGACTCCGGTGCCGTCAGCGGCACCTCGGCGAACGGCTCGCCCAGGCCGACGCGCTGACTCAGCCAGGCCAGCGCATGCGGCGGCAACGGCGTGGTTTCGGAGGTCCATCTGGCCCTGGTCACTGCTACAGTGTTACACATGACGTCTCAACGTCACACTCACGACGCGCTGCTCGACGCGACCCGTGAGTGTGTTCTCGAGGTGGGGGTGCGTCGCACCACCCTCACCGACGTGGCAAAACGCGCCGGCGTGAGCCGCATGACCCTGTACCGCCGCTACCCGGACGTCGACCACCTCGTCCGCGCGTTGATGACCAGGGAGTTCGCCGCGCTGCTGGAGCAGGTCGAGCAGACGGCCCGTCGCGGCGACGCCCGCGAGCAGCTGGTCACCAGGGCCGTGGAGGCGATCAAGGCGCTCTCAGGCAACCCGCTCATGCAACGGGTGCTGCAGCTCGACGCCGAGCTGATGCTGCCGTACCTCACCGAACGCCTCGGCAGCACGCAACGGCTGGTGGAGCAGTTCCTGGTGGGCCAGATCGAGGCCGGGCACCTCGACGGGTCGATCCGGTTCGGTGACGCCAAGACGCAGGCCCGCGTGGTGCTGCTGACCACGCAGTCGATGGTGCTCTCCACGAAGCCCGCCACGTCCGGGCTCGACTTCACCTCGCTGCTGGACGAGCTGGCCAAGCAGCTGGACGGAGCTCTGCGACCGTGAACACGTCCCTGAACGCCACCCGCCGCTTGGCTGACCTCCAAGCCGCACAGCAGGAAGTCGCCGACGTCCTCGTGATCGGCGGCGGCGTCACGGGCACGGGCGTCGCGCTCGACGCGGCGTCACGCGGCCTGAAGACCGTGCTGCTGGAGGCGCACGACCTGGCGTTCGGGACGTCCCGCTGGTCCAGCAAGCTCGTCCACGGCGGCCTGCGCTACCTCGCGAAGGGCGACGTGAAGCTGGCCCACGAGAGCGCGGTCGAACGCGGCATCCTGATGACCAGGACGGCACCGCACCTCACCCGCACGCTGCCGATGCTGTTCCCGTTGCACGCGGGCGCGAACCACTTCGTCATGGCCGGCCTCAAGGCGGGCAACGCGTTGCGCATCAGCGCCGGCACTCCCGCCAGCGTGCTGCCGCGTCCTCGCCGGGTGCCCAGGCACGAGGCGTTGGCGCTGGTCCCCGGCCTGAACCCGGAGAACCTCACCGGCGGTCTGCTCAACTACGACGGCCAGCTCGTCGACGACGCCCGCCTGGTCGTGGCACTGGCCAGGACCGCGGCCGGCCACGGCGCGCGCATCATCACCCGCGCGAAGGTCCTGACGCTGCAAGGCGATGGCGCCGAAGCACAGGACACCCTGACCGGCACCACGTTCAGCGTCAGGGCACGTGCGGTGATCAACGCGACGGGCGTCTGGGCCGGCACGCTGGCACCGGTGCACCTGCGCCCGTCCCGCGGCTCACACCTCGTCGTGGACGCGAAAACCGTTGGCATCACGGGCACCGCGCTGACGATCCCGGTTCCCGGCGAACGCAACCGCTACGCCCTCCTGCTCCCCCAGGCGAACGGCCGCGTGCACCTCGGCCTCACCGACGAGCCGGTCGACGAGATCCCGGACGTGCCCGCGGTTCCGGAGTCCGATGTGGACTTCCTGCTCAGCACCGCTTCCGGTGTCCTGCAACGAAACCTGACCAGGGCCGACGTCATCGGCAGCTACGCCGGCCTGCGCCCGCTGCTGGAGGCCGAGGGCCAGACCGCGGACCTGTCCCGCCACCACGCCGTCCTCAAGGCCCAGAACGGCGTGATCACGATCGTCGGCGGCAAGCTCACCACGTACCGCAAGATGGCGGCCGACGCGGTCAACGCGACCGGCCTGACGCAACTCCCGTGCCGCACCAAGGACATCCGCCTCGTCGACGACCGCCCGCACCCGACCACGCCGATCGCGCCGGGTGTCACCGAGGCCGACGTCGTGCACGCGATCCAGCACGAGGGCGCGCTGGACGCCGACGACATCCTCGATCGGCGCACCCGGATCGGGCTGGTGCCGGCGGACCGGGAGAAGGCCGCACCGGAGATCGCGAAGCTGCTGGCCGCCGTGTGACGAAGGGGCGCCTGCGGGTACCTCCAACCTTCGTGTTGGTGGTACCCGCAGACGCCCCGAGCGCAAGGACTCAGCTCACTCGCCGATGACCGGCTTCGCGGCCTTGGGCGGGTCGACCAGCGCCTCGCCCTCGATCCGCACCTTCCGCTTGTGCTCGTTGCTGCCGCCGCCCTGCTGGTGACCGGCACCACCCATCGGGGCGCCACCCATCATGCCGCCGCCCGCACCACCGGCACCGCCACCGGGGCCGCGCGGAGCAGCGCCGGCCGCGCCACCGGCAGGACCGTGACCCGCGGCGCCACCGGCCGCCATGACACCGGCCGCGCCGCCGAACTGCGTCGCCTGCGTGGCACCGGCGCCACCACCACCGGCCGGGCCGCCGAGGCCCGCGGGCATGCCGCCGCCACCACCGCCGCCCATGCCCTTCGGGATGGCACCGCCACCGCCTCCACCGCCGCCACCAGCGGCGGTCAGGGACGCACTGTGGTCGGTCGTCGTCGGCGGGCGGTACCAGTCCGCGTTCGTCGTGACCGGCGTGGCACCGATCGACGGAGGCTTGGTCACGCCACCCGCGGTCGTGGTCGTGTCGGTCTCCCAGTGACCGGGCACCCACCGGCCGTGCCCCTGACCAGTCCCCGCACCCGCACCAGCCCCCGCACCGGCACCAGCGCCCACACCGGTACCCGTGCCGGGCGGGACGTAGCCGCCACCGCCACCCGCACCGCCGTGCTGAGCGGCAGGAGGCGTGTACACGGGACGGACGGGCGGACCGGCGCCAACGCCAGGACCCTGCCCGTACGGCCCCTGGTACCCGTCGGCGTTGCCGCCGCTGTAGCCGGGACGGACGTTGGTCAGGCCGTCGCCACCGCTGTTGTGGCCCTGCGTGTAGCCACCGGCGCCGCTGGTGAACGTGCCACCGGCACCGGCGTGCGCCTGGTTCTGCTGGTCGCTGCGGAGGCCGTCGAAGCCACCGGCGGTGGGCCGGTTGATGCCACCGCCGCCACCACCGGCGCCCTTGTGGGCCATCGAGGAGATCGCGTCGATGACCTGCTCGGCGATCTTCGCGATCTGCGAGACCTGCTTGACCAGGTTCATCAGCTTCTGCACGGAGCCGACGAGCTTCTGCAGGAAGTCGGCCAGCTTCTTCGCGTACTTGACCGCGGTCGTGACGATGTCCGCGATCGCGCCCGCGATGGCCGCGCCGAACGTCAGGAACGACGCCGCGAGCCACTGGATGATCTTCATGACCATGTCGGACACGGCCTGGGCGATCATGTCCATGATCATCTTGCGGACGGTGCCGACGAGCTGGCCCGCGCCCTCGACCGCACCGGCGATGCCGTTGACGGCCTTGGACAACGTCTCCATGCCACCCGCGTGCTTCTTGGCCGCGGCGCGGTAGCCGTCGGCCGCCATGCCCTGCCACTCGCGGGTCTGCGTGACGCAGATCTTCTCGTACTCCTGGGCGATGCCGTGCACCTGCTGGCCCGCCGAGCGGAACGACTGCGCCATCTTGGCGATGGACTCGGGGCTGCCGAGCAGGACGTCGAACGGCTCGCGCAGGAAGTCGACGTGCTGGATGGCCCAGCTGAAGCCGGCGGAGAGGAAGCCGCTCAGCGGGTTCGAGGCCATGCCGACGATGTCCATCGCCGTGTTCGCGATGCCGAGGCCCGCGTTGACCCAGTCTCCCCGCTCGATGGAGGAGTAGGTGTTGGAGATGTTGTTGATCAGCTGCTGCGGGTCGGTGCCCTTGGCCTGCGACGAGGGGGCGGTCATCCCCGGCCTCCCTTGAAGCCGAACATGTTGTCGAGGTCGACCTGCTCGTACTGCTCGATGGTCTCCTTGAGCCCGATGCCCATGTCCATCAGCGAGTTGGCGGCCTTGCCGAGCCCGTCCTGCGACAGTCCGGCCTGCTGGAGGATGTTCTGGGCCAGGAACCCGAGGAAGACGCCGAAGGCCTGGGTGGTGAGCGCACCCGGATCGCACGTCTCGGTGGCCTTGCGCATCCGGTCCATGAGCCGGTCCACGTTCGCGGCGTGGGATCTCAGCTCATCGAGATCGATGTTGAAGTGTGTTGACTGCATCGCCTACCCCCTCCTGCACTCAGGCCATGACGTCGGGCGGGTTGGTGAAGTACTCGTCGTCGGGCCGCGTGTCCTTGCGCTCCAACTCCGACTTCGGTTCTTCCTCGTCGGTTCCGTCGCCCGCGTATCCGTTCGGCATCTGCGCCTTCACGAACTCCAGTGCCGGGCTGTCGCCGACGAAGTCCGTCATGATCTGGACGACGCGGCCGGAGGCGTCCCGCTGGGCCTTGGCCGAGGCGGTGAGCACCGCGGAGGCGATCTCGCTGGGGTCCATGCCGCGCGCTTCCGGCTTGATCTGCAGATCGGTCAGCACGCCGGTGGCGTTGACGGTCACCGTGATCAGTCCGTCCGGCGAGCTGGCGCTCCCGCCCACACCGCCGAGCTGGTCGCGGGCCTGCTCGGCCTGCTGTTTCGCCTGCTCGATCTTCGCCCCGTACTGCGCGAGCCACTGATCGGGGTCAATGGGCTGCATGGTCACCCCCGTTGAGTGAATTGGTCGTTCGTTCGATTCGCCGTAGACGCCCGTATCGTTTCACTCGTTCCCTGCCCACCGATACTTTGAGTCCGATTACCGCCATCTGGGCTAACGAAGGGGTGCACCGTGCCTGAGGGGGTGCTGGAGATCGACCGGATCTCCAAGCGCTACGGGGAGGTCGTCGCCCTGCGGGACATGTCTTTCGACGTGCGCGCGGGCGAGCTCTTCGGGTTCGTCGGCAGCAACGGCGCCGGGAAGACCACGACCATGCGAATAGCGCTGGGCGTGCTCGCCGCCGACTCCGGCGAGGTGCGGTGGAACGGCAGAGCCGTCGACCTGGACACGCGCCGTCGGATCGGCTACATGCCGGAGGAGCGCGGTCTCTACCCGCGCATGAAGGTGCTCGACCAGCTCGTGTACCTGGCCGAGCTGCACGGCATGAGCACCAACGAGGCCCACACGAGCGCGGAGAACTGGATCGCCCGCCTCGGCCTGCGCGACCGCCGCACGGACGAGGTGCAGCGGCTGAGCCTCGGCAACCAGCAGCGGGTGCAGCTCGCCGCCGCGCTGGTGCACGAGCCGGACGTCCTGGTGCTCGACGAACCGTTCTCCGGCCTGGACCCCGTGGCGGTCGACGTGATGAGCCACGTGCTGCGCGAGAAGGCGTCCTCCGGGGTGCCGGTGGTGTTCTCCAGCCACCAGCTCGACCTGGTGGAACGGCTGTGCGACCGGGTCGGCATCGTGAGCGCGGGTTCCATGGTCGCGAGCGGAACGGTGGACGAGCTCCGCTCCGGCGGGGTGCCGCGGCTGGTCGTTGAGTCGCCAACGACCGACTGGACTGTCACGCTGGACGGTGTGCGGGTGATCGAGAAGAACGGGACGCGCTGCGTGCTGGAGCTCGCCGACGGCGTCGACGACCAGACAGTCCTGCAGACCGCCCTCGCCGCCGGCCCCGTGCACGAGTTCTCGCGCCAGCGCCCGACGCTGACGGAGCTGTTCCGCAACGTGGTGACCACCGAGGCGAGGAGCGCATGACGTCGGCCCGAACGGTCTCGTTGGTGGCCCGGCGCGAGTTCGTCACGAAGGTGCGCACCCGGTCGTTCCTGATCGGCACCGCGGTGATCATCGCCGTGCTGGCCGGGTACGTGGTGCTGCAGTCGGTGCTGTTCGACGACCAGCAGCGCAGCGTCGTCGGGCTCTCCGGCCAGGCGACCCAGCTCGCCGATCCGTTGCGGGAGAAAGCCAGGTCGTTCGGCGTGGACGTGGAGACGCGGGACGTCACGACGATGACCAACGCCGAGCAGCAGGTCCGCGACGGCTCGCTGGACGCCCTGGTGACCGGTGCGCCGCCGGCGTTGAAGATGATCGTCAAGGGCTCCGGCGACCAGGTCCTCACGACGGTGCTGAACGACGTGCTGCGCCAGCAGGTCCTCGTCGCCCAGCTCGCCGAGGCGGGCATCTCACCGCAGCAGGTCGCGCAGAACCTCGCGAACGTCAGCGTCGCCGTCACCGCGCTGGAACCCGTTGACCCGCAACGAGGACAGCGCCTCGCGATCGGGCTGATCGTGGCCGCGCTGCTGTACTACTCGCTGCTCGTCTACGGCACGATGGTCGCCCAGGGCGTGGTGGAGGAGAAGTCCAGCCGGGTCGTGGAGATCCTGCTCGCGACGGTGAGACCGTGGCAGTTGTTGCTGGGCAAGGTGATCGGCCTCGGCGCGGTCGGCCTGCTGCAGCTGCTGGTGATCTCCACGGTCGGGCTCGGGCTGTCGTCCGCCTTCAACGTGGTCGACGTGAGCGCTCTGGGCGGCACGGCGCTGCTGACCGGCGTCCTGTGGTACCTGCTCGGGTTCTTCCTGTACGCCACGGTGTTCGCCGCGGCCGCGTCCCTGGTGTCGCGCCAGGAGGAGCTGCAGTCGGTGCTGACGCCGATCAGCATGACGATCATCGTGGCGTTCGTGGCCGGCATCAACCTGATGATCGGCAGCCCGTCCGGCCCGACCGTGACCGTGCTGTCGCTGCTGCCGCCGTTCGCGCCGATCCTGATGCCGGGCCGGATGGCGATGGGCGTGGCCACCACCTGGCAGGTCGTGCTGGCCGTCGTGCTCGCGCTGGCGGCCATCGCGGCGATCACGTGGCTGGGCGGCAAGGTCTACGCGAACGCCGTGCTGCGGACCGGCGCCCGCGTCAAGCTCCGCGAAGCCCTCAAGCTCTGATGGCCTGGTAGCGGTCGAGCGCCACCTGGCGTTCGACCGCATGGTCGACGATCGGCTCCAGGGTGTGCGAATCCGGCGCGTACCGGCGGACGTACGCGCCGTCCGGATCGAACTTCTTGGCCTGCGTCAACGGGTTGAACACGCGGAAGTAGGGCGCGGCGTCCGTGCCGCAGCCGGCGACCCACTGCCAGTTGTGCTGGTTCGAGGCGAGGTCGCCGTCGATCAGGTGCCGCATGAAGTGCCGTGCTCCCCACCACCACGGCAGGTGCAGGTCCTTCACCAGGAAGCTGGCCACGATCATGCGCACCCTGTTGTGCATGAAGCCTTCCTGCAGCAGCTGCCGCATCCCGGCGTCGACGATCGGATAGCCGGTGCGGCCGTTCTTCCAGGCCTCGAACAGCTCCCGGTCGTCGTCGTGCTTCATCCGGTCGAACCTGCGGTCGTAGTTCTCCCGCGCGGTCTCCGGCCGGTGCCACAGGACGTCGGCGTAGAACTCGCGCCAGGCCAGCTCACTGCGGAACGTGCCGTCGCAGTCCTGCAGCAACGTCCTGGGGTGCAGCACGCCGAACCGCAGGAACGCCGACAACCTGCTCGTGGCGTCGAGGCCGGGACGGTCGCGGGTGGTGTCGTAGTCCGGCAGGCGTTCGTCGCGGAACCGCTCCCAGAGCTTCCGCGCGTCCGGGAGTTTCTCCTTTACCGCAGGGATCTTCACGCTGTGGTCCGGTTCGACCCAGTCCAGAGTGGACGACGACGTGTCCGCAGGAGCGCGCCAGCCGTGCTCCAGCCAGGCGTTGCGGAACGGCGTGAAGACCTTGAACGGCGTTCCGTCCTGTTTGCGCACCCGGCCGGGGGTGACGGCGTACGGCGAGCCGGAGCGGACGAGTTCGATGTCCCCCAACGCTTCTTCGACGGCTTCGTCGCGACGCCGCCCGTACGGAGCGCAGTCCGCGGAGATGTGGACGCTCCCGGCACCGATTTCCCGCGCGATGCGCGGAACCGTCTTCACCGGGTCACCGCGCACGACCATCAGCCGGCCGCCGAGCTCGTCGTTCAATGCGTGCAAACACCGGTGCAGGAAATCGATTCGCGGCTGTCCCGACGGTTTCCGCAACCGGTCGTCGAGAACGAACAATCCGAGCGCGCGAGGCGACCTTTCCGCGGCCGCGAGAATGGCGGGATGATCGGATGTCCGCAAATCCCGGCGGAACCAGACGAGCGAGGGCGGGGAACTCACCGTTCGACGCTAAAACGCGCGGGGCGCGCCTGCATGACAGGCGCGCCCCGCACGGGTGAAGCGGTGTGGCTCAGCGGTTCTCCATCGCGATGAAGTCGCGCTCCGCCGGGCCGGTGTAGATCTGCCGCGGACGGCCGATCTTCGTGGCCGGGTCGTTGATCATCTCGCGCCAGTGCGCGATCCAGCCGGGGAGCCGGCCGAGCGCGAACAGCACGGTGAAGAACTTGGTCGGGAAGCCCATCGCCCGGTAGATCAGACCCGTGTAGAAGTCCACGTTCGGGTACAGCTTGCGGGAGATGAAGTAGTCGTCCGCGAGGGCCGTCTCCTCCAGCTGCTTCGCGATGTCGAGCAGCTGGTCGTCGGCGCCGAGCTTGCCGAGGATCTCGTCGGCCGTCTTCTTGATGATCGCGGCACGCGGGTCGTAGTTCTTGTAGACCCGGTGGCCGAAGCCCATCAGGCGGACGCCGTCCTCCTTGTTCTTGACCTTGTTGACGAACGCCGCCACGTCGCCGCCGTCGGCCTTGATCTTCTCGAGCATCTCCAGCACCGCGCTGTTCGCGCCGCCGTGCAGCGGGCCGAACAGGGCGTTGATGCCCGCGGAGATGGACGCGAAGAGGTTCGCCTCGGACGAGCCGACCAGGCGCACGGTCGACGTGGAGCAGTTCTGCTCGTGGTCGGCGTGCAGGATGAACAGCAGGTCGAGCGCGCGGACCAGGTCCGGGTCGAGGTCGTAGGCCTCGGCCGGGAAGCCGAAGGTCATCCGCAGGAAGTTCTCCACCAGGCCAAGCGAGTTGTCCGGGTAGAGGAACGGCTGGCCGATCGACTTCTTGTAGGCGTAGGCCGCGATCGTCGGCAGCTTGGCCAGGAGGCGGATCGTGGAGATCTCGACCTGGTTGGCGTCGAACGGCGACAGCGAGTCCTGGTAGAAGGTCGACAGGGCCGACACCGCGGAGGACAGCACCGGCATCGGGTGCGCGTCACGCGGGAAGCCGTCGAAGAAGCGCTTGAGGTCCTCGTGCAGCAGGGTGTGCCTGCTGATCTTCTGCGAGAAGTCGTCAAGCTGGGCCTGGGTGGGCAGCTCGCCGTAGATGAGCAGGTAGCTGACCTCGATGAAGTTCGACCGCTGGGCCAGCTGCTCGATCGGGTACCCGCGGTAACGCAGAATGCCGGCGTCACCGTCGATGTAGGTGATCTCGGAAGAGCAGGAGGCCGTGTTGACGAAACCGGTGTCCAGGGTTACCAGACCGGTCGTCGCCAGCAGTTTGCCGAGATCGATGCCGGAGGCGCCTTCAGTCGCCGGCACCACCTTCATCTCGAGCTCTCCGCCCCCGTGGCGCAGCGCGACGGTCTGGGTGTCGTTCGGCGCAGTCGTCGCGTCGGGCATTCAAGTCCCTCTCAACGCTCGGACGGGGTGGCGGCAGGTCGCACGGCCTGCCGTCGTCTCGGACCACCCCGTTGGGATCTGAGTCTTCTAAGTTCACTCACGCTAGTCGGCGGAAGGCCCGCCTCGCAGCAGCGGTGTGAACCGATTCTGTGAGATGGGACCGGCATCACATCCGTAATGCCAGTTTCTAGCGCGGCTACCTCACGGTAGTCCGTTCCCCGGCTTTATCCACCCAGCGCAGCGGTGAGTTCGCTCGCAAAGGGGGGTTCGGCGCCTGCGCGGGAACATGTGATCGCGGCCGCAGCACCCGCGAAGGTCAATGCGCCGGCCCATTCCTCGTCACCGAGTGCGCGCACCTTCTCGACGCTCAACGCGTCGTGGTCGTGCAGCCACGCGAGCAGGGCACCTTGCACGGTGTCGCCCGCCCCGATCGTGTCGACCACGTCCACCTTCACCGGCGGCACGTCGACCTGGCCCGTGGCGGTGATCACTGACAGACCTTCGCCACCTCTGGTGAGCACGACCGCGGCAGGGCCCTGTGAAATCCACGTCCTTGCGATCTCGATCACGTCCCGAAGATCGTCACTGCCCTCGGCGAGCCACTGGGCGTCCTCCACCGACACCTTCAGCAGGCCGACGTCGGGCAGCCACGACCGGAACCGCGCCCGGTAGGCGCCCGGATCGGCGATGAGCCCGGCCCGGATGTTGGGGTCGAGCGCGGTGAGCAAGCGCTTGCTCTCGCGCCGCAGGACCTTCTCGTAGACCGAAGCACCGGGCTCCAGGACGAGCGACAGCGTGCCGAACGACACGGCCTGAACGTCGGCGGGCAACGGGCCGGGGTCCTCGACGAGCCGGTCGGCCGTGCCGTCGACGTAGAACGCGTAGCGCGCGCTGCCGTCCTCGGCGAGCCCGACGACGGCCAGGGTCGTGTTCTCCGGCCCGCGCTGGACCAGCTCGGTGCGCACGTTCGACGCGTGCAGCCGCTTGATCAGCTGCTCGCCGAAGTGGTCGCTCGACACCCGCGACAGGAAGCTCGTCGGCACGTCCAGCCGCCCGAGCGCGACGGCGACGTTGTACGGCCCGCCGCCCAGCTTCGGCGCGAGCGGGGCGAGCTCGTCGTCCCCCACCGGCACCATGTCGACAAGTGCCTCACCAGCAACCACGATCACTTCTGGCTCCGTTCTCTCTGAAGCCCATCCAACAACAGTTCACCGAGTGCGGTGAACGCCTCGGCGTCGGAAACACCTGCCCGTTTCGTGAGAACTCCGGTCTGGATGCTCTCGATGAGCAGCCCGGCCATCTCGGCGAAGAGCGCGGCGTGCACCTCCCGGAACACGTGCGTCTGCACACCGTCCTGGATGAACGCCTTGATGCGCTCGGCCGCGGCGCGCGCGTTGCGCTCGTAGGTGGCCCGCGTGGGCGGGAAGTCGGAGACGTCCGCGATGAACGCCGCCGAGGCCTTGGACAGCTCCTCCGCCGCGCCCGCGAGGTAGCTGCCGATGCGTTTGCGCACGTCGGAAAGGCCCGCGATGCGCTTCTCGATGCGCTCGGCCGCCCCCTTGAAGTACCGGCCGACGACCCGGACGGCCAGCTGCTCCTTGCTGCCGGCGAGTGCGTAGAGCGTCGACTTCGAGCAGTGCAGCCTGCCCGCGATGTCGTCGAGCGTGAGATGTCCGAAGCCCTCGGTGAGGAACAACGCCTCCAACCGGGTGAGCAGCTCGGCCTGCCGCTGCGTGAGAGCCCGCGTCATGTGCCGACCATGCCACATTTACTGGCAGGTGTACTGCCGTACGTCCTACAGTACAGCTACCAGTACACACCGGAGGTCGACGATGCCCGCCGAGCGGCTGCTCCCCACCCAAGAGGCCGAAGACCTGATCGCGCTGGTCAGGGAGATCGCGCGGGACGAGCTGAAGCCCCACGCCGCGGACGCCGAGGAGAACGAGAAGTTCCCCCGCGAGACGTTCCGCCTGCTGGGCAGGGCCGGCCTCCTCGGCCTGCCGTACGCCGAGGAGTTCGGTGGCGGCGCGCAGCCCTACGAGGTGTACCTGCAGGCCCTCGAAGAGGTCGCCTCGGCGTGGATGACGGTCGCCGTGGGACTCTCCGTCCACGTCATGTCGTGCTACGGACTCGCCACGTTCGGCACCCGCGAGCAGCAGGACCGCTGGCTGCCGGAGATGCTGGAGGGTGAGCTGCTGGGCGGGTACGCCCTGTCCGAGGTCCAGGCGGGTTCCGACCCGGCGGCCATGTCGACCCGGGCCGTGCGCCAGGGCTCCGAGTACGTCGTGAACGGCACCAAGGCGTGGATCACCCACGCGGGCGCCGCCGACTTCTACACCCTCATGGCCCGCACGTCCCCGGACGGCGGCCGGGGCATCTCCTGCTTCCTCGCCCCCGGCGAAACCCGCGGCCTCACCGCCGACACCCCCGAGCGCAAGATGGGCCTGACCGGTTCCATCACGGCGCAACTGCAGTTCGACGACGTCCGCTTCGAGGCGGACCGCCTGATCGGCAACGAGGGCGACGGGCTGAAGATCGCACTGTCCGCTTTGGACTCCGGCCGGCTCGGCATCGCCGCCTGCGCGGTCGGGCTGGCCCAGGCAGCACTGGACGAAGCCGTCGCCTACGCCAAGACGCGCACCCAGTTCGGCCGGCCGATCATCGAGTTCCAGGGCCTGGAGTTCCTGCTCGCCGACATGGCGGCCGCCGTCGAGTCGGCCCGCGCCACGTACCTCCACGCGGCCCGGCTGCGCGACCGCGGCCGACCGTTCCGCCAGCAGGCGTCGATCGCCAAGCTCGTCGCCACGGACGCGGCGATGAAGGTGACGACCGACGCCGTGCAGGTGCTCGGCGGCGCGGGCTACACCCGCGACTTCCCGGTGGAGCGCTACATGCGCGAGGCCAAGGTCCTGCAGATCTTCGAGGGCACCAACCAGATCCAGCGCCTCGTGATCGGCCGCGGCCTGCGTTAGGCCTGTTCGCGGTAGAAGGGGTCGGCGACGACCCCTTCGCCCTTGCGCTCGTCGAACGTGTAGACCTCGCGGCCCTCGACGTACACGTGCAGGGCCCGGCTCATCACGTCCAGCGGGTCACCTGACCAGATCACCACGTCGCCGTCGAGGCCGGGCTTCAGCGCGCCCACCCGGTCGTCCAGGCCCATGATCCTGGCCGGGTTGACCGTGAGCGACCTGATCGCCACCTCCGGGTCGAGGCCTTCCTTCACCGCCAGCGTGGCCTGGTGCACCAGGAAGTGGATCGGCACCACCGGGTGGTCCGTGGTGATCGCGAGCTCCACCCCGGCCCGCGCCAGGATTCCCGGGTTCCGCAGGCCCCGGTTGCGAACCTCCACTTTGGACCGCGAGGTGAACAGCGGCCCGATGATGACCGGGATCCCCTTCTCCGCGATGAGGTCCGCGATCAGGTGGCCTTCGGTGCCGTGGTTGATGATCAGCTTGTACCCGAACTCCTCCGACAACCTGATCGCCGTGGCGATGTCGTCCGCCCGGTGCGCGTGCTGGCACCACGGCAGCTCACCGCTGAGCACCTTCGCCAGGATCTCCTGGGTGTTGTTGCGGTCGAAGGGCTTGCCGTCCTTCTCCGCCTCGGCCTTGCGGGCCACGTAGTCCTGCGTCTTGGTCAGCTCGTCCCGGATGACCGCGGCGACCCCTTGCCGCGTGGACGGCAGCTTCCCCTTCTCGCCGTACACCCGCTTCGGGTTCTCGCCCAGCGCGCTCTTCACGCTGACCGGTTCCTTGACGAGCATCTCGTCGACGGTCCGCCCCCAGCACTTCACGGCCACCGTCTGCCCGCCGATCGGGTTGCCCGACCCCGGCTTGATCACCGCCGTGGTGACGCCACCGCTGAGCGCGTCGCCGAACCCGAGGTCGGCGGGGTTGATCGCGTCCAGCGCCCGCATCCGCGCGCCGACCGGATCCGTCATCTCGTTGGTGTCCTGGCCGGCCCAGCCCTCGGCCTCCTCGTGAACGCCGATGTGCCCGTGCGCCTCGACGAAGCCGGGCAGCACCCAGGCCCCGTCCGCGTCGACGACCTCGATCCCGTCCGGGATGTCGACGTCGGCGCCAACCGCGACGATCTTCCCGTCCTGGATCAGGACAGTGCCTCCCTCGACGGGGTCCCCGTCGACGGGCACGACGTAGCCCCCGGTGATCGCGATGTTCATGGTTAGCAACGCTAACGGTTGCGCGGGCGTTTCGCTACGAGAGCGGCTTGATCCCCCACCGGGCGCCCCACGACTCACCTGGAGCCACCCGGATCAGGTCGATGCCGGAGTTCAACGCGTCCGGCGGGCAGGTCATCGGCTCGATCGCCACCGCACGGCCGCGGCCGGGGTAGTTGTCCGGCGTGTACACCTGCACCCAGCGGAACGCGGGGTCCGCCCAGACCTCGACCCCGCCGTCCTCGGCCTCCAGGAAGTGGTGGACCAGGCCGTCCGCGGCGGGCTCGCAGCCGCCGAACGGCGTGTCCAGCTGGACCCCGTCCAACGACCGTCCCTCGCGGAAGTCGAGCTCGGTCCCCTCCACCGGCGTCGCCGCCCCTGAAGGCACCATCCGCGCGGTGTCCAGCGGCAGCACGGTCGTCGCCGCCAGCGTCAGCGTGCACGAGTCGGTCGAGGCGTTCCCGGCCCGCGGGTACGGGTGCGTGCCCACCCCGAACGGCGTGGCGACGTCCCCGACGTTCTTGACGCCGTGCGTGACCGTCAGCCCGTTGTCGTCCAGGGCGTACGACACGGTGACGTACAAAGCCGCGGGCCACCCCGGCTGAGGCTCGATGGTCGTCTGCAGCGAGACCAACGACCCGGTGTGCTCCAGCACCGACCACGGCCGCCGCCGGACCAGCCCGTGGATGGCGTTCCCGCGAGCGGGTTCGGTCACCTCCAGCTGCTGGACCACCCCGTCCAGCACCCAGGACGCCCCTGCCGTGCGGTTCGGCCACGGCACCAGCACCGCACCGGCGCTCATCGGCGGCTTCTCGTCCGCGCCGAACGTCTCCACATACGGAACGCCGTCCACCTCGAAAGACCGCAGGCCCGCGCCTACAGTCGTGATCACGGCGGTGGCACCCTCGTACGAGATCCCCAACATGAGGCTGCAGCCTACGGGGCCAACGGAAGGATTCCCCATGAAGGTTCATCACCTCAACTGCGCGACCATGCGCCCTCCGATGGTGGCGGGCGGCATCGTGGCGCACTGCCTGCTGATCGAGACCGACCAGGGCCTCGTCCTGGTCGACACCGGCTTCGGCACGCACGAGGTGACCAACCCCAAGGGGACGATCGACGGCCTCAGCCGCGCGCTGCTCAAGCCGTTGCTCGACATCAACGAGACCGCGATCTTCCAGGTCGAGAAGCGCGGTTACGGCGCGGAGGACGTGCGGCACGTCCTGCTCACCCACCTCGACCTGGACCACGCGGGCGGGCTGCGGGACTTCCCGAACGCCACGGTGCACGTGCTGGACACGGAGCTGGAGAGCGCGACCAACCCGCGCAACGCCAAGGAGCGGGCGCGGTACCCGAAGGCGCAGCGCGAGGGCGTCACGTTCCAGACGCACAAGGCCGAGGGCGAGGACTGGTTCGGGTTCGAGGCGGTGAAGGACGTCCCGGGCCTGCCCGACGACATCCTGATGGTGCCGCTCATCGGCCACACCCGCGGCCACACCGGCATCGCGGTGAAGTCCGACGACGGCTGGTTGCTGCACGCCGGCGACGCCTACTTCTACCGCGGCGAGGTCGAGACGCCGCCGAGCAACATCTTCGCACTGAAGCTCACCGCCAGGCAGACCGAGACGATCCGCGAGCAGCGACTGTCCAATGTGGAACGGTTGCGGGAGCTCAAGGCGAGCGGCGAGGCCGAGGTGTTCTGCGCCCACGACCCGGTCGAGCTCGCCAGGCTCGCGTGACGTTCATCCGCCAGATCCGCGTCGACCGGGCCGCGGACACCCACCGGTACCCGTTCACGCTCCCGGTCGTGCGGCACCTGGTCCGCAACCCGCTCGAACTGCGCCGGCCCGTCACGTTCCTGGTCGGGGACAACGGCGCGGGCAAGTCGACGCTCGTCGAGGCGATCGCGGTGGCGGCCGGGTTCAACGCGGAGGGCGGCTCGCAGTCGTTCCGCTTCGCGACGAAGGCCACCGAGTCGTCGCTGGGCGACCACCTGATCCTGAGCTGGGGCGTCAAGAAGCCGAGAACCGGCTACTTCCTGCGCGCCGAGTCGTTCTACAACGTCGCCACCGAGATCGACCGGATCGGCGGCGGGATCCACGCGTCGTACGGCGGGAAGTCGTTGCACGAGCGGTCGCACGGTGAGAGCTTCATCGACCTGATGACACACCGGTTCGGCGGTCGCGGCCTCTACGTCCTGGACGAGCCGGAGGCCGCGCTGTCGGTGCGGGGATGCCTGGTCGTGCTGCGGCGCATGCAGGAGCTCGTCGACGAGGGTTCGCAGTTCGTCATCGCCACGCACTCGCCGATCCTGCTCGCGGCACCGGGCGCGCAGATCCTGGAGATCACCGACGGCGTCATCGACGAGGTCGCCTACGACGCGGCGGAACCGGTCGCGCTCACCAGGAACTTCCTGAGCGAGCCCGACCGGTTCCTGAGGCACCTGCTGGACTAACGGCCACCGCTGCCGTGCGCCAGGCGGTTGATGCCCCAGAGCACGAGACCGGCGAGCAGCAGCCAGCCCGCGGTCGTGTAGTCGCTCCACGGCCGTCCGGACGTCCACGGCAGCACCAGGTAGGCGCAGCAGAGCGCGCCCAGCACCGGTGCCCACGTCGGCGCGCGGAAGTGCCGGTGCTCCACCTTCTCCTTGCGCAGCACCAGGAGCGCGACGTTGACGATCATGAAGACGATCAGCAGCAGCAACGACGTCGTGCCGCCCAGCTTCGCCACGGTGCCCGTCGACACCAGGATCACCGCGAGCCCCGTGGTGAACACGATGGAGATCCACGGCGTGCGCCGCAACGGGTGCACGGTGTTGAAGAACTTGGGGATGATGCGCTCGTTCGCCATGCCGTAGAGCAGACGGCTCGCCATCAGCATGTTGATGAGCGCCGAGTTGATCACGGCCAGCAGGCCGATCAGCGCGAAGACCCACAGCGGGAAGCCCGGCGCACCCACCGACACGACCTTGAGCAACGCGTTCGTCTCCGCTTTCGCCAGCTCGTCCGCGGGGATCAGCAGCGACGCCGTGGTCGTCACGAGGACGTAGATCAGCGCGGCGATGCCCATGCCCATGAGGATCGCGCGGGGGAAGATCCTGGTCGGGTCGTGGCACTCCTCCGCCATGTTCACCGAGTCCTCGAACCCGACCATCGCGAAGAACGCCAGCGCGGTCGCCGAGCTGATGGCGATCACGATGCCCGTGCCCCGCGGGTCCTCGACCTGGGTGAGACGGCTCGGGTCGCCGTCGCCGACCACGACGGCGTACGCGCCGATGGCGATCACGATGAGCAGGCCGGACAGTTCGATGCACGTCAGCACGACGTTCGCCTTCACCGACTCCGAGACGCCGCGGAAGTTGACCAGCGCGAGGACGACGACGAAGACGATCGCCAGCGCCGTCCAGACTAACGCGTCCTTGGAGGCCGTGATGTCGAAGAACTCCACGAGCAGCTGGCGCAGGTAGGTGTTGCCGAACGTGAGCGCGGCCGAGGAGGCGGAGGTCAGCCCGGAGCACATCACGGCGAAGGCGACCATGAAGGTCAGGAACTGCAGCTTGAAGGCTCTGTTCGTGTAGAGCGCGGCACCCGCGGCCCTGGGGTACTTGCCCACGAGCTCGATATAGCTGAACGCGGTCAGGAAGGCCACCACGAACGCGAGCACGAACGGCAGCCAGAGCGCGCCGCCGATGTTCTTCGCGACGCTGCCGACCAGCGCGTAGATACCGGTGCCGAGGATGTCGCCGACGACGAAGAACAACAGGAGTTTCGGGCCGATCGCCCGTTTCAGCTCAGGTTGCTCCGTTTGTGAAGTCGCTTCAGCCATGTCCCGGGATTGTGCCCGTTTTGCCCAAGTCCCCACGGGTGCAGGCGATCACCTCACCCATATGGTGTAACCATGAGACGCACCGCAAGTCTGCTCGGCGCGGCGATGGCCCTGACCGCGCTCACCGCCTGCACGTCGGCACCGCCGCCGGCCCAGCCGAAGCAGTTCTCCGACGTGCAGAGCCTGGTGGCCGCGGTGTCCAAAGTGGTCAACGAGAAGAAGACCTACCGCTTCACCATCGCACCACCGACCACGGGCGGCGTCACGGCTCCCGCCAACGGTTCCGTACGTCTGGGCGACGTGCCGAGCATCGACGCGACCACCAAGCGGCCGGTGCAGACCGGCGGCAAGGACGAGGAGCTGCGGTTCGTCTCGACCACGACCGACAGCACGTTCGTGAAGCTGCCGCCGGTGTTCGGGCTGCCGCAGGACAAGTCGTGGATCAAGCTGGTGCGCAAGGACGACGACGAGCTCACGAACACGTTGCTCGGCTTCCACGACGTCATCTACCAGCAGGCCGTCTTCACCACCTACCACCTGCCCGTGGTGCGGGCGGGCGGCGAGCTCAAGCTGGTCGCGCAGACCGGCGAGCGCACCCGGTACTCGATCGCCGTCGACTACCAGAAGGCCTACGACGCGCTCACCGACGAGAACCTGCGCAACGAGGTCAAGCTCGCCCTCGACCAGGGCGTCACGAACGCGGTGGGAGAGATCGAGCTGGACGGCAGCGGACTGCCGACGCGCATCAAGTTCTCCACGCAGTTCAAGAACGCGCTGATCGTCGACGAGGCGCTGTTCACCGACTGGGGCTCCGACGTGCGGATCACCGAGCCGCCCGCGAACGAGATCAGCCCGCGGAACTGACCCGGTAGCGCCAGATCGCGGGCAGCAGCACCACCATGGTCACGGTCGCGACGATCACCAGCACACCACCCGCGGTCACCGCCGCGGCGGTGCCGAACGCCGCGCCACCGGTGCCGTGCAACAGGTCCGCGATGCGCGGCCCACCCGCCACGACGACGATGAAGACGCCCTGCATGCGTCCCCGCATCTCGTCGGTCGCGGCCGACTGCAGGATCGCGCCGCGGAACGCCATCGACACCATGTCCGCGGCTCCCGCGAGCGCCAGGAACGCCGCCGCGACCCACAGCGACCCGGCCAGGCCGAAGCCCATGATCGCGACGCCCCAGCCGGCCACGGCCAGCGTCACCGCGACACCGTGCCGCTTGATGTTCGAGATCCAGCCGGACGTGAGCCCGCACAGCACCGCGCCCACGGGGATCGCCGCGAACAGCACGCCCAGCGCGAACCCACCGCCGGGCGGGTCGCCGAACGTGTGCTGGGCCATCTCCGGGAACAGCGCCCGCGGCATGCCGAACACCATCGCGATGATGTCCAGCAACATGCTCGCCAGCAGCACCTTCTGCGCCCACAGGTAGACGAACCCGGCCAGCACGTCCTTGAGCCCCGCGCGCCGCACCACGCCGTCGAGCGGGGGCATCGACGGCAGCTTCCACACCGCGTAGAGCGTCACGACGAGCGCGACCGCGTCCACCAGGTACAGCGTCGACAGCCCGACCACCGGCATCAGCGCACCCGCGAGCAACGGCCCGAGCACCGCGCCGAACTGCATGACCGTCGAGCCCAGGGCGCCCGCCGAGGGCAGCAGCTCGGCCGGCACCAGCCGCGCGATCGACGCCGAGCGCGCGGGCGCGTTGGCCGCGAAGAACACCTGCTGCAGACCGAGCAGCCCGATCACCAGCCACACCGAGCCGACGTTCAGCGCCGCCTGCGCCCACAGCAGCACCGACGAGACGGCGATGCCGGTGTTGGTGACGAGCAGCAGCTTGCGCCGGTCGACCGTGTCCGCGATGGCACCGCCCCACAGCCCGAAGACCAGCAGCGGGACGAGCGCGACACCCGCGGCGATGCCGACCCACGCGGACGAGCCGGTGAGGTCGTAGACCTGCTTGGGAACGGCGACGGCGGTGAGCTGGGAGCCCACCGCCGTGACGATCGTGGACAGCCACAACCGGCGATACGCGACGATCTTCAACGGTCGAGTGTCGATCACGAACGTCGAGCGCGCGCTTCTCCCCACAGTGGCCACATCGTTAGCTTATGACAACTAACAAGTCCTTTACGTGACTCTGTCGCCAACGCCACTTCAGAGGCGGACGGGGTAGACCGGCTCCGGCACCTTCGGGCTGATCCGGCCCTCGACGAAGATCCCGTGCCAGATCATGAAGCACAGCACCGACCACAGCTGGCGGCTGCGGTCGAACTGCTCGGACTTGTGCTCGGCGAGCAGCTCCAGCACCGCGTTCTTGTCGAGCAGGTGCCCGGTCTGCGAGTCGGCGATGATCCCGCGCGTCCAGTCGTACATCTCGGCGCGCAGCCAGTGCCGGATCGGCACCGGGAAGCCCAGCTTGGGCCGGTTGAGCACGTGCGCCGGAATGATCTTCGCCAACGCCTTGCGCAGCGCGTACTTGGTCGTCCCCTCGGTGAGCTTCTGGTCGAGCGGCACCTCGGCCGCGACCTTGAACACCTCGGGGTCGAGGAACGGCACCCGCAGCTCGATCGAGTTCGCCATGGTCACCTTGTCGGCCTTGACGAGGATGTCGCCGCGCAGCCAGGTGAACAGGTCGATGTGCTGCATGCGCGCGACCGGGTCCCAGCCCTCCGACTCGCGGTACCAGGGCGCCGTGACGTCCTGGAAGCCGATGCCCTCGACGTAACCGGGGAACACGGCCCGCACCTGCGCGTCGCTGAAGTTGCGCGCGTTGCCGTAGTACCGCTCCTCCAGCCTGAGCGAGCCGCGCCGCAGCAAGTCCTTGCCCCGCACGCCTTCCGGAATGGACTTCGACACCGCGCCCATCAGCTTCCGGACGCCGCCGGGCACCTTCTCGAAGGGGGACAACGAAAGCGGCTCGTGGTAGATCACGTACCCGCCGAACAGCTCGTCCGCACCCTCGCCGGACAGCACGGCCTTGACGTACTTGCGCGCCTCCCGCGCGATGAACCACAACGGCACCAACGCCGGGTCCGCCACCGGGTCGTCGAGGTACCAGATGATCAGCGGCAGCTCTTCCATCATCTCGTCGGGCGACACGGTCCGCACCACGTGCCGCACCCCGATCGCCGCGGCCGTCTCCGCGGCCACGTCCACCTCGGAGTACCCCTCGCGGTCGAACCCGCTGGTGAACGCGATGAGGTTGGGGTTGTGCAGCTTGGCCAGCGTCGCCGTGGCCGTCGAGTCGATGCCACCGGACAGGAACGCGCCGACCGTGACGTCCGGGTCCGAGATCATGTGCTTGGCCACCGAGTCCCGCATGACCTCGGCGATCCGCTCGTGCAACGCCTCGGCCTCGTGCTCGCTGTTGACCGGCCGCGGCGCGAACACCGGCTTGAAGTACCGGTTGAACAGCACCGGCCCGCCGGGCGAGACCTTGAACGACGTCCCGGACTCCACCCGCCGGATCGCCTTGTGCAGGGACTCGGGCTCCGGCACGTACTGCAGCACCAGGTAGTGCTGCAACGCGGTCTGGTCGAGCTCCTGGCTGATCCCGAGCACCCCGGTCAGCTGCAGCAGGCTCTTCTTCTCCGACGAGAACGCCACCCCGCCGGACCCGGCCGCCCAGAACAGGGGCTTGATGCCGAACGGATCCCGCGCACCGAAGACGACCCGCTCCTCCGCGTCCCAGATCATGAACGCGAACATGCCCCGCAGCCGCTTGACCCAGTCGGCACCGTGGTAGTGGTACCCGGCGACGATGGACTCGCCGTCACCCTCGGTCTTGAAGCGCGCGCTGTGGCGGATCGCGAGCTCGGCCCGCAGCTCCTTGTAGTTGTAGATCTCGCCGTTGAAGTTCAACGTGTACCGAGTGGGGTTCTCCGGCGGCCCCCACACCAACGGCTGGTGGCTGTGCTCCAGGTCGATGAACCCGAGCCGGTTGAACCCGTAGACCACCTCGGCATCGGCCCACGTGTCCTGCTCGTCGGGCCCCCGATGCCGCTGGCAGCGCAGTGCAGCGGCCACAGACCCCCGCGCGGCGCTCGCGGCGGCTTCGGTGGAACAGATGAGTCCGAGCACTCCGCACACGTGAAATCGCACCTCGTAGCTAGCCGTTGCTGAAATCCCAGTATGCCCGTGCGCAAAACGGACACCCGCCCAACCCGAGGACGCGCGAGCCCCAGGTCAGGTTCCGCCGACTCCGCCACAGCGCCGCTCGGGACGGCGTGTCGGCACACCGGCCGGCGGGCTCGGGCGCGGTGGCGGACGGACTGCGAACGAGAGGCGCGTCCGGGGTGCGAGGGCGGCAGGCCAGGGGGCGGGCACGGCAGGCACGACGGCGGCGGGCACGGGTCCGGTTGATACGCGCGGTCAATGGCCGTGCGCGAAGCCGCGGTAATGACCGCCGGCCGAACCGGCGCAACCACGCACGCAAGGCGATCGGGGCAATCGCAATCGTCGCGAAGCGGCGATGACGCAACCAACACCCGTCAAAAACGAACAAAAAACGGGGCGCCCCCGCCCACCGGAGACGCCCCAACCGAACAAACGCCCTACGGAGCTACTCGCTCCACCTGCCACCCGTCCCGCCCAAGCCGGAACCGCAGCCGGTCGTGCATCCGATCCCGCCGCCCCTGCCAGAACTCGACCTCCTCAGGCCGAATCCGCCACCCACCCCAGTGCGGCGGCACGGGAATCTTCTCGGTGTCGGCGAACTGCCGCTCGATCTTGTGCAGCGCGGAATCCAAAGTAGACCGCCCGGTCACCACGCGAGACTGCGGCGACGCCCAGGCACCGATCTGCGAGCCGCGCGGCCGCGAGTTCCAGTACTCGGCGGTCTCCACGGGCCCGACCTTCTCGACGGTCCCGCGCACGTGCGCCTGGCGCTGCATCGCGAACCACGGGAAGGTCGCCGACGCGTACCGGGTGGCCATCAGGTCGTGCGACTTGTTGGACGTGTAGTTGGTGAAGAACACCAGGCCTCGCTGGTCCAACCCCTTGGCCAGCACCGTGCGTGAGGACGGGCGGCCCTTGGTGTCGGTGGTCGCGAGCACCATCGCGTTGGGCTCGGGCAGGCCGGCACGGGTCGCTTCGTCCAGCCACAGCTGGAGCTGTTCGTGCCAGGTGGCGGAAAGCTCCGACTCGCTCAGCGAGCCCTGCTCGTACGACACGCGCATCGCCGGCAGTGCGATGTTCGTGGTCTCCGTCATCGGCGAACCTCCAAGCAGCGGCAGAACTCGTGGTCCCTGGACCCGCGACCATACGCACGGCGCACGAATGGCGAAACCGCCTGCGTGGTGATGACCACCACCTGAACGGTGACTGTCCGTACAAAGAACTGTTCTGGATCGAGACCGTGATCGAGTCAGATGGCGTCAAGCACACGTGTGACCGTGACCACGTCATCACCCAGTGCGGTAGCGAGAGATCCGCCCGCTGCCAACGGGACGACGTTCCACCACTCACCGCCATCCGCGCCGCGATCGACCGCGTCCAACATCAACGACGTGCCCACGACCCGTTTTCCCGCCAGTCCCGCGGCGGACGAGTCGACCGCCGGTGAGCCGACCACGAGCTGTTGGTGCAACAACGGCTTGCCGCAACGGGTTGCGCGCGTTGACGTCGACAGAACACCGGACGTCTCGCCCGTGCGGCCGAGCACCAGCACCTCCCGCAACGACAACTCTGCGTGACCGTCCAATTCGGCCTCCACCACCGCCGTGTGATGGGCGCGCCGGGTCACCACCGTCGGCTCCGGCAGGTACCGGACGGAGCCCTCCACCGAGAACCGCACGGAGGAAGAAGACGGCAAACCGGTCGGACCGGGCAGCATCAGGGTCGCGGCCACTCCGCGTAGATCAAGTGAGGCTCCAGGGCCCACTTCGACGGTCAGCTCAAGCGAGTCTCCACCGAGCGGGGACGTCACGGAGCTGACGAGGTGCACCAGCGCCACCGGACCCACCCGGCGCGCGGGCACCAGCGTCAGGGGCGACTGCGAGCGCAGGACCCGCACGACGCTGTTGCCGTGCGAGTCCAACGCCACCACCAACCGCGCGGAGGCCTTCACAGCTGCGCCAGCACCCACTTGGCGACCTCGGGCGCCTCGGGCGTCTCCACCAGCGACTGCGCGATGACCGGCAGCTCACCGCGCATCCGGTGCGCGTCGGAGATCATCACGTCCATGTCGGCGCCGACGAACGGCGCCAGGTCGATCTTGTTGATCACCAGCAGGTCCGCGGTCGTCACGCCGGGGCCGCCCTTGCGCGGCACCTTGTCGCCGCCGGCCACGTCCACGACGAAGATCTGCTTGTCGACGAGGCCGCGGGAGAACACCGCGGTCAGGTTGTCGCCGCCGCTTTCGATGATCACCAGGTCCAGGTCCGTGAACCGGTGCTCAAGGCGCTCGACGGCGTCCAGATTGGCGGTGATGTCGTCGCGGATCGCGGTGTGCGGGCAGCAACCGGTCTGCACGGCCTCGATGCGCGCCGGGTCGAGCACGCCCGCCCGCCGCAGGAAGTCCGCGTCCTCGGTCGTGTAGATGTCGTTGGTGACGACCGCCAACGACAGTTGCGACCCCAGCGCGCGGCACAGAGCGGCGGTCAGGGCGGTCTTGCCGCTGCCCACCGGGCCGCCGATGCCGATGCGCGGCGCGGCGCCGTGGTGGTGGTCGTGCGGGTCTGGCCCGTGGTTAGCTCCCAAAGAGACGCACCCCTTCGCGACGAACATGTGCCTCGGCCAGGAGATCCAAGGCAGGTGAACCGAGTGCGGGCAGTTCCTTGCACGCCCGCGCGGCGACTTCCTCGACTTCAAGCGAAGCCACGATCGCGTTGACCCCGAACGGGTCCAGTCCCAGCAACCGCACAGCGGCCGACGCGGGCCCGCTCACGGCAAGATAAGCGCAGGTCAAAGCCGCTTCGTACGGCTCGTCGACCAGCACGCCGATCACCAGCGGCTGATGCGGGGACGGCGGCAGCGACGACAGCCGCGCGGACGGCCACGCCCGCCGGGCCGCCCGCAGCATGCCGCGTCCCTGCGCCCGCGACGCCTCCCGCTGGGCGGGCGACGGCGTCCGCGCGTCCAGTTCCGCGTCCAGCACGGCCAGGTCCTCACCGCGGGCCGCCGCGGCCGCGAAACCGGCCGCCAGCAACCCCGCAGTGTGCAAACGCCCGTGCAGGAACGACTCCAGCGTCGGCTCGTCCCGCACCAACCCGCGCGCGGCCGCCTCTTCCAGGCCGCCGGAGTGCACGTGGCCGCCGCCGGGGAAGCGGGAGTCGGCGAGGATCAGCGCGGTCAGCATCAGAACAGGAAGTACCTCTGCGCCATCGGCAGTTCCGCCACCGGCGACGGCTCCACCAGCGAACCGTCGACGTGCACGGCGAAGCTGTCCGGGTCGACGCGCACGTCCGGCATCGCGTCGTTCAGGATCATGTCCGCCTTCGTCACCGATCGCGTGGACGACACCGGCCGCACGCGCCGCGCGTACCGATCGGCGATTCCGGCCTCGATCGCTTCCGGCGCAACGAAGAACACCGACGAGGCCGCACCGGCGGTCGCACCGAACATCGGCCGCGCCCACACCGGTTGCGGCGTCGGGATCGAGGCGTTGGCGTCACCCATCGCGCCCCACGCGATGAACCCGCCCTTCAGCACCACCGAGGGCCGCACGCCGAAGAACTTGGGCTCCCACAACACGAGATCGGCGAGCTTGCCGACCTCGACCGAGCCGACCTCGGACGCGATGCCGTGCGCGATCGCGGGGTTGATCGTGTACTTCGCGACGTACCGCTGCGCCCGCAGGTTCGAGTCCATCGAACGACGGGACTGCATCACGTGCGCGGTCTGCCAGGTCCGGATGATCACCTCGCCGACCCGGCCCATCGCCTGCGAGTCCGACGAGATCATCGAGATCGCGCCCAGGTCGTGCAGCAGGTCCTCGGCGGCGATGGTGGTCGGCCGGATCCGCGACTCCGCGAACGCCAGGTCCTCCGGCACCGACGGGTTGAGGTGGTGGCAGACCATCAGCATGTCGAGGTGCTCTTCGAGCGTGTTGACGGTGTGCGGGCGCGTCGGGTTCGTCGACGACGGCAGCACGTTCGGCAGCGAGACCACGCGGATGATGTCCGGCGCGTGCCCGCCGCCCGCACCCTCCGAGTGGTAGGCGTTGATCGACCGGCCGGCGATGGCGTCCACGGTGGACTCCAGGAACCCGGCCTCGTTCAACGTGTCCGTGTGGATCGCGACCTGCACCCCGGACTCGTCCGCGACGCGCAGGCACGCGTCGATCGCGGCGGGCGTGGTGCCCCAGTCCTCGTGCAGCTTGAACCCGCCGGCGCCGCCGGCGAGCTGTTCGCGCAGGCCTTCTTCCGAGACCGTGTTCCCCTTGCCCAGCAACAGGACGTTGATCGGCATGTGGTCCATCGACGTGAGCATCCGGTCGAGGTACCAGGCTCCCGGCGTGACCGTGGTGGCCTTCGTGCCCTCCGCCGGGCCGGTGCCGCCGCCGACCAGCGTCGTGAGCCCCGACGCGAGCGCCTCGTCGACGATCTGGGGGCAGATGAAGTGCACGTGGCAGTCGATGCCGCCCGCGGTGAGGATCTTCCCGTTGCCGGACAGGATCTCCGTCGACGGCCCGATCACCAGCGCGGGGTGGACGCCGTCCATGGTGTCCGGGTTGCCCGCCTTGCCGATGGCGACGATCCGGCCGTCCCGCACGCCGACGTCGGCCTTGACCACACCCCAGTGGTCGAGGATCACCGCACCGGTGATGACCAGGTCGGGCGCGCCCTCCGCACGGGTCGCGATCCCCTGCCCCATCGACTCGCGGATCACCTTGCCGCCGCCGAAGATCACCTCGTCACCGGAGCCGGCACCGCGCGAGCGGTCCTCGGTGACCTCGATGAACAGGTCGGTGTCGGCGAGCCGGATGCGGTCGCCCGCGGTCGGCCCGAGCAGTTCGGCGTAGCGCTCGCGGTCGATCATCGCTGCAACCCCCGGACGATCCTCAAGCCTGCCAACGGAACCAGCGTGACCTCGCGCTCGACGCCGGGCTCGAACCGCACCGCCGTGCCCGCCGGGACGTCCAGCCGGTAGCCGAACGCGGCCTCCCGGTCGAACTCCAGGCCCGTGTTGACCGATGCGAAGTGGAAGTGCGACCCGACCTGGACGGGCCGGTCACCGACGTTCACCACGGTCATCGTGATGCGCGGCCGGCCGGGGTTCAGCTCGACGGGTTCGGAGCCGACGACGACCTCGCCCGGCGCCGGGCCGGCGGACGGCGCGATCGGGTGGTGCACGGTGACGAGCTTGGTGCCGTCCGGGAACGTGCCCTCGACCTGCACCGAGTCGATCATCTCCGGTACCCCGCGCATGACCTGCTCGGGCGCCAGCACGGTGCGGCCGCTCTCCATGAGCTCGCTGACCGTGCGGCCGTCCCGCGCGCCCTCCAGCACGTGGTCGGTGATCAGCGCGACGGCCTCGGGGTAGTTCAGCAGCACCCCGCGTTCCAACCGGCGGCGGGCCACGTCGGCGGCGACGTGCACGAGGAGCTTGTCGCGTTCATGCGGCGTCAGATGCACCCGGACGTTCTATCACGCGAAAGCAAGATCTCGCAGTGCGGAAACGTCGCCGAAACACATCGGTACGCGGGGAGCTTTCGTACTCCAGGAGAGGACGGAAGGGCCCCGCGTGTCCACCGACCGGTTGACAACCGGGGTCGGCGGTGCGGTCGTCCCGCCGAGCCCCCTCGAAACCGCAGGATTTGTGCCATGAACGCGATTCGAGTGAGGGGCCTGACCAAGGCCTACAAGGGCCACCAGGCGGTGGCAGGGGTGGACCTCGACGTCGCACGGGGCGAGGTCTTCGCGGTGCTCGGGCCGAACGGGGCCGGCAAGACCACGACCGTCGAGATCCTGGAGGCGCACCGCGGCCGCGACGGCGGTGAGGTGAGCGTGCTCGGCGTCGACCCGGCCAAGGCGGACCGGACGTGGCGCGCACGGCTCGGCATCGTCCTGCAGAGCGCGAACGACGCCGCGAACCTCACGGTCAACGAGGCCGTGCGGCACTACGCCCAGTACTACGCCGACCCGCGCGACCCCGGCGAGGTGATCGAGCTGGTCGGGCTCGCCGACAAGGCGAAGTCCCGCGCCGGCACGCTCTCCGGCGGTCAGCGGCGCAGGCTCGACGTGGCGCTCGGCATCATCGGCCGCCCCGAGCTCGTGTTCCTGGACGAGCCGACCACGGGCTTCGACCCGGAGGCGCGCCGCCAGTTCTGGGGCCTGATCAAGAACCTGGCCGCGGAAGGCACCACGATCCTGCTGACCACGCACTACCTGGACGAGGCAGAGGCGCTCGCCGACCGCGTGGCCGTGCTCGCGGGCGGCCGGATCGTCGCCGAGGGCACGCCGCAGAACCTGGGCGGCCGCGCGCACGCCGAGGCCACCGTCCGCTGGACCGACGACCGCGGCCGGCGCGAGGTCCGCACGCACGAGCCCACCAAGGTGATCGCCGAGCTCGCCCGGCACGGCGAGCTCGCCGAGCTCACCGTCACCCGTCCGTCGCTGGAAGACGTCTACCTGGAGCTGATCGCATGACCACCGTGACAGCCAGAACGGCTGCACTCCCCGGAACCCTTCGGATCGGTCTCGCGAGGGGTGCGACCGAGCTGCGGGAGTTCTTCCGGCAGAAGGAATTCCTCATCTTCACGGTGTCACTGCCCGGCATCCTGATGCTGCTGCTCGGCACCGTGTACGTGAAGAACCCCGCAGAGGGCCAGATGTTCGCGGCCAGCATGATCGGCGCGGGCATCATCTCGACGTCGTTCGTCGGCCTCGGCGTCAGCGTCGTGGCCGACCGCGAGGACGGCACGCTCAAGCGCCTGCGCGGCACGCCGATGCCGTTGCCGTCGTACTTCATCGGCAAGGTCGTCCTGGTCTTCGTGTCGAGCCTGTTCGAGGCGGCCCTGCTGCTCGTCGTGGCGATCGTCCGGTTCGACATCGAGCTGCCCGCGACGGCGGACAAGTGGCTGACGTTCGCGTGGGTGTTCCTGCTCGGTGTGGTCTCGTGTTCGCTGCTCGGCGTGGCCATCAGCGCGCTCTCCAACTCGACCCGAAGCGCGTCCGGCGTGCTGAACCTCCCGTACATCGTGCTGCAGTTCCTGTCCGGGGTCTTCATCATGCAGTCGGCGCTGCCGGACTCGCTGCGCACCGTGGGGTCGCTCTTCCCGCTCAAGTGGGTGTGTCAGGGTTTCCGTTCGGTGTTCGCGCCGGACGACGGCTACGCGGTCATGGAGGCGGCGGGATCATGGGAGCTCGGCAGGATCGCG
This sequence comes from Lentzea sp. NPDC004789, assembly GCF_053601075.1. Classification (NCBI taxonomy): domain Bacteria; kingdom Bacillati; phylum Actinomycetota; class Actinomycetes; order Pseudonocardiales; family Pseudonocardiaceae; genus Lentzea; species Lentzea sp. NPDC004789. The sequence continues at coordinate 87,170 of NZ_JBSGBE010000012.1, read as the reverse complement.
CTGGTGCTCGGTGCGTGGACGGTGGCGGGGCTGATCCTCGTGACGCGCACCTTCCGCTGGACAACAAAAACCAGCTGATCACCTGGTACGTGCTCTTCGTGATCACCCAGGTCACCGCCCTGGTGATCGTCCTGTTCGACGGCAACCCGCTGTCCGACCGCCTGGCGGCAGCGGGTCTGCTGGTGCTCAACATGATCTGGTTCTGGACCTGGGGCAAACGCCTGATCGAGGAGGACAGGGACGACTGGCGCGGCTTCGTCCACGCGGCCGGGTCGCTGGTGCTGTTCGCCGGAGCGGTGTGGTTCAGCGGTTCGGCGACGTTCGCGTTGTTCGGCCTGGTGTCCCAGGTCTACATGATGCTGCCGCTGTGGTGGGCGTTCGTCCCGGTGGTGCTGCTCGTGCTGACGCCGCAGATCCTCACCTACGCGGCCGGGCTGAGGCCGACGCTGCCGCTCGCCGCGGCGTTGCTGATCATCGGGTTCTCCCAGGCGTTCGGGTGGGCGATCACCAGGATCACTCACCAGAACAAGCAACGCGGTGTGCTGCTGGACCGGATCGAGGCGCTGACCATCGAGGCCGAGCGGGCCAGGTGGTCGGCCGAGATCCACGACACGCTCGCGCAGGGCTTCACGTCGATCATCACGCTGCTGCAGGGCGCGGAACCGAACGTGGAGCTGGCGCTGCGGACCGCGCGGGAGAACCTCCGCGAGGCTCGCGCCCTGGTGGCCTCCAACGCACCGTCCCCTTTGGACGGTTCCACGTTGGAGGACGCCTTGCGGCGGTTGGTTTCCGGAGTTTCGCTGCCCTCGTCGTTCCGGGTGATCGGGAACGCCGTGCCGTTGACGACCTCGGTCGAGGTGGTGCTGCTGCGGACCGCGCAGGAGGCGTTGACCAACGTGGCACGGCACTCCGGTGCGTCCCGGGTCGACGTCGTGATGAGGTTCGACCAGGACGGCGTCTCGCTGGAGGTGCGCGACGACGGCCGCGGGTTCGACGACGCGCCGGAGGGCTTCGGCCTGCGCGGCATGCGGGCCCGGCTGGAACAGGTGGGTGGGACGCTCTCCCTGTCGAGCGACGAGGGTGCGTCGGTGCTGGTGGAGGTACCGCTGTGATCAGGATTCTGCTGGTGGACGACCACCCGGTGGTGCGTCAGGGCCTGAAGGGCATGCTCGTGGCCGACGACCTCGAAGTCGTCGGTGACGCCGGGTCGGGCCAGGAGGCGATCGAGAAGGCCGCGCTGCTGAAGCCGGACGTCGTGCTGATGGACCTGCGAATGCCCGAAATGGACGGTGTCGCGGCGACCGCGAAGATCGCCGGAACCGGGCCGCGCGTGCTGGTGCTCACCACCTACGAGACCGATTCGGACATTCTTCGCGCGGTCGAGGCCGGCGCATCCGGCTACCTGCTGAAGGACTCCACCACCGAGGACCTCATCGCGGCGATCCGCGCGGCCTCGCGCGGGGAGACCGTGCTGGCGCCGTCGATGGTCGCGAAGGTCGTCGGGCAGGTCCGCACGCCGCCGCTGTCCGCGCGGGAGGCCGAGGTGTTGCGGCTGGTCGCGAAGGGTCTGTCGAACGTCGAGATCGGGCGGACGCTGTTCATCTCGGAGGCGACCGTGAAGACTCACCTGCTGCGGGTGTTCAACAAGCTGGGGGTGTCCGACCGCACCGCCGCGGTCACGACGGCACTGGATCGAGGCATGCTGCAGTGACCCACGACACCCGGCTGTCACCTTGCCGCTACCCGCCTGCAACACTGTGAACTCCGGCAACGGCGCCGGTCAGGTCCGTTCAGATCGTCCATCGCCCCGGAGGCGTGACCACATGACCCAGACCGCCGATCCGACCTCGTTGGTGCTGCCCGCCGAGCTCAAGCCGTCCGACGGCCGCTTCGGCTGCGGGCCGTCCAAGGTGCGCCCCGAGGCCGTCGCAGCTCTCGCGTCCGAAGGTGCGGCCCTGCTCGGCACCTCGCACCGGCAGAAGCCCGTCAAGAACCTCGTCGGCCGGGTCCGTTCCGGACTGCGCGAGCTCTTCCAGCTCCCCGACGGCTACGAGGTCGTGCTGGGCAACGGCGGCACCACGGCGTTCTGGGACGCGGCGTCCTTCGGCCTGGTCCGCGAGACCGCCCAGCACTTCACCAACGGTGAGTTCTCCTCCAAGTTCGCGAAGGTCACGCAGACCGCGCCGTTCCTGAAGGACTCGCTGGTCACCAAGGCCGAGCCGGGCACCGCGCCCGAGCTCTTCTACGCCGAGGGCGCCGACCTGGTCGGCTGGGCGCACAACGAGACCTCGACCGGTGTGGCGATGCCCGTCGTGCGGCCCGAGGGCTCGGACGGTGCGCTGATCGCGATCGACGCGACGTCCGGTGCCGGTGGTCTGCCGGTGAAGGCCGAGGACTTCGACGTCTACTACTTCGCGCCGCAGAAGTCGTTCGCGAGCGACGGCGGCCTGTGGCTCGCGCTGATGTCGCCCGCCGCGCTGGCCCGCGTCGAGGAGCTCAAGGACCGCTGGGTGCCGGAGTTCCTGTCGCTGCCGACCGCGCTCGACAACTCCACGAAGGACCAGACGTACAACACGCCGTCGGTCGCCACGCTGTTCCTGCTGGCGCACCAGATCGACTGGATCAACGGCAACGGCGGCCTCGACTGGGCGGTGAGCCGCACCAAGGACTCCAGCAGCCGTCTGTACAGCTGGGCCGAGAAGACCGCCTACACCACGCCGTACGTCGAGAACCCCGCGCACCGCTCGCAGGTCGTCGGCACGATCAACTTCACCGACGACGTCGACGCGGCGACCGTGGCGAAGGTGTTGCGCGCCAACGGCATCGTCGACGTGGAGCCGTACCGCAAGCTCGGCAAGAACCAGCTGCGGGTCGCGATGTTCCCGGCCATCGAGCCGGACGACGTCACGATCCTCACGCAGGCCATCGACTGGGTCGTCGGCCAGCTCTGATTTCCACGATGAAGGGAACCTTCATCCACCTCACGTGGAGGAAGGTTCCCTTCATCGTTCTCAGGCGAGTGCTTCCGTGGGCGACTGACGTGCCGCCCGCACCGCCGGGTAAACGCCGGCGATGGCGCCGATGACCACGGCCGCGCCCACTCCCCCGAGCAGGGCGGGCCAGGGCAGTGCCGCCGGCCACTGCTGGCTGATCGAATATCCGGCCGTGACCGCCACTCCGACGATCACGCCGACCAGCCCGCCGAGGCCCGACAGCAACACCGACTCGGTGAGGAACTGCCATCTGATCTGCCGCCGGGTCGCCCCGAGCGCCCGCCGCAGACCGATCTCCCTCCGGCGTTCCAGCACCGAGATCACCATCGTGTTCGCCACGCCGACGCCCCCCACCAACAACGCGACCCCGCCCAGTCCCAGGAACAACGCGTTGTAGGAGCTCTCCACCAGCTGCTTGGCCTCCAGCGCCTCCGACGGCCTGGACACCTTGACCTCGGTCGCCTTCTGCGGGTTCAGCGTCGGTCCGAGCAGCTTGCGGACGTTCTCGACCTGGTCCTCGGCCGTGCGCACGTAGACGGTGTCCGCGTTGCCCTCGAACCCGAACGCCTCCTTCGCCGCGTCCCAGCCGATCAACGCGGACCGGTCGATCTCCGGTGACAGCGGCAGCGGGCCGAGGATGCCGACCACGGTGAACCACTGGCCGTCGATCCACAGCTGCGCACCTGCCTTGCTCACCCCCAGGCGCGCTGCCGCGGTGCCCCCGAGCACCACCGACTTCTCGCCCGGCGAGAGCCACCTGCCCTCGCGGACCTCGGCGTTCAGCACCTTCAGCAGGTCCTGCTCGGCGGCCTGCACCTGCAGCCCGAGCGTGTCGCTCGACGGCACGAGGTCGTTCTTGCGGACGTTCGCGGAGATCTTGCCGGTGGCGCTGGCCGACGACACCGCGCCGATCCGCTTGGCCATCGGCACCGCCGTCTCCGGCAGCTTCGCGTCCTGGCCGAAGAAGTCCTGGCCGGGCGCCGCGGTCAGGAGGTTCGTGCCCAGCTTGGACATCTTCTGCTGCAACGCCGCCGCGCTGGAGGCCGGGATGCCGACCACGGCGACGACCGCGGCGATGCCGATCGCGATGCCCAGCGCGGAGAGCACCGCGCGGACCGGGCGGGTCCGCATGCCGAAGAACCCGAGGCGCAGCAGGTCCATCACACGATCACCCCGTCGCGCACCTCGACGCGGCGCGGTGCCCACGCGGCGATGTCCCGGTCGTGCGTGATCAGCACGACCGTGGTGCCGTCGGAGTTGAGGCTCTCCAGCAGCTCCAGCACCCCCGCGCCGTTCTGCGTGTCGAGGTTCCCGGTGGGTTCGTCGGCCAGCAGGATGCCGGGCGTGTTCACCACGGCCCGCGCGATCGCGACCCGCTGACGTTCGCCACCGGACAGCTCGTGCGGCTTGTGCAGCGAGCGGTGCAGCAGGCCGACTCTGTCCAAAGCGGACATCGCCATCGCCCGCCGCTTCGAGCGCGGCACGCCGGCGTAGACGAGGCCGGAGGCCACGTTCTCGATCGCGGACAGTCCCTCGGTGAGGAAGAACTGCTGGAACACGAACCCGATCGTGCGTGCCCGCAGCGCGGACAAGGCGTTGTCCGACAAGGAGGACACGTCGTTGCCGTCGATCTCGACGCGGCCGGCCGTCGGCTTGTCGAGCGTGCCCATCAGGTGCAGCAGCGTCGACTTGCCCGAGCCGGACGGGCCCACGATCGCGAGCATCTCGCCGCCCCCGACGGTCAGGGAGACGTCGCGCAACGCCTGCACGCCACCGGGATACGTGCGGCTCGCGTGGTCGACGGTGATCACTCGGTGGTCACCACCTTCATGCCCTCGCGCAGGCCCTCGCCCTGCACCTCGACCTGGCCCTTGGCGAAGATCCCGACGGTGACCTTCACGGTCCTGCCGTCCTCGGTGACCACGCCGTAGCCGCCCTCGGTCAGCGCCAGCAGCGCGCCTACCGGGACCGCCAGCACGTTCTCCTTCTTCGAGACCGTGAAGAGCGCCGTGACGTTGGCGCTGTCGAGGCCTTCCGCGGCCTTCGGGTCGTCGACGGAGATGGTCAGGATGATCTTCGGCTTCTGGCCCTGGTTCGGGTCGCCCGCGGTGCGGGTGATGCCGGTGATCGTGCCGGTGGCGGGCTTGCCGCCGGGGATCGACAGCTCGACCTTCTCCCCCTGCTTGGCGAGCCGCTGCTTGGCCTGGTCGAGCTCGACGGTGACCGCGCGTTCGGTGCCGGTGACCTTCATGAGGTCGCCGCCGGCGGGGGCGCCGAGCTGGCCGGTCACCGACGAGACGCGGATCGCGCCCGGCTGCACGACCACGTCGCCCTGGCCGAGTTTTCCGGTCTGCTCCAGGCCGTTGGCCTTCTGCCACTTCTTCAGCGCGGAGGCCGTGTACGAGGTGAACTTCTCGTCCGGGGTGCCGAAGTCCTTGTACCCCAGGGCGGCGAGGTTCTCCTCGACCTCCTTGACGTCGGGACCGTTCGACATGCCCGCTTCCAGATCGCGGTAGAGCGGCATCGCGCCGTAGAACAGCGGCACAGGCTTGGCGTCCGCCCAGAACACCGGTTTGCCCTGCTCGATGACGGCACCCTGGTTCGGCAGCCCGGTGACGGTGCCGCTTTTCCGCGACGCCAGGCCTCGTTCCGCGCCGTAGCCGAGCTGGCCGGTCACCGACTGCTGGTCGGCCAGGTTCGTCTTCTTCACCTGAGCCGTCTTCGCCGGGGCGTTCTGCAACGGCGCGGCGCTCGCCTGGTCGGCCGCGATCCGGGTGAGCACCACGACCGAACCGGTGCCGAGCACGACCGCCGCGACCAGTGCGGCGATGAGGACCTTCCTGTTCACCCCGCGCTTCATCCGACCGCACGGCCCATCTGCATCTCGGGCAGGCCGCAGTCCTTCATGTCCTGCTTGACCTTGTCGTCGTCGAGGTTCGGCAGCTCCATCGTCTCCGCCGTGCCGCCGCCCTCGAACTTCGGGTCTGGCCAGTTGTAACCCTTGTCCCGCATGCACTTCGCCTGCTGGCGCATCTTGTCCTGCTCCTCGGGCGACGGCGGCTTGAACTCGCCGCCGTTGGCCATGTACTGCTTGCAGGCCTCGTGCGCGGCCTTCATCTTGTCCATGTCCGCGGGACCGGTGTCGGCGTTGCCGTCGCCCGGCGACGCCTCGATGATGAGGCCGCCGTTGCTGCCCTCCTTCGGGTCCGGCATGTTGATGCCGTGCTCCCGCATGCACTGGGCGAGCTTGATCGGATCGCCCTTGTCGTCCTTCTTGGCGTCGTTCGGCTGCTCCTTCGACCCGCAGGCGGTGAGCGCCATGAGCAAGGCCAGCAGCACTGCGATGGTGGATTTCACGGCAACAGGTCTACGGAGGCCGTCATTCGCGGGCGTTAAGCGAAAGCCTTTATCCGGCGCTTATCGGTGGCGCGCGGAAAATGGGCGGCATGCGCGTGCTGGTGGTCGAGGACGAACAGCTGCTCGCGGACACGGTCGCCGAGGGACTGCGCAGGTTCTCGATGGCGGTCGACGTCTGCTACGACGGCGAGGCGGCGTTGGAACGGGTGGGAGTGCACGCGTACGACGTCGTCGTGCTGGACCGCGACCTGCCGCTCGTGCACGGCGACGAGGTGTGCAAGGCGGTGCACGCGACCGGCGGCGAGGCACGGGTGCTGATGCTGACCGCGGCGGCCGAGATCGACGACCGGGTGGCCGGGCTCGGGCTCGGCGCCGACGACTACCTGACCAAGCCGTTCGCGTTCGCCGAGCTGGTGGCGCGCGTGCAGGCGCTGGGCCGCCGGGCTCGTCCCGCCCTGCCGCCGGTGCTCATGAGGGCCGGGGTGACGCTGGACCTGCCGCGGCACCAGGCGTCGCGCAACGGCAGGTTCCTGCCGCTCTCCCCGAAGGAGTTCGCCGTGCTGGAGGTGCTGATGCGGGCGGAGGGCAACGTGGTGAGCCCCGAGGAGCTGCTGGAGAAGGCCTGGGACGAGCACGCCGACCCGTTCACCAACGCGGTGCGGGTGGCGGTGATGACGCTGCGCCGCAAGCTCGGCACGCCGCAGGTCATCGAGACGGTGCCCGGTGCCGGCTACCGGTTCGGCTCGTGAAGCTGAGGACCAGGCTGACGGCCTGGTACGCCGGGGTGTTCCTGATCGCGGGCGTCGCGCTGATCGGGCTCAACTACTTCCTGCTCGCCGAGTGGTTCCGGCCGGCCGTCGGCGGGGTCGCCGTGGGACGGGCGCTGCCGTACACGACGAGCGAGATGCTGACGGTCACCGAACTGCCCGCGGACACGATGGTCATCACCGGTGAGCAGGTCCAGTCGGACGTGCTGAGCAGGCTGCTGTGGCAGTCCGCCATCGCGCTGGTGATCGCGGCGATCCTCGCCGTGTGGCTCGGCTGGGTGGTGGCCGGACGGGTGCTGGCGCCGCTGCACGAGATCACCACGACCGCGCACCGGCTGGAGGCGACCCGGCTCGACCAGCGGATCGAGCTGGAGGGCCCGCCGGACGAGCTGAAGGAGCTCGCGGACACGTTCGACGGCATGCTCGACCGGCTCGCGTCGTCGTTCGACAGCCAGAAGCGGTTCGTCGCGAACGCCTCGCACGAGCTGCGCACCCCGCTAGCCGTGCAGCGGACGTTGATCGAGGTGGCTTTGGCCGCGCCGGACGCGACGGACGACATGCGCCGTCTCGGAGCGCATCTGCTCGACACGAACGAGCGAAGCGAGAAGCTCATCGACGGGTTGTTGCTGCTCGCGCGCAGTGATCGCGGCCTGGCCAGCCGAGAGCTGGTGTGGCTGGACGAGGTGATCGACGACGAGGTCGAGTCGTGTGCGGGACTGGCGGCCGAGAAGGAGGTCACCTTCGAGGTGTCGACGCGGCCGTACCTGGTCGAGGGCGATCCCGTGCTGCTGGCGCAGCTGGTCGGCAACCTGCTGCGCAACGCCCTGCTCTACAACGAACCTGGCGGAACCGTGTCGGTCCGCCTTGATCGGGAGCTCGTGGTCTCCAACACCGGGCCGACGGTGCCGGCGGAGGCCGTGCCGGGTCTGTTCGAACCGTTCCGGCGGCTGCGCGACCGCACCGGGACCACCGGATCCGGCCTGGGTCTGTCGATCGTGCAGTCCGTCGCGAGGGCTCATCAGGGGTCGGCGAAGGCTCGTCCGAACGGGGGAGGCGGCCTGGTGGTCCAGGTGAACCTTCCGGAAACGGGCGTGCGACAGCCCTCGTGAACTGGCAAGATCACGTAGAGATATCGGCGAGTCTCCCACTCCTGGCTGGCTCGTTGTCCTAACGTTGTCTGCTGGCGAGGTGCGAATTCAGGGAGGCCACGATGCGAGCGCTGCGAGTCATCGGGCTCGACGAGGACGGCAAGTCCGTCATCCTCGAGGACCCCGAAAACCGCGGCGAGCGCTTCACGCTCCCCGCCGACGAGCGCCTTCGGGCGGCACTGCGCGGTGATCTGGCCCGCCTGGGCCAGATGCAGATCGAGTCGGGCGAGGCCCAGATGCGGCCGCGCGAGATCCAGGCCCGCATCCGCGCCGGTGAGTCGATCGAGCAGGTCGCGGCCGCCGCGGGCATGCCGACGCACCGCATCGAGCGCTTCGCCTACCCGGTCCTGCTGGAGCGTTCGCGCACGGCCGAGCTGGCCCAGCGCGCGCACCCGGTCCGCGAGGACGGCCCCGACGTGCAGACGCTCGGTGAGGTCGTCGCGCACTCGTTCGGGCTGCGCGGGCACGACCTCTCCGACACCTCGTGGGACTCGTGGCGCGGTGACGACGGCCGTTGGATCGTGCAGCTGCACTGGAAGACGGGGCGTTCGGACAACCGGGCGCACTGGGCGTTCCACCCCGGTGCGCAGGGCGGCACGGTGACGGCGCTGGACGACGCCGCGGTCGACCTGATGGACCCGAACCCGAACCGGACTCTGCGCACGGTGCGGCCGGTGACGCAGCTGGCGCGGCAGGCCCTGGAGGCCACTCCGGTGCTGCCCGCACCCGTTGCCGAGGAGCCGGTGTCCGTGCCGGTGCCGGCCCAGGCACCGCCTCCGGCCCCCGCTCCCGCGGTGGCCGAGAAGCCGGTCCAGGAGAAGCTGCCGGAACCGGAGCCCGCGCCCGCCCCGCCACCTGCTGCTCCCGCGAAGGAGCAGGAGCCCGCGGCGGAACAGCCGGTGCGCAAGGACCCTCCTCCCAAGCGGGGGAAGAAGAACCACCCCATCGTCCCTTCGTGGGAGGACGTTTTACTGGGCGTGCGGTCGAACCGCTGATTGACGCCCAGTGGGACGCCGTGTCGCGCTGGCTGCCGGAGTGGGTGCACTCCTCGGGCTGGCCTGGTGGGGAGTGTTCGAGCTCATCGCCTCGGGCGCGGTCTGCTCGTTCGAGGACTGGGGCTGCCTCGGTGCCGCCGTGAAGACCGTGCCGGTCTTCACGGCGGTCGCCGCGTTTCTGGGGTGGTTCGCCCTGCGTTCGGCGGGTGTGTCGCGAGCGGGATGGGTCGCCGTGCCCGCGACGCTGATGTCCGTCGTCGCGATGATCTTCTTCGCGCTCGGCCTGCCGTATCTCGCCTTCCCGGTCTTCGCGGCCTTGTACGCGTTGATCGCCGTGCTCACGCGGTGAAGGTGATGTGGAGAGTTGGTGGAGATCGCCCCCTCGGGCTGCTCTGATCAGGTAACTCTTGCGCATGTTGTTGCGCACTGTGGTGGGGGCGTGCGCCGGAGCCCTCGCCGCCATCGGGTGGGCTCTGACCCTCGAGGGACTCACGCGGTACTGCTACCTCAGGCCCGGCCGCACCGGCTGCGGTCAGTCGTCGGTCTTGCTCTACCCGCTGACCTTCTCGTTCTGGATGCTCGCGGCCGCCGTGCTGGTCTACGCCGGACATCGGGTCCTGCGGGCGGAGCGCGGGTGGTGGGCGGCCGGTGCCGGCAGCGGGTTGTGGTTCGTGCTGGTCCTGGCGGTCCTCTACCTCAGGGCCTACCACCTGGGTGAGGTGTACCAGGAAGAGGTCCACGACTTCCTCCGGACCGGGTACCTGGTCACCGCGTGCGCCGCCTACGCGGTGGCCGCACTGGCCGTGGGCCGGCCACGAGCGTGATGAAGCGCGCTCTGCTCGGGCTGGTGGCGGGCGTGATCGCCGGGCTCGGGCTGCGACTGACGTGGCGACCGCTGTTACCGGCCGAGTGCGCGACCGCGGACAGTTCGGCGTGCGCGTTGACGATCACCTGGACGCTGCCGATGTTCCTGGTCGTCTGGACGACCGCGGCGGGGCTCGTCCTGCGCTGGATGCTGCGAAGGCGGCCGGAGGTGGTGGTGAGGTCACCGGCGACCCGCCGTGATCGGCCGCGGCTCACGCGGTGAAGGTGCTGTGGAGATCCGCGCGGATCGGCCCTGGATCCGCGCTTGATCGGGTAGTTCTTGACGCATGTTGTCGCGCACTGCGGTGGGGATGGGCGCCGGGGCCGTCGCCGGGGTCGGATTCGCGCTGAGCCTCAACGGGCTCAGGTGGTACTGCCACGACAAGCCGGGCCCGATCACCTGTGACGACTCGGATCCGCTGCTGCTCTCGCCGATCTTCTCGTTCTGGCTGCTGGTCGTCGGTGTGCTGGTCCACGTGGGCTTCCGGCGGGGACGCCTGCCTCACCGGTGGCGGGTGATCGGGCTGGGCAGCGGGCTGTGGATCGCGCTGACCGTGCCGGTGGCCTGGTTCAGGGCGGCGTACCTCGACGGACTGCTCCCGGACGGTCACTCCTTTCCGGACGAATACGGCCGCAACTTCATGATGGTGGCCTCCGTGATCACGGCGTGCGTGGCGTACCGGGCCGCCGCGTCGTTCAAGGGGCGCTCACGCGGTGAAGGTGCTGTGGAGAGTTCGTGCAGATCGGCCCACCCGCTGCGGTGATCGGATAGTTCTTGGCGCATGTTGTTGCGCACTGTGGTGGGGGTGTGCGCCGGAGCCCTCGCCGCCACCGGATGGGCACTGACCCTCGACGCACTCCCGAAGTACTGCCACCTCAAGCCCGGCCGCATCGGCTGCGGCCGGTCGTCGGTGCTGCTCCTCCCGCTGACCTTCTCGATCTGGATGCTCGTCGCCGGCCTGCTGGTCTGGGCCGGGTACCGGGTCCTGCGGGCGGAGCGCGGGTGGCGGGCGGCCGGGATCGGCAGCGGGTTGTGGTTCGTGCTGGTCCTGGCGGTCATCTACCTGAGCGACCCGCAGCAGGGGCAGGTCCGCGACTTCCTCCGGACCGGGTACCTGGTCACCGCGTGCGCCGCCTATGCGGTCGCCGCGTTGTTCACCGGCTCGTCGAGGAGGACGGCATGAACATCTCCGTGCGCGCCTTCACCGGGGCCGCGGCCGGTGCGCTGGGTGTCGTGGCGACCGCGATGGTCTGGATGATCCTGTCCTCCACCGGCTCGTGCAGGTTCGAGAAGCCGTACGACAGGTTCAGCGAGCACTGCGACGGCCTCGCGGCGTACGCACTGCTGTGGCAACCGCTGGTCGTCCTGGCCGGTCTCGCCGGAACCGCGGTGCTGCACGGCTGGTGGCTGCAGGCGCGGCACGAGCCGCGCCCGTGGTCGGTGGTCGCGCTGGGGATCGGCCTGGTCGTTCTGCTCATGATGCTCGTCTGGAGCTCTGGTCTGATGGCAGCGTTGCTGCTGGTGCCGCCGGTGGCCTTCGCGATCGCCGGTGCGGTCACCGGGTTCGGCGGTGCGGACGCCGAGTAGTTCTCCTCATGCCGATGGCATCGGCGGTCCGCCATGATCGGGCGCATGAGGACGGCGACGGCGGCATTGGTGGGCGCGTTGTGCGGGGCCGGGTGGTTCTGGTCGTTGGAGCCGTCGAGTCAGCTCGTGTGCCACTTCGACGGGCCGGACAGCGGGTTGGCGTGCATCTTCCCGCTGTTCCTGCTGGTCATGCCGGTGCTGGTGCTCGTGTGGGCGGTCGTGGGGTGGGGGCTGCTTCGGCTCGTGCGGTACTCGCCGGCCTGGCCGACCGCCGGCGGTGGGACGACGGGTGCGGCGCTGCTGCTGCTCATCAGCGTGTTCATCCTGCAGTTCGTGCGGCTCGAACTGCCCGAGGACAGCGGGATCTTCGTGGCCGCGCTGGCGGCCGCCGGCGGGTACGCCCTGGCCGCTGAAGTGACCGCTCGTTACGGTGGGCGGCGTGACCGAGCAGAGCACCGCGGGCAGGACGGGTAGGACAGGACGCCGGCTGCTGTTCCGGGTCATCTTGTCGATGGCCGTCGGGGCGGGGCTGGTGCTCGGGTGGACGTGGGCGTACGAGTCGGGCTTCCTGAAGTCGTGGCTCGACAGCACGTCGATGTCGACGTTCCTGCTGCTCGTGCTGATCGGGCTGCCGCTCGCGCTGGTGTCGTCGCTGGTGGTGGCCGGGCCGGTGCTGTGGGTCCTCGGGGTGCGGCCGGTGTGGCCGATCATCCTGCTCGGGCCGGTCGTGCTGGGGCTCGGGCTCTACTTCAAGGTGCACGAACCCGTCCTCGGGTGGTTCGCGAACCGGCACCACGCCGAGGCGTTGCTCGCCGCCGTCGCCTACGGACTGGTCGGCCTCGTCACGTTCAGGAGATGACGGGCACCTCGTCCAGCAGGTTCAGGTCCCAGCCCTCGCGTTCGCACCAGTCCTCGGCCTCCTCGCGGGAGACGTGCATCGCGTGCCGGGGGCGCGGACCGGCCAGGTGGTCCCAGCCGTCGGGGGCCAGCACGTAGTTCGCACCGTCACGCGAGGCGATGAGCCGTCCGTGTGGAAACGCCATCGTCTGCTCGGTTCGCAGAAACCGCGTCATGGTGGTCATCGTGCCCTTGACCTCGACCTAAGTCGAGACAGCAGGCTCCGGTGGGGAGAAAAACCGGATGCTGAGCGTCGGTCGTTCTTCGTACTTTGGAGACGACCTGGAGGGGGCTCATCGCGTGAGCGATCAACGCAACTCGACGATCCGAACCTTGCGAAGGCTGTGGCCGTACGTGCGGCCGCACCGCGCACGGATGGCTGTCGTGCTCTCGGCGACGCTGCTCGCGATGCTGTGCGGTCTCGGCATCCCGCTGGTGACCCAGCGCATCGTCGACGGTCCGATCCAGCAGAAGCAGACCGCGGCGCTGCCGTGGCTCATCCTCGGCGTCCTGGTGCTCGGCATCGGCGAGGCCGCGCTCTTCTACATCCGCCGCAAGGTGGTCGCGCGACCGGCGGCCGAGGTCGAGGCCCGCATGCGGTTCGACCTCTACCAGCGCCTGCAGCGGCTGCCCGTGGCGTTCCACGACCGGTGGCAGTCCGGTCAGCTGCTATCGCGCGGCACCAACGACCTCACGACCGTGCGGCGGTTCGTCGCGTTCGGCATGGTCTTCCTGGTGGTGAACAGCCTGGTCGTGCTGATCGGGCTGGGCATCATCGCGACGCTCTCGCCGTGGCTGCTCATCGTGTCGTTGTGCGGCGCGATGCCGTTGATCGTCATCTCGTACCTCTTCGAGGCGAAGTTCAAGGTCGTGGCGCGCAAGGCCCAGGACCAGGAGGGCGACCTCACCACGACGGTCGAGGAGTCGGTGCTCGGCATCCGGGTGCTCAAGGCGTTCGGCCGCGGGCCGGAGCTCACGAACCGGTTCCTGGCGCAGGCACGTGAGCTGCGGGCGACCGAGCTCAACAAGGTCTCGATCCTGGCCGCGCTGTGGTCGGTGCTGATCGTGCTGCCCGAGCTCTCGATCGCGGGCATGCTCGGCGTCGGCGCGATCGGCATCATCAACGGCTCGATCACGGTCGGCACGCTGGTCGCGGCCGTCGCGGTGAGCGCGTACCTGCGGTGGCCGATCGACTCCATCGGCTGGCTGCTGGCGGAGACGAACCAGACCGCCGCCGCGCTGGAACGCTACTGGGAGGTCATCGACTCCCCCGTGACGATCACCAGCCCCGCCTCGCCCGCGCCGCTGCCCACGCCGCTGCGCGGGCACGTTCGTTTCGAGGGCGTGCGGTTCGCGTTCGAGGACGGCCGCGAGGTGCTGTCCGGCATCGACCTCGACCTGCGTCCCGGCGAGACCGTGGCGCTGGTCGGCGCGACCGGTTCCGGCAAGACGACGCTGACCGCGCTCGTGCCGCGGCTGGCCGACGTGACGGGCGGCCGGATCACGATCGACGGCGTCGACGTGCGGGACCTCTCGCTGGAGGACCTGCGGACGGTGGTCGGCACGGCGTTCGAGGAACCGGTGCTGTTCTCCGCTTCGGTCACCGAGAACGTCGGCCTGGGCGTGCCGGACGTCACCGAGGAGGCGGTGCGCGAGGCGTTGCGGGTGGCCAGGGCGGAGGAGTTCGTGGACGCGCTGCCGTGGGGTCTCGCGACCCGCATCGGCGAGCAGGGCCTGTCGCTGTCCGGTGGTCAGCGGCAACGCCTCGCCCTGGCCCGCGCGGTCGTCGGCAGGCCTGCGGTGCTGGTGCTGGACGACCCGCTGTCCGCGCTGGACGTGCACACCGAGGCCGAGGTGGAGGCCGCGCTGCGCAGGGTGCTGCACGGCGTGACGGCGCTCGTGGTGGCGCACCGGTCGTCCACGGTGCAGCTCGCCGACCGCGTCGCGATGCTGGTCGACGGCAAGATCGCCGCGATCGGTTCGCACCGGATGTTGTTGGAGACCAACGAGGAGTACCGGCGTCTGCTGTCCAGTTCGGACGCCGAGGAGATCGTCGAAGAGGAGGTGGCGTCGTGAGCGACCAGACCGTGGTGCAACACCAGGTCCAGCCGGAGGAGGAGTGGCGCGGCGTCGCCGCCGAGGAGATCAACGAGATCTCGTACTCGACCGGCCTGCGCCTGCAGGCCAGGTCCCGCAGGCTCCTGGGCTCGTTGCTGCGGCCGCACGTCGGCCGCGCGTCGCTCGCGATCGGGGCGGTGTTCGGCGGCAACCTCGCGAACCTCGCGCTGCCGCTGCTGATCGCCGCCGCGATCGACAAGGGCATCCCGGCCGCGATGCGCGGTGACGCGTCGGTGCTGGCGTGGTGCGTGGCCGGCTACGCGGGCTGCGCGGGCGTGACGACGTTCCTGCGCTGGGCGTTCCTGCGGATCTCCGGCCGGGTGGGCCAGGACCTGCTGCTGGACCTGCGCGGGCGGATCTTCCGGCACGCGCAGCGCCTGTCCGTCGGCTTCCACGAGTCCTACACGTCCGGCAAGGTCATCTCGCGCCTGACCAGCGACGTCGACGCGTTGCAGAACCTCATCGAGGAGGGGCTGGACAGCCTCTTCAACGCGGCGCTGTCGGTGGCGGGCATCGCGATCATCCTGCTGTGGCTGGACCCGCCGCTGGCGACCGTCGTGGTGGCGGGCTTCGTGCCGTTGTTCTTCATCTGGCGCTGGTTCCGCCGCCGCTCGGTGGAGGCCTACCGGGGCACCCGCGGTGCCATCGCCAAGATCATCGTCCAGTTCGTGGAGTCCATGAACGGCATCCGCGCGGTGCAGGCGTTCCGCCGCCAGCCCCGCAACGAGACGATCATGAAGGCCTTCAACGGCCAGTTCCGCGACGCGAACGTGGACGCGCTGGGCGTCATGGCCAGGTTCGTCGCCACGATCCGCATGATCGGCAACGTGTCGTTGGCCATCGTGCTGGCGTGGGGCGCCTATCGGGTCGCGGACGGCACGCTCGCGCTGGGTGTGCTGACCGCGTTCACCGTGTACCTGCGCCGGTTCTACGACCCGTTCGACGAGCTGGCGATGTTCGCGAACTCCTACTCCTCCGCCACGGCCGCCCTGGAGAAGATCTCCGGCGTCCTGGAGGAGGAACCGTCCGTCCCGGAACCGTCCTCGCCGGTGGCGCTGCCGCACGCGCGTGGCGCCATCCGCTTCGCGGAGGTGGAGTTCCAGTACCCGAAGACGTCACGGCAGGTGCTGCCGCGCTTCACATTGGACGTGCCGGCGGGCCAGACCGTGGCGCTGGTCGGCGCGACCGGCGCCGGCAAGACCACATTGGCCAAGCTGGTGTCCCGGTTCTACGACCCGTCGTCGGGCTCGGTGCTGCTGGACGGCGTGGACCTGCGGTCGATCGCGGACGCGGACCTGCGCCGGGCCGTGGTGATGGTCACCCAGGAGAACTTCCTGTTCTCCGGCTCGGTGGCCGACAACATCGCCCTGGGCCGTCCGTCGGCCACTCGTGCCGAGATCGAGGCCGCGGCCGCCGAGGTGGGAGCGCACGAGTTCATCGCGGCGCTCCCGGACGGCTACGACACGGACGTCCGCAAGCGGGGCGGGAGGTTGTCGGCCGGCCAGCGCCAGATGGTGGCCTTCGCGCGGGCCTTCCTCGCCGACCCCGCCGTGCTGGTCCTGGACGAGGCCACGTCGTCGCTGGACGTGCCCACGGAACGCGCGGTGCAGGCCGCTCTGGAGACGGTGCTGGCCGACCGCACGGCGTTCATCATCGCCCACCGCCTGTCCACGGTCCTGATCGCGGACCGCGTTCTGGTCCTGGATGGTGGCATTGTGGTGGAGGACGGCTCCCCCGAGGAGCTGATCGGTGAGCGCGGGCGGTTCGCCGCCCTGCACACGGCCTGGCGCGACTCGCTCGCCTAGGCCTTGTGGTCGCGTTCGCGCCAATGGGGATCTGGCGCGAACGCGACCTCACGACCATCCGATCTCATGCGGCGGGCCGGATGCCCGGCTGGAACCGGAACGAGATCCGCTCCAGCAACGAGTGGCGCTTCGTGTTCTGGAACGCCGCGATCTTCCACGCCCCGTGCTGCCGGACGAGCGTGAACGTCTGCACCTTGGCGCTCTTGCCCGGCTTCTTGCCGACGTCGCCGCGGGTCGTCAGCACCGCCGTGTCCTCGCCGTAGAACCGCACGTCGACATCGCCCTCGATGGTCATCTTCGTGTCCTTGAGGAAGGTGTCGAACAGGACCTGGTGCGACCGCCCGATGTCGCTGCCCGTGCGGTAGAGCGTGCCGAACCAGGCCACGTAGGTGGCGTCGTCGGTGAAGCACTCGCCATACGCGGCACCGTCTCCTCGGTTCCACGCCTCGACGAGCTGTGCGAACAACGCGCGGACGCCTGCTTCGTCACTCATGGTTCCCCCTTGCTAAATTCTCTTCGTCGGAGAAGTCTCTTCCTTCAGGAAGTCTCTTCGTTGAGGAAGAGATTAGGAGTGGGGTGGGTGGATGTCAACAGACGCGAGTGAGGTCTACCGGCGTTACGTCGGCGCGATGGTGCTGCACGGTCTGCACGCGGCGCGGTCGTGCGGCCTGGGCGGCACGGACCTGTACGCGCTGAACCTGCTCGACCTGAACGGCCCGATGACCCCCGGCGAGCTGTCCGCGCAGACGGGACTGACCACCGGCCCGACGACACGCCTGATCGACCGCCTGGAGGCCGCGGGTTTCGTGCGGCGGACACCGTCTCCCGACGACCGGCGCAAGGTGATCGTCGAGCCGAGCGGGGAACCGACCCAGCTCGCCGAGGCGCTGGCGCCGGCCAGGGAGAAGCTCGGCGACCTCTTCGCCGGGTACAGCGAGGAGGAGCGGCGGACGCTGTTCGACTACTTCGCACGGGCAACGGAGGCACTACGGCCCTGACGATGTCCGATAGGTTCTGCGACGAGGCTCCGGAAGACCTTAGGAGGGTTCGTGGAGTTGCGAGTCCGGGACGGCCGGGCCGTGCTCGCCGGCAACGACGAGTCCGGTGAGCGCGAGGTCGATCCGCACAGCCTGCCCCTCGGCGCCGAGCTGGCCGAGGCGCTGCACGAGTGGGCCAAGGTCGCCGACGCGGTCGTGCGCACCGAGACGCCCGCGGACGGGGTCGCCAGCGCGTTGGTGGCACGGCGCGGCAAGCAGCTCGCGGGCCGGATCGCGGCGGTCATGAACGCCACGGTCAGCTACACCGACCCGGTGAGCGGTGAGCTGGTCAGCGTCGAGGCGCCGGACTCGCCTGCGAAGGCTCCCGTGCAGACCGCCGAGCCGGCCGAGGAGCCGACCCCGTGGGGAACGGGACTGACGGTCAGCTTCATCACCGCCGCCATCGTCACGGTGACCGTGGTGTCGCTCTCGCTCGGCCTCGGTGAGACCAGCCGCTGGCTCGCGCTCGTCGCGAACGTCCTGGTGGTTGGTGGTCTCGCGCCCAGCGTGTGGCTGGGGCGCCGGGTGCCGGTGTGGCGGTGGGTCGCCTACGGAGTGGTCACCGGCGTGCTCGTCGCGTGGCTCGTCCTGATCCTCACCCTGCTTTAGAGGTTTCAGAGCAGGGCGTAGAACGCCACCGCGCCCGCGGTGGCGACGTTCAGCGAGTCCACGCCGGACGACATGGGGATGCGCACCGCCACGTCCGCGGCGGCGATGGCCTCCTCGGTGAGCCCAGGCCCTTCAGAGCCCAGCAGCACCGCCACGCGCCGCCCGCGCAGGCCCGCGTCCGCGAGATGGAGCGCGGACGCGCGCGGCGTGAGAGCGGCAACTGTGAACCCCTTGTGCCGCAACAGGTTCAGCGCCGAGGGCCACTGATCCGTGGTAGCGAACGGCACGCGCAGCACGTGCCCCATCGAGACCCGCACGCTGCGCCGGTACAGCGGATCGCTGCAGCCGGGGCCGAGCACGACGCCGTCCACGCCCAGTGCCGCGGCGTTGCGGAAGATCGAGCCCAGGTTCTCGTGGTCGCCCACGCCCTCCAGGACGGCCAGGCGCTGCGAGCGGTCGGCCAGGTCGTCGAGGTCCCAGGCGGGAGCGCGGTCGGCGGCCGCCAGCACGCCCCGGTTCAGGTGGAACCCCACGACCGACGCCATCACCTCCGCTGACGTCACGTAGGCGGGAACGTCCAGGTCAGAGAGGTCGAGCGCCTCGATCCGCCGCCGCACCCCGAGCAGCCCGCGCACCGGGTACGGCGAAGCCAGCAGACGTTCGACCACCACGACGCCCTCGGCGATGACGAGACCGCGCCCTCCCGGCCGGTCCGGCCTGCGATCGGCCGTCGACAGGTCCCGGAAGTCGTCCAGCCGGGGGTCCGCCGGGTCGTTGATCTCGATCACCTTCGCCACGCCGGAAGTTTCGCATCCGGCCCGAGGTGGAACAGGCGAGGTAGTCCGGAGGGCGGAACCGCACACGCCCGACCAGCGGATGATCGCTGGTTGTTATCTCCACGTGACAGAGAGCACCGATTTGGGCGATGTAAAGGAGGTTTCCGCTGTGTCACGTTTGGCGTTCCGCCTGGCCCGCGCCCACCGGCGCCGAGCGAAGGGGTAGCGGCATGGGAAGCGAAGTGTCCAGCCGCACGTTCACCAGAGATGATCGCCAGCGTTACCGCTCGAAGATGCAGCGCAGTCTGGACGCATTGGCGACGATGCTCGCAGAAGACACGTTTTCCTTTCCCCGTCGGCAGATGGGACTGGAGATCGAGCTGAACCTCGTCGACGACGCCATGCGTCCGGCGATGGCGAACTCGGAGGTGCTCGAGAAGATCGACGATCCCTCCTACACGCTCGAACTGGGACAGCAGAACCTGGAGATCAACGTCCCGCCGCGCGAGCTGGCCGGGGGCGAGATGCTTGGCCTGGAAGAGGAACTGCGCACGTCGCTCGACAGCGCGGACGCCAAGGCCAACGACGTCGGCGCCAACCTGGCCATGATCGGCCTGCTGCCCACGTTGCGGGAGCGGCACTTCGACCGCAAGTGGCTCTCCGAGAGCCCGAGGTACGCACTCCTCAACGACACCATCTTCGCGGCCCGCGGCGAGGAGATGGTGCTGCACATGGAAGGCCCGGCGATGCCGGGCAGAGGACCGGAGAAACTCCTCACCTACGCGGAGTCGATCCTGCCGGAAGCCGCCTGCACGTCGGTGCAGCTGCACCTGCAGGTCGAGCCGACGCACTTCGCCGCGCACTGGAACGCCGCCCAGTGCCTGGCCGGGGTGCAGGTGGCGATCGCCGCGAACTCGGCCTTCCTGCTGGGCAAGGCGCTCTGGCACGAGACCCGCATCCCGTTGTTCCAGCAGGCCACCGACACCCGCCCGGACGAGCTGAAGAACCAGGGCGTCCGCCCGCGCGTGTGGTTCGGTGAACGGTGGATCACGTCGATCTTCGACCTGTTCGAGGAGAACGTGCGCTACTTCCCCAGCCTGCTGCCCGAAACCGACGACGAGGACCCGCTGGAGACCCTCGAAGCCGGTGGCGCGCCTCGTCTTTCCGAACTGCGCCTGCACAACGGCACGATCTGGCGCTGGAACCGCCCGGTCTACGACGTGGTCGACGGCGTACCGCACCTGCGCGTGGAGAACCGCGTCCTGCCCGCGGGCCCCACGGTGCTCGACACGATGGCCAACGCCGCCTTCTTCTACGGCACCCAGCGCGCCCTCACCGCCCAGGAACGTCCACTGTGGACGCAGATGTCGTTCCAGGCGGCCGAGGAGAACCTCTACACCGGCGCACGGCACGGCATGAACGCCCAGCTGTACTGGCCGGGCATCGGCTGGATCCCGCCGGACGAACTGGTGCTGCGCCGCCTCCTGCCGATGGCGCACGAGGGCCTGCGCGACTGCGGCGTCTCCGACGAGGCCCGCGAACGCTACCTCGGCGTGATCGAACAACGCTGCCTCGCCCGCCGCACCGGCTCGTCGTGGCAGCGGGAAACCGTTGCACTGCTTGAGGAACGCGGCATGTCGCGGGAATCGGCGCTGTCCGGCATGCTCAAGCGGTACATGGAGCTGATGCACGGCGGCGAGCCGGTGCACACGTGGCACGTCGGGTGAGCCTCACCCGGCGAGCTCGGTCAGGAACTCCCGCCACACCACCCCGGGAAGGCCGGCGTCGGGTTCGGCGCCGGCCTTCTCCACGTGCACGGTGACCGCGAGCCGCGGCGTGTAGCCGACCATCCACGGCGACGCGTCCGGCACGCAGGCAACGCCGTCGCAGCCGGCCTGCTGCTTCAACGACGCGGTCACGCGGTCCACGGCGTCCGCAGCCATCACGGGCTTGCCGGCATCTGCGGCCTCGTACAGCAACGAACCGTCCGCAGCGGTCACCCGGGAGAGGAAATGCGGCGCGCGCTGGACACCTCTCGCGGCAAGGGTCGCGTACGCGGCACTCACGTCGAGCGGTGTCGCTCGCGCCTTCAGCACATCCCACACGCCGGCCTGGACGAACGGCTCGGCGAGTGGTGCAGGCGGCTCCTCCTGCCGCGCACCACCCGCGAGGTCGTCGTCCGCGCTGAAGCCGGGGAGGTACACCCGCACGCCGCCCGAGCCGGGATCGACCACCGTCACCGACGCGTCGATCAGGCGTGCCGGGCCGGTCTCCGACGCACCGGCCTTCCGCAGCGGAGCGACCAACCGGCCCAGGACCGCGGCGGCAACGCTCTGCGCCCGCGCGTCGATCGTCGTGCGGACCACACCGCCGGTGCCCTTGAGCGAGTCGAACGACAGTCCCGCCGAGCCCAGCTCGGCGAACACCCGCTCCACGACCTGGGACCGCGACAGCCCGCCGGTGCTGCTCCACATCTTGGAGCCGTCCGCGTACTGCAGCACGACTTCCTTCGGCACCAAGGGTTTCGGAGCCGGTGCGGCCGGCCGTTGCCACACCACGTACCCGACGACGAGAGCGACCAGGACCAGCGCTGGGATCACCGCACGCCGCGTCACGGCGTGAGCTTCTCCTGCATCGCCCGCCACATCTCGTTGGGCAGCCCGGACCCCACGAGCGTCCGCCCCTCCTTGTCGAGAGCGGGCGCGGCAGGCCGATCGCCACCGACGAACACGGCGACCGAAGCCCGCGGCGTGTACCCGACCGTCCACGCGTGCGAGACCTGGTCCCGGTCCAGCCCGCCGGGTCGCCACTCGCCGTTCAGGCACGCGCCGTCCGGTCCGCACACACCGGCATCGCGCAGCACGCCGGTGACCTGGTTCGCGATGTCCTTGCTGCGCGCCGGATCCTGGTCGAACGCGGGCTTGGCGGGATCCACCGCCTGGTACACCAGGTCGCCGGCGGCGTTGGTGACACGGGTGACGAAGTGCGCGTTGTGCCGCGTGCCTTCCGCGGCGAACGTGGCGTAGGCCGCAGCGAGGTCGAGCGGTCGCATCCGCGCCTCGCTCGCGCCGAGCGACACGCTCGCGTTCGGGGTGCCGTCGCCTTCGCCGACGAGGAGCTTCGTCTTGGTGCCGTCGACGTCCACCGACTCCGGCACGCCGGCCTGGCGCGCGGCGGTGACGACCGGCTTGATGCCGACGTCGTTGGCCACCAGGTCGTACATCACGACGTAGCCCGACTTCCGCAGCGCCTCGCGCACCGTGCAGCGTTCGCCGCAGCCGGCCTGGTCGTGGATCGACGCCTGGCCGAAGACGCGCGGCGAACGACCGTCGTACGTGCTGTCGAGCGTCTTGCCGTTCTGCAGTGCGGCGACGACGTTGAACGGGAAGAACGCCGATCCCGGCTCCTTGAGCACGCCGCCCGCGTAGTCGGTGGCGGGATCGATGCCCGGCGCGTAGGCCTTCACCGCGCCGGTGCCGGGGTCCACGGCGGTGATCGAGTACCGCAGCGACGCGGGCTGACCGGCCGATGCCGTGTGGATCACCTCCAGCGCGCCGGACTGCGCCTTCGGGTCGATCGTCGTCACGACGGTCGCGCCGCCGATCTCGCGGAGCCGGCCGACCGTCATGGCCGCGCTCGTGGCGAGCTCCTTGGTCACCTGCTTGACCAGCGGTGTCTCCGGTTCGCCCGAGCGCCACAGCGGTGAGCCGTCCGCGTACTGCAGCACGACGTCACCGGGCGGGCGCAACGGCGCGGCCACCGTGTCCGACCGTTGCCACACCACTACCGCGAGAACCGCGGCCACCAGAACCAGCGCGCCCAGAACGGGCAGGAAACGCTTCATCGAAATCCCCCAGAAAGAAACAGCTGGGGATCAATGTAGCGACGCCGTCCAGGCGCCGGTCCGGGTTCAGCGGCGGCGGCCCGCCTTCAACGGCGCGACGTCCGCACCGTCGTGGGAGATCCGGCACTCGTCCGGCGTGACGGCCTCGACCGCCAGCGTCAGCTCGCCCTTCACGCCCGTGTAGATCGACTCGCCGCGCGAGGCCAGCGACGCGTGCACGCGGTTCGAGTCGGTGAAGTCGCGCTCGTCCTTCACCCGCTTCTTGCCGGTCTCCTCCGGGCGGGTCGCGCTGCGGAGGTTGACCTCCAGCCAGGCCGCGACCTCCGCGGGCGAGGTGAGCACTTCTTCGGGGGTGCGCTCAAGCCGGACCTGCCGAGGGGAAGCGTGATCGAGCGACGTGTGCTCCACATAGGCGTGCCAGTGGGTGTTGCGCATCGACCAGGTCTGTTCGACCGGCCAGTCCTCCTCGGTGGTCATGCCTCATATCTTCCACCCTTGACACGAGCGAACGTGAGGAGGTCGCGCACGTTGATCTCGCGATCCACCCGCACGGCCGATGCGAGCCGCCGATCGTGGGTGACCAGCAACAACGTTCCGCCGTACGACTCCAGCGCCTGCTCCAGCTGTTCGATCGCCGGCAGATCCAAGTGGTTCGTAGGTTCGTCGAGCACCAAACAGGTCGTGCCGCGAGCCTGCAGCAACGCGAGGCCCGCGCGGGTGCGTTCCCCCGGCGACAGCTCCCGCGCCGGCCGCAGCACGCTGTCCGCGCCCAGCCGGAACTTCGCGAGCAACGTGCGCACCTCGACGTCCGGCAGGCCCGTCGCACCGGCCACGATCCGCAACGCGGAGGCGTCGGAGGCGAACTCGGCCCGCAGCTGGTCGACCTCGCCGACCGCCACCCCCGGCCCGATCGAGCGGTCACCGGACACCAGCGGGATGCGGCCGAGCAGGGCACCGAGCAACGTCGACTTGCCGCTGCCGTTCGGACCCGTGATCCGCCACCGCTCCCCCGCGCCGATGGCGAGGTCGACCGGCCCGAGCGTCACGTCGCCGCGGCTGACCACGGCCTGCCGCAACGTGAACGCCACCGAGCTGCCCCGCCCCGCCGACGGCAGGGTGAGCCGGAGCTGCCACGCCTCGCGCGGTTCCTCGACCTCCTCCAGCCGGGCCAGCTGACGGTCCACAACGGACGCTTTGGCCGTCAGGTTCTCCGCGGCGCGCACGCGGCCCGCGCGGAGGTTCTTGTCCGGCTCGTCGTTGCGCGCCTTGGCACTCGTGGCCCGGCGCACGCCCTTGCGCGACCACTCCTTGACCTGCCGGCTGCGCTGCACCAGCGAGTCGCGCTTCTCCGCGTACGCCTCGTACTCCTCCTGGGCGCGGCGGTCCGCGTTCGCCTTCTCCTCGACGTAGACGTCCCAGCCGCCGCCGAACACCGTCAACCGGTGCGTGAACTCGTCGAGCTCGGCGATCGCGGTCGTGGTGCGCGCCAGGAACTCCCGGTCGTGGCTCACCAGCACGACGGCGCCCGGATGGCCCTGCACGTGGGACTCCAGCAGGTCGAGCCCGGCCGCGTCGAGGTCGTTCGTCGGCTCGTCGAGCAGCAGCACGTCGGCACGGGTCAGCAGCACCGCGGCCAGCCGCAGCCGTGCCTGCTGACCGCCGGACAGTTCGTCCGGAGCCCGGCCGTCGAGCAGGTCCGACGGGAGCCCGAGGCGTTCGCAGACCGCGTCGGCGCGTTCGGCGAAGTCACCGGCACCGATGGCGGTCCAGTGGTCGAGCGCCTCCGGGTAGTCCTCGCCGCCGCCTTCGCCGAGCGCTTCCGCCGCTCGTTGCAGCCACTCCTCGGCCTGGGCGACGCCGGTGCGGCGCGCGAGGTGGTCCCGCAGCGACTCCCCGGCGACGTGGAGGGTCTCCTGCGTCAGGTGCGCGACCGTCCCGGTGCACGAGACCGAACCGGTCTCCGGTGCCAGCTCACCGGCGAGCAGCCGGAGCAACGTCGACTTGCCGACGCCGTTGGGAGCGCTCAGACCGACGCGGTCACCAGGCGAAACATCGAGATCAACCTCCGAGATCACGGTCCTCGGACCGAACGACAGCGAAATGTTCCTGGCTGTCAGCACGGACACGCTTTCGACGGTACGTCCACCGGCAACTGGTTTACTCGACCTTGTTGCTAGTAAGTTGCAAGTACCAATCTATTGCAATTGGGGAGACGTCATGGCCCAGTACGTGCTGCCCGATCTCGACTACGACTACGGCGACCTGGAGCCGGCGATCATCGGCGAGATCAACGAGCTGCACCACGGCAAGCACCACGCGGCGTACGTGAAGGGCGCCAACGACACGCTGGAGCAGATCGAGGAAGCCCGCGACAAGGAGAACTTCGGCGGCATCGTCGGCCTGGAGACCACGCTCGCGTTCCACCTGGCCGGCCACGCGCTGCACCAGGTGTGGTGGAAGAACCTCAGCCCGAACGGCGGCGACAAGCCCGTCGGCGAGCTCGCGGCGGCCATCGACGAGCACTTCGGCTCGTTCGACAGGTTCCGCGCGCAGCTCAACGCGGCCGCGTCGTCGATCCAGGGTTCGGGCTGGGGCATCCTCGCGTGGGAGCCGATCGGTCAGAAGCTGATCACGCAGCAGCTCAAGGACCACCACTCGAACCTGTCGATCGCGACCACGCCGCTGCTCGCGTTCGACATCTGGGAGCACGCGTACTACCTGCAGTACCGCAACCTGAAGGCCGACTACATCTCGGCGCTGTGGAACGTCGTCAACTGGGAGGACGTGTCCGCGCGCTTCGAGGCGGCCCGGGCAGGCCGGAACGGCCTGCTGCTCTGACTTCGGCGGTGGGTGCTCCGACAAAGCTGCCCGCCCGCTGAAAACGACGAGGCCCCCGCTCTGCCCAGAGCGGGGGCCTCGTCCGTTCCCGAACTGACTGCCGCTCCCACCACGAAGCGACGAGACTTAGGTTAGCCTAACTTCGCTTGCTTGGGAAGTCACCCGATCAGTCCACTCGCGACGGCGGCTCAGGCGTCTTCGAGACCCTGCTGCGCAGTTCGTGATCCTCGCCTCGCGGCCCGGCGTTGCCAGTAGAACACTCCGTAGCCGATGATCCCGAGCAGACCGCCGGACAAGGTCGTCCAGAGCAGGGTGCTGTTGGCGCGGTCCACCACGAGCACGACCAGAAACCCGAGGAACCACAGCGCGGTACCACCCACCACGACCGGCACGGGATCGGCCAGCCGGTGCGGCAACGACGGCGGATGTGGGGCGGAGTCGCGTTCGGACACATCGTTAGGAGACCAGATGCTGGACGGGTTCTTCAAGATTTCCGAGCGCGGGTCGACCGTGGCCCGGGAACTGCGCGGCGGTGTCGTCACCTTCTTCACGATGGCCTACATCGTGGTGCTGAACCCGCTGATCATCGGCAGCTTCGCGCCGACGGGACCGGGCGCGCACCCGGACGTGCTCGGCAACATCCTCCCGGTCGGCCAGGTCGCGGCGGTGACCGCGCTGGTGGCGGGCGTGATGACCATCCTCTTCGGACTGATCGCCAACTACCCGTTCGCACTGGCGACGGGCCTCGGCATCAACTCGTTCGTGGCCGTCTCGGTCGCGGCCAAGGTGTCCTGGCCGGAGGCGATGGGCCTCATCCTGGTCAGTGGCCTGATCATCCTCCTGCTGGTCCTCACGGGCGTGCGGACCGCGGTGTTCAGGGCGGTCCCGAACGAGCTCAAGGCCGCGATCGCGGTCGGCATCGGCCTGTTCATCACCTTCATCGGCCTGGTCGACGCCGGGTTCGTCCGCCGGTTGCCGGACGCCGCGAACACCACGGTGCCGGTCGGGCTGGGCATCAACGGGTCGATCGCGAGCTGGCCGACGCTGGTGTTCGTGGTCGGACTCGTGGTCACCGGCGTGCTGTTCGCGCGCAAGGTCAAGGGCGCGATCCTCATCGGCATCGTCAGCACGGCGATCTTCGCGATCATCCTCGAAGCCATCGTCAAGGCAGGCCCGTCCGCGGGCGTCAACGCCAAGGGCTGGAACCTCGGCTACCCCGCGCTGCCCGACCACGTCTTCGGCGTGCCGGACCTGTCGCTGCTCGGTGAGGTGTCGTTCGGCGCCTGGACCCGGCTCCCGGCGCTGGCCGCGGCCCTCCTGGTCTTCACCCTGGTGCTCACCGACTTCTTCGACGCGGTCGGCACGATGACCGGCCTCGGCAAGGAAGGCGACCTCCTCGACAAGGACGGCCAGCTGCCCAACGTCGGCAAGGCGCTGCTCGTCGAGGGCCTCGGCGCCGTGGCCGGTGGCGCCGCGTCCAGCTCGTCGAACACCGTCTACATCGAGTCGGCGTCCGGCATCGCGGAGGGCGCGCGGACGGGCCTCGCGAACGTCGTGACCGGCGTGCTGTTCCTGCTGGCGATGTTCTTCACGCCGCTCTACAAGGTCGTGCCGATCGAGGCGGCCGCCCCCGCGCTGGTGATCGTCGGCGCGCTGATGATGATGCAGATCCGCGAGATCGACTTCAGCGACTTCACGGTCGCCCTGCCCGCGTTCCTCACGATCGTCGTCATGCCGTTCACCTACTCGATCGCGAACGGCATCGGCGCGGGCTTCATCAGCTACGTGCTGCTGAGGGCCCTGACCGGCCGGGCGCGCGGCACCCACCCGTTGATGTGGGGCGTGGCGGCGGCGTTCGTCGTCTACTTCGCGATGAGCCCGATCCAGAGCCTGCTCGGCTGACCTTTCGGCAGGAAACTATTTCGTGAGGTATGCTAACTACGTGGCGACCGAACAGCACGGACTGGCGAGCAAGCTCAGGCTTGCCGTGGTCCGCCTCAACCGTCGCCTGCGGGCGCAGCGCACCAACTCGTCAGTGTCGCTGACGCAGGTGTCCGCGCTCTCGACACTGCACAAGTGCGGACCGCTGACGCCGGGCGAGCTGGCGGCCAAGGAAGGCGTGCAGCCGCCGTCGATGACGCGCGTGATCGCCGCCCTGGAGGAGTTCGGCTTCGCCACGCGCAGCCCGCACCCCACCGACGGCCGTCAAGCCATCGTCGAGCTGACCGGCGAAGGCTTGTCGTACCTGGAAGACGAGATCACCGCGCGCGAAGCGTGGCTGGACAAGCGGCTGGCGGAGCTGGAGCCCGACGAACGGGCCCTGCTCTCCCAGGCCGCCGAGATCATCGACAGGATGGCGGGGCAGTAACGACGTGGCCGGTTACGCGGGTGGTGGAGCAGACACTTCGCCACCTCGTCGTACCGGAATGCTCGCATCGTTAGCCATCTACAACTATCGCCTCTACGCCAGCGGCCAGATCATCTCGCTGGTGGGCGTGTGGATGCAGCGCGTGGCCCAGGACTGGCTGGTCCTGGAGCTCACCAACGGCTCCTCGCTGGCCCTGGGCGTGGCGGCCTCCCTGCAGTTCCTCCCGGTGCTGCTGCTCTCCATGTGGGGCGGCGTGCTGGCCGACCGCGGCGACAAGCGCAAACTCCTGCTGTGGCTCGAATCCGCGCTGGGCATCTGCGCCCTGGCGCTGGGCCTGCTGGACGTCACCGGCGTCGTGCAGCTCTGGCACGTCTTCGTGCTCTGCTTCCTGCTCGGCTGCTTCTCCGCCGTGGAAACCCCGGTCCGCCAGTCGTTCGTGGTCGAGATGGTCGGCCGCGAGTCGCTGACCAACGCCGTGGCGATCAACTCGATGATGTTCAACCTGGCCCGCATCGTCGGCCCTGCCATCGCGGGCGTGACCGTCGTGGCCATCGGCACCGGCTGGGTCTTCCTGGCCAACGCCATCAGCTTCGTGGGCGTGGTGCTCGGCATCTGGCTGATGCGCACCTCCCAGCTGCAGCGCTCGGAACCCGTGCCGCGTGAAAAAGGTCAGCTGCTCTCCGGCCTGAAGTACGTGCGGCACCGCCCCGACCTGCTGACCGTGATGCTGCTGGTCTTCTTCATCGCCACCTTCGGCATGAACTTCTACATGACCCTCGCGATCCTGGCCCGCAACGTCTTCGGCGGCGACGCCGACGCCTACGGCCTGCTCTCCACCCTGATCGCGGTGGGCACCTTCGCGGGCGCGGCCTGGGCAGCACGCCGCAAGACCCCGCGCCTGTCCGTCTTCATCGGCGCCGGTGTGGTCTTCGGCCTGCTGGAGATCGTCTCCGGGATGATGCCGACGATGCTCCTGAGCGGCCTCATGATGATCCCGGTGGGCATCGCGATGATGACGTTCAACACCACCGCCAACGCCACCATCCAGCTCGCCGTGGAACCCGAGATGCGCGGCCGCGTGATGGGCATCTACATGCTCGTGTTCCTGGGCGGCAACCCGGTGGGCGGCCCGCTGATGGGCTGGCTGGGCGAGATCAACGGCCGTGCACCGATCATCGTCGGCGGCATCGTGTCCGTGCTGGTGACCGTGACCGCGTGGATCATCCTGGTGCGGCGCGGCGACATCGCGAAGCCGCGCCTGCGCAGGCAGACCGAGCTCAGCCCAGCAGAGTTGCAGCCGTCGGATCGGTGATCAGCGCGGCGAACGCGTGCCGGTCCTCCCACCGCTGCGTCACCCAGGCCAGCGCTCGCGCGAGACCCTCCGGCGTGTCCGCGGCGTGCGGCACCCCGTCGGCCATCCACCACTCGACGCGCTGCCCGTCGACCACGAGCTCGTCGTGCACCACGACCACGCCATCGGGCAGCGCGACCTCGAGCAGCTCGCAGGCCATCCGGACCGCACCGAGGTCGTGCCACCGCACGACCTCACCGACGTGATCCGGTGAGCCGTCGAACTCCTCCGAGGCGAGCGCCAGATCCAACAGGTCGGCCAGCTCCTCGGACCCGTCGGCGAGCAACACCCGTGAAGCCGGCACCACCCCGAGCAACCAGGGATGGTCGAGCACCACGACGTCATCGGCCACGACGACCTCGCCGGACAACACCCGCACCCGCTCTGGCGGAGCGAAGTCCCCCTCCGGCAGAGCCGCGTACGCCCTCAGCACCACGGCATCCGCGATGGCCCGGTCGGCATCCCCCAACCGCTCCAGCACGAACTCGGCGTCGTCGTCGTCCCAGATCTCCAGCGACGACCGGACGCCGGCGGCCCGCAACACGTGCTCCGGCAGCTCCAGCTCCGGAACGACGTCGAAGAGCCCGTCCAGCAACGCGGCGTCGGCCAGCCGGTACTCCCGCGGCGCCTTCCCGGCCAGCGAGGCGTGCCGGGCGATCCACCAGCCGGTGTACCCGTCCGGCTCGGTGACCGCCCGCCAGGTGACCGGATCAGCGGCCAGCAACCGCAACGCGGCGGGCCAGTCGGCGACGAGATCCAGGTCGCGGACGGCCACCACGCGGGCAGGCTCGTCCGGCACGGACGACCACCACGCGGACTCGTCCGGCAGGTCGTGATCCGGCCCGGACGGCTCGTCGTCGATCACCAGCGAGAACCCGTCGACCACCCCGACCGCCACGAGCGCGGCACGCGGGTACGTCTCGGCGATCTCCTTGGACAGCAACGGGAACGCGTCCGCCTCGACCACGCCCACGAGCGGCGAGTCGGGCAACAGCAGCTCATCGGCCCGGTGCCACTCACCGGCCGCGTCGGGCAACGCCAACGCCCCCAGCCAGGGCTCCTCACCCGCACGCACCGCGGCCCGGTCCACCAACCGCAGCACGGTCTCGATCAGGTCATCGGCCTCAAGGCCGGCCTCGGCGTCCTCCACCGACCGCGCCACGCTCTCGCGCAACGAAGGATCGGCGAGCAGCTCCGCAGCGCCCGCTTCGACCGCGCCGAGCCGGACCAGCAACGGGTGCACCGCGTCCGGGTGCACCACCCGCAGCCCGGGCAGCGGCTCGTCGGCGATCAACGTCGTCCGCGGCCCGGTCACCGTGCGACCGTCGGCCAACGGCACCGGCAGCGACTGCAGGGCCTCCCGGACATCCGGATCGACCTCGGCCAACGGCTCGAAAGCCGCGTAGACGTCCCGCCACCAACCGGGATCACCGGAGACACCGGAGAGCGCGGCCACGACCTCGGCCGTCGACACGCGCGGAACTTCCAGCGCGGCCAACGCCTTCGCGTGCACGGGCGCGGACAGCTCGGCGTCCAGCAGCCCGGGCAGCGCGTCCTCGACCAGCTCGACGAGCTCCTCGGAACCCACGTCCAGCACCCGAGCCCGGGACGGCGCGATCCACTCGCCGGAGGCCAGCGGCAGCCAGGCGGCGGCCCGCAGCTCACGGATCACCGCGGTGCGCAGCCGGTCGTCCACTTCGGACAACGGGAAGCCGGGCAGCGGCACCAGCGCGGTCCGTTCGACCGCGGGCACCCGCTCCACCAGGGCGGGGTACCGAGCGGCGGCGGCGTCCAGCACCGACCACGCGGCCGCACCGGGCAGGATCCGCCGGCGCGACGGCTCGACCGGCAGGGTGGCGATCAACCGCGCGGGCAGCGACAGGCGTTCGTCGGTCGGCGTGGGCGCGTGCAGCACGTCCTCGCCGAGCTCGGAATCCAGCGGGTACGCCCAGGTGATCGTCCACTCGGGACGGTGCTCGACGCCCTGGACGAGCTCGGCCGGCAGTTCGCCGGTCGCCTGCTCGACGAGCCAGCGGGTCGAGCCGATGGTGACCACGCCGTCGGCGGTGACGAAGCGTTCCCACGACTGGGAACCGACCTCGATGCGACGCAGGCCGGGCAGCGCCAGCAGCAGGTCCGGCACCTCGGCGGCCAGGTCGTCCAGCGAGAGGTCGACCTTGAGCGGCAGCCGCACCTCGGTCGTGAAGCCTTCGGGCACGGACTCGGCGCAGGGCCACACGAGCCGCAGCACCGGCACGTCACCAC
The DNA here is from genome assembly GCF_053601075.1 of Lentzea sp. NPDC004789. Lineage (NCBI taxonomy): Bacteria > Bacillati > Actinomycetota > Actinomycetes > Pseudonocardiales > Pseudonocardiaceae > Lentzea > Lentzea sp. NPDC004789. The sequence goes on along the minus strand of NZ_JBSGBE010000012.1, from coordinate 55,550 downwards.
CGCGCTCGGACGCCAGCTCCGGCACCTCGGCGCGCGTCCGCTCGGCGGAGAACTCCACGCCACCGGACACCGACACCACCCGCGGCGCGTCCGTGACCGCCAGCACGGCCGCGAACCCGACACCGAACTGCCCGACGCCGGACTCCTTGGCCGACGCGCGAAGCGAAGCCAGCGCGGCGACACCGGCGGCGGTCAGCGGCGCACCGGTGTTGGCGGCCCGCAGCTCACCGTCGACGAGAGTGATCCGCAACACACCGGGTTCGGCACCGGCCGCGTCAGCCGCGTTCTGGGCGAGTTCGACCAGCAACCGGTCCCGGTAGCCGCCGAGCCGGAGGTCCTCCTCGGCGTTCGCGTCTTCGCGGAAGCGGGTGGGCGAACCACGCCACGCGGCGAGAACCGAGGTGCGCAGGGCCTCGGTCCCGAACGGGTCGGTCACTCCGTGACGTCCAGCTGCGCGTCGTCGTACACGAGGTCCGCGACCGGCACGATCGAGCCCATCTCCACCTCGGCCTGGGAATGCGCGCCGCAGCCGTACTCGACGTGCACGACGTGGCCGTCGGCGGGCGAGATCTCGTTCGCGCAGATGCCGAACGCGGCACCGAACGCGCCGGCCACGCGGGTGTAGAAGCCGCACGTGCCGCAATGCGCGGGGGCGCTGCGGGCCATGTCGGAGCGGGGGCCGAAGTCGGAGGACACCCAGCGGTCGGCGGCGTCGAGGCGGCCCTCGCGGGACAGCACGCGCTGACGGCCGAGGCCGATCTCCAGCGCGACCTCCTCGATCGCCGGGTCGTCGGACTGCACGTAGGCCTCGACCAGGCGCGGGTCGTTCTCGCGGGGCGGCAGCAGGTCGCCGACACCGAGGTCGCCGGCGCGGACCCGTTCGCTCCACGGCACCCACTCGGGCGCGACCAGGGCGTCCTGACCGGGCAGCAGCACGACCTCGCTGACCGAGACCGGCGTGCCCTCGCCCGCGTAGGCGACGGTCACGGCCCAGTTCCAGCCGCGGTAGCCCGCGTGCTCGGCCTCGAACAGGTGCGTCACGGAGAACTCGTCCTCGCGCTGCACCCCGACGTGAGCGCCGACGCGTTCCAACCCGGCTTCCTCCTGCGCGGCGGCGCGGGCGAGGTCAACGGCGTCGGCGAGCAGTTGCGTGGCGTTCACGTCGTGAATTGTGCCGCAGGTCTTCGCCGGGACGAAAACTCGTGCCACCCTCCGTGGGGTGCGCTCACCCGTCTGGCTGGTCCTCGCGGTCGTTCTGGCCGCCTGCTCGACGCAGCAAGAAGCAAAACCGCAGGTAGAAGTCCTGCAGAAGATTCCGCACGACACCTCGGCGTTCACCCAGGGGTTGGAACTGGCCGACGGCGTCCTCTACGAGGGCACCGGTCTGGAGGGCCAGTCGACCATGCGCACGCTCGACCCGTCGACCGGCAAGGTGCAGAAGAAAGTTGATCTTCCTGAGGACTTCTTCGGCGAGGGCATCACAGTCGTCGGCGACACCATCTGGCAGATCACCTGGCGCAACGGCGTCGCGATCGAACGCGACCGCAGGACGCTGAACGAGGTCCGCCGCGTCCAGTACCAGGGCGAGGGCTGGGGCATCTGCGACGACGGCAAGCGGCTGATCATGAGCGACGGCAGCGCGAAGCTGACGTTCCGCGACCCGAAGTCGTTCTCCGCGACGGGAAGCGTGCAGGTCACCCGCAACGGCAAGCCGCTGACCCAGCTCAACGAGCTGGAGTGCGTCGGCGGCAAGGTCTGGGCGAACGTGTGGAAGACCGACGAGATCGTCCGCATCGACCCGGCCGGCGGTCAGGTGACCAACACCTACGACCTGTCCTCGCTCAAGCCCTCCGACCCGGACATCGACGTGCTGAACGGGATCGCGCACGTCCCCGGCACCGACGAGTTCCTGGTCACAGGCAAGAACTGGCCCACCATCTTCCGAGTGAGGTTCAACGGGATGGGGCAGGATTGAGGGTGTGACGGGCAACCGCGGGTGGAGTGACCAGCCGACTCCGAAGCGCTACCCGTGGCAGGACGACGAGTACCAGCCGCGGGCGCGTCGCGGAACACCGTCCGAGCACGGTTTCCAGCCCCCGCCGAAACGCCCTCAGCAGACCCGCCCGCTGCCCAACTCCGACCAGCAGACCACCCCGACGCCCAAGCCGCCGCGCAAGCTCACGGTCACCCGCGTCGCCTGGTTCCGCAGCAAGCAGCTCTCGCAGCAGGCCGTCGCCGCGTTCCGGCGCGCGGCCCACGCCGACGGCGCCAAGAAGTCCGGCATGTCGTCGGTCACCTACGCGGTGATGATGAACTACGCCGCCGATGCCGCGATGGCCGTGGCGCTCGCGAACACGCTCTTCTTCAGCGCCGCGTCGGCGGAGTCCAAGACCAAGGTCGCGCTGTACCTGCTGATCACGGTCGCGCCGTTCGCGCTGGTCGCGCCGGTGATCGGGCCGTTGCTGGACCGGATCCAGCGCGGCCGGCGGCTGGCCCTGGCCGCGTCCTGCGTGCTGCGGATCGTGCTGTCGATCGTGATGGCGCTGAACTTCGACAACTGGCTGCTGTACCCGGCGGCGCTGGGCAGCATGGTGTTGTCGAAGTCCTTCACCGTCCTCAAGTCCGCGATCACGCCACGTGTGTTGCCGCCGGACATCACGCTGTCCAAGACCAACGCGCGCATGACCGTCTTCGGTCTCGCCGCGGGTGCCGTGTTCGGTGCGTTCGCGGCCGGGTTCGCGAAGGTCTTCGGCTCGCCCGGCGCGCTGTGGTTCACCGCGGCGCTGTGCCTGGCGAACGCGTGGCTGTGCATGAAGATCCCGGCGTGGGTCGAGGTGACCGAGGGCGAGGTCCCGGCGACACTGCGATCGAGGCCCGCGAAGCAGCGCATGTCCCGGCACATCGTGGTCGCGTTGTGGGGCAACGGTTCCATCCGGATGCTCACCGGGTTCCTGACGTTGTTCGCCGCCTTCGTGGTCCGCGCGCAGACCGAGGGCGAACCGGTGCAGCAGCTGCTCCTGCTCGGCGTGATCGCGGGCGCGGCCGGTGCGGGCAGCTTCCTGGGCAACGCGATCGGCGCGCGCCAGCACTTCGGCAAGCCCGACGAGGTGGTCCTCGCGTGCGTCGGCACGGCCCTGGTGGCCACGATCGTCGCCGCCGCGTTGCCCGGTCTCGTCACGGCCGCGATCGTCGCCCTGCTGGGCGCCACGGCGTCGTCGCTGGCCAAGATCAGCCTGGACGCGGTGATCCAGGACGACCTGCCGGAGGAGTCGCGCGCGTCGGCGTTCGGCCGCTCGGAGACGATCTTGCAGCTCGCGTGGGTCTTCGGCGGCGCGCTGGGCGTGCTGCTGCCCGCGACGTTCTGGATCGGCTTCCTGGTGCTGTCCGTGCTGCTCGCGCTGGGCCTCGCCCAGACGTGGACCTACCGCAACGGCACCTCGCTGCAGCGGCTGTTGCACAGGCTCGTCCGCAGGCCGGCCCACGCCACCCCGTAGGCTGCCTGACGTGCGTCGACTTGCTCCTGTACTGGCCGCCAGCGTCCTCGTGCTGACCGGCTGCGGTCTGCCGCAGCACGATCCCGAGGTCACGTTCTACGCGAACGGCAAGACCATCCGCATCGAACCGACGATCTACTGCGACGCGGTCGGCGACAACTGCGCCGAGAAGAACGCGCCCGGCACGTTGAAGGTGCCGCCGGGCAAGGTCGTGCAGATCTCGGTGGACGGTCAGCTCGCCGACGGCCTCTGGGAGGTCGTGTGCGTGTACGAGAACGCCGCCAAGGTGCAGGAGGGCTGCTCCTCGCCGTTGCTCGGCAAGGGCGACAACTTCTCCTACACCCTCGCCGTGCCGAACCAGAACGACCAGCTGCTGCGCATCGAGGTGCACGAGGCCGCGGGCGCGGTGCTGGCGACCGGCCAGCCGCTGATGCGCGGCTCCTGGGTCGTCGACATCGCTCGCTGAAGCGCACGCGGGGAGCTTTCGTACTCTCCTGGAGTACGAGAGGGCCCCGCGTGAGTCGAACGGTCAGCGCCGGCCGAAGGCTTCCCACCACTCGCTGGGGGCGATTCGGAGAGCCGAGTCGAGGAGCGCCTTGCCGGTGTCGGTGACCACCGACGCCTGCATGGTCTGGATGAACCGCTCCATCTTCGTGATCCCCGCGGCCTGGTACTCCCGCGCCTGCAGCAGCAGTTCGAGCTTGTCGGCGTCACGGGAGCAGCGCGCTTCCGGCGTGTGGTCGATGTCCTTGGCGGCCTCGTGCTCGGCCACCAGCGCCTCGATGTGCGCGGCCAGCGGCGCGGGCAGGTGCCGCACCTGGTCGCGGGCCACCTCCTCGGGCCGCATCTTCACGTCGAGGTAGAGCTTGCCGACGTACGGGATGTCGCCGATCCGCGTCTCCGGCACGTCGTGGAACAGGCCCAGCGTCGCCGCCCGGTCCGGGTTCGCGCCCTCCTGGACGGCGATCGCGTACGCCAGCACGCCCACCCGGAACGAGTGGGCGGCCACCGACTCGGGGTGCTGCACCCCGGCGAAGAGCCACCCCGCTCTGGGCAGGCGTTTGAGCTGGCCGACTTCGTACAGGAACTCGACGATCCGGTCCGCTTCAGACATGCGGCCGATCTTTTTACGGATCGAGGTCCCGCGCCACCGCCCGGACGACCTCGGCGATGAGCTTCATGTTCTTCTTGTCCGACGGGTAGCGGCCCCGGCGCAGGTCGGGCTGCACCTTGTTCTCGAGGAGCTTGATCATGTCCTCGATCAGGCCGTGCAACTCCTCCGCGGGACGGCGGCGCGCCTCGGCGACGGACGGCGCGGGGTCGACCAGGCGCACGGACAGCGCCTGCGGACCGCGACGGCCCTCCGCCATGCCGAACTCGATGCGCTGGCCGGCCTTCAGACCGGTGACACCCGGAGGCAACGCGGATTTGCGGACGTAGACGTCCTCGCCACCGTCCTGGGTGACGAACCCGAAGCCCTTCTCCGTGTCGTACCACTTGACCTTGCCGGTCGGCACCGCGCTCACCATTCCCTTGCTTGAAGCACAACGAACGCGCCCAGGGCGTACCCAGGACGCGTCTCACCAGAGTAGCCAGAAGACCTTGCGGAAGGCACCTCCGTTAGCGCGACTACCCTGCTCCCATGACCGCTTCCAAGATGTTGCCGCTGGCCGTCGGCCTGTTCGCCGCGGGCGTGCTGGCGATCGTCGCGGTCTTCGTGCTCTTCGCCACCGGCCACGGCGATCTGCCGGTGTGGCTGAACGTCGCCGCCACCTACCTGCCGGCGATCGGCCTGGCGCTCGGGATCGTCGCCGTGATCAGGAGATCACGCCGGAAGAGGTCCTGAGCCAGTCCGGGAACTCCCGCAGGTCGGCCAGCACGACCGCGGCGCCGGCCTCCTCCAGCTCGGCCCTGGAGCACGGCCCGGTCACCACGCCGACGCCCAGCGCTCCGGCCGCCTCGGCACCCCGCATGTCGCCGACGTGGTCACCGACGTAGATCACGGCTTCGTGCAGCTTGAGCGACTCCGCCTTGCCGGCCGCCCACAGCTCGCCGTAGAGGTGGTCGACCTCCCAGCCCAGCGCTTCGAGGTGCAGCGCCGCGTTCTTGCGGTACTTGCCGGTCACGACCATCGTCCGGCCGCCCAGCTCGCGCACGCACTGCAACGCCGCGGCCGCTCCCGGCAGCGCGACCGTCGCCGGGATCACGACGTCCGGGTACAGCGCGCGGAAGAGCGTGACGAGGTCCGGGATCTCCTCCTCCGGCACGCCCATCTCGCGGTAGGTCATGTCGAGGGGCGGGCCGAGGTTGGACGCGAAGTGGTCGCCGTCGAGGTCGTACCCGGTGCGGGCACCCACCTCGTACATCACCGCCGCCATGCCCGGTCGCGGGTCGATGAGGGTCATGTCCAGGTCGAAGCCCACGGTGAACGGCACAGAACCCAACTTTACGTCTATACAAAATCCATATCTGTGTAAAGCTGATCGAGTGAGTGACATCACCGGGCTCTTGCTGGACGCGGCCGCCGATCTCCTCGCGGCCCGCGGGTTCCACGGGTTGCGCATGATCGAGGTCGCCAGTCGCGCGGGGGTGAGCAGGCAGACCGTCTACAACGAGTTCGGCAACAAGGAGGGGCTCGTCCAGGCCGTCGCGGCGTGGCGGACCGAGGAGTACCTCTCCGGGATCGTCACCCGGCTGCGACAGGACCCGGACCCCTGGGAGGCGATGCGGTCGGCGTTCCGCTTCACCTTCGAGCAGACCGAGAAGGACCGCCTGGTCTCCGCCGTGCTGACCGGGCAGGACGCCGAGGACCTGTTGCCGTTCCTGACGATTCGCGGGCACCCGGTGCTCTTCCACGCGACCGAGGTCGTCGAGCGGCACCTCAGCGAGCACTTCCCCGGCAGGCACGTGCGGCTCACCGCGGAGACGACCGTGCGGCTCGCGCTGAGCCACCTGCTGATGCCGAGCGGTGACCTCGACAGTGCGATCGACGCCGTCGTGACCGTGGCTCGGGCCACGTTGGAGGCGTGAACCCCTTGTTGCAATAATCTTGCAACAAGGGGAGGTGTGCGGTGGTCGCTGTTTCGGCACGCCTGCGCGCGGGCGCGGCGTTGCTCGGTCCGGCGTTCGTCGCCGCGATCGCGTACGTCGATCCCGGCAACGTGGCCACCAACACCGCGGCGGGCGCGCGCCACGGGTACCTGCTGGTGTGGGTGCTCGTCGTCGCGAACGTCATGGCGGGGCTCGTGCAGTACCTGTCGGCGAAGCTGGGCCTGGTCACCGGGAAGTCGTTGCCCGAGGCCGTGCGGGACCACCTGCCCCGCCCGGTGCGGCTCGCGTACTGGGGTCAGGCCGAGGTCGTCGCGATGGCGACCGACCTGGCCGAGGTGCTCGGTGGGGCCATCGCGCTCGGGTTGTTGTTCGACCTCCCGCTGCTGCTCGGCGGCGTGATCACCGGTGTGGTGTCGACGGTGTTGCTGCTGGTGCAGGACCGACGCGGGCAGCGGCCGTTCGAGCGCGTGATCACCGCGATGCTGGCCGTGATCGCGGTCGGGTTCATGGCCGGGCTCTTCGTCTCGCCGCCGTCCGGTTCAGCGGCCTTGCACGGCCTCGTGCCGCGGTTCGACGGCGCGGACAGCGTGCTGCTCGCGGCGGGCGTGCTCGGCGCGACCGTCATGCCGCACGCCGTCTACCTGCACTCGGCGCTGGCGCGCGACCGGCACGGCAGGAACCCGTCGTTGCTCGGCGCGGCCAAGGTCGACGTCGTGGTCGCGATGCTGCTGGCCGGCGCGGTCAACCTGGCGATGCTGCTGCTCGCGGCCTCCGCCCTGCAGGGCGCTCCCGAGGTCGACACGCTGGCAGGAGCGCACGCGGCGATCTCGGCCCAGCTCGGCGGCGGGATCGCGCTGCTGTTCGCGCTGGGTCTGCTGGCTTCGGGTCTCGCGTCCACGGCCGTCGGTTGTTACGCGGGCGCGGTGGTGATGGACGGGTTGCTGCGCGTGCGGATTCCGTTGCCGGCACGGCGACTGGTCACGCTCGTGCCCGCGCTGACGATCCTCGCGTTCGGCGTCGATCCGACGTTCGCCCTGGTGCTGTCGCAGGTCGTGCTGTCGTTCGGCATCCCGTTCGCCCTGGTGCCGTTGGTGTGGCTGACCGCGCGCCGGTCCGTCATGGGTTCCTTCGCGAACCGGCGCCCGGTCACCTTCGCCGCGTGGGTGGTCGCTGCCGCGGTCGTCGTGCTGAACGTGGCGTTGATCTACCTGACGGTGTAGTCGACGCCGAGCTGGCGCAGGGCCTCCTCCAGCGTGCGCATGACTTCCAGGGTGTGCTGCCAGGTGATCGACGGGCTTTCGGTGAGGCCGGCCGCGATGCACTCCTCGACCGCGCGGATCTGGTGCGTGTAGCCCTCGTTCTCGATGGTGTGCTCGACGCCGTTGATGACCGCCCTGGTGGCGTTGAACATCGGGTCGGCGATGTCGATGCGCCCTTCGGTGCCGAGGATCTCCGCCTCGGAGCCGAGGTTCGCGACGAGCGAGCAGCTCAGCAACGCGTGCGCGCCACCGGGGTAGCCGAGCAGCAGCCCGGCGTCGCTGTCCACATCGGACGGTGCCTTGCCGCCCCACGCGCGGATCTCCAGCGGAACCCCGAGGAGCATGTGCGCGAAGGCCACGGGGTAGACGCCGAGGTCGAGCAGCGCCCCGCCGCCCGCCTCCTTCGCCCAGAGCCGGTGGCCGGCGTCGAACGGGAGCGCGAAACCGAAGGTCGCGCGGATGGAACGGACTTCACCGATCTCCCCGTTGCGCACGGCCTCGTGGACCTTGCGGATCAGCGGGTTGAACCGCGTCCACATGGCCTCCATGAGGAAAAGGCTCTTCTTGGACCGTGCCTTTTCGATCATCTCCTCGGCCTGGGCGACCGTCAGCGCGAAGGCCTTCTCGCACAGCACGTGCTTGCCCGCGTCCAGTGCCGCGAGCGTGACCTCGTGGTGCTGGCCGTGCGGAGTGGCGACGTACACGACCTCGACGTCCGGATCGGCGAGGAGCTCGTGGTAGTCGCCGTACGCGCGCTCGATGCCGAACCGCTCGGCAAACGCTTGCGCCCTCGTGACGTCCCGCGAGGACACCGCGAGGACCTGCACGCCCTCGACCTTCTGCATGTCGGCGGTCACGGTCTGCGCGATTCCGCCGGTTGCGATCACACCCCACTTCATGCGGTGAGCTTAGATTGGAGGTATGCGCCTCATCCTGAACGTGATCTGGCTCGTGCTCGCCGGGTTCTGGATGGCCGTCGGCTACGCGGTCGCCGGCCTCATCTGCTGCGTCCTGATCATCACGATCCCGTGGGGCATCGCGTCGTTCCGCATCGCGAACTACGCGCTCTGGCCGTTCGGCCGCGAGGTGGTCGACAAGCCGGGCGCGGGCACGGGTTCGTTGCTGGGCAACATCATCTGGATCATCGTCGCCGGCCTGTGGCTCGCCATCGGCCACATCATGACCGGCATCGCGCTGTGCGTGACGATCATCGGCATCCCGCTCGGCCTCGCCAACTTCAAGCTGGTGAAGGTCTCGCTGGTGCCACTGGGCAAGGAGATCGTCGACGTCCCCTGAGGATCCCCCGCTCCCCGTCGGGGGCGGGGAGCGGGAGACCGCTCAGCGGGCACTCACCGTCAGGCCTCCTCGCCCAACAGCTCGTGCAGGCACAGGATGTTGCCCTCGGTGTCGGTGAACCACGCCGCGCGTTCGGTGCCCATCACCGCGATGTGGTTGACGGTCTTGAAGTCCGGCAGGTCGTAGTCCTCGAAGTGCACGCCCCTGTCCTCGAGCTCGCGGATCTCGTCCTCGAGGTTCGGCACCTCGAAGCTGAGGACCGTGTGCGCGGTCTGCGCACCCTTCTCCGCAGGCATCAGTCCCAGCGAGTCGCCCTGGCCGAGCGCGAAGATCCGCGTTCCGTCCGAGGCGGTGGTGATGGGCTTGAGGCCGAGCTTGTCCGCGTAGAAGTGCCCGGCCCGCTCGGGGTCTTCGACGGGCAGCATCGTCGTGGTCCTGGTGGCGGTGAGCATGCGCGCCTCCTTCGACTTCAATCCCCCGATGCTGCGCGCGGCACGCCTCCGTCCACAAGGGTCTTTGCGCCTCATCGCCCCGTAGCGCGGCGACCACGTTCCGCTAGGCGTGCTTCGTGCTGTCGTCGAGGTTCAGCAGCTCCACGGCCCTGGCCCGCATCTCCACCTTGCGGATCTTCCCGGTGACCGTCATGGGGAACTCGTCCACCACGTGCACGTACCGCGGGATCTTGTAGTGGGCGAGCTTGCCGGCGCAGAACTCGCGGACGGCCTCGGCGGTCAGCGGCGCGGCGCCCTCGCGCAGGCGGACCCACGCCATGAGCTCCTCGCCGTAACGGGCGTCGGGCACGCCGATCACCTGCGCGTCGAGCACGTCCGGGTGCGTGTAGAGGAACTCCTCGATCTCGCGCGGATAGATGTTCTCACCGCCGCGGATGACCATGTCCTTGATGCGCCCGGTGATGTTGACGTAGTCGTCGTCGTCCATCACCGCGAGGTCGCCGGTGTGCATCCAGCCCGCCCGGTCCACCGCCTCCGCCGTCTTCCCGGGCTCGTTCCAGTAGCCCAGCATGACGGAGTAGCCCCGCGTGCACAGCTCTCCCGGCACGCCGCGCGGCACCGTCAGGCCCGTCTCCGCGTCGACGATCTTGACCTCCAGGTGCGGGCCGACCCGGCCGACCGTGCCGACGCGGCGGTCGAGCGAGTCGTCGACGCGCGTCTGCGTTGACACCGGGGAGGTTTCGGTCATGCCGTAGCAGATCGAGACCTCGCGCATGCCCATGCGGTCGACGACCTGCTTCATCACCTCGACCGGGCACGGCGAGCCCGCCATGATGCCGGTCCGCAACGACGACAGGTCGTAGCCGTCGACCAGGTCGAGCATCGCGATGAACATCGTCGGCACGCCGTACAACGACGTGCAGCGCTCCTCCTGAACCGCCGCAAGGGTTTTCACCGGGTCGAAGGCCGGGGCCGGGATCACCACGCACGCGCCGTGGCTGGTGGCGGCGAGGTTGCCCATGACCATGCCGAAGCAGTGGTAGAACGGCGGCACCACGCAGATGCGGTCGTGCTCGGTGTAGTTGATCAGCTCGCCGACGAAGTAGCCGTTGTTGAGGATGTTGTGGTGCGAGAGCGTCGCGCCCTTGGGGAAACCCGTGGTGCCGGACGTGTACTGGATGTTGATCGGGTCGTCCCGGTCCAGCTCGACGTCCGGGAGCTCGTCACCGGTCCACTGTGGATCGTCCACGAACACGACGTTCTTCAGCTCGGCGCAACGAGGACGGACCTCGGCGATCATCGCCTCGTAGTCGGAGGTCTTGAACGTCCGCGCGGACACCAGCGTGTGGATGCCCGCCTGGTTCAGCACGTACTCCAGCTCGTGCACCCGGTACGCGGGGTTGACGTTGACCAGGATCGCGCCGATCCGGGCCGTCGCGTACTGCACGAAGACCCACTCCGCGCAGTTCGGCGCCCAGATGCCGACCCGGTCGCCCTTGCGCACGCCCAGCGAGTGCAGCCCGGCCGCGGCCCGGTCCACTTCGGCGGAGAGCTCCGCGTACGTCCACCGGCGATCTGTTGCCTTGTCGACAAGTGCCTCGCGGTCACCGAAGCGCGCGACGGTCGCGGCGAAGTTCGCGTGGATCGTGTCGCCCAGCAGCGGGGCGGCGGAGGTGCCCGAGGAGTAGCTGGCGGTCATCCACCAGACGGTAGTCAGGCTTCGGCGTAAGGCAAGGGGACGACGAGGCACGGACCGCCGCTGTAGAGGCCCGCGTCGATCGCCAGGACCTTGTCGTCGGCGTACACGAGCGGCCCGTCGATCTGCTCCGGCGGCACCCCGAGCTGGTCGGCGATGACGCTGTGGCCGTGCACGATCCTGCTGCCGCCGAGGGTCGCGAGCAGCTCGTCCGCGATTTCCGGGCCCTGCGGACCGCGGAACGCGTATCGGGTCGTCATCTTGCGCCAGCACTCCCACCAGTCGGCGAGGTCGTCGCCCTTGAGCACCTGGCGGACGGCTTCGTTGACCTCCTCGATCGAGGACCCCCATTCGAGGTAGGCCGCCGTGTCGGAGTGCATCAGCAGGTGGTCGTCGCGCAGCTTCAGCACGGGTCTGGACGTCAGCCACTCGACGTGGGCGTCGGTCAGCCGGTCCTGGTCGCTGCGCAGCCCGCCGTTGAGCAGCCAGCTGCGCGCGAACGACCGCGGCCCGGCGCTGTCGGGCACCTGCTCGTCGCCGAACCGGTGCATGCCGAGCAGCAGCACCTCGTGGTTGCCGATCAACGAGTTGACCACGCCCCCGGCGGCGGCCGCCTCCTCGCCGAGGCGCATGACCAGATCGATCACCCCGACGCCGTCGGGGCCGCGGTCCACGAAGTCGCCGAGGAACCACAGCTCGGACTCGCCACCCGTCCAGTGCCCCTCCTCGTCGCACAGCTCGGCGACGTGCAGGGCCCTGGTCAGTTCGGCGAGGTGCCCGTGCACGTCACCAACGACGTGCATCGAGCGTCGATCCGTGTCCACGTCCGCGACGATAAGCGATTACCCCTCGCGCGTCAGTGGCCAGTCCAGTCGCCGAACGGGTCCTGAGAGTGACCGACCAGCTCGGCGATCGACTTCAACACGCGCGTCGGCCGGTACGGGTACATCTCGGCGTGCTCGGAGGTGAAGATCCCGGAGAGCACGAGGATCGTGGACAGGCCGGCTTCCAGGCCCGAGCGCACGTCGGTGTCCATCCTGTCACCGATCATGAGAGCGTTCTCCGAGTGCGAGCCGAGTGCGCGCAGGGCCGAACGCATCATCAACGGGTTCGGCTTGCCCACGTAGTAGGGCTCGCGGCCGGTGGCGCGCTCGATCAACGCGGCCACGGCGCCGGTCGCGGGCAGCGAGCCCTCGCGGGACGGGCCGGTCGCGTCCGGGTTGGTCGCGATGAACTTCGCGCCCTCCTCGACCAGCCGGATGGCCTTGGTGATCGCGGTGAAGCTGTAGGTGCGGGTCTCGCCGAGCACCACGTAGTCCGGGTCGCGGTCGGTCAGCACGTAGCCGATCTCGTGCAGCGCGGTGGTCAGCCCGGCCTCGCCGATCACGAACGCCGAGCCGTTGGGGCGCTGCGAGTCGAGGAAGCGCGCCGTGGCCAGCGCGGACGTCCAGATGGACTTCTCCGGGATGTCGAGGCCCGTGCGCTGCAACCGCGCACGCAGGTCCCGTGGCGTGTAGATGGAGTTGTTGGTGAGCACGAGGAACGGGGTGTCGGCGGCGCGCAGCTCCGCGACGAACTCGTCAGCGCCGGGGATCAGGTGCTCTTCGTGAACCAGAACACCGTCCATGTCCATCAAGTAGTGCCACATGGCCTAAGTATCGATCACGCGCTTGCGGAACGTCTCGATCTGGAGCTGGAGATAACGCTCGATCACATCGAGCTCGCCGGCGTCGAAGTGGCCGAGCACCTCGATCAGGCTCTGCCGCGCCGCCTCGAACATGTGCGCGAACTTCGCCACGTCCCCCATCGTGACCTCGACCAACACCTTGCGGCGGTCGTGCGGGTCACGGACACGGCGGACGAATCCGGCACGCTCCAGACGGTCGATCACGCCCGTGACGGCACCGGTGGACAGCCCGGACAGCTCGGCGATTCGACCGGCCGTGACGGGGCCACCTGCCCGCATGACGAGATCGAGGCACTTCTCGTCGGTCGCGGACAGCCCCATCTGCTCGGCGACCTTCGTGTGGAACATGACGGTGAGCGCGCTCTGCTCCCGCATGTACCAGGTGAACCTCTCCAGCGCCTCAGGTTCCATGTCGAACATCTTAGCCACTAAGACAATTCCTTGTGACAGTGCTCCAAACGGGCGGAACGTGAGAAACCTCGTTGTTGGAGGCATCCACAAGAGGATGTTGATTACCCTGGTAGGGGTGACAGCAGTGGACCTGGGACTACCCGTCGTGCGTGGTACGCCGGACGCGTCCACGCGCCCCGACACACCGCTGCTGGTCGACAGGTTCGGCCGGGTCGCGAAGGACCTGCGGGTCTCCCTCACCGACCGCTGCAACCTGCGCTGCACCTACTGCATGCCGGCCGAGGGCCTCGACTGGCTGCAGAAGGACGAGCTGCTGACCGACGCCGAGCTGATCAGGCTGATGCGGATCGCGGTCGTCGACCTGGGCGTCACGGACATCCGGTTCACCGGCGGCGAGCCGTTGCTGCGGCGCGGCCTGGAGCACGTCATCGCGGCGACGGCCGAGCTGGAGCCGCGCCCGCGGATGTCGATGACGTCCAACGGCATCGGGCTGGCCCGCCGGGCGCAGTCGCTGAAGGACGCCGGCCTCAACCGGATCAACGTCTCGCTCGACACCCTCGACCCCGACCGCTTCGCCACGCTGACCAGGCGTGACCGCATCACGGACGTGCTGGACGGGCTGGACGCCGCGCGCGCGGCGGGCCTGGAGCCGGTGAAGGTCAACTCCGTGCTGCTGCGCGGAGTCAACGAGGACGAGGCCGTCCCGCTGCTGCGGTTCTGCGTCGAGAACGGCTACCAGTTGCGGTTCATCGAGCAGATGCCGCTCGACCCGCAGCACGGCTGGACGCGCACGAACATGGTCACGGCCGACGAGATCCTCACGATGCTGTCGGCCGCCTACACGCTCACGCCTTCGGAGACCCCGCGCGGTGGCGCGCCGGCCGAGCGCTGGCTGGTCGACGGCGGCCCCGCGACCGTCGGCGTGATCGCGTCGGTGACCAGGCCGTTCTGCGCCGCCTGCGACCGCACCCGGCTCACCTCGGACGGCCAGATCCGCAACTGCCTGTTCAGCCAGACCGAGACCGACCTGCGCAGGCTGCTGCGCGACGGCTCACCCGACGCCGCGATCGCCGACGCCTGGCGCGCCACCATGTGGGCCAAGGCGGCCGGTCACGGCATCAACGACGCGGGCTTCCACCAGCCCGACCGCCCCATGAGCGCAATCGGAGGCTGACGTGACGGCCGTGAAGATCAGGTACTTCGCGGGGGCGCGCGCCGCGGCCGGGGTGGCCGGCGAGGACCTGCTGCTCGACTCCCCCGAGCCCACCGTGGCGCTCGTGGTGAGCAAGATCGGCGAACGGCACGGCGACAAGCTCGGCAAGGTCCTCGCCGCCTCCAGCTTCCTGCTGGACGGCGTCGCGGTGCGCGACACGTCGACACGGGTGCCCGCGGGCGCTCAGCTGGACGTGCTGCCGCCGTTCGCGGGCGGCTGAGCCAGCTTCCGCTCCCACGCCCGGCGGCCGGTCACACGGGCCAGCTCCAGCGCGTGCACCCGGCACCGTTCGGCTTCCTCCTCGTCGCCCAGCGTCCGGTGGATCTCGGCCAGTTCGGCCAGCGCGGGTACCTGCCGGACGCGCAGCTGCCCGCGTTCGGCCGCGGCGACGGCCTCGACGGCGTGCGCGAGGGCCTCGCTGAGGTGACCGAACGCGTGTTGAGCCGCCGCGAGACCGGTCAGCGCGTCGACCTCACCCCGCAGAAAACCGACCTTGCGGCACAACACGAGCGCCTGCTGGTGGTACGTCACCGCGTCGTCGAGCCGGTCCTGCGCGCGCGACGCCCGCCCGAGGGTGTTGAGGGCGTCCGCCTCGGACTTCGGGTCGCCGTTCTCGACCGCCAGCTCGAGTGAGCGGCGGGCACCTGCCTCCGCCTCGGCGAAACGGCCGCGTTCGAGGTCCAAGGACGCGTAGGTGTCGAGTGTGCGGAGGACGAACACGACTCCCAGCGACGGGTCGTCGAGCATCGGTGTGAGCACGTCGAGGTGCTCTGCGGCGCGGTCTACGTCGCCGACGAGGAGGCCGACGTCGGCGAGGTGCCCTTCGGCGAACGCGACACCGCGCGGGATGCCCTGCTCGGCCGACAGCCTCGCGACCTTCTCGGCGTACGAGATGCCGAGGTCGAGCGGCCCGAGGTCCAGGTAGATGCCGCTGAGGTTGTAGAGCACCGGCGGGCTGTCCCCCATGATCTGCAACGCCTCGCTCAGCACCTCGGCCGCAGCGGTGAGGCGACCGTACTCCCAGTTCACGATGCCGAGGTTCGTCAGCAGCGGACCCAGCACCTGCTCGTCGCCGAGCGCCCTGGCCACCTCCACGGCCGCCTCGAACTCGGCGAGCGCCTCGGCGAACTGGCCACCCCGCCAGTGCGCGAGGCCGAGCGAGCCGCGCATGGTGGCCTCGGCGGTGCGATCCCGGTGCAGCCGGGCCGCGCGCAGGCCCGTCCGGACCGTGGCGACCCAGTCGACGAGATGGCTGTGGAAGTAGAAGTAGGCCCGCATGGCGTCGGCGAGCTGCCACGTCACCGGCTGGTCCGCCGACGCGAGGACCGCCGCCACGACGCCCGCCCGTTCCGCGTCGAGCCAGGCGAGCGCCTGGGGCGTGTCCGCCAGGTCGTGCCGCGGCACGTCGTTCGCGATCCGCGGCAACGCCATCTTGCGGAACTCCGGGTGCAGCGTGCGGCTCGCCGCGTCCGCGTTGACGAGGTAGTAGTCGTGCAGCCGGCCGAGCTCGGGCTCGCCGAGCCGCATCGCGTAGATGCGGAGGAGGTCGTGCAGGGAGTAACGGTCCTGTGCGCGTTGCACGAGGTTCGCGTCGACGAGCTGGTGCAGCGGTGCGGTGGCGTCCTCACCGAGCAGCGCCGTCGCGCCGCCGAGCCCGAAGTCCGGTCCCGGCACGTGCCCGATCAGCCGGAACAACCGTTGCGCCGCAGGGGTTTGCGCGCGGTAGGAGAGGTCGAAGGTCGCCCACACCGCGGTGTCGCCCTCGATCTCCAGCGCCGCGAGCCGGTCGTCGCCGCGCAGCTCGGTCAGGTAGTCGGGAAGGTGGCCGGTGGCGACGTTGGCCGCGGCGATCCGCAACGCCAGCGGCAGGTGCCCGCAGAGCCGCGCCAGCTCGGCCCGTTCGGACCGGCTGCCGCCGATGTCCAGGTGCGCCAACAGGTCCTGCGCCTCGCCGTGGCCGAAGACGCCGATCCTGAGCTGTTCGTACTCCGGGAGGTCGGTGCGGCTGGTGACGATCACCTTCGTGCGGCCGCTCGCGGGCAGGAGCGGTCCGATCAGCTCGCGGGTGGCGTTGTCGATCACGACCAGGACGTCGCGATCAGCGGTCATCTGCTGGTACAGCTCGGTTTGCGCGGCCAGGTCGACCGGGATCTCGTCCGCGCCGAGCGCGCGCAGGAACCGCGACACCGCCTGCTCGGCCGTGACGGGCGGGGTCGGTGAGAACGCGCGGAGGTTCACGTACAGCTGACCGTCGGCGAACCGCTCGCTCAGCCGGTGTGCGATGTGGACGGCCAGCGACGTCTTGCCCACGCCGGGCGGCCCGGTGATCGCGAGCACCGGTGCTGCGGACTCCAGCGCCTCGGCGATCTCGTCGGCGCGGCCGACGAAGTCCGGGAGGTCGGCCGGCAGCTGACGGGGACCTGGCAGGCGCGGCACGAGCCGGTAACCGGACGGCTCGGTGACCACCTGGTCGGTCACGCGCAGCCGTTGCACGAGGTTGCGCAGCGCGGCCCTGGGGTGGGACGGCTTGTCGTCCCCCCAGACGGCGTCGATCAGATCGTCGAACGGCACCGGCTGACCGGGTGTGGCAGCCAGGGCCGCGCGCAACACGTCGATCCTCATGGGTTCATCGTGCCGAACACTCGCTCGGGCGCGCCCCCACGCCTTGACGAGGTCGTCGCTCGACCGTGAGCGGCGTGTCTCCAATGGCCCAAAGACCGTGAGCCACGCCTCACTTTGCGTAATAGATCTCGGTCGATCTCAGAACGGATACGGACCGATAACGACGGTGCTGAGCTGCTGTTTTGTAGCTTCCACACAACGTTTCAAAACGTTACTGTGATGCGCATCACAGCTCGATACGTTTGGTGCGGGCTCCCCCGGTTACGTACCGTCGCTCCTCGGCTGGCCCCGACCGGCCACGAGCAAGACCGGAGGACCGAGCACCGAACCCAGTCCGAGGGTTCTCCGGAACAACCCCGAGCGAGAGAAACCGCCGGACTGGGACGCAGGGACGTACCGGGCCCCGAACCCGAGTCCCTGACCGCAGGTGCGGTGGACCGAGAGGCACATGGCTTTCAACCGAGGCAAGCAGGGCAAGCAGGGTTCCGCCGCTCGCACTATCGCCAAGGTCGCGGCTGTCGGCATCATCGCCGGCGCCCCTCTGGGCCTGGCCGTTGGCACCGCCAACGCCGCCCCTGGAATGGACTGGGACGCACTCGCGCAGTGCGAGGCCAGTGGCAACTGGGGAGCCAACACCGGCAACGGCTTCTACGGCGGCCTGCAGTTCACGCAGGGCACCTGGAACGCCAACGGTGGTACGGGCAACCCGGCCAACGCCTCCCGCGAGGAGCAGATCCGCGTCGCCGAGAACGTGCTCCGCACGCAGGGCAGGGGCGCCTGGCCGGTCTGCAGCCAGCGCGTCGGCGCCTACGTGGGCAAGACCGCGCCGGCCCCGAAGCAGGCTCAGCCGCAGCGCAAGGCCGCGCCGCAGCAGCGCCAGGCCGCCGCGCCGGTGCAGCAGGCGCCGGTTGTCGTCCTCGCCGGTTCGACCTCGAACCCGAACGGCAACTACGAGATCAAGCCGGGCGACACGCTGTCCAAGATCGCCGACGAGAACAAGGTCGCCGGCGGCTGGCAGGCCATCGTGGAGAAGAACAAGGACTTCCTCACGAACCCGGACCTGATCTTCCCGGGCGCCAAGATTCTCATCTGATCGTGGTCGGCCCGTTCCCGGGCTGACGCAGGAACCAGGGACCTCACCGCGACCCCCCGGCGGTGAGGTCCCTGCCTGCGTTTTCGTGCATCAGGGGCAGTTGACCCACTCGTCGTTGCCGTCCGAGAAGACCTGGCGCTTCCACACCGGCAGGCGTGCTTTGACCTCGTCGACGAGGTCCGCGCACAGCGAGAAGGCCTCCTTGCGGTGCTCGGCCGCCACCGCGCAGGCCAACGCCACGTCACCGATCTTCAACGGGCCCACGCGGTGGGAGACCGCGATGCCGTGGACGCCGGAGTACTTCCCGGCGAGCGACTCGACGACCTCGGCCACCACGTCGCCCGCGGAGGGGTGGGAGTGGTACTCGAGCTCCAGGACGGACCTGCCGCCGTCGTGGTCGCGGACCACGCCCGAGAAGGTGACGACGGCGCCTGCCCGGTCCGAGGTGACGAGGGCCTCGTGTTCGGCCACCGAGAGGGGCTCTTCGGTCACGACCGCCCTCAGCACGACGCTCATTTGTGGTCACCTCCGCGCAACTGGTCCAGGGCATGTTCTACGACGGTGGCCAGGACGTCCAGGCCGTCCCGGACTCCGCCGGTCGAGCCCGGCAGGTTGACGATCAGGGTCCGGCCCGCGACGCCGGCCACGCCTCGGGAGAGGACCGAGCCCGGGACCCGCGGCCAGCCGGACATGCGGATGGCGTCGGCCAGGCCCGGGACCTCGTAGTCCAGGACCGCTCGGGTGGCCTCCGGGGTGCGGTCGGTCGGGTTGATGCCGGTGCCGCCGGTGGTGAGGACGAGGTCCGCACCCGACGCGACGGCGGAGGCCAGTGCCTCGCGGACCGGCTCGCCGTCCGGCACGACCACCGGGTCCGAGACCTCGAAGCCGCGGTCTTCCAGCCAGGAGACGATCAAGGGACCGCTGCGGTCGGCGTAGACACCGGCGGCGGCTCGGTTGGAGGCGGTGACGACCACGGCCTTCACGGACGCTCCCACAGGCCCGACTTGCCGCCTTCCTTGCGCTCGACGCGGACGGCGTCCAGGGTGGCGGCCGGGTCCACGGACTTCACCATGTCGTGCAGGGTCAGGCCCGCCACGGAGACCGCGGTGAGGGCCTCCATCTCCACCCCGGTGCGGTCGGTGGTGCGGACGGTGGCCGTGATCAGGACCGAGTCCTCGGCCAGGGCCAGGTCCACCACCACCGACGACAGCGAGATCGGGTGGCACAACGGCACGAGCTCCCAGGTGCGCTTCGCGGCCATGATGCCGGCGATGCGGGCCGTGGCCAGGGCGTCGCCCTTGGGCAGGTCGTCGGCGCCCAGCAGTTCGACCACCTCGGCGGTCGTGTGCAGGACTCCGGTGGCCACGGCCGTCCGGGTGGTCTGCTCCTTGCCTGAGACGTCGACCATGCGGGCCGCGCCTTGCGAGTCCAGGTGGGTGAACTGCTTGGTCATACGGCGATCGTATGCCCGCCCCCGGGGGAACGCGGGAGCCTCGCGTTCCCCCGGAGGAAACGAAGGGCTCCCGCGTTCCCGGCAATCAGGACTGCGCCGCCTTGCGGACTGCTTCCGCCACGGCCGGGGCAACCGTGTTGTCGAAGACCGACGGGACGATGAACGACGCGTTCAGGCGGTCGCCGTCCACCACGTCGGCGATGGCCTGCGCGGCGGCCAGCAGCATCGCGTCGGTGATGGTGCGGGCGTGCGCGTCCAGCAGGCCGCGGAACACGCCGGGGAACGCCAGCACGTTGTTGATCTGGTTCGGGAAGTCCGAGCGGCCGGTCGCCACGACGGCGGCGTGCTGCTGGGCCTCCATCGGGTCGATCTCCGGGTCCGGGTTGGCCAGGGCGAAGACGATGGCGTCCTTGGCCATGGTCGCGACCTGCTCCGCGCCGAACAGGTTGGGCGCGGAGACGCCGATGAACACGTCGGAGCCGACCAGGGCGTCGTGCAGGCGGCCGGCCTGGTTGTCCTTGTTGGTCGACGCGGCGATGGACTTCAGGTTCGCGTCCAGGCCGGGGCGGTCGCGGTGCACGATGCCGTCGACGTCCACGGCGATGATGTCGCCGGGCTCCTGCGCCAGCAGGAGGCGGATGATCGCGGAACCGGCCGCGCCGACGCCGCAGACCGTGATGCGGCAGTCCTTGATGTCCTTGTTGACGACGCGCAGGGCGTTGCGCAGCGCCGCGACGACGACGATCGCCGTGCCGTGCTGGTCGTCGTGGAAGACCGGGATGTCGAGCTTCTCGCGCAGGCGGGCCTCGATCTCGAAGCAGCGCGGCGCGGAGATGTCCTCGAGGTTGATGCCGCCGTACACGGGAGCGATGAGCTCGACCGCGCGGATGATCTCCTCGGTGTCCTGGGTGTCCAGGCAGACCGGCCAGGCGTCGACGCCCGCGAACTTCTTGAACAGGGCCGCCTTGCCCTCCATCACCGGCAGCGCGGCGGCGGGACCGAGGTTGCCCAGGCCCAGCACGGCCGAACCGTCGGTCACCACGGCGACGGTGTTGCGCTTGATCGTCAGACGGCGCGCGTCGTCCGGGTTCTTGGCGATCGCCTCGCACACCCGCGCCACACCGGGCGTGTACGCGCGGGAGAGGTCGTCGCGGTTGCGCAGCGGCACCTTCGACGAGATCTCGATCTTGCCACCGAGGTGCACGAGGAACGTGCGGTCCGACACCTTGCGGACGACGATGCCGGGCAGCGTCTCCAGCGTGTCGGTGATGTCCTTCGCGTGGTTCGCGGAGAGGGCGTTGCAGGTGAGGTCGATGACGACGCGGTCGTTGTGCGACTCCACGACGTCGAACGCCGTGATCACTCCGCCGGCGCGGCCGACGGCCGTCGTGAGGTCACCCGCAGCGCTCGCTGACGGCGGCGCCTCCAGGCGAACGGTGATCGAGTAACCAGGGCCGGGGACCGGCATCGTCTTCCTCCCACGAAGTGCTGCTCAAGCGGGAAGCGAGCCTATCCCCGGGCCCATTGCGGTACTCACGCGACTCGACCAGTTTTAAGACCGGCCTGACAATCCACTCAGGACTTGTTGATCTCGGTGACCGGGTGCGTGTAGCCGAGGTCCTCGACCGGCAGCGGGAACGTCACCGAGCCGAACGGGGAGAGCGCACCCTGCGAGTCGCTGGTCAGTTCGGTGACGGGGTGGCCGCCGTCCGGCCCTTCCGGCCAGTGCGGGTCGACCCGTCCAGGGCGTCCTTTCGCCACGTTCTCCTCCTCGGTGGTGCCCAATGACGCGCACAAGTGTGACAGAGCACGATGAGATCTCCACCGGCCCATATACCGTGGTGAGAATGTCCGGCATCACTCTCGCCGACTGGCTGCGCGCCCGCGACGACGCTGCTCTCGTCGCCCTGCTGCGCGCACGCCCGGACCTGGCAACGCCTCCACCTGCCGATATGTCCGTGCTCGCGACACGGGTCGGCACCAGGGCGTCGATCGCGCGTGCCTGCGAGGACCTCGACACGTTCACGCTCGCCGTGCTCGAAGCCCTGGTCGTGCAGGGCGCGGACACCGAGCCCGTGGCGTTGCCCACACTCGCCGCGGTGCTCGGGCCGGACGTCAAGCCGAAGCCGCTCAAGCAGGCCGTGGCGAAGCTGAAGTCCCTCGCGCTGGTGTGGGGTGACGACGACGCGTTGTCGGTCCCTCCGGTCACGCGGGAGGCGTTCGGCACGTATCCCGGCGGGCTCGGGCGCGCGACCGGGCAGACGTACGACCTGCACGGCATCACCGAGGGCGAGCAGCGGGTGCTGCAGAAGCTCGCCGCCGGGCCGCCCATCGGCGACACCAAGGACGCCTCCCGGGTCGTGCCGCTCGACAAGGCGGAGACGCCCGTGCAACGGCTCCTCGCCCGCGGTCTGCTGCTGCGACGCGATCCCGGCACCGTTGAGCTGCCGCGGGAGATCGCGCTGCGGTTCCGCGGCGACAGGCCCCTGGGCCCGATCCAGGTCACCGAGCCGAAGCCGAGGACGAGCACGCTGCAGCAGGCGGGCATCGACGCCACCGGCGGCGGTGAGGCGCTGGAGCTCGTCCGGCACGCCGAGAACCTGATCACGAGCTGGTCCGCGGAACCGCCACCGGTGCTGCGGACCGGCGGCCTGGGCGTCCGCGAGCTGCGCAAGGCGGCCAAAGATCTCGACGTCGACGAACGCCGGGCCGCGCTGCTGATCGAACTGGTGGTCGGCGCCGACCTGGCCGCGAACACCGAGGCCGCCGAGCCCGAGTGGGTGCCGACGACGAAGGCCGACGTGTGGCTCGCCGCGACCGCCGAGGTCCGCTGGGCCACGCTCGCGCACGCCTGGCTGGAGCTGCCGAGGCTGCCCGCGCTGGTCGGCAGGCGCGACGAGAAGGACAGGCTCTTCACCCCGCTCGCGGACGAGATCCGCCGCGCGCAGGCACCCCGCGACCGCCGGTGGGTCCTGGAGACGCTGGCCGCGTTCCCCAGGGGCACCGCGATCGCGGACCCGGCCGACCTGGCCGCACTGCTCGGCTGGCGGGCACCGCGCCGGGGCGGGCGGCAGCGCGACGAGCTGGTGCGCTGGACGGTCGAGGAGGGCACCGCGGTCGGCGTGCTCGCCCTCGGCGCGATCACCAGCGCGGGCCGGGTGCTGCTCGACGAGGGACCCGGCCACGCCGCCAAGTCGCTCGCCGACGCCCTGCCGGCACCGCTCGACCACGTGCTGGTGCAGGCCGACCTCACCGTCGTCGCGCCCGGCAGGCTCGAACCCGAGCTCGCGGACGAGATGGCGCTCGTCGCGGACGTCGAGTCGGCGGGCGGCGCCACGGTCTACCGGATCAGCGAGACCACGGTCCGCCGCGCGCTCGACGCCGGACGCACTGCCGATGAGCTGCACGAACTGTTCAAGATCCGCTCACGCACGCCCGTTCCGCAGTCGTTGACCTATCTGATCGACGACGCCGCACGGCGCCATGGGAGGCTGCGCGGCGGCGCTGCCGGTTCGTTCCTGCGGTGCGACGACCCGGTGCTGGTCAGCGAGGTTCTCGCGCATCCCGAGGCGGCCCGGCTGGAGCTGCGCCGGATCGCGCCGACGGTGCTGGTCAGCCCGTTGCCGCTGGCGGACGTGCTGGACGGGCTGCGCTCGGCCGGGTTCGCCCCGGCGGCGGAGGGCCCGGACGGCCAGGTCCTAGACCTGCGACCGGGTGGCCGCCGGACCACACCGCGACAGCGGACCGCCCGAAAAGCGGCGTCACCCGCCGTGCCCGCCGACGAACGGTTGGGTGAACTCGTCCGGCTGGTCCGAGCCGGTGATCGTGCCGCCGCGACACCACGGGGTGAACGCGTGGCCGTCCCCGGCCACCTCGGCGCCGGGCCGTCCGCCACCCTGTCGTTGCTCCAGCAGGCCGCACGGGCGCGACGGAGAGTGCTCGTCGGGTTCGTCGACTCCCACGGCACGGCCGCACAGCGCGTGGTGGAGCCGCACGTGGTCGGCGGGGGTGTCCTCGAGGGCTACGACCACAGCTACGGAGAGGTGCTGAGGTTCCCCCTTCATCGCATCACGTCCGCCGCATTGGTCGACGAGGACTGACGGACCGTCATCCCCCGGTCGAACCGCACGTCCACCCTTGCGTGGCCAGAGCGCGACCTAGCGTCGAGTGGCGTGAGCGTTTCACGACGCTCGCTCGACGAAGGAGGAGCAGCGCAAATGGCCATCACCCGGTGGGCGCGTAAAGCCGTCCTCACCGCAACGGCACTGGCATTCGCCCTGCCGTTCACAACCGGAACAGCTCAGGCCGAACCGATCATCCAGGTCCTCGAGGACAACAACGTCAACGTCACCATCGGCCTCAGCAACAACAACGTCGACTCGGTGCCGGTCAGCCTGGGCACCCTGAACGTCCCGCTGTCCACCGGCGAGGGCTTCGACGTCAACGCCGGCGCACAGGCCGCGCTCGACATGGCGGCCGCGATGAAGGAAGCCATCCACTCCGGACAGATCCCCGGCGTGAACATGGGCGCCGCGCACGTCCAGGCGGTCAAGGAGATCGAGGTCGCACCGGCACCGGCGGCTCCCGCCGTGGCCGCGCCACCGCCCGTGGCCGAAGTGGCGGCACCGGCGGCCGCACCCGAAGCCGCACCCGAGGCCGCGCCTGCGCCCGCTCCGGTCCTCGAGTCGGCCGTCACGGTCACCGACGACACGGCGGCGCTGACCGACGAACCCAAGGGTGACGACGGCGACGACGACGATGACGACGCCGCCGGACCGTCGGGCTGCCCCAACATCACGGCCCTGGGCATCCTCAGCATCTGCCTGCTGCCGAACCTGGTCCAGCTCCACATCTGACGAGCCGCACGCGGCACCGGGAGGAGGTCATCACGACGGACGCAACCCACATCTGATCAGACCGCAACGACGAGGCGAGCGCCGCACCCGAAGGTGGCGCTCGCCTCGTCGCACGTTCTGCAGTTGTCCCGGCGAGGGACGTCAGCCGGCGCGGACGGACATCCACTGGCGCATCGCGTGCTCCACCAGTGTGATGAGCGTCTGCTTCGTCGACTGCCGGTTGCGGGCGTCACACGTCACGATCGGCACCGACTCGTCGATCGTCAACGCCTCGCGCACGTCCTCCAGCCTGTGGTGCAGGAGGCCGTCGAAGCAGTTGACGCCCACGACGTACGGCAGCTGCCGGTCGTCGAAGAAGTCGATCGACGCGAACGCGTCCGCCAGCCTGCGGGTGTCGACCAGCACGATGGCGCCGATGGCACCACGCACCAGGTCGTCCCACATGAACCAGAACCGGTGCTGACCCGGCGTACCGAAGAGGTACAGGATCAGGTCGCTGTCGAGCGACACGCGGCCGAAGTCCATCGCGACCGTCGTGGTGACCTTGTTCGGCGTGGCGGAGAGGTCGTCCACCCCCGCGCTGGCCTCGGTCATCACCGCCTCGGTGGTCAACGGGACGATCTCGGACACCGAGCCGACGAACGTCGTCTTGCCAACACCGAAGCCACCCGCCACCACGATCTTGGCGGAGGTCGTCGGCTTCCGTGCGCCCTCGGCGCCCTGGGGACTAGAGCCTGCGAAGCCCACTGAGCACCCTCTCCAGGAATTCCATGGAAGGCCGGTCCCCCACGACCAGACCGCCCTGGTGAATCAAAACCAATCCCATGCTTGCCATGTCGCCGATCAACACCCGCACGACGCCAAGAGGCAAGCGTAGGAGTGCCGCGACCTCGGCCACCGACCGAGTGTCCACACACAGCCCGCAGATCGACCTGTGCTCGGGAAGCACCGCGGCGTCCCGTTCCAGGCCCCGCTCGCTCGTCGAGATCAGTGCCTCGATGGCGAGGTCGTAGTCGGGTCGTGTGCGTCCACCGGTGCGCGTGTAAGGCCGCACCAGTGAACCCGAGTCCGCAGAAGAATTCTCCTCCGGACGCACCACGGGCTGCGCACCGGTGCTGTACGCCGGCTGCGTGCCGGTGGTGTACACCGGCTGCGGCCCGGTTGTGTACGGCAGTTGTTCCGGCACGGCGTCCGGCATCTCGTGCTGGCCGAAGAGGTCCGCACCGGGGCCACCGAACAACCCGGTGCCGTAGCCGTCGATGTCGAACCGGTTCGGCACGTCGTCGTACGGATACGACGACGAGTCATCCACCTCACGCTGAGACATATCGCCTAGCCCTTGCCCTGTAACCCGCTCATCGTGGGGTGCGTCCTCGGCTTCCTCTGGTTCTTGGGGAATCGCGTCAGGCTCGTCGAACTGGAACCCACCAGCGGCCCACTCCTGGTAGTTGAAGTTCCTACCGAAGCCCCGGCCTCTAGCGCCAGATCTTCCAGCCATCTCTTCTCACCCCTGAACTGCCAGTGAGGTCTAGCGACGGACCACGCCCTGAAGCTGCGCGCGCAGCTCAGGGGTGAGTTGTTGACCGACTCTCTCCACCAAAAGCGTCATCTCGTAGGCCACCAGGCCGATGTCACAGTTTGGTGCCGCCAGGACGGCGAGGCACGAACCGTCACTGATCGACATGAGGAACAGGTAGCCCCGCTCCATCTCGACCACGGTCTGGTTGACCCCGCCTGCCTCGAAGCAGCGGGCAGCACCCTGTGTGAGGCTGACCAGTCCGGACGCGACAGCGGAGAGCTGCTCTGCACGGTCCCTGGGCAGGCCCTGGGACCCCGCGAGCAACAGCCCGTCCGCGGACACCACGACGGAATGTGCCACGCCGGGCACCCTCCGCACGAAGTCGGTGATAAGCCAACCAAAGCTGCCTGGCTGCGCTGCGGTCGTCACTCCTGCTCCTCGTTCTGCCGGCTCGACTGGTCACCAGCGTATGCCTCGATCAATGCGTGCCGGCCTCGCCGGACACCACTCTGAAGGCTCGACATCCGTCCGCGCACCGCGTCGGCGGAGCGTGGCGGCAGCGGGGGCCGCTGCGCCGTCTGTGTCACGGCCTGCGGCTTGGGTGCTGCAGATCCTGGCACGAGTTGAGCCTTCGGTGTCCGTTTCGGCAATCCTGCCGCTGTCTTCGACTCCGGCGTCTTGTTCAACAACGCCTGAGCCGCCTGCCATCCCTCATCGGCAGGCGATTGCCAAGCCGACTCGGAAGTGGGTGCCGCCGCTGGAGTCTCCTCCACAACGGGCTCCGGTTCCACAACTCGCTCCTGCTCGGCGGGTGCGGTCACTTCTTCCTCGACCGCCTGCTTCACCCTGGAGCGCGGCTGGCGCACGGGCAGGCCTGCTGCCGAAGTGGTGGTGGGTGTCACCGCCGGGACGGGCTTCGGGGTGCGGGTCGGCAGTTCCGGCTCGGGCCCGTCCGAGAGCGGAGGGGTCTTCACCGGCTCGTCGATGTAGTCGACGCCGGACTTGTCCTTGTCCAGCCCGCCGAGCCTGATGGACTCGGCCCGCCCGTTGGTCTGCGCGGGTTCCGGGCTCTCGGCGGCCGGTGGGACCGGCACCGCCGTGGACGCGGACGTCTCGCTGCCGACGGCCTGGAACCACTGCGACAGCACCGCCTCGTAGATCGGCAGGCGCTCGGTCGGCGCGTCCAGGTCGTGCTCGACCTGCTTGCGGGAGGCCTCCGAGGTGCCGTTGCGGTGCGCGAGCTCGGTGTCGACCGGGGCTCGCGAGACGCCGTTGCTGGAGGCCGGTTCCGCGTCGATCGGGGGGATCGGCACGAACTGCGTGGTCTCGTAGCCGGGCTCGAAGGAGATCTCGCCGTCCTCTTCGTGCCGGTCCTCGTAGGCCGTGAAGAGGGTCGGTTCGCCGAAGGAGCCCTCCGGCTCCACGGCCGCCAGCTGGTCGCGCCGCCACCGCTCGGACGGCGTCGAGTCCTGCGCCGGAACGTCGTCGTGGGCGGACGTCTCGTTGTAGACGGGGACCGCCGTCGCACCCGCACCGGTGTCGGTGAGCGGGCTCGGGACGAAGCTGACCGGGATGCTCGGGCTCGACTCGTCGATCCTCGGCACGGAGCCGGTGGCACCGCCGAACGCACCCGCGATGCCGCTCGCCCTGGTGGCCGTCGTGCCGATCTCGGTGGTGAGCTCGGTGCCGCTCTGCGTGGGCGCCATGCCGAACGCGCCGGCGATCCCGGATCCGGACGGCGGGGTCGTCGGGCCGGCACCGGGCGCGGAGACCAGCGTCTCCGGCACGAGCACCAGCGCGGTCGTGCCGCCCTCGATGTCCTCGTTGCCGCGCAGGCGGACCTTGATGTCGTGGCGCTTGGCCAGCCGCGCGACCACGTACAGGCCCATTCGGCGGGAGACCGCGACGTCGACGTCCGGCGGGTCGGCCAGCCGCTCGTTGGCGTCGAGGATCTCCTGGTCGCCCATGCCCACGCCGCGGTCCTGGATCTCGATCGCCAGCTCGCCCTTGCGGGTCTTGGCCGTGCGCACGGTGACCTTGGTGACCGGGTCGGAGAACGCCGTGGCGTTGTCCAGCAGCTCGGCGATGAGGTGCACGAGGTCGTTGACCGCGCGGCCCTGGACGGTGAGGTCCGGGGTCTGGCCGACCTGCACGCGGGCGTACTGCTCGACCTCGGAGACCGCGGCGCCGAGGACCTCGGCGGCCGGGACGGGCCGGGTGAGCCTGCGCGAAAGGTCAGTGCCGGAGAGGACCAGCAGGTTCTCCGAGTTGCGGCGCATGCGGGTGGCGAGGTGGTCCAGCTCGAACAGCGAGGCCAGCTGGTCCGGGTCCTGCTCGTCCTGCTCCAGCCGGTCGATCAGGTTCAGCTGGCGTTCCACCAGGGCCTGCGAACGACGCGACAGGTTGACGAACATCGCGTTGACGTTGTCACGCAGGAGGGCCTGCTGGGCGGCCAGTCGCACCGCTTCACCGTGCACCGCGTCGAACGCGCGCGCCACCTGACCGACCTCTTCACGCGTGTGCACCGGCACCGGCTCGACGGCGGTCTTGGCCGCGTCCTCCGGGTTCGGGTCCGCGAGGATCCGCTCGACCGCGTCGGGGAGTCCGTGGTCGGCGACGTCGAGGGCGGTGCGGCGCAGCGTGCGCAGCGGGTTGAGGATCGAGCGGGCGACGAACAGCGCCATCAGCAGCGCGAGCGCGAGGAACGCGAGCACGAGGCCGGTCGCGAGGTACGCCTGGGTCCTGGTGGCACCCGCGAGGTCGTCCGTCTTGTTCTGCAGCTGCTCGACCAGCAGGTTCTCGACGTCACGGGTCAGGTTGACCGTCAGCGTGGCGGCGATGTCCCACTTCTCGGACGTCAGCTGGCTGAAGTCCTTCTTGCCGGCCTGCTGGTTGATCGCCGATTCCTGCATGTCGTTCGCGGTGTCGACGATGAGGCCGGTGACGGTGTCGTCGTAGATCTTGGCCTGTTCGGGCGTCGCGGACTTGCGGAAGTCGTTGCGGGCGGCCGCGAGCTCGGCGTCGGCCGACTGCAGGGCGCGCAGCTGGGACGGCGTGAACGCCTTGCGCTGGAAGACGTCGAGCAGAATCGCCCGCTTGAGCGACTCCTGCTCCTTGATCCGCGCGATGGCGTTCGTGGTGAGGTGCAGTCGCACCAGCTCGGGGTCGTTGATCTCGGAGATCGTCTGCTCACCGAGGTTGATGAGCGTCTCGATCGACTCCGAGTAGGTGCGCTGGACGGCCTCGGCGGGGTACTGCGTGTCGCGCACCGAGTTGCGGAGGCTGTTCAGGCGGTTGAGCTGGTTGAACGCGACCTGGAAGCGCTCGACGGCCGCCGGGTTCAGGTCGGAGCTCAGCTCGGCGATCTTGTTGCTGAACGCCTCGCTGGTGTCGTTCACCCGGCGCAGCTGGCGCTCCAGGACGACCCGGTCGACCTTCTTGTTCGACGCGACGTAGCTGACCGAGAGGTCGCGCTCGCGCTGAAGCTGCTGCACCAGGTCCGCGACCGCCGTCTCCAGGCGGATCTGGTTCGCGAGGTTGTTGAGCTCCGTCGCCGCCTGGAGGTCGGTGCGCACGCGCAGACCACCCAGGACGAGCGCACAGACCGTCGGGATGAGCAGAACGGCGAGCAGCTTCGTGCGCAACCGCCAGTTGCGCAGCCGCCACCCCGCAGACCGGGCAGGTCCTGAACCGGGTCCGGCCGCGACGTCTGCTTTCACCGCGTTCGGTGTCACATTCATCGTGCCGTCACCCAGCGCAGCCAGTCCGTCACCCGATTCGGGCCTTTCGGAGCGTGTGGTGTCACCCACGCCAAACTGGCTGGGACCTCTCTCACGTCGGGCCACTCTGGGCTTCCTCTTCCAGCAGCAGTGTCCCGGTCTCTCCCCAGGACCGAGCATGGACTCGTCAAACGGGCCGAATTGCAGCACAGAGGTTGTTCGCCCGGTGAGGCGACCTACCCCGTTCTGAAGACACGATCCTCTACTGCGACCTGTGCCACCCGGCGGGGAGCGTAATGGCCACCCCCTCCTCGGGGGAAGTCTCCAGAAGCACTCACCGTATCGAGATGGGGTGTCGTTTCATACGTTCAGGTGGTTAACATCCCCGGTTGTCGGCACGCTTCGCCTCCGTCCGAACGCCCTGTTGGGGCTGCGGACTACCTGGTCTGTGGCGACACTCACTGATCAACTCGATGCTACTCAAGGCCTACCGGCGAGAGGTGCCATGGCTACCCGAGCCAAAGCTCTGCGGCTTGTCGCAGTGCTCATCACGTGTGTTCTGACCGCGAGCTGCAGCCTGTTCGGAAGTTCGTCGAACAGCGGCACCGCGGACGTGGAGCGCAACATCCTGCGCATCGGCGTGCTTCCGGTCGTCGACGTCGCCCCGCTGCGGATCGCGCTGACCGAGAAGCTGTTCGAGAAGGCCGGCTTGCAGGTCAACCTGGTCACGCAACCCAGCGAGGCCGAGGCCATCAAGCAGCTGGACACCACGCTGGACATCACGTGGGCCACGCACGTCAGCCTCTTCCGCTCCGTTGCCGAGGGCACCGAACTGCAGCTGCAGGGCGAGGCCTACCAGGCGGGCCCGAACTCGATGGCGCTGGTCACGTCCGCGTCGTCGGACTACGACGACCCCGGCAAGAAGCCGAACCCGATCATCGCGGTGAACAGCGAGACCGACATCGGCGCGCTGACCACCCGTGCGGTGCTGGACACGGCCGCGGTCGAGAAGCAGAAGATCAGGTTCAAGCCGATGCCGTTCGCCGACATGGCGACCGCGCTCAAGGCGGGCCAGGTCGACGCGGCGTTCATGATCGAACCGTTCATCACGAAGGCCCAGCGCGACATCGGCGCGAAGATCCTCACCGACACCGCGCGCGGCCCGACACTGGACTTCCCGATGTCCGGCTACGCGTCGTCGAAGAAGTTCGCCGAGGCCAACCCGAAGACGCTGAAGGTCTTCCGCGACGTGCTGCGCGAGGCCCAGCAGCGCGCACAGGCCAACAAGCTGGCCGTGCAGGACTCGCTGACCAGCTACGCGGACGTCGACCAGCCGACCGCCGCGCTCGTGTCCGTGGGCACGTTCCCGCTGTCGCTGAACCCGATCCGGCTCCAGCGGGTCGCCGACATGATGGACACCGAGGACGTGCTGTCCGGCCGTCTCGACGTGCAGCAACTGCTGCCACCGGGTACGACGAATTAGTTGTCGCCAGACATGAAAAAGGCGGGCCGTTTTTTCGGCGGCCCGCCTTTTTTCACTTCCCGCCGACCGCGGTCACGCAGTAGGTGATTCCCGGCGCCGGTTCCGCGTACGAAACGGCGGTCGCCTCACCGCATTCGGCGGTCGCGGCCTTGACCACCTTTTCGATCTTGACGACCTTCTGGACGACGACCTCGTTGACGCCCTTCGAGCAGTCGACGACCTTCATGCCCTCCATGCTGATCTTGACGAGCTCCTCCTCGTAGCACTTGCCCTCTTCGAGCTTCTCCACGAGGCAGAGCTTCATGCCGGAACCGCGGCGGCCCTTTTCGGTGTACTCGGCGTAGTCCTGGCTGGGGCAGGCCTCCGAGGTGTTGTTCGAGGCCTTCGCCACGAAGTAGTTCGCCTCCGCCGCACCGCAGTCGACCTTCTTGTACTTCGGGCTGATCGTCGTGCCCGTGACGCTCGCGCAGTCGCCGGCCTTGGCCGACGGCTCGGTGATGGCGCTCAGGCC
This sequence comes from Lentzea sp. NPDC004789, assembly GCF_053601075.1. Lineage (NCBI taxonomy): Bacteria > Bacillati > Actinomycetota > Actinomycetes > Pseudonocardiales > Pseudonocardiaceae > Lentzea > Lentzea sp. NPDC004789. Next base: position 23,735 of record NZ_JBSGBE010000012.1, on the reverse strand, counting down.
ACCGCTGATCAGCACCTTCACCAGGATGCCGACGCCCACCAGCACGACGATGCCGACGATCGAGCCGATGGTCTTGCCGGCACCGCTCTTCTTGGGCGGCGGCGCGTACGGCATGGGGCCGCCAGGCGACATCTGGCCGGGCGGCGGGCCGTACGGGTCACCGGGCGGTGGACCGTACGGGCCGGGCTGACCCGGCTGTCCGGGCTGACCCTGCGGCGGCGCGTACGGGTTGGGCTGCTGACCGTACGGCTGCTGCGGCTGCCCACCGGGAGGCGGGCCGTACGGCCCTGGCTGCTGCGGGTAGTTGGGGGTGGTCACTGGATTCCTCTCCGATGGGGCTTGCTGAAGACGGCGAAACCGGAGCCGGCGGGACCGGCTCCGGTTTCGGAATGCCTGACAGGCCGAGCCATTCGCGTGCGCACGCCTGCGCCGAACAGCCCACGCCCCCCGGCACGGCCGGAGGATGAGGTTGCCACGCAGGGGAGGAATCCGCCGGGGCTTTACGGAAACGTTACGGCCGCTTGGTAGTCGGCCGGTCGCTAGTGGTGGCCGAGGCAGTAGGAGAGCTTCACCGAGGGGTAGGCGAGGGTCTTCTCCTCCGCCGCGCAGGCAGGCGCCGGCACGTCCCTGCTGATCTTGTTCACCCGGAACGCGCCGGGGTCGGTGCAGTCGACGGTGCTGAGGTCGTAGGCCGACCTGCCGTCGCGGTAGCACTCGCCCTCCGCGTAGAGCGGGGCGAGGCAGAACCGGACGTCCGGGTCGATGCCCCGCGCGGGCACCCAGTCCCACGCGTCCGCTTCTGGGCAGACCGCCGACTTCGCGACCGTGCCCAGTGCCACGAAGTTCGCGGTGGAGGCGTCGCACTCGACGGCCTGGTAGCGACCGTCCTTCGGGTTGCCGGTGAGGAACGCGCAGGCACCCTGCCTCGGCGGCTGGACGGGAGTCAGGAACTCGGAGAGGCCGTAGATCGCGATCGCGGCGACGACCACCGTCGCCGCGTAGGTCAGCACCCGCTTGCCCAGGCTCGTCCTGGGCGCGGCCTCGGAGTTCATCACGCCGGAGAGAATCCCACGTGGACGGTCGGCGGCGGGTGCGTTACCGCAAGATCACTGCTTGCCGCCGCGTTCGAGGCAGAAGGTGACGGCGGGCTCCGGGAAGACCGCCGCGCGCGCGTCTCCACAGGCCGCGCGGTCGGTCTTGCCGCTGAGCACCTTGGCGACCTTCACCGAGTCCTTGGTGGCGCAGTCGACCTTGGCGATGCCGCTGTCGGAGTCCTGGCCGTAGCAGGCGCCCTCGACGAAGTTCGGCATGAGGCACAGCGTGGACTCGCCCGTGTACGTCGAGTACTCCATGCCGCCGGACGGGCACTGCTGCTCGTTCCACGGCAGGATCTTGGCGATCTTGACGGTCGCCTTCTCCGAGGTGCAGTCGAGCGCCTGGTACTTCGGGTTGTCGTGCGAGCCGGAGATGCGCGCGCAGTCACCGACCCGTGCCGCCGTGGCCACGTCGCCGAGCTGGTTCAGCACGATCCCGCCGAGCAGGACGAGCGCGAGAACAACGGCGATACCCAGGCCGACCTTCTTCATGGCCTGGGTATCGGCGTCAGTCGATGATCAACTCAACCGAGTTCACCCGATCAGGACGATCAAGAGCCCTCGTGCACACCCATGCAGTAGACCGAGGCCGGTTCGCTGAAGCGCAGCTCGCTCGACCCCTCCGGGCACACCGTGCCCTCCGCCGGCAGGCCGTCGACCTTCTTCACGATCTTCACCGGCGACTCGGTGGTGCACGCCTCCTTCTTGAAGGCGCCGTCGTCACCTGAGGTGTAGCAGTTGCCCTCGGCGAGGTTCGGCATCAGGCACATGGAGTCGCGACCGGACTTCACCGGCTCGTAGATGCCCTCGTCGGGGCACGGCTCGTCGGAGCTCTTCAGCACCTTGGCGACCCGGTGCGTGGCCTTGGCGTCACCGCAGCTCTGCGACGAGATGTTCCACTCGCCGTCCGGCTTGTCGACGTCCTTCGGCGAGGCGCTGACGCAGTCGCCGACCTTGGTGCCGTTGAGGGCGGTGAACGCCCACGCACCGCCGCCGATCAGCACGACCGCCAGCACGGCCACGATGACGGGCTTCAGCCACTTGTTCTGCTTGGGCGACTCGTCGGTCTCGGTCTCCGCTGCGGTCACGACCTGGGTCTCGGCCGCGGCCTCGGTGGGCTCGGCCTCCGCGGGCTCGGTCTCCGCGGCAGCCGGTTCCACCGCGGCCGGTGGCTCGACGGGATCAGTCGACTCGGTGCTCATGCGCGAGAACGTACGACACGTCGTGTTGGCTGGGTGTGTCGCCTCTCACTTGTCGTCACCAGTTGACGCAGGTCGAACGCATTTGGCGTCGTCAGGGAGACTGGTACGCGTGACCGATGGCCCCCTGATCGTCCAGTCGGACAAGACGCTGCTGCTCGAGGTCGACCACCCGCTCGCGGACGACGCGCGGACCTCGATCGCGCCGTTCGCCGAGCTGGAGCGCGCGCCCGAGCACGTGCACACGTACCGCGTCACGCCGCTGGCGTTGTGGAACGCCCGTGCGGCCGGGCACGACGCCGAGCAGGTGGTGGACGCGCTGGTGCGGTTCAGCCGCTACCCGGTGCCGCAGCCGTTGCTGGTCGACGTGGTCGACACGATGAGCCGGTTCGGCCGGCTCGTGCTCACCAACAACCCGGCGCACGGCCTGGTGCTCAGCTCGAACGACCGCGCGGTGCTCGAAGAGGTGCTGCGCAACAAGAAGATCGCGCCGATGTTCGGGGCGCGCATCGACGACGACACGGTCGTCGTGCACCCCAGCGAGCGCGGGCGGCTCAAGCAGTTGCTGCTCAAGGTCGGCTGGCCGGCCGAGGACCACGCCGGGTACGTCGACGGCGAGGCGCACCCGATCGAGCTGGAGGAAGACGGCTGGAAGCTGCGCGACTACCAGCGGCTCGCGGCACAGGCGTTCTGGGCGGGCGGCTCCGGTGTCGTCGTGCTGCCGTGCGGCGCGGGCAAGACGCTCGTGGGCGCGGCGGCGATGGCCGAGGCGCAGGCGACCACGTTGATCCTGGTCACCAACACCGTGGCCGGGCGGCAGTGGAAGCGGGAGCTGATCGCGCGGACGTCGCTCACCGAGGACGAGATCGGCGAGTACTCCGGTGAGCGCAAGGAGATCCGGCCGGTCACGATCGCGACCTACCAGGTGATCACCCGCAAGTCGAAGGGCGAGTACAAGCACCTGGAGCTGTTCGACTCGCGCGACTGGGGCCTGATCGTCTACGACGAGGTCCACCTGCTGCCCGCCCCGGTGTTCCGGATGACCGCCGACCTGCAGAGCCGTCGCCGCCTGGGGTTGACGGCGACGCTGGTCCGCGAGGACGGGCAGGAAGGCGACGTCTTCTCGTTGATCGGCCCGAAGCGGTACGACGTGCCGTGGCGCGACATCGAGGCGCAGGGCTGGATCGCGCCCGCCGAGTGCACCGAGGTCCGCGTGACGCTGACGGACAACGAACGGCTGCAGTACGCGACGGCCGAGCCCGAGGAGCGCTACAAGCTCTGCTCGACCGCGCGGACCAAGATCCCGGTGGTCAGAAGGGTGCTGGACCAGCATCCCGACGAGCCGGCTCTGGTGATCGGTGCTTATCTGGACCAGCTCGACGAGCTGGGTGAGGAACTGGGAGCGCCGGTGATCAAGGGATCGACGAAGAACAAGGAGCGCGAGGAGCTGTTCGACCAGTTCCGGCGCGGTGAGCTGCGCACGCTCGTGGTGTCGAAGGTCGCGAACTTCTCCATCGACCTGCCGGAGGCGTCGGTGGCCATCCAGGTGTCGGGCACGTTCGGCTCGCGCCAGGAGGAGGCCCAGCGGCTCGGCCGGATCCTGCGCCCCAAGGGCGACGGGCGGCAGGCGCACTTCTACTCGGTCGTCGCGCGGGACACGCTCGACACCGAGTACGCGGCGCACCGGCAGCGGTTCCTGGCCGAGCAGGGCTACGCGTACAAGATCGTCGACGCGGACGACCTGGTCGGATGACGTTCTGGTGGATGTGGGACCCGGCGGGGACGGTGCCGGTGCGCCGCTTCCGGTCGGAGGAGTCGCTCGCCCGCTCGGCACCGGACACCCAGGTGGTCCGTTCGACCGACTTCACCTGCCCTGACCAGCGCCGCCGGGCCACGGGCGCGCGTTCGGACTTCCTGCGCGTGACCGGTGACCCGGTGCAGGTGGCGCTGGTCGAGCAGCGGCTGTGGACGTTGCTCGTGGCGCTGCGGCGGGCGCAGCCGTTGCGGGACGCGCTGGCGACCGCCGTGCCCAAGGCGGGACGGGCGGCGCTGGTGGCGGAACCGTCGCGCGAGCTGGCCGAGTTCGACCGGCGGTTCGACCGGTTCGCGGCCGCGCTGAGCGTGCTGGTGGCGGACCCGACACCCGAGCAGCTCCGCCACACCGCCGCTCTGGACTAGATGCGCGAGCCGTAGCGGACGCCCTGGCGCACCGACACCGTCCCGTGTGCGCACTGGATCATGGCTGGGCAACGACTGCTGCACGGATGGTCGTTACGCAACGATGACGCGGCACGAACGTCCTCATGAGACCCGTCGGGAAGGCTGGAGGGCATGCCGCGCGTACTGCTGATCGAGGACGACGAGGCGGTCCGGGAAGGACTGTCGCTCGCCCTGACCTACCAGGGACACACCGTGGACGCGGTGCGCACGGGCGAGGAAGGCCTCGAACTGCTGTCGAGCGTCGCGCCGGACGTGGTCGTGCTGGACCTGATGCTGCCGGGGGTGGACGGGTTCGAGGTGTGCCGCCGCATCCGGGCCGCCGGTGACCTGCCGATCATCATGCTGACCGCGCGCAACGACGACATCGACGTGGTGGCGGGCCTGGAGGCCGGTGCCGACGACTACGTGGCCAAGCCCGCCCAGGCCCGCGTGCTGGAGGCCAGGATCCGGGCGGTGCTGCGGCGGTCGTCCGTCTCGGCGCCCGAGGTCGTGACCGAACGCCACGGCGAGCTGACCATCGACCGCGAGGGGCTCGTGGTGACGCGGCTCGGTCAGCCGGTCTCGCTGGCACCGACGGAACTGCGGTTGCTGCTGGAGCTGTCCTCGTCGCCGGGCCGGGTGATGTCCCGGCAGCAGCTGCTCGAATCCGTGTGGGACCAGGGCTACCTCGGCGACTCCCGGCTGGTCGACGCGTGCGTGCAGCGGCTGCGGTCGAAGATCGAGAACGACCCGGCGGCGCCGCGGTACGTGCAGACCGTGCGGGGCTTCGGCTACCGCTTCGGACCGCTGTGACGCTGCGCCTGCGGCTGCTGCTCGCCTTCGCGCTCGTGAGCGTCGTGACCGCGGTGGCCGTGGCGGGCGCCGGTTACGTGCGGGCGCGTGACGCGATCGTGCAACGCGCGCAGGACAACGCGGTGATCGAGACGACCAGCCGGGTCGAGCAGCTGTACCCGTTGCCCGCCCGCACGGCGGACACGGCCGCGCTGGAGCGGATCGCCGGTCGCGTGTCCGGACGCGAGGGCCAGGCACTGGCCACGGCGAACGGGTTGTCGGCCGGTGGCATGGACCCGTCGGTGATCACGGCGGAGCTGCGCGGGCTGGTGTCGTCCGGACGCGTCGGCTGGCAGCGCGTGCCGTACGCGGGCGGGGTGTGGCTCGTCGTCGGCATGCAGCTGCGGGTGGAGGGCGGCAGGACTTCCGGCATCGAGGTGTACGTGCTGCGGCCGTTCACCTCGGAGACCGAGGTCGTCGACGATCTCGCGCGCAACGCGTGGCTGATCGGCGGCGCCGGCCTGCTGCTGGCGCTGGCGATGGCGTTCCTGGCGGCACGCGGCGTGCTGCGGCCCGTCCGCGACCTGCGGATGGCGGCTTTCCGGCTGGGACAGGGCGATCTGACCGCGCGGGTGCCGGTGCGCGGCCGTGACGAGCTCGCCGCGGTGGCCACCACGTTCAACAGCACGGCCGCCTCGCTGGAGCACCACGTCGGTGAGCTGCGGCGGATGGAGGCCGACGCGCGGCGGTTCGTGGCGGACGTGTCGCACGAGCTGCGCACGCCGCTGGCGGCCATGACCGCGGTGACCGACGTGCTGGACGCCGAGACCGCTGCCCTGCCAGGTGTCGCCGGGCAGGCCGCGCGGCTGGTGAACCGGGAGACGCAGAACCTCGCGCGGCTGGTCAACGACCTGATCGAGGTGACGCGGTTCGACTCGGGGACGGCGGCTCTGGCGTTGGACGACGTCGACGTCGCGGAGGTGGTGGCGCGGACGCTGCGGATGCGCGGGTTCGACGTGACGGCCTCGCTGCCCGCCGGGGTGCGGGCCAGGCTGGACCCGCGACGGCTGGACGTGATCGTGGCGAACCTGGTCGGCAACGCGTTGCGGCACGGGGCCGCGCCGGTGACCGTGTCGCTCGCGGTCGAGGACTCGTCGCTGGTGATCGTGGTGGCGGACGCGGGGCCGGGCCTGCCGTCGGACGTGCTGCCGCACGTGTTCGCGCGGTTCTACAAGGCCGACTCGGCGCGCGGGCGGTCGGAGGGCTCCGGGCTGGGGCTCGCGATCGCGTGGGAGAACGCCCGGCTGCACGGCGGCACGCTGGTCGCCGCCAACCGGCCCGGCGGCGGGGCGCTGTTCACGCTGCGGCTGCCGCTGGGAGGTGAGCGGTGAGGCCGAAAATTGTCGGTGCTGCCTGGGAGAATGGTTTTAGGGGGACCCCCTGGAGGGGACCCCTGCGCAAGCTCGCCCTCGCCTTGGTGGTCGTCGTGTCCGCGTGCGGGATCCGGCCGACCGACCCCATCCCCGGCCTCGAAGCGCCGACCGGACCGGTCGAGAGCACCTCGCCCGCGATCTACTGGGTGGCCGGGGGCTCGGTCGTCGGGGTCAACCGGCCGCAGGGCAGCCTGAGCGGCTACGACGTCGTCGCCCTGCTCGCCCAGGGCCCCACCGCCACCGAGCAGGACCGCGGCCTCACCACCGAGGTCCCGTTCGACGCCGCCCCCGCCACCGTCGACCGCGGCGCCGACGGCCTCGACGTCTCGATCTCCACCGACGTCTCGCTGCTCAGCAAGGCCGCGGTCCGGCAGATCGTGTGCACGTTGCTCGGCCTGCAGAACGCCGGCGCGGTCATCCTGCACGGCGGCGGGCATTCGCTGGAGCCGCAGAAGTGCGCTTGAATCGGCGCGTGCACGTCTACTCCATCCCGATGCGCGCCCGGTTCCGCGGCATCACCCGGCGCACCGGCCTGCTGTTCGAGGGACCGGCCGGGTGGGGCGAGTTCTGCCCGTTCGAGGAGTACGACGACGACGAGGCCATGGCGTGGCTCGCGTGTGCCTTGGAGGCCGCGAACGAAGGCTGGCCGGCACCGGTGCGCTCCCGGATCCCGGTCAACTGCACGGTGCCGGTCGTCGGCCCCGAGCAGGCGCACGAGATCGTGGCGCGTTCGGGCTGCTCGACGGCCAAGGTGAAGGTCGCCGAGTCCACGCTCGCGGAGGACTGCGCACGGCTCGAAGCGGTGCGGGACGCCCTGGGGCCGCAGGGGTTCGTGCGGGTCGACGCGAACATGATGTGGGACGTCGACACGGCCGTCACCGCGATCAAGGCCATGGACCGGGCGGCCGGTGGCCTCCAGTACGTGGAACAGCCGTGCCACACGCTGGACGAGCTGGCCGAGGTCCGCAGGAAGGTGACCGTGCCGATCGCCGCGGACGAGTCGATCCGCAAGGCCGAGGACCCGCTGAAGGTCGCCGTGTCGGGTGCCGCGGACATCGCGGTGATCAAGGTGGCGCCGCTCGGCGGCGTCCGCAGGGCCCTGGAGGTGGCCGAGGCGTGCGGGCTGCCGTGCGTGGTGTCGTCGGCGCTGGAGACGTCGGTCGGCATGGCGGCCGGGATCGCGCTGGCGGCGGCACTGCCCCAGCTCGATCACGCGTGCGGGCTCGCGACGCTGCAGCTGCTGGACGGTGACGTCACGAGCGACTCGCTCGTGCCGGTCGACGGGTACCTGCCGGTGCTCGCCAAGCCGCCGGTACCGGACCGCATAACGGAGTTCGAGAGCGCGGACGCAGCGTGGACCGCGAGGTACGAACGGGTGCTGGCCAAGCTCAGGGCTTAGCCCTGGTCAGCCCTTGTCCGTTGGCGCCCAGGCTGAACACCACGCCCTCGGTCCGGTTGATCGCTTCGGTCCGCCGCGCCGTGGCGGGCACCCGAGTCAGGTCCACCAGCCGGATCGGCGGCCCCAGCTCGACCAGCGTCGGCGTGTAGGACGCCTCGACGACCGACCAGCCCTCCGGCCCCTGTTCGAACTTGAACCGGCCGATCACGCCTTCCTCGGTGACCCCGCGCGGTTCGGAGTGCCGGGCGACCTCGTTGCCCAGCCCGTAGACGACCCACTTCTTGCCGATCTTCTCCCACGGCTGCACCACGTGCACGTGCGTGCCGATGATGAGGTCCAGCGCCGGGTCGGCGAGCAGCTGGCGGGCCAGGGCCTTCTGCTCCTCGGTCGCCTCGTGCTGGTACTCGTTGCCCCAGTGGATGGACAGCACGACGACCTCGGCGCCGGCCTCGCGGGCCTTGCGCGCGTCGGCGAGGATCTTGGCGGCGTTGATCTGGTTCGCGCGCCACGGGTCGGGCAGCGGGATGCCGTTGAAGCCGTAGGTGAACGACAGCTGGGCGACCTTCACCCCGCCCGCGTCGAGGATCAGCGGCGCGGCGGCCTCCTCCGGCGTGCGGAACGAGCCGGTGTGCTTGAGGCCGACGGCGTCCAGCGCGTCGAGCGTGGTCTGGATCGCGCCGACGCCGCGGTCCAGCGTGTGGTTGGACGCGGTCGAGCAGGAGTCGTACCCCACGTCGACCAGTGCCTTCGCCACCTCGGGCGGGGCGATGAAGGCCGGGTAGCCGAAGAACGGCCCGTCCTTCGTGCCCAGCGGGATCTCCAGGTGGCAGATCGAGAGATCGGACTTCAGGGTGTCCTTGATGCCCGCCAGCAGCGGCAGGAAGTTCCGTCCGGCGGCACCACCGTCGGCGACGGCCTGGTCGGTCAGCGCCGGGTGGATCAGGATGTCGCCCCCCGCGGTCAGCGTGAACGACCGCGGCGGGGGCGGGCTCGTCGAGGTGGGCGACGACGGCGTGGGGGCCGCGGTGGTGACGACCACCGGCGAGCCCGTGCACCCGGCCAGCGCGAGGCCGGTGGCCAGCACGAACGCCGGCCACCGGACCACACGCCTCAGCGCTGCCGCCTGCGTCGCAGGACCAAGAACAGCACGACGGCCAGCACGACGGCCGCGATGGGCAGCACGCGCTTCAACACCGGAACGCCTGCCGTGTCGATCAGGTCGATCGGCTCGTCGGGAACCACTCGGAGATGCTGCTGTTGCGCCACCTCGTCAGCATCCACTGAACCCAGCGTGCTCGCCAGGCATTCCGCGAACTGGGCGACGAGCTTGCCGCTGACCTCGGCGATCAGGCCGCGGCCGAGCTGGGCCGGGCGACCCGTCACGTTCAGCTCCGTCTCCACCTCGACCGTGTCGCCCACCTGGAACGTCACCAGAGCCGACGCCGTGCCGTTGCCGCGGGTGTCCTTGCCCGCGGCTTTCAGCACGGCCCTGCGCAGCACCGGGTCGATCTCCACGAACTCACCGGTGCCCCGGTACAGCAGCTGCACCGGGCCGAGCTTCACCTTCACCTCCCCGCCGAACGTCTTGCCGTCGACCGAGGTCAGCGTGGCGCCCGGCAGGCACGGTGCCACGCGTTCCGGGTCGAGCAGTGCCTGCCAGACCTCCTCGGCCGGGGCGGGCGCGACGAACGAATGCGTCAGCTTCATCGGGCTACCGCCGCCGTCAGCGCACGACCGGTCAGCACCCGAGCCAGGTTGTCCTTGTAGCCGTCACCGCTCGACGCCCGCAGCGCGGCCTCGGGGATCGCCGAGACGGGTTGGCCCACCAGAGCGGATTCCACGTCAACGGCACGCACCGGCCCGGAACCCACGTTCGTCAGGCCGATACGAGCAGCGGCGATCGTGCCGTCACGCACCTGCACGGCCGCCGCGACCGCCACGATCGACCAGGCCTGCGCGACCCGGTTGAGCTTCTCGTAGTGCGCGCCCCAGCCGGTGTACTTCGGCACCCGGACGTCGATCAGGATCTCGTCGGGGGCCAGCGCGGTCTCGAAGTAGTCGACGAAGAACTCCGACGCGGGCACCTCGCGTCGGCCACCGGGGCCGGCGATGATCATCACGGCGTCCAGCGCCAGAACGGGTGCCAGCAGGTCGCCCGCCGGGTCCGCGTGGCACAGCGAGCCGCCGAACGTGCCGCGGTGCCGGACCTGCGGATCGGCGACCGTGTCCGTGACCAGCTTCAGCAACAACGCGTGGTCGTGGATCAGATGATCGCGCTGCACCTCGTAGTGCGTGGTCATGGCACCGATGAGCAACGAGTCGCCGTCGTCCCGCACGCCCGTCAGCTCGGTCAGCCCGCCGATGTCGATCAACGCCGTGGGCGCCGCGAGCCGCATGCGCAGCACCGGCACGAGCGACTGCCCACCCGCGATGATCTTCGCGTCCTCGCCCTGTTCGGCGAGCATCCGCACGGCTTCGTCCACAGAGGACGGAGTGAGGTACCGGAACTCCGCGGGGATCACGGCTGTCCTCCCTGCGCGTCGATGGAACCCAGACCACCCGCGGCAGGCGTGGACGCGTCCGCCACGCCACCCTGCAACGCGGTCCACACCCGTTCTGGTGACAACGGCATCTCGATGTCGCGCACGCCCAGGTGCCGCACGGCGTCCAGCACGCCGTTCACCACCGCGGGCGTCGAGGCGATCGTGCCCGCCTCGCCGACTCCCTTGACGCCCAACGGGTTCGACGTCGCCGGAGTCGAGGTGCGGGCCGTCATGAACGCGGGCAGGTCGGCCGCGGACGGCACCAGGTAGTCCGCGAACGTGGCCGTCGTCAGCGTGCCCAGCTCGTCGTGGATCGCCTCTTCGTACAACGCCTGCGCGATGCCCTGAGCGAGTCCGCCGTGCACCTGCCCGTCGACGATCAACGGGTTCACGACCGTGCCGACGTCGTCCACCGCGACGTAGGACCGGATCCGGACCACACCGGTCTCCGTGTCGACTTCCGTTGCGCACAAATGGGTTCCGTGCGGGAACGAGAAGTTGTCGGGGTCGAACGTGGCGTCGGCGTCCAGGCCGGGTTCCATGCCCTCGGGCAGATCGTGCGCCACGTGCGCGGCCAGCACGACGTCACCCAGCGACCGGACCGTCGAGGTACCGCGCACGGAGAACGCCCCGGACGCGAACTCCACGTCCGCCTCGTCGCACTCCATCATGTGCGCGGCCAGCCGCCGCGCCTTGGCGAGCACCTTGTCCGCCGCGTGCACCAGGGCGGTGCCGCCGACGGCCAGCGAACGCGAGCCGTAGGAGTCCATGCCCTTGTGCGACGAAGCTGTGTCGCCGTGCAGCACCTCGACGTCCTCGAACGGCACGCCGAGCCGGTCGGCGACGATCTGCGACCACACCGTCTCGTGGCCCTGCCCGTGCGGCGAGGTCCCGGTGATCACCTCGACCTTGCCGGTGGGCAGCATGCGGATCGACGCGGTCTCCCACCCTCCCGCGCCGTACCGCAGAGCGCCGAGCACGCGGGACGGCGCCAGGCCGCACATCTCGGTGTAGGTGGAGATCCCGATGCCGAGCTGCACCGGATCGCCTGAGGCACGGCGGCGTTGCTGCTCCTCGCGCAAAGCCTCGTAGTCGAACAGCTCCAACGCGCGGGCCGTCGCGGCCTCGTAGTCGCCGGAGTCGTAGGTGAGACCGGCGACCGTGGTGAACGGGAACTCGTCGTGCCTGATCCAGTTCTGCTCGCGGATCTTCAGCGGGTCCACGCCCAGCTCGGCCGCGAGCTCGTCCATCATCCGCTCGATCGCGAACGTGGCCTCCGGCCGTCCGGCTCCGCGATAGGCGTCCGTGGGCACCTTGTTCGTGAACACGTTGGTGCACACGAACCGGTAGGCCGCGAACTTGTAGATCGCGTTGAACATGAACGCGCCCAGGATCGGGATGCCCGGCGACACCAGCCGCAGGTACGCGCCCATGTCGGCGAGGAGCTCGACCTTCAGGCCGGTCACCGTGCCGTCGCGGCGGGCGGCCAGCGTGATCTTCTGGAGCTGGTCGCGGCCGTGGTGGCCCGACAGCATCGACTCGGTGCGCGACTCGGTCCACTTCACCGGACGGCCCATCCGCCGTGCTGCCAGCAGGCAGAGCAGCTCCTCCGGCGTGACCTGGAGCTTGCCCCCGAACCCGCCGCCGACGTCCGGCGCGATCACCCGGAGCTTGTGCTCGGCGATGCCCGTGACGGCCGAGAGCATCCAGCGCAGGATGTGCGGGATCTGCGTCGCGGACCAGATGGTGAACATGTCGGCGCTCGGGTCCACCACGACCGACCGCGGCTCCATGAACGCCGGGATCAGCCGCTGCTGCCGGAGCGTCCGCTCCAGCACGACCTCGGCGTTGGCGATCTCGTCCTCGACGTTCGTGCCGCTGCCCGCCTCCGCGGAGTCGTAGATCCACGTGGCGCACCTGTTGGTGCCGAGGTCCGAGTGCACCAGATCGGTGTCCCGCAAGGCTTCTTCCAGGTCGAGCACGACCGGCAGCTCTTCGTAGTCGACGTCGATCTCGGCCAGCGCGTCGGCGGCGCGGTAGGCGTTGTCGGCGATCACCAGCGCGACCGCCTCACCGGCGAAGTTGACCTGGTCGACGGCCAGCGCCGGCGCCGGCGGTGACTTCATGTCCTCGGTGATCGGCCACGCGCACGGCAGCGAGCCCTGCTCGGCGGCGAAGTCCTGGCCGGTCAGCACGATCGCCACGCCGGGCATCGCGGTGGCGCGGCTGCAGTCGATGTTGCGGATGCGGGCGTGCGCGACCGGGCTGCGCAGCACGGCCATGTGCAGCATGCCGGTCAGCCGCAGGTTGTCGGTCCACTTGGTCTGACCGGTGATCAGGCGGGCGTCTTCCTTGCGGAGCCGGGCCTTGCCGACCTCCGGCTCGGCGGTGGCGGTCATTCGCCACCTACCGGTTGTTTGGCCGCAACGGTTTCATCCCGAGAAGAGTCGCTGTGCTGCTCGATCTTCGGACCGGCGCCTGGCTTCATCCGCTGCGCGGCGTCCTGCACCGCGCGGACGATGTTCTGGTAGCCCGTGCAGCGGCAGAGGTTGCCCTCCAGGCCTTTTCGCACGGTCTCGTCGTCGGGATCCGGCTCGTCGGCGAGCAGGTCGATCGCCTGCATGATCATGCCCGGTGTGCAGAAACCGCACTGCAGAGCGTGGTTGTTGCGGAACGCCTCCTGCACCGGGTGCAGCTTGCCGTCACGGGCGAGGCCTTCGATCGTGGTGATCTCGTGCCCGTTCGCCTGCACGGCGAACATCTGGCACGACTTCACGCTGTGGCCGTCGAGGTGCACCGTGCAGGCCCCGCAGTTGCCGGTGTCGCAGCCGACGACGGTGCCGGTCTTGCCCAGACGCTCCCGCAGGTGGTGAACGAGCAGGAGCCGGGGTTCGACCTCGTCGGCGTACGTCACTCCGTCGACGTTGACCGAGATGTGCATGAACCCTCCCAGGGGTGGGGACAGCAGGTGACGAGGGTCACCCCAGCCTCCTCCCCCGTTCGGCGTTCAACAACCCGATCAGTGGTGGATCGGTTCACCAAGATCGACCAACCGGCGGCCACTTCCCTTCCACCGCAAGGAAATGATCTCGGCGGCGATCGACACCGCGGTCTCTTCCGGTGTCCTGGCACCGAGATCGAGCCCGATCGGTGACGAGAGCTGCGCCAGTTCGCTCTCGGTCAAACCAGCTTCCCTCAAGCGCTGCAAGCGATCTTCGTGCGTACGGCGGGATCCCATCGCACCCACATAGCCGACCTTGAGGCGCAGCGCGACCTCCAACAGCGGCACGTCGAACTTCGGATCATGGGTCAGCACCGCGATCACCGTGCGTTCGTCCAATTTGGACGCTTCGGCTTCGAGGTACCGGTGCGGCCACGCCACGACCACCTCGTCCGCCTCGGGGAAACGGGATCGCGTCGCGAACACCGGTCGCGCGTCGCAGACCGTGACGCGGTAGCCGAGGAACGCGCCGAGCCGCGCCATCGCGGCCGCGAAGTCGATGGCCCCGAACACGAGCATGCGCGGCGGCGGCTCGAACGAGTTCACGAACACGCTCAGGCCCTCGCCGCGCCGCTGACCATCCGGCCCGTACCGCAGCACGCCGCTGCGTCCGGAAGCCAGCATGCCGCGCGCGTCGTCCGTGACGGCGTCGTCGGCACGGGCGGAACCGAGCGTCCCTGCCCGCCGGTCCGGCCAGATCACCAGACGGCGGCCGATGCCCTCCGGGTGCTCGATCACCGTGGCGACGGCCACCGGCTGCTCGGCCCTGACGGTCTCCACGACCTCACCGAGCTGCGGGAACGTCTCGGCGTTGATCTTCTCGACGTAGATGTCGATGATCCCGCCGCAGGTCAGCCCGACCGCGAACGCGTCGTCGTCGCTCACCCCGTACCGCTGCAGCACCGGGTCGCCGATCTCCTGCGCCAGCTCGTAGACAGCGCCCTCGACGCACCCGCCGGACACGCTGCCGACCGCCTCACCGTCCTGCGTCACCAGCATCGCCGCGCCGGCGGGCCGAGGTGCCGAGCTGAAGGTCGCGACCACGGTGCCGACACCGACCGTCTCGCCGTTCGCCACCCGTTCCGCGAGGTCGAACAGGACGTCACGCACGACGCACCTCCTTCAGCAGTTCCTCCAGCGCGTGCACGCTGTGCCCGGCCACCATCCTGTCGACGTGCGGCAACGCGGCCACCACCCCCTGCTGGACCGGCCGGTAACCGGGTTTGCCGGCGTGCGGGTTGGCCCAGACGACCTTGTGGCTCACCCGTCTCAGCCTCGCCATCTCGGCGGCCAGCAGGGTCGGGTCGCCGCGTTCCCAGCCGTCGCTGAACAGCACGACCACCGCACCCCGTTGCCGCCACTGCTGGTTGAACCGCCGCAGCGCCTCGCCCAGCCTGGTGCCGCCCTCGTAGTCGGGGATCGCCCGGCCGGCGGCCCGCAACGCCCGTTCGGGATCGCGTTCACGCAGCTGCCGGGTCACGCGGGTGAGCCGGGTGCCGATCGTGCGGACCTCGACGGGCATGGCGCGGGCGACCGCGTGCGCGAACCGCAGCAACGCGTCCGAATATGCCGCCATCGAGCCGGAAACGTCGATCAACAGCACCAGACGGCGAGCTTTCACACCCCTGCGCCGATGGCGTGGCCGGGCGATCTCGCCGCCCGTCTCGATCATCGCGCGGACCGTGCGGGCCAGGTCGATGCGGCTGCGGCGGGCCTTCTTGAGCCTTCGGGACCGCCTGCGGGGCGGGAGCGGCTTCAGGCGCTGAATCAGGGACGCCGCGTTGAACTCGGAGATGTCCTTGTGGCGCAGCACTTCCACCTCTGACGCCGCGACACCGACCGTGACCGAGTCGAGCTCGATCATCGTGCGCGGCCGGGGTGGCGTCCCACCGAAGTACGCCCGGTAGGCGGCGTCGTAGCGCGGCAGGTCGTCCGGATCGGCGCACAACGTGAGGCGTCCGGCCCAGTAGAGGTCGACGTGCGCGGTGGCCCGCAGATAAGCCTGCACGCGATCGGGACCGCACTGAAGCCCGGCGCCCCGCAGGACGCGCGTGAACCCCACGCAGGCTTCCGTCACCCCACGATTGTGCTCCCGATCACCCGTTCCGCGTCCTCGCGGTACTTCAGCACCGCGCCGAGCGTCGTCACGTCCGGTTCGGTGCGTCCCAACGCCTGCAGCGCCCGCGCCCAGTCCAGCGACTCGGCGACACCGGGCGGTTTCAGCAGGTCGAGCCCGCGCATCTTGCGCACGGCCTCCGCGACCTGCCGCGCGAGCCGTTCGTCCAGGCCGGGCAGGGTGCGGCGGAGGATCGCGACCTCCCGGTCCAGATCCGGGTGCTCCAGCCAGTGGTAGAGGCAGCGGCGTTTCAACGCGTCGTGCACCTCGCGGGTCCGGTTCGAGGTCAGCACGGTCAGCGGCGGCGTCGAGGCTCTGATCTCGCCGAACTCCGGGATGCTGACCGCGTGCTCGGACAGCACCTCCAGCAGGAACGCCTCGAACTCGTCGTCCGCCCGGTCGATCTCGTCCACGAGCAGCACGCACGGCGCGTTCTCCAACGCCTGCAACAACGGCCGGGCGAGCAGGAACCGCCGGGTGTAGAGGGAGGCCTCGTCGACCTCGCCGCGGGTCTCCAGCACCCGCAGGTGCATGAGCTGACGCGGGTAGTCCCAGTCGTACAGGGCCTGGGTGGCGTCGATGCCCTCGTGGCACTGGAGCCTGATCAACGGCACGTCCATCGCCTTGGCCAGCGCCAGCGCGAGCGAGGTCTTGCCGGTGCCGGGTTCGCCCTCGAGGAACAGCGGCCGCCCCATCGCGACCGCGAGGAACGCCGCCGTGGCGATCCCGTCGTCCGGCAGGTACCCGGCGCGGTCGAGCCCTGACGCCAGTTCCTCAGGGGACTCCATGACCCTCAGCCTACGACTCAGGGTCAGGTTCCGGGTGGTCACCGATGTGCGGGTCGCTCGGAACGACGACTCTTGAGCCATGACGAACAACGTGCTCAACGAAGCCACTGACCAGGTCAAGAAGCTCCGCCGCAGCCGGAGCGACAAGATGATCGCCGGTGTCTGCGGCGGTGTCGCCAAGATGATCGGTGTCGACGCCGCGATCCTGCGGATCATCCTCGTCGCCGCCACGCTGCTGGGCTTCGGCGCCGGCGCGGTCCTCTACCTCGCCGCGTGGATCCTCATGCCCGAGGAAGACGTTGCGATGTGATCGACATGAACATCACCACCGCAAAGCTGGCCGTCGGCAGGGGTGGAGGGGTCCACCCCTGCTGATCACCGCGGGAACCCCGGCACCCCGGGCAGCCGCTGCCACGGGAGTGGGCCGTCGAGGGGTCGGTACTCCACCCCCAGCGCGTCGAGCCGCGGCAGGTGGTGTTGCGCCAGCCGTTGCCCGAAACCGGGATCCTTCTCCGCCGGGGACCACATGACCTCGGCGAACGCGGCCAGCCTCGGAAACGCCGCGTAGTCCACCCGCCGGGCCGAGTCGAGGTGCTCGGTCCAGATGTTCGCCTGCGCCCCCAGCAACCGTCCCGGCTCCGCCCCGGTCAGCCCGGCAGGCACCGGGTCCCACGCGTAGACGTCCTCCAGCGTCGTCACCGTCCCCACCGGAATCGGCTCGTCCGGCGACTCGCTCTGCCGGTAGTCCAGGTAGACGAACTGCTCAGGGCACATCACCACGTCGTGGCCCTCGCGCATCGCCGTGACGCCGCCCTCGACACCGCGCCACGACGCGACGATCGTGCCCACCGGCAGCGGCCCCGACTCCAGGATCTCGTCCCACCCGTACGGCCGCCGCCCGTTGCGCACGACGTGCCTGGCGATGGCCCGCACCAGCTCACCGTCGTGGCCGGGCGCCTCGTCGCCGCCGATCCCGATGACCTCGCCCGGGAACACGTCCATCAGCTCGTCGAACACGTTCCGGTAGAAGTCCACAGTGGACTCCCGGGTGTTCAGCACGCGTTCGTTGATGCCCCAGTCCGTCCACACGCCGCCGCCGTGCACCCCGAGTTCCGGGTAGGCCGCGATCGCCGCCTGCGAGTGCCCCGGGATGTCGATCTCGGGCACCACGACGACGTGCCTGGCCAGCGCGTACTCGACGATCTCCCGCAGGTCGTCCTGGGTGTAGAAACCGCCGTGCGGACGGCCTTTCATGCCTGCGGTGCGCCGGTCGCCGAACCGCGAGTCCTCCCGCCACGACCCGATCTCGGTGAGCCTCGGATAGCGCCCGCACTCGAACCGCCAGCCCTGGTCGTCGGTCAGGTGCAGGTGCAGGACGTTGAGCTTGTGCGCGGACAGCAGTTCCACCCACCGCAGCACCTCCCGCTTGGGCAGGAAGTGCCGTGCCACGTCGAGCATCACGCCCCGCCACGGGAACCGCGGGTGGTCGACGATCTCGCACGCCGGGATGAGCGCCGGCTTCTCCCCCGCCACCCGGAACGCCCGCGGCCCGAGCAGCTGCCGCAACGTCTGCAACGCGTTCATCTCCCCGGCGGCGTCGTGCGCCTCGATCAGCACACCGTCGTCGGAGGAGATCAGCCGATAACCGCCGGCCGGGCCGTCGACGAGCACCGTCTCCCAGCCGCGGTACTCGCACAGCCTGGCACCATCCACATAGGACACCGGACGCGGGAGGAGGTTCATCCCTTCACCGCCCCGGCCAGTCCGGACACCAGACGGCGCTGCACCAGCACGAAGAAGATCAGCACGGGAATGGTCATCAGGGTCGAGCCCGCCATGATCGCGCCCCAGTCGTTCTGGTCGGGTTTGACGAACACCTGCAGAGCCAGCGGCAGGGTCTGGTTCTCCACGGCCGAGATGATGAACGTCTTGGCGAACAGGAAGTCGTTCCAGGCGTGGATGAACGACAGCACCGACGTGGCGACGAGGCCCGGCGCCACCAACGGGAACAGCACCTGCCACAAGAACCGGAACCGCGAGGCGCCGTCCAGGGTCGCGGCCTCCTCCAGCTCCACCGGCACCGCCGCGACGAACCCGCGCAGCATCCAGATCGCGAACGGCAGGCTGAACGCGAGGTGCACCAGCACGAGCGAGCCCAGGTGGTTCAGGCCGAACGCGGGCACCGAGTCACCGACCGACCGCATCAGGAAGAACAGCGGCACGGTCAGCGCCTCGACCGGCACCATCTGCACGACCAGCAGCATGATCAGCAACGTCGTGCGGCTGCGGAACCGGAAGCGGGTCAGCGCCGTGGCCGCCAGGAACGAGATCAGGATGCTCAGCGCCACCACGATCAGGGCGACGATCAGGCTGTTGCCCAGGTAGCGCCCGAAGTTCGCGACCGTCAGCGCCCGCGTGAAGCTCGCGAGCGTCGGCCGCGTCGTCCACGGCACCGGATCGGCCGAGATGATCTCGTCCTCGGGCTTGAACGCGCTCAACACCATCCAGAACAGCGGAAACGCGACGACCGCCGCGATCACGAGGACGAGCGCCTCGGTCGTCCACCGCCTCACAGCGCCTCCCCGGATCGGCGCAGCGCGCGCAGGTAGAACAACGTGATCACCAGCAGCAGCACGGTCATCACCACACCGATCGCCGCGCCCAGCCCGTACTCCGACGCCGCGAACGCCCGCTGGTACGCGTAGACGTTGAGCACGAGGTTGCGCCCGGCGATGCCGCCGCCGTTGGTCATCACGTAGATCTGCGTGAAGATCTTGAAGTCCCAGATGATCGACTGGATCGTCACCACGAGGATGATCGGCCGCAGCAACGGCAGCGTGACGCTCCACGCCGTGCGGAACGCCGACGCGCCGTCCAGTGCCGCGGCCTCCAGCACCTCACCGGGAATCGCCTTGATGCCCGCGTAGAGCGTCACCATGACGAACGGGAACGAGCACCAGATCACCTGTGCCGCAACGAGCCCGAACGCCGTCCACTTGTCGAAGGTCCAGGAGAAGCCCTCGATGCCGAGCACCTCGTTGACGAACCCGAAGTTCGCGTCGAAGAGGAACAACCAGATCGTCGACCCGGCGACGGCGGGCGTGGACCACGCACCGAGCGCCGCCAGGAACAACGTCATCCGCACCCAGGTCCGCACGCGGGTCGCGAGGATCGCGAGGAACGCGCCCACCAGCAACGTGCCGGCCACGCAGACCGCCGCGAACACGACGGTCTGCCCGAGCACCGTCCAGAACTGCTGGTCCCCCAACAGCTCCTGGTAGTTCCCGAGGCCCAGGAAGTGCAGCGGCGCTCCACCGCTGACCTGCTCCTGGCCGTAGTCGTAGAGCGAGATGAGCACCAGCTGGTAGATCGGATAGGCCAGCAGGCCCGCGAGCACCAGCAGCGCCGGGGTCAGGTAGGCGAACGCGGTCCGCCCCTGACCTCTGGCCGTCATGCTCACGACGCGAAGGCCGCGTTCATCGCCTGGGCGGCGGTGGCAGTGGCCGCGTCGACGTTCTTCGCGCCGGTGACGACCTCCTGGATCATCGTCGGCAGCACGGCCTGCGCGTCGATCTTCGCCCACGCCGGGGTGACGGGGACGAACCTCGTGCCGGCCTGCAGGGTCTTCGTGAACGGCTCCAGGAACTTGTCGGAGTCGCTGACCTGCTTCTGCACGTCGGCGAACGTCGGCAGGTTGCCCATCGCCGTGTACATCTTCTGCTGGTACTTCTTCGACGCGAGCAGCTGCACGAACTCGTTCGCGAGCGTCTTGCGCTGAGTGCCCTTGAGCACGCCGAGCAGGTTGCCGCCGGCGAACGCGGGCGCGATCGAACCCGCGGTCCTGCCCGGCAACGGCACCACGCCGTACTTGCCCGCGGCACTCGAAGCGTCCACGGACTTGCGGTTGAAGTCGCCGCCGATGGTCATCGCGGCCTTGCCCGCGCGGAACTGCTCGACGCTCGCGTCACCGCCGTTGCCGGCGCAGGTGGCGGGCGGGCAGATGTCGTCCTTGATCAGCTCGGTGTACGCGGCGACACCGGCCTTGGCCTCGGCGCTGTCGACGGCGGCGGTGTACTTCCCGCCGTCCTGCTTGGCGATGTCACCGCCCTGCGCCCAGATGAACGGCAGCGCGGCGAACGTGTACTTGCCGCCGGTCGAGATGCCGAGCAGCTCCGGCTTGCGCTGCCGGATCTGCCGCGCCAGCGGGGCGATCTCGTCGAGCGTGGCCGGCGGCTTCAGGCCCAGCTCGGTGAAGACGTCGGTGCGGTAGTAGAGGGCGCGGACGCCGACGAACCACGGCACGCCGTAGGTCTTCCCGCCGACCTTGGCCGTGTCGAGGATCGTCGGCACCAGGTCCTTCGACTCGGCCCACCGGCTCAGGTCGAGCTCGGAGAAGCCGCCGGCGGAGACGTAGCCCGCGAGGTCGGTGTTGCCGAACTCGGCGACGTCCGGCGCGCTCTTGGGGTCGCTGAAGGCGGCCTTGAAGCGTTCGGCCCGGCTGGCCACCTGGATGTACTGGACGTCGACGGTCACGCCGCTGTGCTCGCCCTGGAACTCGGAGATCGCCTCCTTCACCACGTTCTCCTTGGGCCCGCGGTTGACCTCGTCGAACAGCCACACCCGCAGCTGCCCGGTCTGCTCGTCCGTGCCCGAGCTGGTCGGTCCCGACTGCACCGGTGCGCAGGCGACCACCGCGCCCACGCCCAGCACGGCCACGAGTGCCTTCAGCCTCATCGCGCCCTCCGATTGCACATGTTGCAACGGCTATTTCACAAGAAGCAACGTGACTGTAGAACGGTCTGGGGCAAGGGTCTAGACCAGACGGTCGACCCATTCCCGGACCGACGCGCTGTCGACCGGTTCACCCCACCCGCCGGGCCGCACCGCACTGCCGACGTGGAAGCCGGTCACGCCCGCTGCCAGCAGCTCCGCGAGGTGGCGCTGCTGCAGACCGCCACCGACGAGCAGCGCGGGCGGCGCCTGGGTGACGAGCTTCTTCAGGTTCGCGAGGCCGTCCTCGACACCCTTGGCGCTGCCCGCGGCGAGCACCGTGTCGCAGCCGAGCCCCTGAACGACGGCCCACGAGCGGAAGACGTCGTTGGAGTTGTCGAGCGCGCGGTGGAACGTCCAGGCCGCCCCCTCCAGTTCGGCGGCCAGGTTCAGCGTGACGCCTTCGTCGATCTCGTTCCCGGCGTCGAGGAAGCCCAGCACGAACTCGGTCGCACCCGCCTCCCTGAGGTCGCGGGCCTGACGGCGGAGCTCCTTGAGGTCGCCCGGAGCGAAGCCCGCCGCATCCCTGAGCATCACGCGGATCGGGAGGTCGACCGCACTGCGCACCTCTTTGAAGGTGGCGATCGACGGAGTGAGTCCGTCGGAGGCCATGTCGGCGACCAGTTCCAGCCGGTGCGCGCCGCCCGCCTGCGCGGCCTCGGCGTCCCGTGCGTCCAGTGCGATCACTTCGAGAATAGGCATGGTCTAGACCATAACGCCGAGGGAACCCGTACCAGCAGTTCGTGCGTCAGAGGTGTATCTGCTCGCCCGAGTTCCGCTCTTTCTGAGTAAGCGCTCTGTTGAAGTCGTGGAGCACGCGTCGGCCGGTTCGAGGGGTGCCGGCCGACGCGACTCCCACCATGGCGGCCCGTGATGCGGAGGGGGAATCACGGGCCGTCGGCGTACCCAGGGAAAGATGAAGGCGGCTGCGGCGGTGACACTGCTCCAATCGAGTGAATTTTGTATCTACCGCCCAGTCAGCCCTTCATGAGTTGGCGGACGGCGCTGACTGGGGCGGCCGATCGGAGGTGCTGCGTGGACGAGCTGCACACGGCGGATGACCGTCCGCCGTGGGACGGACTTGAAGGCACCGAACGGCACGCGGTGTGTGTGGCCGCCGCGCGCGAAGGCAACCGCGACGCACTGGACGTCCTGGTGACCGAGCTGAACCCGCTCCTGTGGCACGTGGCCAGAGGACAGGGCCTCGACCGAGCCGCCGCGGAAGACGTCGTCCAGACCGTGTGGCTCGCGTTCTTGAAGAACATCGAGAACATCAACGAGCCAAAAGCCCTGGTCGGCTACCTGGTGGTCACGACGAGGCGTGAAGCACGCCGAACGTGGACACCCAACAAGCGTGAGACCCACCTGTCCGACGAATACGCCGAGCAGCTCGAGTCCAACACCGGCCTGCCCGAGGACGTGACGCTGATGGACGACCGCGACCGCAGGCTGTGGCTCGCGTTCGGCCGCCTGACCACGAGGTGCCAGGAACTGCTCCGACTCACCGTGCTCGCGGGCCGCGCCGAGTACCGAGCGGTCGCCGAGGCACTCGCCATGCCCCACGGCAGCATCGGTCCGACCAGGGGACGGTGCCTGAACCTGCTGCGCAACTACCTGGAAACGGAAGGAGGATCGCGGTGAACGAGATCGACCCGCGCGACGACCGCAGGGGCCTTGAGGACACCGCCGTCCTCTCCGAACTGAATCGTCTGGTCGACGAACTGGACCCGCCACCCGCTGATCTGGTGGACCGGGTGAAGTTCGCGATCGCTTTGGAATCCCTGGACGTGGAGGTCGCGCGCTGGGAGCGGGCCGGTTCGTTCGCCGGCGTGCGCGGGGGCCAGACCGGCACCATCACGTTCACCGTGGACAACCTGACCCTGATGGTGAACTTCACCTCCACCGGGTCGCGTCACCGGATCGACGGCTGGCTGGTGCCCGCTGGGGAGCACACCGTGGAGGTGCGGGTGGCCGATCATCAGTCTTCCTGTACGCGGGCTGATGACGGGGGGCGGTTCGTGCTGCCGGACGTGCCCGCCGGGACCACCCAGATCCTGGTGCACCTGGTGAACTCGCGCGGGGAGCCCGGACGGACAGTGGTGACACCGACGATCATGCTGTGAGGCTTTTCTGGGGTTTCTGGGGTTCGGTTGCGTTCCAGCGTGCTTGCGTTGGGTTTTATGACGAGCCTTGGTTGCGTCATCGCCGCTTCGCGACGATAGCGATTGGGGCTTGACTTCGGGGCCCTTGCGAGGCGCTGGTCGGCCTTGAAAAGCCGGGCTGAAAAGAGCCCGGCCGATCCGAGCACGCTTGCCGGGTCGACATTAGGCCGATCACGCGACCGCGTTGATCAGGTTGCGTCTCGGTTTTTGCTGCGGATCGAGCCAAACGGGCGGGTAGA
>NZ_JBSGBE010000011.1:0-302372 GCF_053601075.1 Lentzea sp. NPDC004789 | reverse complement strand
TCAACCAAGCGGTACGGGATATCGCGAACGGTGTCGCGGACGCGCTGGGTTTCAGCAGTGGTCAACCGCCGCAGCCTCCCCAGCCGCCGTGGACAGGCTGGAAGTGGGGCCCGGACAACCTGCCGCCCGCGGGCGACAAGGCGTGGCTCGAGGTCGGCGAGTACCTGCGCGGGCAGGGGGTGCCCGCGTGACCCCGGCACCACACCGGCTGGTGCTCACCGCAGGCGAGCTCGCGTATCTGGTCGAGCGCACCGGCGTTGAACTGCCACCGGCGTGGAGGCCGTCCGCCGATATCGGCCCTGCCGAGGCGGGACTGATCAAGAAGCGCGTGGTCGCCGGGGTGGGCGGCGAGGTGCACCGGTCGGTGGTCAAGAACTTGGAGATCTTGGCGTTGCCGATGGTCATGCTGGACACGGTCGCGGCGATCGGCGACAAGGGGCTGCACAGCATGCACGCGATTTCCGGCCCGTTGGGGGCGTCGTTGTTCGACTTGGGCGACGGTGCGGTGGAGATGTCGATGTTCGCCTCGGCTGATCTGGGCAAGGAGCTGATCCGGGCCGTTCCGCCCGAGAGCCAGGACTCCAACGCCGGGATCGAGTCACGCCTGGGCGGAGCGGGACCGGAGCAGACCCCGTTGCGTGGCCGCTTGCCGCTCGCGGTGTTGCAGGAAATGGGTGCCGCTCGGCTGTTTCGGGATACCGATCCCGGTGGTCCAGCTGCCGTGGCCGCGAGGTTGAACCTGTACTGCGGAGAGGCTGCGCTCGCTCAGCAGGTGGCGGCCGAGACGGATGGGGCGTTGCGGTGTCTTGTCGTCGGCCGCAACGGGATGACGTCTCAGGTCAGCTGGGTGCACACCGATGGTGGCCGGAGCGGTCTCGAACCCGAACCGGACGGATCGGGACGTCGGATGGTGCGACTGGAACCGACCGCTCGTGAGGATCTCGGCGTGTGGGTCGCCCCGGCAGTGGCAGGAGCACTGGGATGAGCGACAAGCCTGTGGAACCCGGCGGTCCGACGTCACGGGAAGTGGGGATCGCCCCAGTTGCGAACATCCAGGTCAGCGGCGGTGCCGGCGGATTCCGGGCCAAGGGCGAGGACCTCGTGGCGATGAGCGCTCTCACCGATGAAGTCGCCGGTGACACGCTCAAGACCGCACTCGCCGGGCACAAGTTTCTCGCCGAGCCGGACGTACTGGCCTCGGCTCTGCTGAATCCGTCCGGGGTGGCAAAGTTCGAGGCGGCCATGGCCATGGCCCTCGACGGGCCTACCGGCCTCAACGCCACGTCCGTGGTCATCGGTCTGCGCGGTGATGCTCTGCGTGCCACGAAGCTGGCATACGAGGCTGCCGACGAGCTCGCGGCCAGGGGACTCGACGCCTCGCGCTGGATGACGGGTCTGGCGGTCGCTTCAGCGCCAGGAGGTACGGTCGCCGCCGCGCTGGCAGCCGGCACCGCGATCGCCGCGGACGTGTACACCAACTACGACGGTGACTGGGAGAAGTGGCTGGTCGATCATCCTGGCATGGTCGACACGCTGATCGGTATGTCGCCCGGCATGTTGTCGTCGCTCGGCTTGCCCGTGGATCTGGCCACCACATTGGACCTGCTGGCCGCGACCTACGCTGATGGCACCGCTCATGTCGCCGCTTTGATGCCCTTGCCTGATCCCGGGCCTCACAACTTGCGGGAAATCATGCTGGGTCTTGACGTGCGCAACGATCCGAACAACGACAAGGACGACAGCAACCTCGATGTACGTGTCATCAAGGACGCCAACGGCAAGGTGACCGGCTACATCGTCGACATCCCTGGCACCAAGGACTGGAACGCGCCGTGGGATCCCAAGAGTGCCAACGACTCAG
This sequence comes from Lentzea sp. NPDC004789, assembly GCF_053601075.1. NCBI lineage: Bacteria > Bacillati > Actinomycetota > Actinomycetes > Pseudonocardiales > Pseudonocardiaceae > Lentzea > Lentzea sp. NPDC004789. Next base: position 300,511 of record NZ_JBSGBE010000011.1, on the reverse strand, counting down.
GCGTCAACATCGACGCCATGGCTGGGAACAACACAGTCCTGCAAATGGGGATCGAGAGGGCACGGCGGGAGGCCGGTGCGCAGGGCAGCGGCGTGCCGGTGATGCTGGTCGGCCACAGCCAGGGCGGCATCGTTGCCGCCCAGTCCACCAGCAACCTGGTTGCAAGCGGGTACAACGTGACACACGTGGTCACCGCCGGTTCTCCAGTTGGGCGGATTGACATTCCCGACAACGTGCAGATGCTGTCGCTGGAGAACAAGAACGACATCGTTCCGCGCCTTGACGCCAGCGACAACCCGAACACGTCGAACCGCACGACGGTCACTTTCGAGAACCAGACCGGCACCATCGGCGGCAACCACGGGATCGGTGGCTACCGTTACGACCCCGATCATCCCGACAGGCCTCGCGCCGACGGCAACTACGTCGCGGTCGCAGGCCAGCTCGACAAGAGCTCGGAGCCGTCGGTGCGGCGTTTCCTGGACAGCACTGGCGCGTTCACTCAGGGCAGTGGCCTTGATTCGCAGAGGGTGCGCCACCGAGTGGCGAGGGAGGGCGTGAATTGAGCGCCGTCGTGAGGTTGGTAGGTCTGGTCGTCGTGCTGGTCGGTCTGCTGAGCGGGTGCAACGTGTTCTCTCAATACCACGAGGACGTGGATGAACTCGGAAAGAAGATCGTGGCCGACTGGAAGGAACAGCCGGAGGTCGCCGACGCGAGGCACGACTACCGGCACGGCGTCGATCAGGGCCAGATCATGTACGTGATCGTCATCATCCGAGCGGAGTCGGACTCCAACGCGGCCATCGCCAAGCTGAAGGACATCGCGATCCGCGACTACTGGCTGAGCACCGCGTACGACGCCTACGACTTGTCGTTGCGGTTCGTCGCCTACTCCTCGGACAACCCGCCTGTCGAGGACGGGGCAGGCGGCGACAGGGCGATATTCAGAGAAACGATTGGTGTGCCTGAGAAAGTCGGACGTGAGAAGTACGGGCCCAGGCCGACCGAGAGGTGAGTGCGGATGAGGTCTGGGATTTCGAGCCACGCACCTACTCAGGTGGCATGGGGGATGAGGTTGCGTTCGGCCGTGCTGGGCAGTCTGCTTGCAACGGTGGGCGTGCTGACTGGGTGCAGTGTCACCGAGCAGTACTACGAGGGTGTGGACAGCTTCGGCAAGCAGACGGTCACTGACTGGAAGGCGCTGCCGGAGGTGGTCGATGCGACCTATGAGTACCGCCATGGGCTGGATCAGGGGCAGGTCATGTACCTGGACGTCACGATCGGCGGGGATGTCGACAAGGACACGGTGATCGGCCAGTTGCAGGAGGTCGCCCGACGGAACTTCTGGCAGAAGACGTCGTCAAACGATGTCAAGGTCAACCTGGTGGTCCATTCCGAGGGCAGCGGGCTCGGCAGCGGGTCGGCGACGCCTGGTCCGGTGATCTACCAGGGTGGGCTCGGCCAGGGTTCTGGATCTCCCGAGGAGAAGTACGGGCCGAGAGCGACGACGAGGTGAGTGGACGATGACTCCGGATGAATGGCTGGCCGATTTCGAGGCAAGACGGCTGAGTTGCAGCGCAGCGCGGTCGCGTTTCGCCGCAACCTGGAGGCGGCGGGGCAGACCGTTACCTCCGAGGACAAGGCGTTGACCGTGACGGTGGCGCCGAACGGTGCCCTACTTGATCTCAGGATCGCGCAGGACCCGGAGCTCGCCGCGATGCTCATGGCATTGGTGCGGCAGGCGAGGGAAGGCGCCGCGGCCAACGTGCTGGGCGAGTTCCGCAACGCGGTCGGTGGTCAGGCAGGACAGCTCGACACTGATGTGTCGGTGCCGGCGTTCGGTACTCCTGAACCGCGGAAGCCTATGCCGAGGCCGGTCGAGGATGAGGACTTCAGTGACAACTCGATCTACCGGCGGCCGTAGTGGTTGCTTAGCGGGCGTCCCGAGTACCACCGCGAATCGCATGAGGGTCACTTCGGAACCAAGATCGATCAGGGTTCGGGATTCGTCCGCTCGACGGGCTTCGCGGCCGTGCAGCGTCTTGCTGGAGGTGAACCGGGTTGACGTCGACCTGTCACGGGAAGCAGGAGGGAGTGGAGTGAGTGCGGCAAGGCGCTGGTAGCAGCCGCCAGTTCGGGGGTCACGGCAGGTATTGGGCTGTGGCGCTATCGGATGCGACTTCAGTTCTTGAAGGACGTGTACGACAAGGGCGGCGCGGAGGACCTGAAAGTCGCCGCTGACGCAGTTCAGGGCCCTGTCCGCGACGTGGCTTCAACCATCAGCGATCACGCTCTGCGACAGAAGAGCATCGAGCCGGAAGATGGCAAGACCTCGAAGTGAACTCATGCTCAGGCCTCAGGCGCGAGGAACTGCACCCCAGTCGGCGGCAACACCGATGCGCCCAGATCATTCACCGGTCCACGCGGCCGGGGAAGCTCGGGCTCGTCATCGGCAAGACGGCGCGGGCCGGGCAGCTCCCGATCCGCGGCCTGCTCACCGTCGAGCCGAAAGCCGGTCACGTCCAGCCGTTCGTCCAGGCTGTCCACGACGAGCTGCGGCCATTTGATGGCCACCGACCGCAACCGGGAGTTCATGCGCCGCAACAACTCCAGGCGCTGTACGACAGCGGCTGCTCGCTCGTGCGCTGGCGCACCGAGGCGTGCACGATCCCGAAGTCGAACTCGTCCTGCGCGGTGTGCTGGACGGCGACGGCACCGCCCTGGTCGAGCACGTTCGGAAACTGGCGGGCCCGGTACCGCTCCGCGTCGTGGCCCGTCCGCACTCCGCCGACGCGGCGACCCCGGTGCAGGACCTCCACCAGTCGACGGTCGTCGCCATGCCCTCACGCGCGGAAGGTTTCGGCCTCGCCGGGCTGGAGGCGATCGCCCTCGGGGTGCCGACGCTGGTGAGCAAGCGCAGTGGTCTCGGTGCGTTGCTGGAGGAGGAGCGGAACGACCTCTCCGTCGAGCTGACGAGCCGCCTGATCCCCGTAACCGACGACGAGAAGGCCGATACCCTGAGGTGGGGTGGGTGATGCGCTGGCGGCCCTGCTGAACAACCCGGAGCCGGCGTTCGCGGCGGCGCGGGTGCTCCGCGAGGAGATGGCCGCCCGGCGCACCTGGGCGATGGCGGCCGGAGAACTGTTGGCGGAGTTGCACTCCCTCGTGCGGAAGCACTGATCCGCTGATCGTCAGCGCTTCGTGCCCCACATGTCGGCGGGAAGCTCGTCGCCGAAGTCCTGTGCGGCGTTGTGGAAGGTCTCGGCCATGCTGCTCACGAAGTCCCGCAGGCCGGGGTGGACGCGGGGACTGACCGCCCACAGGAAGTCGATCATCTCGTCCGGTCTCGCCAGTGCGGCCTCGATGTCCGCGTCGGGGCGGTGGAAGCGCTGGTCCCATTGCCTCCTGTCCAGCGGGGTGCCGATGAGACCGAGCCACCGGTGCGCGTTGAGCGCCAGGTTGGCGCTCGTGAGCCGCGCCGCCGCGGCCGCGTTGTGCTTCGTGACCGGCTTTCCCGCGTTCCTGAGCTGTTCTTCGAACCACGCCGGGTTGAGCGCCGGGATGTCACGTTCCGGCGTGCTGTTCGACGGCTGCCCGGTCTTGCGCCTGGAGAAGAGTCCCACCTGTCTCACCTTTCTTCTGCTTCAACGCGTACGTTCCGTGCACCGCGCGGATGATCGATCTCGGGAGCAGCACGAAGTCCTCGTCGACGAGAGTGCGTGGTGTGTCGCCGGGACCGGAGACGAGCACGGGCCGACGCAGGACGAGCGCGTCCCGTGCGGGATCCTCCAATCCCGACACCGCGCGGAAGACGCCCTCCACGACTCTGCCGTCGTCGAGTTCCACGGCCAGGAAAGCCGGTTTCCCCTCCCGTTTCGCCGCGAGCACGCCGATCCACACCGTGCCCTCCCGCATCCGGCTCGGCGCTTTGACGATCTTGCGGATCCACAGCCATCCCGCGGCGGCGGCGAGCGCGAGACTCAGCAGCAGAGCCAGCACCACGGATCCGAGCACGCTCCACGGCCTGGCCCGTAGCGCGTTCGGATCGCCCACCAGGTCAGCGGGGGAGAGCAGCGCCGGCACCAGTTCGCCGATCCCCAGCACCGCCGCGATCGCGAACGCGGTGGTGAGGGCTCCGGCCGTCGCCATCTCCGCGAGCTCGACGAGCGGGCTGCGGTGGTCGCGAGGCTGGAACCGCGCGAGCATCCGGTGGTACACGAATCCCGGTGACAGGGCCGCGATCAGGAAAACGAATGCCGCGACCGTGGTCGGTGGCACGCCGGCCTACTTCTTGTCCGGCGGCGGTGGCTTGGGCGCGAACACTTCCGGCGGCTCGAAGACGACGTCGTCGTCATCGTCCACATAGGACCTCCACTCCGACGGCTGGTCGCCCTGCGATGGCTTCATGTTCGTGCACATCGGCGGGGTCTGGTTCGGTGTTAGCGATTCGTTCACGTGTAACGCGAAAGGCGCAACCCGCGAAGAGCGGTGCGCGACGGTCGTCAAGTCCGAGGAGGGGCCGATGGGCTTGTTCTCCCAAGATCCGGAACCTGACAGCAGGCTCTTCGCGAAGCTGGTCAACTCCGATCGCGCTTCCCGGAAGAAGCTTGTCAAGGAACAAGAAGGCATTCTCGCGCTGCTGCGGGAATCCGAGCAGGTGCGCGGCGTCGGCGTCGACGTGGCCGGCAACGCGGGCGTCAGTGTGGTCACCGCGGAACGGGTGGTCCAGGTCAAGCGCGGCCGGGTGATCAACGAGGCGGGCGGCGACCGCATCCACGCGACCGAGTTGCTCGTGAGGCCGAACGGCAACTACCTCGTGGCGTTCCAGGGACCGGGCCTCTACGCGCCGACGTTCTTCACCGCAGACGAGGCGAACGCCTTCGCGCGGGCGGTCGACCAGTACCTGGTTGCGACAGCTCCGGGACCTCGGGACATCCCGGAGCTGTGGCCCGACTTCTACCTCGGCGTACTGCGCGCGACGGGAAAACCGGAGTCCCAGGAGAACTTCATCGCGATCATCCAGCGCGTGCGCGCCACTTTGATCGACCACGCCGCGATGAAGTTCTTCGACCAGGTCGGCGACGAGGCCGCCCGCACACGGTTCCTGGCGGAGTTCCAGGGCGGCACGGGTGTCCTCCACGTGCCCGACCGCATCATCGACTTCCTGTGGGACTGGGATCCGCGAAGCCACGACCCGTTGCGGCGCATGATGAAACGCGTGCACGAACTCATGACGGGACCGGACAGCTTCCTGTGGGAGTGCGGTGACGAGATACCGCCCCTGCACGAGGGGCGCTGATGGCGCGCGACCCGCTCGTCGACGAGGCCGAGAACCTGCTCCAGCACTACCGCGCCGAAGGACGGCCCGAGTCGCTCCTGCGAGCACACGAACTGTTGGTCCGGGGCACCCAGGAGGACCCCCGGTCGTCCGCGCGGTTCACCACGTTGAGCAGGGTGCTGCGGGACATCCACGTCCGCACGAACGACATCGTCCACCTCGACGCCGCGATCGTGGCGGCCGAGGCCGCCGTGACCAACGCCGCGGCCGATGACCCGGACCTGGTCGTGTACCTCAACAATCTCGGTCAGGTGCGCGCCGACCGGTACGAGCAGAACTCCGACGAGAGTGATCTCGACGTCGCGGACTCGGCGTACCGTGCGGCGATCCGGCTCGCCCCGACCGTCGGTGTGCTCTTCGGTGGCCTGTCCACGGTCGTCAAATGTCGCTACGACCTCACGGGTGACCTGGCCGTTCTGCACGAGGCGATCGACCTGGGCCGCAAGGCCGTCATGCTGTCGTTCGCCCCGGATCAGCGTGCGATGGCGCAATCGCAATTGAGTGCCTTGTTGTTCAGCCTCTACCGCCATGTGAACGACATGAGTGCGTTGTACGAGTCCGCGGAGTTGGCGCGGGAAGCGTCGAGCGTCGTTTCAGCCTCGGCCGAGGACAGGGCCACCTACCTGATCAGGTGGGGCGTCGCGCTGTGCGAGCTGGCGACGGTGAGCCTGGACCGCGCTGTGCTGGAACAGGCCTCTCAGGTGCTGGAACGAGCGCTCGCGGTGATCCCTTCCACCGGCCGGCAGCGCGCCGGTGTGCTGCTGAGCCTGGGCAACGTCCGCAGGGACCAGTACCGGAGTACGGGTCAAGAGTCCTTTTTGGACGACGCCGTGGCACTCCTTTCCGAGGCCTTGGCCAACACCGCGGAGGACGAACTCGACTTCGGCGGGATTCTCTACGCACTGGCCACGACGCTGAGGGCACGGGCCAGCCGAACAGGTTCTCCCGAGGATCTCGAGACAGCGATCGAGCAGCTCGAGCGCAGTGCCAGGGCAGCACCTGCCCAGGACCCGTTCACGCCGATGGTCCGGTCGGTGCTGGGTGGCCTCTACCTGGATCGTGCGCGCCGCCGGCTCGACCCCCGGTTCGCCGACGGTGACGTGCGGGCCGGGCTGCGCCATCTCCGCCACGCGGTCGACGACACGCCGCTCAGCAGTGCGGGCAGGCCGGTGCTGGTGAACAACTTCGTCACCGGGTTGATCGAATCATCCGAGCGTTCAGGCGATCCCGCTCCGCTCGCCGAGGCACGGCGGCTCTGCGTCGAGCAGCTGAACACGGACAGGTTGACCCCGCAGGGGTACGAACTCCTGGTGGTCACCCTGACGAAGGTCGCGCTGACCCAGGTCGACGCGGGCCTGCCGATCACCGTGCTCGACGAGCCCGAGACGGTGCTGCGCGGGCTGATCGCGGCGAGCGACCGGCAGGACGACGCCAAGTCGACCATGCTCGGCAACCTGGCGCAGATCCTGCAACACCGGCTGCGGCACGGGCGGAACACCGAACGAGCGGCTGAGATGGTCGGCCTGCGCCGCACGATCGTGGAGATGCCCGCCGCGGCACCGCTGACCCGGATCGGCCACGCGATCGCGCTGGCGCGGTATCTGGCCGAGGAGAACGACTGGGACGGCGCGCTGAACGTCTACCGGCAGGCGCTGGACCTGCTCGGCACGCTGGCACCGCGGGCGTGGCGGCACGAGGACCGGCTCGCTGTGCTGAGCGAGGTCGGTGAGCTCGCCTCGGACGCAGCGGCCTGTGCGTTGCAGACCGGACAGCCGGCACTCGCCGTGGAGTTCCTCGAGCAAGGCCGGGGCGTGGTCGTCGACCACCCTCATCTTGAACGTCAGTGGCTCGAACGACTCCGCGGGGCGTCGGGCGAGCTCGCGGCCCGGTACACCGACGCGTTGCGCGCCATCGAGGTCGCGAGCAGCGGACAGCAGCGCGACGACGCGCATCGGCGGCACGAACAGGTGCTGGACGAGATCCGTGCGCTGGGTGGGGAAGTCGGCACCTTCCTCACCCCACCGCCGTGCGAGCGCCTGGTGGCCGCGCTCGGCGACCGGACGGTCGTCCTGGTGAACGTCAGCGGGATCAGATCCGACGCGATCGTCCTGGGCCGTGGTGAAGTCCGCGTGGTGCCGCTTCCGCGACTGGACCACGCCGCGATGCTCAGGCAGGTGGTGCTGTTCCTGACCGCCGTCGGCCAGATCCAGGACGAGGCCACGGCCACTGAGGCGGCCCAGGCCATGCGGGCCGTGCTGACGTGGCTCTGGCAGACGGCGGCCCGGCCGGTGCTCACCGCTCTCGGTGTGGCGACCGCATCCTCGGCGCCGCAACGGATCTGGTGGTGCCCGGCAGGTCTGCTCAGCACGGTGCCGTTGCACGCTGCCGGGCACTACCCGGCGTCCGGCACCGTTCCGGCACCGGGTGAGTCGACCCTCGACCGGGTGGTGTCCTCGTACACGCCGACGGTGCGGATGCTCGTCGAGAGCGCGCTGCGCCCGGTGGTCCGGACCGGGCCGCCGTCGGTGCTGGCGGTCGGTGTCGCCGATGCCCCGCCGCAGCCCCCGCTGCCCACCGCGAAGCCCGAGGCACTGGCCGTGCACCGGCAGGTCGGGCGTGGGACGGTCCTGATCGACGCGCAGGCGACCCGCGAGCGCATCCTGGGGGAACTTCCCGCTCACCAGTGGTTCCACTTCGCGGGCCATGGCGTCGTCCGCAGGTACGAGCGGGACAGCGCGTGCCTGTTGCCGTTCGACTACGACGGTGGCCGGAATCCGTTGTCCGGCAGGCAGATCTCCGCTCTGCGCCTGAGAGGGGCCGAACTCGCGTTCCTCAGCGCGTGCGAGACGGCACGCGGCCGCGCAGACCTGGTGAACGAGCCGGTCCACCTGTCCGGCGCTTTCCAGCAGGCCGGATACCGTCAGGTGGTGGCGACCTCGTGGCCGATCGAGGGCGAGTTCGCTGGTCGTGTCGCCTTCTGCTTCTACGCGGATCTGCGGGGCGACGCCGACAGGGCCGCGTACGCGTTGCATGGCGCGATCCGTGCCGCGCGCGAACAGCACGAGGTGTTCCACTGGGCGTCTTTCGTCCACAGTGGAGTGTGATGGGTGTCAGCGGCGACCGGTCTTCTTCAGGCGCCGCACCACTTCCGCCGGGGCGGCGTCGCCTGCCCGCCGGTACGCGGAACGGTAGCCGTCGCCGTAGAGCGGGTCCGAGTTCTGCGTGAGCTGGTGCACATCCCAAGCGCCGATCGTCAGCGGCCTCTTCGGCAGAGGTGAATGTTCGTCCGCACTCGCGAGTCTGGTCCGGTCGGTTCACTCGGTCGAGGAGTGGAAGACGCGTCTGGCGATCTCGGCGTCGAGCGGGGTCATGTCCTCACCGACGGGGTTCGACGGTGGCCACCACAGGAAGCCGAGCGCTTCGGCGTTGACGATTAGGCGTGGCGCGGCCCGGAGCCGGACCCGGTAGACGGCGAGGAACTCGTGGCGGTCCGGGTTGGTGAGGTCGAACTCGGCCACCGCAGCTCCGTCTGGTTCCACTCCGCGTATGCCCGTCTCCTCGCGCAATTCCCGGACCGCGGCCTGACGCGGCGTCTCGCCCGGCTCGCGTGCGCCTCCCGGGAGTTCCCACTGCCTTCGCCAGCTGTCGAACATCATGAGCACGGCGCCGGCATGCTCGACCACGATCACGGCTGCCGGAACGGCCACCCGGTCGTCCAGGTGGTCCAACTCCACGCCGGTGACGACACGAAACCCCACCAACGCGTTGCCTGCGCGGTCACGGATCGGAAGCGGAGCCATGGGAACGATGTAACCGCGACATCGAGCGAGATGCAGGCTGAAGGCGCCCGACGACGTCGGCATGAGTGCGTGTTCAACGTCAACACTCTTGGCGGGCATGAGCGTGCGCTCGGAGCTACCGGGGTCTGGTGGCTCGCGGAGCAACCGACGCCTCCAGCAGTGCCAGCATCTCCGGCAGGTCGAAGAACCTCGCCACGTCCAACGCCGACCGAGGCCCGAGCGCCGGATCCGCACCCGCCTCCAGCAGCAACCGCACAGACCGCTCGGAACGGCGGAACACCGCCGCGCCGAGCGCTGTCTGTCCGCGGTCGTTGACCCGGCCGGTGTCCGCGCCGCGCTCCAGCAACGCGGCGACGGTGTCCGGGTGGTCGTGGTAGGCCGCGAGGACCAGCAACGTGTCGCCCGCGCTGTTCGTGAGGTTCACCGGGACGCCCGCGTCGACCGCCTCGGCGAGTCGCTCACCATCACCGGCGCGGGCCAGGTCGAACATCCAGCGCAGGAACGTCAGCTCCTCCTCGGTGAGCGCGCTGGTCATGCGATCGTCGCCGGGAAGCGGTCCCACACCCGGTGGGCGCCGAGCAAAGTCATGAGCTCGGTGAACACCTTCGTCGCGTCGTCCCCGGTCACGACGCCCGCAGCGGCGGCGACACCGGCGGTCTCCACCGCCAGCCGGCCGTTGCCCCACGCACCGATCGCCTTCGCGTGGCGGTAGCACTCCTCGACCATCAGCAGAACACGCGGGTCGACCGCCTCGCCCGGCGCGCCCGCCTTCGCGTCCCTCGCCGGCGTCGCGTCCGGGCCGGGCGGCGGGGAGCCCGCCAGCAGCAGGGCGTCGAACTCGATCGAGCGCGCCGTCAGGAACGTGCGCTGGGCGACGAGACCGGAGTCGCCGATCGGGCCACCGGTCGGGGCGATCAGCAACGGCACCATGCCACCGGCGAGGATGGTCTCCCGCACGGTCCGCACACCGTCCAGCGAGGCCGGGTCGACCACGATGCCGATCAGTCGGCCGTCGGTCGGCCAGGTCTGCCCGACCTGGGACAGCGCCGGGCTGGGCATGACCTTCTTCGGGCGCACGGTGGCGGTGGGTGCGGGCAGGCCGAGGCCGCGGGCGACCTCCGCGCACAGCACAGGGTCGACGTTCGCCAGCACGCGCAGCTGCCGTTCCTTGATGGCCTGCTCGTAGCACTTGCCGAGCTCGAAGGTGAACGCGCGCACCAGGTGTTCCTTCTCCACCGGCAAGAGACTCAGCCAGAACAGCCGCGGCTGCGTGTAGTGGTCGGCGAACGACGTGGGCGACTGCCGCACTTTCACCGACTTCGCCACCGGCTGCGCCACCTCGACGAACGGCCGGTCTGGCGCCTTCGCCACGAACGGGTTGCCGCCGTCCAGGGTGTTCGGCCGGTACGGCGCGACGCCCGCGTGCACCGCGTGCTGGTGGTATCCGTCGCGGAACATGTCGTTGACCGGCACGTGCGGGCGGTTGATCGGGAGCTGGTTGAAGTTCGGGCCGGCGAGCCTGGTCAGCTGGGTGTCCAGGTAGGAGAACAGCCGGGACTGGAAGAGCGGGTCGTCGGTGACGTCGATGCCGGGCACCAGGTTGCCGAGGTGGAACGCCACCTGCTCGGTCTCGGCGAAGAAGTTCGTGGTGTTGCGGTTCAGCGTCAGCATCCCGACCGGCTGCACCGGCGCGAGTTCCTCCGGCACGATCTTCGTCGGGTCGAGCAGGTCGATGCCCTCGAACGTCTGCCGCGGCGTGTCGGGGAAGATCTGCAGGCCGAGCTCCCACTGCGGGTGGGCGCCGGACTCGATGGCGTCGGCGAGGTCGCGGCGGTGGAAGTCCGGGTCGAAGCCGTTGATCATCTGCGCCTCCTCCCACACCAGGGAGTGCACGCCGAGCTTGGGCTTCCAGTGGAACTTCGCGAGCGCGGTCTCGCCGTCCGCGTTGACCAGCCGGAACGTGTGGACGCCGAAGCCCTCCATCGTCCGGTAGGAGCGCGGGATGCCGCGGTCGGACATGTTCCACATGACGTGGTGGGTGGCTTCGGTGTGCGTGGAGACGAAGTCCCAGAACGTGTCGTGCGCGCTCTGCGCCTGCGGGATCTCCCGGTCCGGGTGCGGCTTGCCGGCGTGGATGATGTCCGGGAACTTGATGCCGTCCTGGATGAAGAAGACCGGGATGTTGTTGCCGACGAGGTCGAAGTTGCCTTCCTGCGTGTAGAACTTCGTCGCGAACCCGCGGGTGTCGCGCATGGTGTCGGCCGAGCCGCGCGAGCCCAGCACGGTCGAGAACCGCACGAACACCGGCGTCTCGACGCCGTCGCCGAGGAAGGCGGCCTTGCAGACGTTCGCCGCCGTGCCGTAACCAACGAACACGCCGTGAGCGCCGTAGCCGCGTGCGTGCACCACGCGCTCCGGGATGCGCTCGTGGTCGAAGTGCATGATCTTCTCGCGCAGGTGGTGGTCCTGCAGCAACGTCGGGCCGCGCTCACCGGCCTTCAGCGAGTGGTCGGTGTCGTACAGCCGGGCTCCGGCCGAGGTGGTGAGGAAGTCGCCCTGCTGGGCGTTGGTGGTCTGCGGCGCACCGGTCGGCGCTCCCGTGGGCGACACCGTCTCGGGGCCGGTCTGGTCGGGCTTGGGAGGCAACGGACCGCGCGGCTCGGTCGGCTCCTCGAGCGACGGCGGCTCGCTGTTCGGGACACCTGGGATCGGCGGGTTCACCATCTCGGTGACCTTGTCCACCGCCTTCTCGAGTGCCGCCTTCACGAGCTTGCCGGGCTTGCGGTTGGCCACTGCATCCTCCTCGGAGCGACGACGTCAGTCAGGCAGTACCCGCGTTTTCGTCATCTATGCGCCCCGAACCTCGCGGGACGGACTGGTGAGCGTCCCAGGAAGTCCACTGCAGACAGTTGCCGACCACTGCGACGCGCCGGCACGCCGATGAGCGCAGGGCCTTTCAGCGACGAAACGTGCAGAGAAGCCCCTCCACGACATGTCGTGGAGGGGCCGTGAACGGTCTTTCGGTCAGGGCTCAGAAGTGGGTGTGGATGATCGCGGAGCAGCTGCCGTGGTCCTCGCACACCCGGAACCGGGTCACCGTGGACGACAGCGTTTGGTTCCCACAGCCACCGGCCGAACCGTTGCCGTCCCAGACATAGGTGTGGCCGCTGGAGCCGTACCAGAACTCCCCGTAGACACCGTTGCCGTCGCGTTCCATGTCGCAGGCCTCCACCCACCTGCCCGTGGTCGACGCGTAGTCGTCACCCTGGTACGCGTACACGCGGGCCAGCGCGTCCAATTCCCCGTTGGCCGGACTGGCGTCCGCTGTGACGACACCGGCGACGGTGAACACCGCGGCCAGCACTGCGGCCCCGAGCATTCCCTTCGAGCGCATGATTCATCCCCCTCTTCGACTGCGGATCGGCTTCGCCCGGACTCCGCGACCGGCAAGCCCGGGCGTCGACAATCCTGTGCTGTGAGGAGTGGTCGACTCTTGGAGAAAACCGACATCGGCGACGAGCGGCACGCTCGTGACGTCACCGGCCACCCGTTGCCGGGCCAGTGGCCCGGAGCCGGCTGCGTGGCGTTCGAGGAGGAACTGGGAAATGGTCCGGCCCGTCATCGACAGGAACTCCCGGTCGAGGTGGGCCTGGTCGTAGTAGCCGCATGCCGTCGCGATCTCGGCAGCGGGCACGCAGGTGAGGAGCTTGCGCATCGCTTGCTGGAACCGCATGATGCGCGCGGCCGCCTTCGGCAGATGGCCGATCTGTTCGGCGAAGCGGCGCTCAAGCTGGCGCTCGCTCCAGCCCACGTGGTCGGCGAGCTGCGCGATCGGCATCACCCCGCCCGAACGGGCGAGCACCTGCCATGCGCGCATCACGTGGCGAGAACACGCGGGACCGGCAGCCCACCACTGCCGAAGCACGAAATCGAGCAGGCGGAAGCGGCCCGACCAGTCGGCGGTCGAGGCCAATGCGTCCGTCAGCTCGCGGATCCGGGTGTCGAGCAGGTCCGACGCCTCGACGATCCGGTTCTTCAGCTCCCGCAGGGGGATGTCGAACAGCGTGAAGGCGGCCCACGGCTCAAGAACGATCTCCAACCCGTGCAGGTGGCCGTCGTGTTCGCCGACCGTGGCGCAGGTGCGCATGCCGGACACCAGCGAGGTGAGCGAGCGCGGCGTCGGGACAGCGCTGGAGGTGCTCGCCAAGCGCAGCTGCCGGTCGAAGTTGAGGACGACCGTCACCAGCGGGACTGGGATCTCAAGCCGCCGCCGCACCTCGTCGAGCGCGAAGCGGAACCCCCGGTAACAACGGACGCCTGGCCGGAGTCTCCGGTCGGGAACCGCCTCCACCACTTCCCAAGTCCCCCGCGGACAGGCATGACGCACCACCTGATCCATGTTTTTCCCCCGTGATTGGACTTTCCAGGCAACGCCCCCGACAACAGGGTGCCAGAAATCGTTGCTGTCATGAGGGTTTCAGCTGCAGCAGCTGTTTCGGTGGTGCCACCGCATCAAGTCAGCTTCGACGCCGTCATGCGGTTGATCTCGAAGACGATGTGCGTGGCTTTGCGTTGCTGCTCGCGCCGCGCGAACCCGTCGAACGTCGATGTGCGAAGTCCTCGACCAGCGGCTCGACCTGAGCCGGCGTCATGACAGGGCTCGCAGCGCGGCGACCGGGCAGGAGTTGACCGCGGCCCGGGCGGCGGCGGCGTGCTCGTCGGGCACCTCGGTTCCCTCGAACCGGTAGGTGAGCTCGGCGTTGTCGTCCAGGCTGAACACGGCGGGGGCCTGCGCGGCGCACTGGCCGTGGCCTTCGCAGCGATCGTCGTCGACGGAGATCTTCATCGAACAGCCCTTTCACGCGGGGACGAGTTCGAGCGGGAGCCGCTCGAAGCGGTGAATGATGTTGTTCAGGGCCCGTTCCGGTGCTCCGGTCGCCTCGATGCGGTCGACGCGTTCGACCAGGGCGCGCAGCATGGCGGCGGTTTCCAGGCGGGCCAGACCCTGGCCCGCGCAGCCGTGTTCGCCGTGTCCGAAGCCGAGCTGGCGGGCCGCGTTGCGGCGGATGTCGAAGGTGTCCGGGGCGTCCCACTCCAGCGCGTCGCGGTTGGCTGAGGCGTAGACGACCAGCAGCCTTGAACCTTGCGGGATGGTGGTTCCGGCCACTTCGGTGGCCTGGGTGACCTTGCGGGAGAACGCGCGGAGCGGGGATTCGCAGCGGACGACCTCGTTGACCGCGTTGGGAATCAGGCCCGGGTCGGCCTTGAGGACGCGCCACTGCTCGGGGTGGGTCGCGAACAGGTGCAGGGCGCTGGAGATGGCGCTGATCGTGGTGTCCAGGGACGGTACGAGGTAGTCGATCATCAACCTGGGGCACTCGGCGCGCGGGATCTTGTCCTCGTCGGCCGCGCGGAGCAGGTCGTCGGCCATGCTGCCGGGCAGGACGGACCGGTCGCGCACGACCTGGTGGGCGAAGCGCAGGGCGCGCAGGGACGCGGGGATGCCGCGCACCGCCCGCCGGTTGGACGGGCCCTGGATGTCGAACGACGCGCCGCCCCAGTGCAGCAGGTGCTCCCGTGCGTCCCGGGGCCAGCCGACGAAGTCCGGCACTACCGACATCGGCAGCGCGGTGGCGACCTCGACACCGTCGACCCGGCGGCGGGCGACGGCGGCCTCGACGACCTCGACGGCTTGCCGCTCAACGGTTTCCGCCATCGCGCGCAGGGCCCTGGGGGTGAGCCGGTGGGCGACCTGGGCGCGGCGGCGGGCGTGGTCGTCGCCGTCGCTGTAGAGGGTGGTGCCCCGGCCGAGCCGGTTGACGAGGTTGTTGAGGCCGACGCCCTGGCCCGAGACGAAGGTCTTGGCGTCCAGCAGTACGGCCTTGCACTCGGCATAGCGCGGCAGGGCATAGACCTTCTGCTTGCGCAGCCACACCACCGGGCCGAGTTCGCGCAGCCGGGCGTAGTGCGGGTACGGGTCCCGGATGGCTGCCGCCGAGTACAGGTCGGGGCGGTAGATCGGGACGTTCGGGCGCGTGGGCATCAGAACTCCTTGCCGGACAAGCCATGTGGCCAGCGGAGACGGGCACGGCGGTGCGAGCACCATCGCCGGCGTGTGGTGGTCGGCGCGCGCCTCCGGTACTTCGTCGTCTGCCGCAGTTGCTGACGATATCCTCAGTTACGAGGCTATCGTCAGTCAAGGGGGAGACGTGAACTCGCATGGCCGAACGGGCGGACACCCCGACAGCCCATGCCCAGCCCGTACTTGCGCGCCTGCGACGCGAGGGCCGGCGTGCTCTGCTGGAAGCGGTCGCGGGTGTCGGTGGAAACCGAGAGCGGTTCGCGGCCGGCGTCCGTAGGGTTGGGGCTGTGGACCGAATCGCGGGATCGTTGTACGGGTTGGCTTTCGGGGACGCGCTCGGCCGGCCGACGGAATTCCTGACGGTGGCGGAGATCGACCGCGAGTTCGGTCCCGCCGGGCCGGATGACCTGGTGGGTGATCCCGCGTTGGTCACCGATGACACGCAGATGGCGCTTGCGGTCGCGTGGGCGTTGCACGGTGTCGACCGGTACACCGCTGATGCGCTCGAGCCGCGGTTGCGGGAACGGTTCGTGGCTTGGGCGCACAGTCCGGACAACAATCGTGCGCCGGGGATGACGTGTCTGCGCGCGTGTGGCGGACTGGCGGAGGGCGCGCCGTGGGTGGAGGCGACCATCGCAGGCTCCAAGGGATGCGGCGCGAACATGCGGGTCACTCCGGTGGGGTTGGTGTCCGGGCTCGACCTCGGCGTGCTTGCCGGGATCTCGCAACTGCAGGCCGCGATGACCCACGGGCATCCCACGGCGCTGGCCGCGGCCGAGCTCACCGCTTTCGCGACGCGGCTGCTGGTCGACGGCGTCGAACTGGCCGACGTGCCCGGCGCGCTGCTGGCTCGCTGCGATGAGCGGCGTTCGATCTACCTGGAGGAGTGGCTGGGGGCGCTGTGGCAGATGCCCGGGGCTACGACACCCGGTGACTTCATCGCCCGCGGCTGGGACGAGTGCGTCGTCGTCCTTGAGCGGTTGGTGGCTGCCCTCGCTCGTCCTGACGACGGCCTGGACGCGTGCCTTGCCACTGGCGAGGGCTGGATCGCCGAGGAGGCGCTGGCGACCGGGCTGTACTGCGCGATCCGGCATGCCGACGACCCGGTGCGGTGTCTGGTGCGGGCCGCTCGGACCAGCGGTGACTCCGATTCGATCGCCGCGCTGGCCGGGGCGTTCGCGGGCGCTGCGCACGGTCTGGCTGCCTGGCCCGCGGACTGGGTCGCACGCATCGAATACGCGGACCAGTTGGCCGCACTGACCTCTGGTGCGGCGGACAGGCGTTCCACTCGTGTTTGAGTCTTGTCAGTGCACCGATCTCCGAGTCCGAGAGGAAGTTCTTTGAAGTTGAGCAACCGAGTCTTCGCGCTCATCACGTTCATCGCGTCCGTGGTCCTGGTGGGTACCGCGCCGGCGTCCGCCACCGCTGCCCGGACCGTGGAACTCGCCGCACCGGCCGGCAGCGGCCTTCCGCCCTACGTCGCCGTCATCAAGCCGGTCACCGCGAAGCGGCTCGCTTCCAGCTGGCGGGAAGGCTGCCCCGTGGGGCCCGATCAGCTGCGGCTGGTCAGCCTGAACTTCATGGGCTTCGACGGTGCGGTGCACCGCGGCGAGCTGGTGGTCCACGCTGATCTCGCCGTCGAGGTCGCCCGCGTCTTCGCCGACCTGTACTTCGGCCGGTTCCCCATCGAGCGGATGGAGACGATCGAGAAGTACGACTCCGACGACGACGCGTCGATGGCGGCCAACAACACCTCGGCGTTCAACTGCCGGGCGATCACCGGCGGCACCGCCTGGTCCAACCACTCCTACGGGCGGGCCATCGACATCAACACCGTGCAGAACCCCTACATCTCCCGCAGCGGCACGGTCTACCCGCCCAACGGCGCGCCCTACGTCGACCGCACTCAGAACGTGCCCGGCATGATCCACGCGGGCGACGCCACCGAGCAGGCGTTCACCACGCGCGGCTGGACCTGGGGCGGCTTCTGGGACACGCCGATCGACTACCAGCACTTCGAGAAGCCCTGACACCGGTGCCACGAGGCCGCCCTGCGGACTCGGCCGACAGGCAAGTCGCCCATGTTCGGGTCGGGGTCGCCGCCGTCGTCAAGTAGCTGTCCTTTGTGGACCAGGTGCGTTCACGTGTGGACGATCAGGTTCGGGCCGCCGCCGGGATGCGCTGCCGGCTGGTGTGGGCCTCCCGCAGTTCGGCCAGGTGGTGCAGGCCGGCCAGCACCGTGTCCGCGCCGGGTACGAAGTCGATGAGACAGGCGACTTCGTCGACCTCGATCTCCGTCAGGCGCTCCAGCACCTTGAGCCCCTCATCGACCGTGCCGAACAGCCCGCCGGTGCGGTAGTAGCGGTCGAACGAGTGGTCCACGAGGAAGTCGATGTCCTCGGGGTCCAGGGTGTCCGGGTCGATGCCGGGCAGCAGTTCCCGCGCCGCCTGGGTGATCAGGCCTATCGAGGACCGCAGATAGGCGCGGAACGGCTCGCGCACCACCTCCAGCACCGTGTCGCTGTCGGGGCCGATGAACGTGTGCAGCATCAGCACCACGTGGCCGCGCGTTCCGTGGCACCGTTCGTGGTTCGCCCGGTAGTCCGCGATCTTGCCGGCGAGGTCGTCCAGCGACTGGCCGAGCAGGTGCGTGAGAACGCCGGTGCCGAGTTCGCCCGCCTGCTTGAACGTTGCCGCGCTGCCGGAGCTGGTGAGCCAGATCGGCAGCTCCGGTTGCACGGGCTTCGGGTGGATGCGCACGGACGACAGGTCGCCGTTGCCGTCGGGCAGTTCGACCGGCTCGCCCCGCCAGAGCTTCCGGATGGTGTGCAGGCTTTCGGTGAGCACCTCGCGCCGTGACTGGTAGTTCTCCGGGCGCAGCGTGAAGTCGACGACGTGCCAGCCGGGGGCCAGGGACACGCCTGCCCGGCCGCCGGACAGGTTGTCCACCACGGACCACTCCTCGGCGACGCGCACCGGGTGGTGCAGCGGCGCCACCACGCTGCCGGCGCGCACCGCCACGTTGCGGGTGGTGGCGGCCACGGCCGCGCTGGTCAGCGACGGGTTGGGGTAGCGGCCGCCGAAAGCGTGGAAGTGCCGTTCGGGTGTCCACACGGCCGTGAAGCCGTGCGTGTCGGCGAAGCGCGCGCCCTCCAGCAGCAACCGGTAACCGTCCTCCGCGGCGTCGTCCGCGAAGTAGAAGAGGCTCATGTCCATCAGGCTGCACCCAGCTTCTGGTCGACCGCGTTCGCGAGGTCCGCGAGCACGGGAGTGTGGAACAGGGTTCGGATGCCGAGCTTCACGCCGAGCACCGTCTGGATCTCCCTCATGACCCTGATGGCGAGCAGCGAATGGCCGCCGGACTGGAAGAAGTGGGATCCGGGGCCGATGTCGTCGCGGCCGAGCACACTTTCCCAGATCTGGCACAGCGCGCGCTGGGTCGCCGTGCGCGGGCCTTCCTCGGCGCGCGAGACGGCCGTCGGTGCCGGCAGTGCGGAGCGGTCCACCTTTCCGGTGGGGGACAACGGGATGGTGTCGATCCGCATGAACACCGACGGCACGAGGAAGCTCGGCAGGCGGTCCTGGGCGTGGGCCCGCAGCAGGTCGAGGTCCAGTGCCTCGGTGCGGCCCACGACGTGGGCGACCAGCTCCTGGCGTTCGGTCACCGACACCACGACCGCCGCGACGCCGGGGTGTTCGCCGAGCGTCGCCTCGATCTCGCCGAGCTCGATGCGCACGCCGCGCACCTTCACCTGGTTGTCCTTGCGGCCGAGGAACTCGATCTCGCCGTCGAAGTTCCACCGGCCGATGTCGCCGCTGCGGTACATCAGCTCGCCCGGCACGAGCGCGTACGGGTTGGGCAGGAACCGTTCCGCGGTGAGCTCCGGCCGGTCGAGGTAGCCGTCGGCCACGCCGGGGCCGCCGATGTGGATCTCGCCGGGCACCCCGACCGGCACCCGAGCGCCGTGCTCGTCGAGGATGTCGATGCGGCTGCTGTGGATCGCGCGGCCCAGCGTCACGTGCTGCCCGTCGCCGCGCACGAGGTGTTGTGCGGTCACGAACACAGTGGTCTCGGTGGGGCCGTAGAGGTGGAAGACGTCCCGGACCTCGGAGCGCTCGAACAGGTCGGCCACGAGCTGCGGGCTGAGCTGCTCGCCGCCGATCGTGACGGTGTGCACCGACGCGGGCAACCGGTTGGCCCGCAGGTACTCGGCGAGCACCGACGGGACGAGGTTCATCATCGTGACGTCCCGCAGCTCCGGCGAGCCCTCCGGCACCGCGAGCAGACCGTCGCTGAACCGGACCGTGCCGCCGGTGAGCAGCGGCGGCCAGATGTCCATTGCGGACACGTCGAACGAGAACGCGATCGTGGCGAACACCGTCGTGAAGGCCTCGTTCGGGACCGTGTCGAGGAACCAGTCGAGGTACCAGTTCAGGTTGCGGTGCAAGGTCCGCACGCCCTTGGGCCGGCCGGTGGAGCCGGAGGTGTACATGAGGTAGACGAGGTTCTCCGGCGTCACACCGGACTCCACGGGCGTCGCCGGCGCCTGTGCGATCAGCTCGCGGTCGCGGTCCATCAGCACGACGGGGATCGTCGGTGCGTCGAAGAGCTCCGCCTGAGCCCGTGCGGTCACCAGCGCCCGCGCACCGGAGTCGGCGAGCACGTACCGCAGCCGTTCCTGCGGGTAGGTCGGGTCGAGGGGAACGTAGGCACCGCCCGCCTTCAGCACGCCCAGCACCGCCGTGACCGCGTTTATGCCGCGTTCCAGCGCGACGCCCACCGGGACGTCCGGTCCGACGCCGAGGCCGCGCAGGTGGTGCGCGAGCCGCGTGGACAGCTCGTCCAGCTCGGCGAAGGTGACCCGGCGCCGCGGTTCCTCGACGGCGATCGCGTCCGGGGTGCGGGACACCTGCCGGGCGAACCGCTCGTGCATCATCGCCGGGTCGACCGGCCGCGGCTCGCCCTGCCACTCGACGTCCAGCGCGCGCAGCTCCCGTTCGCCGAGCATCGCGAGCTCTTCCGGGTGCCGTTCCGGGTGCGCGAGCAGGTCCGCGAGCAACGTGGTCACGTGCTCGGCGAGGTGCTCGATCCGGCGCCGGTCGAACAGATCGGCCGCGTAGTCCAGCCGCAGCTCGATCCCCTCGTCCCGGCAGATGAACCGGAAGCACAGGTCGAGTCGCTGGTCGACGCCGGTGAAGTCGAGCGGGACCACCTCCAGTTCGCCCACGCGCTGACCACCTGGGGCCGTGATCACCTCGACCGCGTGCTGGAACACCGGGTGCCTGCTGGCTTCGCGGGTCAGCCCGAGCCGTTCCACCAGCTGCGCGACGGACAGGCTCCCGTGCGCCACCGAGGTCCCGATCGCCTGCCGGCAGTGTTCGACGACGGCCGCCGCGGGCAGCCCGGCGAGGTCGAGCACGACGGGCACGGTGTCCGCGTGGGCTCCGACGGCCCGCTCGTGGCCGGCGGGCCTGCCGGAGTGACCCAGGCCCAGCACCATCCGCTGCGTCGCGCCGTGCCTGCCCAGCACCAGGGCCACCGCCGCCAGCAGCACGGCCTCGACGCCGGCAGGTTCACGCCGCGCCGCCGTGACGACCTCGGCCGGCAGCACCGAGATCACCCGATCGCTGCGGAACGACATCGTGGTCGGCCGCACCGCGTCGGCGGGCAGGTCGAGCAGCGGCACGCCGTCGAGCGTCCGCCGCCAGTGCTCGAGCGCCGCCGCCGTCTGCGGTTCCCAGTCGACCGGTGGCGGAGCGAGCACGCCACCCCGGTAGGCGAGCACGAGCTTGTCGAGCAACAGCACCAGAGACCGTTCGTCGGCCACGCAGCGGTGGGCGACGAACTCGAGCAGGTGCTCCCGCGCACCGATCCGCCGCAGCAGCACCGTGAAGAGGTCGCCGTGCTCGCGCCGGACCCGCCCGGCCACGTCGAGTGCCGCGACCTCGGGGTCCACGACGACGAGCACGTCCTCCCGTGGCGGCAGGACGAACCGGCGCACCCGGCCGCGCTGCAGCTCGAACCTGCTCCGCAGCACGTCGTGGAGGGCCAGCACCGTGTCGGCCGCGGCCCGCAGCCGGTCGACGTCGAGCGGCCCGCTCAACCGCACCGGCAGGGTGACGAAGGTGTTGGTGTGCTCCGCCGACCAGTGGTCGAGGAACCACCACTGCTCCTGCAGCGGTGTCGCCCACGTGCGCCGCACGTCCACGAGGTCGTTCGAAATGGTCATGGCAAGTCCTCCGGTGCGGAGATCGTTCGGGATCGGGCTACGGCTGCCAGTACTCGAGGACGACGGTCGCGCGGTCGAACCGGCCGTCCGCGGTGACCTCGCCGATGCTGTGCCACGTCGACGCGTGCGGTGCGAACAGCACGCTCGTCCCGCCCAGCGGCGGGATGGAGAGCGCGGGCGCGGCCGCGTCCTCGCTCTCCCACAGGTGCAGCTCGCCGCCGAGACCGGGCCGCCAGTCCTCGTTGAGGTGCAGCACCCAGTGCAGCGCCTTGGTGGCTTTGGCGGTGTGCACCGTCTGGTGGTCGCCCTCGCCGTAGCGGAAGACGCCCACCGTGACCGGCAACGACGTCACGTCCCGATCCAGCCCCTCGCTGGCCCACGCGGTGAACTCGGGTGACAGCAGGTCGTCCAGCAGCTCGGTCCACGGTTCGGACAGCAGACCGGCCGCCGGGGTGCGCTCGCCGTGCTCGAAGAGGGTGAGCAGCCACGCCCGGTAGTTCTTGACGTGCCAGGAGCCCTGCTTCACCAGCCGCCGGTAGAGCTCGGCGGCCGGTGGAGCAGCGGCGAGCCGCGCCAGGTCCGCGGACTCGATCATCTTGTCCACGGTGTGGTGGGTGAACGGCTTCTGGTGCCTGAGGAACTCGGCTTCAGTTCGGATCATCGCCGGGTTCGGTCACTCGCCGTGGCGCGTGGCCCAGTCCTCGAACCAGTACTCGAGCTGGACCGTGAGCCGGGTGAGCGTTCCTCCGGTGTCCACTTTGGACACAGCGTGCCACGAGGTGTCGGTGGGCGGGAACGCGAGCAGCTGGCCGGGAGCCGGCGGGATGCGGCGCGCGGGCTCCTGCGCGGGATCCCCGCTCAACCGCACCTCGTACTCACCGCCGACACCGGCCGGCCACTCGGGGTTGAGGTAGAGGATCGCGGTCAGCTGCTTGTTCGGCTTGTCCTTGTGCACCGAGATGAAGTCGCCGTCGACGTGGGTGTAGACGCCCATGTCGAACGGCAGCCCGGCCAGCTTCAGCCCCGTGCCCTCCTCCAGCCACCTGGTGAACTCGTCGGACGTCAGGTCGGCGACGAGCGACGACCACAGGCCGGACAGCCCCAGCGTGCCCTCGGCGAGAACACCGTCCCGCACCAGGTACAGCAGGTTCATCCGGTACTGCTTCTCGTGCGCCGGGTCGGTCCGCGCGATCTGCTGCGCGCCCAGCAGCGGGGCCTGCTCGAAGAGCTTCTCCACCACGTCCGGCGCGACCACGCCGGTGGAGAGGTGGATCTCGAACGGGTCGGTGATGTGCTCGAAGCCGGCTTCCTTGTTCGTCAACACGATGAACGTGCCCCCAATCATCAGTGAGCGGACATGACGTGCTTGATGCGGGTGTATTCCTCGACCGCGTAGGCGGACAGGTCCTTGCCGTACCCGGATGCCTTGAACCCGCCGTGCGGCATCTCGGCGGCGAAGCGCAGGTGCGTGTTGATCCACACGCACCCGAAGTCGAGCTCGTTGGTGACCGAGTTCGCCCTGGCGTGGTCGCGCGTCCACACGCTGGCGGCCAGGCCCTGCGGCACGCCGTTGGCGAGCCGCACCGCCTCCTCCTCCGTCGCGAACGACTGGACGGTGAGCACCGGTCCGAAGAGCTCCTCCTGCACGATCTCGTCGTCCTGGCGCACGCCGGTGATCACCGTCGGTGCGAAGAAGTAGCCGCGGTCACCGACGCGCGTGCCACCGGTGCGCACTACGGCGTGTGCGGGCAGCCGGTCCACCAGGCCGGTCAACCGGGCGAGCTGGTCGGCGTTGTTGAGCGGGCCGTAGAAGGCGTTCTCGTCGTCGGACGGCCCGGTCCGCGTGACCTGCGCCTGTTTGACGAGTGCCTCGACGAGCTCGTCGGCGACGTCCTCGTGCGCCAGCACGCGGGCCGCCGCGACGCAGTCCTGGCCCGCGTTGAAGAACGCGGCCTCGGCGATCCCGGCGGCGGCCGCCGCCACGTCGGTGTCGGGGAAGACCAGAACCGGCGCGTTGCCGCCGAGTTCCAGGTGCAGGCGCTTGAGCGAGGCACCCGCGGCCGCGGCGAGCTCGCGGCCGGCGCGAGTGCTCCCGGTCAGCGAGACGTGCGCGACGTCCGGGTGCGCGGCGAGCAGTCTCCCGGTCTCCCGGTCGCCGCAGAGCACGGTGAGCACGCCGGGCGGCAGGAAGGACGCCGCGACCTCGGCCAGCCGCACCGCGGTCAGCGGCGTGGTCTCGGCCGGCTTGAGCACCACCGTGTTGCCGGCCGCGATCGCCGGGGCGAACTTCCACACCGCCATCTGCAGCGGGTAGTTCCACGGCAGCAGCTGCGCGCAGACCCCGATGGGTTCCCTGCGCACCGATGAAGTGTGCCCGGCCAGGTACTCGCCCGCGGCCTTGCCCTCCGGCAACCGCGCCGCGCCCGCGAAGAACCTGAGCTGGTCCACGGCGGGCTCGATCTCGTCGGCGACGGCGCTGCGCCGGGGCTTGCCGGTGTTCGCGCATTCGAGGTCGGCGAACTCGTCCGCGCTGTCCTCCAGCGCCTGCGCGATCCGCAGCAGCGCGAGGCCGCGTTCGGCCGGAGTCGTGCGGCGCCACGTCTCGAACGCGGTCACGGCGGCTCGCACGGCGGCGTCGACCTCGGTCTCGCGGGCCAGCGGCACCTCGGCGAACGGCAGCCCGGTCGCGGGGTCGAGCAGCTGCGTCGTCGGTGCCATCACGGCGCTCCGTGGGTGATGTAGCCGACCAGCTGACGGACGGCCGCCGTCGCATAGCAGCCCGAGGGGAGGAAGAACCCGAGGGTCGCCTGGAACCTGCCGGGGAACTCCGCGTCGGGACCGAACCCGCTGACCGACACGACGGTCTGCACGACCGACGCCCGCGTCGACGTCTTCGCGGTGATCAGTCCGTTGCGGAGGTTCCGCTTGACGAACGGGATCTCCCGGCAGGTGCCGAGCAGCTCCGCCGCCGCGGCGCCGCACCGCGCGTAGCGGTAGGGGATCGTGTCGATCTCGGCGTCGAGCGCCGCGTCCCCGAACACCTCGCCCGCACGTGCGGCCAGCGCGGTGTTCCACTCGTGCGAGCTGTGCGCCGCGAGGAAGAACGACGCCGCCCGCGGGTCGAGGGAATCGAAGAACTGCTTGGGTTTCCCCGTCCACGCGCCCGCCGCGTCGCTCTCCGGCGCGCCGAGGCCCGCCAGTTCGCGCAGGGCGAGCGACCAGTCGTCCGCCAGCATCGCCTCGCCGACCAGATGACTGCGCTTCGGCCCTCCCGGCACGCCGAAGCGCTGGGTGTCGTAGTAGTTGAGGAACAACAGGTTCACCTTGCGCAGTGCGGAGAACCGTTCCGCGGGTGAGCCGCCGAGGTTGCGCACGACGACGCGGAAGGCGTTGCCCTCCAGCTCCCCGATCGCGATGGGATCGGCGCCGTAACCGTGGTGCCACAACGACAGCCTGCGTTCGTCGGCCTCGGTGAGGCTCAGCACGCACCCGGTGTCCTCATCGGACAGTGCGGCGGCCGGCAACGCGATCAGCTGCTCGGTGACGCCGTCCTCGTCCTTCAGCCCGCCGAAGGTGATGTCGGCGGTGCGCAGGCCGAGCTTCGCGGCGATCCAGCCGACCGCCTCGGTGGTGGTGTAACCGCACTTGCGCAGCACGAGGTAGCGGTGTGCGGGGCCGGGTTCGTCCTGCACCGGCAAGGCCATCGCCTCACGCACGATGAAGTCGGACGGCCGGTGCTTGAGCACTGCTTCTGTGAACAACTCCGCTTACCTCCGGCTCGGCACGGCGACGATGTCGGCGCCCAGCGCGGTCAGCGCACCGGGCAGGTCCGCGTATCCGCGGGCGAGGTGGTGGGTACCGCTGAGCAGGGTCGGGCCCGGCACCGTGAGCGCGGCGAGCAACGCCACGGCGGCGCCGCGCAGGTCCGGGGCGACGAGCTCACGGCCGGGCGACGACGGCGGGCACCGCCCGTCGACCACGGCGGAGCGGTCGGTCCTGCCCACCCGCATGCCGAGCTCCTCCAGCAGCGCGAGGTAGGAGAACCTGTTGGCCCACACGGTTTCGGTGAAGCGGGACCGGCCTTCGGCGAGGCCCGCGAGCAGCACCAGGAACGGCTGGCTGTCGCTGTAGACGCCGTGCGAGGCGATCGTCAGCTCGATCGGCCGCAGCCGCTCGGCGGGGTGCACGACGACGGTCCGGTCGCCGGTCTCGAAGTCGACCCCCATGACGCGCAGGGCGTCCAGCTCGGGGGTGAGCGCGGTGAGCGCGCGGCCCAGGTGGTCGGCGCGCACCACGAGCGGTTCGGCCGCCGCGGTCGCGCCCGCGCAGATCCAGGTGACGACCTCGATGAGATCGGGCACCAGCGCGTGGGACACCGGCGTGCGCAGGTCCGCGCCGCCGCGGCCGTGCACCACGACCGTGCCTTCCGCTGGGCGTTCGATCTCGGCGCCGAGCTGCTGCAGGACGTCGACCAGATCGGTCACGTCCGGCTTGGGGTAGAGGTTGCGCAGCGTGCTGGTGCCCGTGGACACCGCCGCCAGCAACAGCGCCATCTTCGACGCGCCCGAGTAGTGCGGGCCGGTCTTGAGCCGCCGGTCGACGGTGTGGTCGAGCAGGTCGATCTCGCAGCCGCGCAGCCTGGTCGCGGTCACCTGGAGATCACCGTTCGGCGCCGTGACCGCGGTGGCCCCGAAGGACCGCAGCACGCTCAGGTACTGGCTGACGGGCCTCGCGAGGCCGGGGCCGTCCCCGATCTGGCAGCCGCCGTTGGCGGGTACGACGACGTGGCCGGTGCGGTGCAGCAGCGAGGGGATCAGGTAGACCACGCCGTGGATGCGCGCGGCGAGCCCCGCGTCGAGCGTGGCGTTGCCGATCCCGCTCGCGTCGAGCTCCAGCACGTCGCCGTCGACGGTGATGCGGGCACCCGCGTCCCGCAGCAACGAGGTCAGCACCCCGGTCTCGACGATGTCCGGCACGTTCGTGATGCGCACCAACGCGTCCGCCGACGCCGCGGCCGCGAGCACGGTGACCAGCGAGTGCTTGAACCCCGGCACCGTCACCTCGCCCCGCAGCCGCCGGCCGCCGCCTCTGACGAGCAGGTCGGGGTGGCCGTCGGGGTACTGCGCGAGACGTGCCGAGGGCATGACCGCGGCACTCGTGAGAGTCATCGAATTCCCCCAAAGAAAAGACTTCGCACGCAGCAGGAAGTGTCGCGGCGAAACGCGATGAGGATATTTGTGAATGTCCAGAAAATCCGGAACCCCGTTGGCCCGGCCCCCAGCCGACATCCATTCGGACTCTTACACGATCTCCGGGAGGCGTCAACCCGGCCGGTTGCCGTCACTCGATCGGGCTAACCCGAGGAATGCTTGCCACGATCTCCGGGCCGCTGCTACGGTCGGCGGCGATCGGCCTTGAGGGAGGCTCGGTCGTTGCTTTCAGCGGACTTCGCCAGGGGGCACAGTCCACTTCATCCAGGTGCGTCCGGCCGTTTAGCGCGGCCTGGGCAGTCCTGTGTGCCTCCCTTGCCGATGAGCCCGTCACAGGGCTTTGTCTGGGGGTTCGAGGCAGTGCAAAACGTACATTCCGGCCGTCGACGTCAGGACGGCCGGATCAATCTCAGCAGCAATGAGCTGATCAGTTCCCGCGTGGCGGACATCCACCGGGTCGTCATGTGCGACCTCGTGCCGGAATCGCTCGTGCGGTACCCCGTGACGGCGAGTCGTGCCGTGCGCGTGGCGGAGTACCTGGGGCTGCCGCCGGACGAGATGGCGCTGACACCGGGATCGGACTCCGCCCTGCGGCTGATCTGTCAGCACCACGCTCGCCGCGGCGGTACGGCGGTGCTGCTCCAGGATCCGAACTACGTCGCGGTCGCCCAGGCCGCCGCCGTGCTCGGCCTCACCGTGCAGCGGGTGACCGCGCCGAGGGCCGATCCCGCCGCGCAGGGCGCCGCGCTGGTCGACCTGGCCGCGCGCACCACCGGCGCGCTGATCGCGGTGAGCGTGCCGAACGGACTCTCCGGCGGCTCGATCGACGACTCCTACCTGCGCAAACTCGCCGATCTGGCGCACGAGCGCGGGCACCTGCTGATCATCGACTCCTGTTATCAGGCCTTCGCCGGGCCGCTCGGCGCGCACTTCGCCCGCCGGGGTGACGCGGTGTTCGTCGTGCAGTCGATGTCCAAGTCGCACGGTCTGGCCGGCGCGCGGGTCGCGGTCACGGCCGCGTCCGCGTCCGCGATCGCGGCACTGGGCACGGCACCGCTGGAGCACGCGGTGTCCGAGGTGGCGCTGCGGGCGCTGCTGAACGCGATCGACCACCACGACGAGTTCGTGTCCATTTGGGCAGAGGTGCGCCGGTCCCGGGAGCGCGCGATCGAGCGCACGCGTGCCGCGGGGTGGGAGGTGCTGGACTCGGACGCCAACTTCGTCACCGCCGCGGCGCCGCACGGTCTCGCGGGTGCTCGGCTCGTCGAGGAGCTCTCCCGCGCGGGATATCGCGTGAAAGATCTCGACGAGCTGGCCGGGCTCGCGAACTGCATTCGTTTCACGGTCGGCGACACCGCGACGACGGACGCGTTCCTCGATGTTCTTCTGAATGTCACCGGCGAGTTGCGGAACGAACCTGGGGGCACGTGTGCAACTGAGTTCTGAACTGACCGCGGAAACGTCTCAAATGGGGGCGTGTGCACGTGCGCGCAGAACGAAAAGGGTGATCTTCGGCTTGCTCGCCGAACAATGCGCGCACGGCTGCGGAACCCGTGCGGCAGCGCGGTGACGGCGCGTGTTCCGCCGGTGTCGAGAATTCTCGTGCTCGGTTGTCCCGGTACGGGGAAGACCCGGCTGGCCCGAATGCTCGCCGCGCACACCGGACTGCCGTTGCACCACCTCGACGACGAGCACTGGGGACCGTCGTGGACTCGGCCGAGTGACGCCGACTGGCGGGCGCGCCAGGCCGAGCTGGTGGCCGGGGACGCGTGGATCGTCGAGGGCAACTACGCGCCGACGATCCCGGTCCGGGCGGCCCGCGCTCAGCTCGCGGTCGTCCTCGACGCGCCGACGGCGACGTGCCTCGTGCGGGTGGTGCGCCGCGCGTGGCGGATCCGCCGCGGTGAGCGGGACGGCCTGCCCGCCCGGATCCGCGAGCAGGCCGAGGCCGGCCTGCCGGTCCGGGCGACCAAGGACTTCCGCGCCCTGCTGAAGAAGGTGCTCTTCTTCCGCGGCCGCGACTTCTGGGACGTGATCGACAGGGCGGCCGCGGGCGGCGCGACCGTCCTGGTCGTCCCCGCCTCCGGCGCTCCGCCTCGGCGGCGCGACGGGGGCCCGGTGCCCCGGCACCTGCCGCTGACCGAACTCGAACCGCTCGTCACCGCACTGTGCCGAGGGGTTTCCCACCACCGCTTCTGAGAGGGGATCGCGTGATGAGGACTCTGGTCGTCTGGCCACCCCACGTGCCCAGCTACTTCAACGCCGGTCATCACCTGCCGACCTTCACCATCGCCGCGTACCTGCGCGGCCAGGGCCACGAGGTCACCGCGATCGACGCGGGCGCGCTGAACTACACCTGGAAGGAGTTCGGCGACACGGTCTTCCGCGGCGGCTACGACGCGGTCGTCCTCGTCAACGAGTACGACGTCGTCGAGGGCGTCCGGCGGGCCGCCGACTACACCCGCCAGCTCGCACCGGGCGCGCTGATCGTGACCGTGGGCCGTCTGAGCTACCAGAACCCCGAGTTCATGCAGTCGATGGCGGTCGACGCGGTGGTGAGCAGCGGTGACTACGAGGCGGGTGTCGCGGCGGCGCTGGGCTGGGCCGCGCGCGGCAGGCAGCCGAACGAGTCCCTGCCGGGCGTGTGGCTGCGCACGGTGGGCGGCTGGCGCGCGCCGAGCGGACCGGGCACGTGGCTGCCCGCGGCCGAGTGGGTGCTGCCCGACGTCGGCGAGATTCCTTACCCGGCTTACGAAAGCCTGTACAAGAACGACGACAACCGGTTCTGCGGCATCCCGAGCCGGCGTGAGCTGGTCGTGCAGGTCGCCCGCGGCTGTCCCGTCGGCTGCGACTTCTGCGACGTGCCGCCGATGCAGGGCCTGCGGGAACGGCGGATCACGGTGGAGCGGACCATCGGCTACATCCGGGACTGCTTCGCCCGCCACCCCTTCGAGTACGTCGCGTTCTACGCGCCGACGTTCACGCTGGACAAGCGCTGGATCAGGCAGCTCTGCGACGGGCTGGCGGCCGAGCCCCGCACGTACCGCTGGAAGTGCGCCACGACGTTGTTCCACCTCGACGAGGACATGGTCCGGCGCATGGGAGAGGCGGGCTGCATCCGGATCAGCGTCGGCGTCGAGACGCTCGACGAGGACGCGTCCGGCCAGCTGCCCAAGCTCAAGGAGCGGGCGAACCAGCGGCTGCACGACGTGATCGCCTGGTGCGAGAAGGCGGGCATCGAGCTGAACTGCTTCGTGATCGTGGGCCTGCCCGGCACGACGCCGGCCGGCACCCAGCGCACCGTCGACCTGCTGACCGCGGCGGGCGCACGTGTCCGGCCCACGCTCTACACGCCGTACCAGCACATGCACGGCGGCATGTCGGAACGTGAGGTGAGCGCGTTCAACCGCCAGGTGTTCACCGGTTCGGAAGAGGTGCTCCAGTCCGGGCACACGCCGACCGAGTTCCTGCGGTTCATCTTCGGCGGGCACCAGTACCAGACCGAGGTCATGCGGAACATCCCGCTGGCGCGGCGACAGCCGGCGGAGCTGTCGTGAAGCCCGAACGCAGGCGGTTGCTGCCGGGGTTGCTGCCGAACCTGCGGGACTCGGGTGGACTGTCCACTGTGGATGGACTGATGCTCGCGGGCGGAGTGCTGCTGCGGACGTCCGCGCTCGTGTCGCTGAGCGACGAAGCGAGAGAAGGGTTGCGCAACGCCCTGCCTCCCGCTGTCTACGTCGACCTGCGCACGGACGCGGACATCCGGCACGACGGCGAGCCCGCCGAGCTCGTGCGGGACGGATGGCAGTGGGTGCGGATGCCGATGCAGGACCGCGGCCCCGGCGAGGGCGACGGGCCGGAGGACGCGCTGCGCCGGTACCGCCGGGCGTTGCCCCGCTACCTGGACCTCGCGGCACAGGTCGCCGAGCTGCTCGGCGACCGGCCCGTCGTGGTCGGGTGCAGCCTCGGCAAGGACCGCACCGGCCTGCTGATCGCGATTCTGCTGACCTGGGCCGGCGTCGGGCCGGACGACGTGGTGGCCGACTTCGCCTACAGCAACCAGGCGCTGGCCGGAGGCCGGCGGCTGTTGCCGCCCCGGTGGCACGACCGCCGCCTGCGGATCACCGAGTGCAGCGCGGCGGTGTGCCGCACGGTGCTGGCCGAGATCCCCGGTCCCGGTGAGGCCCAATTCGCGGCGCTGAGCCGGCTGCTCGCGTCACGCGCGCGGGAACGGACGACAGGAGGAGCGGTGCGATGACGCCGACATCACGGGACGAACGGATGCGCCACGCCGCCGTCCTGCTGCACCAGGTGGCCACCGAGTTCACGGCGGCCGGCGCCACCGCGGACGACCTGTTCACCGACTGGCTGCACGACGTGCCGGCCGCGCTGCGCGACGCGTTGGACGCGGTGGTCGAACTGCCCGACCGCACCAGCGGCTGGCGGGTGCTCTCCGGGCTGCTCGACGAGTTCGGCGCACCCGGTCCGACCCCGGAGCACTGGCGCAAGGCGTCCTCGCGCCTGACCGAACCGCTCGACGTCGCACTGGTGCTGCTCGCGGGTGCGATCGGCAGGGTGTTCGGCTGGGAGGGGCAGCAGGACGGCAGGCTGGTGCACAACATCGTGCCCAGCAGGGGTTACGAGCACCTGCAGGTCGGTGCGAGCAGCACCACGCCGCTCGCCTGGCACACCGAGGACGCGTTCCACCCGCACCGCGCGGATCTGATCATGCTGGCCTGCGTGCGCAACGACGACCGGATCGGCAGCGAGGTGGCGAGCGTCCGCCGGATCGGGCTCACCGATCACGAGGTCGAGGTGCTGAGCCGGCCGGGACTGCGGATCGGGCCGGACGACTCGTACCCCGAACAGTCCACTCCGGACGGTGTGCGGGAGAAGGGGATCCCGACGGTGTGGATCGCCGAGGACGGGCCGTGCCTGCGGTACGACCCGTCGTACACCACCTTCCTCGGCGAGGACGAGGAACTGCGCGCCGTGCACGGCACGCTCGAACAGCGGCTGACCGCGTGCCGCGAGGTCGTGCCCGTGGTGGCGGGGGACGTGCTGCTGATCGACAACGACGTCGCCGTGCACGGGCGGGCGGCCTTCGAGCCGCGCTACGACGGCACCGACCGGTGGCTGAAGCGGACCCTGGTGCGCCTGCGCCGTCCCCGTCCGGAGGCCGAGTCGGCGGAGCACGGGTTCGGTCAGCTGCTCGTCGGCCCGCAACCGGCACCGGAGGTGCGCTCGTGAACGTCGACGACTTCATCCGGCCCCTGCTCGACGAGTGGACGACGGGACCGCTGCCGGGACAGTTCCCCGGCAGGCGCGACGGCGAGCACAGGTTCGACGGTTCCGGCGGCACGCTCGTGCACGGTGCGGTCGTGGCGGCGGTCGCGCGCTACCTCGGCAGCGGCCTGGTGGCGAACGACCACGGCGGCTTCCCGGCGAGCGACTTCTCCGACGCGGTCGTGAGCTGGAGCGCGGCCCGGCTGCGCGAACTGCTGGGCGCGCCGGACGGCGACGTCGTGTTCGGCCCCAACATGACCGGGCTCACCACGACGTTCGTCCGGTCCGTCGCGGCGGGGCTGCGGCCGGGTGACGAGATCGTGGTGACGAAGCTCGACCACGAGGCCAACCGCGCACCCTGGCTGGCGCTCGCCGACCGCGGGGTCGTCGTCCGGGAGGCGCTGCTCGACCCGTCCGGCGCGCTGCCGGTCCGGGCCGTGACGGACCTCATCGGTGCCAGGACCAGGTGGGTGGCCGTCACCGCCGCGTCGAACGCGCTCGGGTTCGTGCCGGACGTGCGCGCGGTGGCCGAGGCCGCGCATGCCGTGGGCGCCAAGGTTTTCGTGGACGGCGTGCAGGCGGTCGCGCACCGCCGGGCCGAGATGACCGAGCTCGGGTGCGACGCGTTCGTCACCGCCTCCTACAAGTGGTACGGCCCGCACGCGGGGATGCTGTGGCTGGCGCCCGGTGTGTCGGCCGGTGCCAGGCTGGCCGAGCAGGTGCCGTCGGCCGAGCCGGACGGGCCGGGCCACCTCCAGCTCGGCACGACGAACTTCGAGGCCGTGCTCGGCGCGGGCGTCGCCGCGGCGGTGCTGTCGCGGTGGGACCACGCCGCTGTGGCCGAACGGGAGCAGCGGCTCGGTGACGCGCTGCGCGCCGGCGTCGCCGAACTGCCCCAGGTCCGCGTCCTGAGCGCCGGCCCCGAGCACGAACGCGTGCCGCTGGTGACGTTCCAGGTCGACGGGATGCCCGCGGAGGTCGTCGCGAAGCACCTCACCGAGCGGCGGATCTCGGTGTGGCACGGCACGTTCTACGCCTCCGCGGCGATGAGGTCGGTGACCGAAGGGGACGCCGTGCGGGCCGGAATCGCCTGCTACACCGGCGAAGCCGACGTCGACGCGCTGGTGCGCGCGCTCGCCGGAGTCGTGCGGGCATGACGCATTCCGGCATCGTCCGCTGGCCGCCGCGCCCGCAGGCGCGGCGGCGGTTGATCTGTTGCGGCTTCAGCGGCGGTGGCACCGTGCCGTTCCGGGACTGGGCCGGCGTGGTGTCCGCCGACGTCGAGCTGGTGCTGCTGTGCCTGCCCGGCCGGGAGGACCGGTTCCCCGAACCCGCCGCCGAGGACTGGGCCGGTCTGTTCGGCGACGCGCTCGCCGCGGTGTCCACCGTGCTGGACAAGCCGTACGACCTGTTCGGCCACAGCATGGGCGCGCTCGTCGCGTACGAGCTGACGGCTCATTTCGAGCGAACGGGTGCACGCACCCCGGACGCCTTGATCGTGTCCTCGTGCGAAGCCCCGAGCAACTGGGCGCACCACCTCACGGTGCCGCCGACGGCCGGTGACACCGACGCCGAGCTGGAGCAGTGGATCACCAGCAGCGGCAAGCTCGACCCGGTCGTGCGCGAGGAGCCCGAACTGCTCGAACTGGCACTGGAACTGCTGCGGGCCGACCTGTGCGCGGCGGCCACCTACCGGTACGCGGCAGGTCCGCCGCTGCGCACACCGGTCGAGTTCGTCCACGGCGTGGACGACCCCGACGTCGACGACGAGGTGGTGGCCCGGTGGCGGGCGGCCACCTCCGGCGGCTTCACGGCGACCCGCCTGCCCGGCGGCCACTTCTACACCGAGCGGGACTGGTCGCGGCTGCCCGCCGCGTTCGCCAGCCTCGCCTTCGACGGAAAGATCGGAGCACACGCATGACCGGCATAGTCGACTTCGACTTCGCGTTCCCCCGCGGCAGCGTCTCGGTGCAGGAGATGTCCGAGGCGTCCGGGCTGCCGCGCGAGGAGATCCTCAAGATCACCCACTGCGAGAGCTTCCCCGCGCTGGG
Source organism: Lentzea sp. NPDC004789 (assembly GCF_053601075.1). Classification (NCBI taxonomy): domain Bacteria; kingdom Bacillati; phylum Actinomycetota; class Actinomycetes; order Pseudonocardiales; family Pseudonocardiaceae; genus Lentzea; species Lentzea sp. NPDC004789. The sequence goes on along the minus strand of NZ_JBSGBE010000011.1, from coordinate 266,514 downwards.
GGAGGGCGAGCACGCGTGGGAGCTGGCGGTGCGCGCCGGTGCCGCGGTGCTGGAGCGCACCGGCACGTCGCCCGACCGCGTGAGCCACGTGCTGTACTGCGGCTCCGGCGCGTGGGACACGCCGTTCTGGTCGCCGGCCGCGAAGGTCGCCCACGAGCTCGGCATCGAGAACGCGCACTGCTTCGAGGTCACGAACTTCTGCAACGCCTCGATGACCGCGGTGCAGGTGGCCTGCGACAAGATCGCGCTCGGCAGGGCCGACCACGTGCTCGTGCTCATCGGCGACCGGCTGAGCCGGATGCTCGACTACACCGACCCGCAGAGCAAGGACCTGTTCAACTTCGGCGACAGCTCGGCGGCGATCCTGGTCTCCGCGTCGGACGTGCGGTTCCGGCACCTGCACTCGGCGATGCGCACCGAGCCGCACTGGTCGGACTACTACACCGGCGCGTACCGCGACGGCCGGATCCTGATCCAGCGCAACGGTCACCGGGAAGGCCTGACCAGCGCCTACGTCGACAACTTCCTGCGGCTGACCAAGGAGACGCTGGCGGCGGTCGGCAAGAACCTCGACGACGTCGCGTACCTGCTGATCAACCATGGCGACCGGCGCATGCACGAGCGGCTGCTGCGCGAGCTGGAGCTGCCGGAGTCCAAGAGCGTGTTCAACTACCACCGCTTCGGCCACATGGGCGGCGCGGACACGCTGATCGCCATTCGCGACCTCGTCGACGCGGGCGAGCTGAAGGCGGGCGACCTCGTCCTGCTCGCGACCAGCGCGATGGGATTCAGCTGGGGCATCACGGCGCTCGAATTTCTCGGATAGCGTTTTCTCGGAAACGGCCGGTGCCCTACTCTGTCGGCGTGACGAACATCGATGAACTGTTCAGGCGGCAGGCTGCTCTGCAAACCGAGGCCGATGCGGTGGCCGATGATCTGCGGTTGGCCGAATTGGCCGAACTGGGTGATCCGGTCCGCGTGGGCAGTTCCGCTCTGGGGTTGATGGTCAAACGCGATGTGGACGTCACGGTGGTCTGCGAGTCGCTGGACGAGCAGACCGCCGAGGCCGTCGCACGGGTGGGGCAGCGGCTGTTCCTGCACCCGCGCGTGCGGGTCGTGACCATGCGCGACGACACCGGCCACTGGAACGTCGACCCGGCCTACCCGGACGGCCTCTACCTGGGGGTCAAGTACCGCACGCTGGCCGGCGCCGACTGGACGCTCGACATCTGGTTCGTCGACGAGCCGGACCGTCAGCCCGACCTCGCACACATCAGGTCGCTGCCGCCGAGGCTCGACGACGAGACCAGGGCCGCGATCCTCGCGATCAAAGAAGCGTGGGCGGACAATCCGTCCTACGGCTCCGCGGTGTCGAGCTACGACATCTACAGCTCGGTTCTCGACCACGGTGTGCGGTCGCCGGAGCAATTCCTGGAATGGCGCACCAAGAACAAATAGCGCGCTTCAAGCCGGCCGAGGTGAGTGCATTCCTCGGCCGGCTTTTTCGTGCGCGCGGAAAGTCAGGCCACGGCGGCTCCGAACGCGGGCAGTTTGCGCCGGACCAGCAGCACCAGCGGAACCGTCAGCAGCGCGAGGCCGGCCAGCGTCGACCACAGCACGGCGTAGCCAGCGGTGAGCAGCCCGGACATGATCGCCGGGGAGCAGGCGCCCGCGGCGCCCCAGATCGTCTGGAGCAACGCGCTGTACCTGCCCTTGGCGGTCTCCGGTGCCGACTGGTTCGCCGCGGCCACCACCAGCGGTACGGACATGGTCTCGCCGATCACGCCGATCACCGACGTGGTGAGCACGATGCCGACCGCGTGCGCCGGACCCAGCGAGGGGCCGGCCAGCATGACCAGGAATCCCGCGCAGAACACCACGCCCGCGCACGCCACCACCCGGCTGCGGCTGGTTCTCCTGGCGAGTCGCAGCACCGGTTTCTGGATCACGGCGAGCACCACGTTGCCCGCCACGACCGAGGTGCCCGCGAGCCACGCGGGCCCGTGCAGTTCGGTCACCGACACCAGCGGGAGGATCACCACGAGGCTGGACGTCAGCAACGACAGGATCGCCTGGATCAGGCACAGCACGACGTACGGCCGGTCGCGCAGCACCGTCGCCCACCCGGTGCCCGCCGCGTCGGCCGCCTTGCGCCGCTCGGCCCGCAGCCTGCCGAGCGTGCGGATCACCGGGAACAGGACGAGCGCGGTGAGCGCGAACGTCGCCGCGTTGAAGTACGCGAAGAAGTGCAGGCCCGTGACGCTGCCGCTGAGCGGTGTGGCGAGCGCGGCGCCGGCGCCGAGCCCGACGATGCGCACCACGCTCTGCGTGCCCAGCAGGTCGTCGAGCTCGCGCCCCTTCGCGATGAGCCCCAGCAGCGGAGCGTTGGAGGTCCAGAACATCCGGTCGGCCGCGCTGGTGGCGGCCGCGAGCACCGCGATGTGCCACATCTGGCCGGTCAACGGGTACAGGCTGAACGTCACCGCTCGCACGACGTTGCTCGCGAGCAGCACGACGCCGGGACCCCTGCTGTCGACCAGGTTGCCCGCGAACGGCCCGAGAACGAGTCCGAGAACTGCCCCTGTGGTCAGTGCGATCCCGACCTCGGCGACGGGCAGACCCTGCGCGGTGGTGAAGAAGATGAGGCCGAACGGCATCCAGAAGCCGCTGCCCAGCGAGTCGATGAGAAAACCCGCCAGCAGCTGGTTCCGCGTCGCCCGGCTCACCCCCGCGGACCGCTCCCGCGCGCCGCTGTCGACCGTCACTCCGGCTTCCAGTACTCGAGCATGATCGTCAGGCGTTCGACCTGGCCGCCCGTGGTGACCTTGCCGATGTTGTGCCACGTGTGCTCGGTCGGTGCGAACATGGCGCAGGTGCCACCCGCCGGCGTGATCTCGACCGCGGGTTGCGCGGCGTCCCTGGCGGACCACAGGTTGAGCCTGCCGCCGAACTCCGGCGCCCAGTCCTCGTTGAGGTACAGGGCCCAGTGCATGGCCTTGGTCAGCTTCGCGGTGGACACCGTGGTGTAGTCGCGGTCGCCGTAGCGGTAGAGGCCGAGCGTGAGCGGGCACGCCGCCAGGTCGATCCCCAGCCCGTCACTGGCCCACTCGGTGAACTCCTTCGACAGCAGGCTGTCCACGAGCTCGGACCACGCCTGCGGCAGGCGTTCGGTGGCCGGCAGGCGCAAGCTGTCCTCGGCGAGGTCGAAGAGCCACATCTGGTAGTTCTTGTCGAACTCCCGGCCCTCCTTGACCTGCCGGCGGTAGAGGTCCTCCGCGGGCAGCTCGGCGTTCAACCGCTTCAGGTCCTGGCCCGAGATGACCGGGCCGGTCGTGTAGTGCGTGAACGGCTCGTCGAACCGGTCGAACCGGACATTGGTATCAATCATTGAAAAGTGACCCCCTCGGTCGTCGACGGGTGAGTCCGGCGTGGGAGGGCCGCATTCGTGCGCGGCTGTGGCGGAAGTGCTCGATCGGGCACGGATCCGCTGTGCGACAACAAATGCGCAGGCCCCCAGGCGGCGTCATCGTGGCATGGGCACCAGGGGTCGTCAACTGTCAGCCAAACGGGACGAAGCCATTTGTGACAAGTGCTTGCCGGGTCCTGGGGGTGCATGTACGTTCGGTCTTGTCGGGCGATCGACGGGGACGCCCGGAACTGGGGGAACAGCCCGTTCAGGCTGGGGGCCTGCCGGATCCGCACTTTCGGTGCATCCGTTGCGTCGAGTCCCACTCAAGCTTCTGACCAGGGCTTTCCTCTGTCTCGCGACCTGGGGGTACAGCGATGGACAGACCGCCGACGATGATCGGCTGACCGCACTCGGCGGACATTCACACATTCGAGTGAGTACCTCACTCTTGACCGTTGACGTTCGCGGCAGGTTTGGAAACCGATTCCCTCGTCGGGTTCCAAACCTGCCCCCGACCAGCACCAGTCCGAAAACAAGCGTTGTCATCGGAGCGTCCGGAAAATGTCTTTGCTTCCAGACGCCTGGCCGCAGGTGGAAGTGCACCACGAGCCCTTCACCTGGCTCACCACGGGTGTTGGCGAGCTGTTCGACCAGGCGACCGAATCGGCGTTGGCCGACGATTTCCCGACCGAGTCCTACGAGCGGCGCACCGCCGACTCGCGGACCTCGGACAAGTCCTACCGCAACTATTCGCGGGTGTTGCACGGACCGGGCGTGGACACGACGTCCGGCCTGCCGGAGGTCTGGGCCGACCTGCTCGCCGACCTGCTCGATCCCGGCTACCGCAAGACCGTGGCCGACGTCCTCGGCGTGGCGCCACCGGCCGAGCTGGAGATCAGGCTCGCACGGCACGCACCGGGCGACTGGCTCGGTCCGCACACCGATCGCGCCGACAAGCTCTTCAGCCACGTCTTCTACCTCAACCCGGGCTGGCGCGCCGACTGGGGCGGCTGCCTGCAGGTGCTCGGCAGCGACGACCCGGCCGACGTGGTCGCCGAGGTCGTGCCCGAACTCGGTGCCACCGCGCTGATCCTGCGGTCGGACACCTCGTGGCACCAGGTCAGCAAGGTCGCTCCCGGGGTGGACCGGGAACGCGCCTCGTTGCTGGTGCACGGCCTGAACTGACCGCACGTCCCCCTGATCTCGGCACGTCCGCTGGACGTGGCCGGGTTGCGGCGGCGCGGCGGGCGCCCAGCGAGGAGCCTGCAATGGGACAAAACACTGCCGGCAGTGACGACTCGCTCCGCCGCGCTGCTCAGCAGCCATGACCAAGGACACGATGTCATTGACTGAAACCTCTGTGCCGCAACGGATCGCGCTCGACGCCGCCGGGCTGGCCGACCTCGTCGACCACGGGCTGCGCGGCCACTGGGCCGGTCGGCCGGTGGTCGTGCTCACCCAGTTCGTCGACGGGGGAGTGGCCCGGCTGGCGGCCGAACTGTCCCAAGTGGACGCTGAAGTCGCCGGCGTGCTGAGCGCGGTGCCACCGGGGCCAGGCGCTCCGGACATCGCGCCCGTGTGGTTCCCGGACGACGGAAGCGACGCGGACACCTGGCTCGCCGATCCTCCCGCGCGGTTGTCGGCGTGGCTCGACCGCATCGACCCCGGACGTCGCGCGGTGATCGCCGGCGGCAACTTCACCGCGGTCGGCTCGGTGTGCGGCCGGCCGGTGCACGGCTGGCGGCGGCCCGAGTGGGTGCGGCTCGAGGACAAGACCGCGATCGACCGGCTGTGGCAGCACGTCGGCGTTCCGGCACCGGCGCACGTCGTGCTGCCCGTCGGCGATCCCGCGATCGCCGAGCGGGTCCGCGAGCTCGACCGGGGCGCCGGGGTCGTGCTCGCGCTGGACGCGACCACCGGAAACCGGGGCGACGCCAAGGGACTGCGCTGGGTCCGGTCCGGCGAGGAGCTCGCCGAGGCCCTGCGCTGGGCGCAGGACAAGGCGGACCGGGTGCGGATCGCCGAGTTCGTGCCCGGTGTGCCGTGCAGCGTGCTCGCGATGGTGCTCCAGGACGGCGTGGCGGTCTTCGACCCGATCGAGATCGTGACCCTGCGCGACCCGCGGACGGCGGACCTCGTGTTCTGCGGGTCGTCCACGTGGTGGCGGCCGGGCGCGGCCGCGCGCGACGAGATCCGCGAGCACGTCCGCCGGGTCGGCGGGCACATCGGCCAGGAGCTCGGCTACCGCGGCCTGTTCAGCGTCGACGGGGTGCTCGGTGCGGACGGTTTCCGCGCCACGGAGCTGAACCCGCGGCACGCGTCGGGGTTGGGTCTGCGCCAGGGATGGCCGGACTTCCCGCTCTACCTCGTGCAGCGCGCGATCCAGGAGTCGGTGCCCGGCATCGTCGGCCTGCCGTCCGCCGACGTCGAGTCGATCTTCCGGCGGATCGTCGCCGACCACCCCTCGCTCTCGGTCACCGTGCCGCTGCCGGACGCGGCGGACGGCGAAGGCGTGTGGCAGAGCACCGTCCGCTACCGCGTTCGCGGCGGCCGCGCGCAGGTGCTCGACGCCGGTCCGCCGCGTGAGGACGGCGCGGTGGCTCCCGTCGTGGCCGCGTTCGCCACCGCCACCGGTGCCCGCGGGCTGGTCGCCTTCGACACCCCCGTGCCAGTGACCGACTTCCGGAGGTTCCCGTGATTTCCGCTCTCTCAACGGGGTTGCACCCGATCACCGGCGAAGGCGAGAAGGTCTGCGCGATCGTCGACGAGCTCGCCGGTTTCCTCGCCGAGCAGGCTCAGCACAACGACACCGCCGGCCGGTTCGCCGCCGAGAGCGTGGCAGCGCTGGCGGAGGCGGGTGTGCTCGCCGCCTGTGCGCCGGTGGAGGACGGCGGTTTCGGCGTGCGGTCCCTCCACGACCTCGCGGTGATCGTGAACCGGCTGGCCAAGGCCGACGCGTCGGTCGCCGTCGCCGCCACCATGCACCTCGCACTCACCTGGTACTACGCCCGGACGGTGCGCAGCACCCCGCCGGAGCAGCTCGAACTGCCGATGCCGCAGTGGCTGCGCGCGGTCGGCGCGCGCGAGATGATCGTCTGCTCGTCGGTGGCCGAGCCGGGCGCCAAACCGTGGGAGCTCGCCACGACGGCCACCAGGACGGCCGACGGCTGGGTGATCAACGGGCGCAAGGTGCTCGCGTCGATCTCCCCGGCGGCCACCCACTTCTACAGCCGGGTGAAGGGGGAGACCTCCGACGGCCCGGTGCAGGCGTCGGCGATGATCCCGTTGTCGGCGCGGGGAGTCGAGGTCAGGGACAACTGGAACGGCCTCGGCCTGCGCGGGTCCGGCAGCGGCGAGGTGCTGTTCCGCGACGTCCTGGTGCCGGAGGGCGCGGTGGTGCCGCGCGGCCCGTGGGGCAAACCGCTCGCGCCGGGCTACGACGGCCGTGCCGCGAACACCGCGCCGACCGTGGCGGTGTACCTCGGCATCGCCGAAGCCGCACGGGACACGGCACTCGCCGCGGTGACGGGCTCGGCCTCCGGGCGCACGCGCGTGACGTCGGCCGGCGCCAAGTCGCTCGTCGCCGAGCTCGAACTGCGGGTCGCCGCCGCCCGCGGCGCACTGCACACCGCGCTGGCCGTGCTGGACGACCACATCACCGACAGCAAGCCGCGCGCGATGAACGTGAACCTCGGCCGCACCCTGCTGAAGGAGTGCGTGAGCGCGGGCATGATCGTCGAACGTTCCGGTGTCCAGGCGGTCGACCTCGCGATGCAGCTCTGCGGCGGCCGCAGCTACGGCAACGGCCACCCGCTGGGCCGGATGTACCGGGACATCCGGGCGGCGGCGTTCATGCGGCCGTGGGCACCGGCGGAGGAGTGGGTGGACTTCATCGCCGAGGCGACGCTGGACCACGACTCATGACCTACCTGCTGCTCAACCGCAGGCGCATCCTCACCGACATGCCCACCTGGTTCCCGGACAGCGCGGACGAACTGGTCGTGTTCACCGCACGTGGCGCGGCGCGTCCCGGCGAGGTCGAAGCACTGCGCCCGCGCGTACGTCACCTCGAAGTCGTCGACGACTACGAAGGCGTCGCCGCGGACGAGCGCATCCGTGAGCTGGCCAAGGAGTTCGGGGTCGAAGCCGTGCTGCTGACGGCGGAGATCGACGTCCTGCGCGCGGCACGGCTGCGAGAAGAGCTGGACCTGCCCGGTCAGCGGACGGCCAGCGCCACGGCCTACCGCGACAAGCACGTCATGAAGAGCCACGCGGCGGCGGCAGGCCTGACCGTGGCGGCCATGCGCCCGATCGGCCACACCGGCGATCTGGTCGCCTTCGCAGCCGAGCACGGTTTTCCCGTGGTGGTCAAGCGAACCGCCGGTGCCGCCTCCCTGGGCATGCGCGTGGTGGAGGACCAAGCCGCCCTCACCGAGCTCATCTCCACCTGGCGGGACGGGCCGCCCGAGCCGATGCTCGCCGAGCGGTGGATCGAGGGCGACCTCTTCCACGTGGACGGCGTCATGCGTGCCGGGGAGGTCCTGCTCAGCTGGCCGTCCCGCTACCTGCACACCCAGTGGGCGTCGGCCAGCCGCTCGGCGAACGAGCTCGGCGGGATGCTGGCCAGGTCCGACCCGCTGTTCGAACGGCTGCGCCACCACACCGCACAGGTGATCGCCGCGTTGCCGCCCGCGCCGGAAGAGCTGCCGTTCCACGCCGAGTTCTTCCACACCCCGGACGACGAGATCGTGCTGTGCGAGATCGCGTGCCGTCCGGGCGGAGGCGAGATCGTCGCGATGTTCGAGCACGCCTTCGGCTTCAACCTCTACGAGGCGGCTCTGAAGGGGCAGGCCGGGCGGTACGCCGAGATCGGCGTCCGCGCCGAACCGCGACGGCACGGCTGGGGCTGGCTGCCCCGGCGACGCGGGACGCTGGAGGAGATCCCGGCGTCCGCACCGTTCCCCTCGGTGTGCTGGTACACGGCCACCGGTGAGGTGGGCGCCTGGTACGAGGCGCCGCGGTCGATGGCGGACATCATCGCCCGCATGGTGTTCACTGTGGACGGTGCCGACGTGGTGCCCGAGCTGGAACTGCTGGACGAGTGGTGGAAGAGCGCCGTGCGGTGGAGGACCGACGCCGACCGGTGATCCGTGGGAGACGAGCTCGTTTCCCTTGTCTCCCACGGGCCTCCGGACCCTGCCTTGCGCCGGTCGTCAGTTGATGAGAACCACGGTGTAGTTCAGCGTGGCGCCGCTAGCGGTGTAGGTTGCCGTCTGGCCGTTGCGGCAGTACGAGACGAACGTGTTGCCGGTCTGGCTGGTTCCGCCGACGGCCTGCACGAGCGGGCGCACGTCGGAGCCTTCTGCCAGTTCGGTCGCGGTGAGGTCGACGACCCGCCACTGGTTGATCGGGTAGTTGTCGGTCTCGGGCGAGAGCCCTCCCGTGCGGGTCGTGACGCGGAACGACAGGACGAAGCCCGCGTTGTTCACCACGGCCACCTTCTGCACGCAGGGTGCGGCGGCGTCGGCCTCCGCCGCGGAGGCCGACGGGGGTGCGGCCAGCGCTCCGGTCAACGCGGCCATGGTGCCTGCGAGGGCAAGACTCCTGAAGGACTTGTTGGCTGGCAACAGATGTACCTCTCTGCTCGCTGCTGGGATCCTCGCGGAAGATGATCCGCTGCGAGGCCCGGGTTTCCGCTGCCCCGCGTGGACAAACAGGAACGCTTGCGAGGCAAGGGAAATTTCGGCCAACCGGTGGCACTGTCTGCTGCGGATGGTTCGCTCGGCAGTTCGTCAAGTGGCTCAAGTGGACGGTGGGGTCAGGCCTCACGACGGTTCGCGGTGGGGATGGTGATGAGGGTGGCCTTCGGTGAGGTGCCCTTGTTGAGGAACAACATCGCCAGTGCGCGGATGAACTGGTCGAACAGGTAGAACCCGACGGGCATGACGGGCAGGAGTCCTTCGCGGAACGCGATGTAGGCGGGCCAGCCGGTGCGGATGAGCGCCGCCGCCGCGTGGTCGCGGCGCAGCCCGAGCCAGTCGCCGATCGCGTCGCTGAGCACGTAGCGGACGAACTCGTTGAGGAACCCGCGGGTGACGCCCAGGTCGATCTGCGCGGTCAGGCCGAGCAGGTCCTCCGCCAGCTCCACGCCCTCGCGGGTCGGGGCGAGGATCGGTGTCAGCACCCGCGCCGACTGGGCGTACGCGGCGGCCCAGGTCTTGGGGATGAACTCGTCCTGCACGCCCAGCAGGTGGATGGCGACCTGCCACATGTGCAGGAACGCCTCCTCCTCCGCGGCCGACATCGGCACGCGCCATTCGTGCAGCTTCCTGTGCACGAAGGTGCCGAGGCTGTGGAAGGTGACCAGGATGTCGCCGTTGCTGATCGGGATCTGCTCGTCGTGGACCGCCTGCCAGTGCGGCGACTGGGGGAGCAGGTGTCGCACCGCCGCGTGCACGAGGCGCGTCTTGTTCGCCGTCACCACGAACTGCCCGGTGGGTTCGAAGGCGTTCAGCTCGCTCATGTCGTAGCCGAAGGTGAACGTCTTGGCCGCGCGATCCTTCATGTCGGCGCCGCCCGCGGACCAGTAGACCGACTTGGCCTCACGTGGGATGACCGTGCTCATGATGCCGCTGCCCAGGCCGTACAGCAGGAACAGGTAGGTGTCCTTGCGCCGGTTGAAGTCGGCGGCGAGGCGCAGCTTGGTGCGGTCGGCCCAGGAAGGCAGCTCGGTGGCCGTGCGCAGGTGTGCGGTGAGGCCCGCGGGCAGGCCGCCCGGCAACGCGTCGTTGTTGTTCACCCACGACCGCATCGCGGTGTTGACCGCCGGGACCTGGCCGTGGTCGAGAAGATCCGCCAGCAGGCGGTCCACCTCGTCGTCCCAGACCCACCACGGGTCCCTGTCCGCCGAGCTGCCGCTCATCGGGGCGGCCCCTGCCGGAGCAGTGCCGGCCACGCTCGCCAGACCCAGCGCGACACCGAGGGTGAGGACGTTCCTCCTGCTGAGATCGCTCATTTACTTACCTAGCTTCCCTGATAGGTAGGTGCGCTGATTTTGCGGTTGTCTACTGGCAGTCAGCGGAAGGTCCTCCTTGATCAAGCGCGAGAATCCTCGTTAACATAGCCAGGCTGCACCAGGCCGCCGTCCAGCGGCAAGCCGATCGCCGACCTGAATCGGTCCGCTACTCCAGAGGAGTCTCGATGGCCGCGGAGCAGACCCGGAGCCCGGCATCGCCGGTCGCGAGTTCCCGCCCCGGCTGGGTGACCGACGAGCTGGTCGCGCAGTGGTGCGCGTGGGTGCGTCAGGACGTGCCGCGGCACGGGAACCCGGAGCCGGTGACGGCCGTCGCGCCCTACGACCTGGCGCCGATCCCGGCGGTTCCCCCGTGCACCGGCGAAGACGTCGCGTCCGCGGTCGTGAGCGCCCGGCAGGCCCAGCGGGAGTGGGCGCGCACATCGGTCGCGGGCCGTGGCGAGATCGTGCTCGCCTTCCACGACCTGCTGCTGGCGCGGCAGGAGCAGGTGCTCGACCTGATCCAGTGGGAGACCGGCAAAGCGCGGTACCACGCCTGGCAGGAGGTGGCTCAGGTCGCGACGATCGCTCGCCACTACGCGCGCCGGGCACGGCATTACCTCGGGCCTCGCCGGGTGCGCGGAATGGTGCCGGGCCTGACGAAGGTCAGGGAGGTGAGAGTGCCGAAGGGCGTCGTCGGCGTCATCTCTCCCTGGAACTACCCGCTCTACCTCGGCGTCGGCGACGTGGTGCCCGCGCTGCTCGCCGGCAACGCGGTCGTCTCGAAGGCCGACTCCCGGACACCGCTGACCCTGTTGTGGACCCGTGCCCTCATGGCCGAGGCGGGCCTGCCGGACGACCTGTGGCAGATCGTGACGGGTCCGGGGGACGCGGTTGGGACCGCTCTGGTCGATGCCGTCGACTTCGTCTGCTTCACCGGATCGACCGCCACCGGCCGCATCGTGGCCGAGCGCGCCGCGCGACGGCTCATCGGCGCGTCCCTCGAACTCGGCGGCAAGAACCCGCTGATCGTGCGCGAGGACGCCGACATCGCCGCCGCGGCGGCCGGCACCGCGGTGGCCGCGTTCGCCAACACCGGACAGATGTGCATCCACGTCGAACGCGTCTACGTGCACGAGGCGGTCTACGACGCGTTTCGCGACGAGCTGGTGCGGGCCACCACCGCACTGCGGCTGGGGCAGTCCTACGACTATTCGGCGGACATCGGGTCGCTGATCTCTCCGGCTCAGCTCGCGGCCGTCGAGGCGCACGTCGGCGACGCGGTGGGCAAGGGGGCGACCGTGCTCCTGGGCGGCCGCGCTCGTCCGGACGTCGGCCCGTTGTGCTACGAGCCGACGATCCTCGAAGGCGTCACCCCCGACATGGCCGTTTTCGCGGAGGAGACGTTCGGCCCGGTGATCTCCCTGTACCCCTACGCGGCCGGCAGCGATCCCGTTCCGCTGGCCAACCAAGGGACCTACGGCCTGTCGGCGTCGATCTGGTCGCGCGACACCCGCGAGGCCGGACGGATGGCGCTGCGGATCCGCGCCGGCTCGGTCAACATCAACGACGGCGCGGCGGCCGCCGCCGGCAGCATCGAGGCCGGCATGGGCGGTATGGGCGACAGCGGGCTCGGCAGGCGTCACGGCGCCGAAGGAATCCGCAAGTACACCGAAAGCCAGACGATCGCCGTGCAGCGGCTCGTGCCGCTCGGCCCGTCGCCGAAGTCGTCCGCGCGGAGCTTCGTCCACCGCACCAACCGGCAGCTGACCCTGTTGCGGCGTCTGGGAATCCGATGAGCGACGACACGACGGCACGCGAGTGAGGACCCGGATGAGCAACGTGATCTCCCCCGAACGGTCGCTCTACGAGAACGACCACGAGCTGTTGCGCGACACGGTCCGCGCCTTCGTCGGCAAGCACGCCGCACCCCACGCCGAACGGTGGCGGGCGGAGGGCAAGGTCGACCGCGCGCTGTTCGAGGAGGCGGCCAAGGCGGGACTCCTCGGTTTCGGCATTCCCGAGGAGTACGGCGGTGCCGGCATCACCGACTACCGCTTCAACGCGGTGATCGGGGAGGAGTTCTGCCGCCACCCGGTGTCGGACGGGCTCGCCGGGGTCGCGCTGTCCAACGACATCGTCGTGCCGTACTTCACCGGCCTGGCCAACGCCGAGCAGAAGGCCCGCTGGCTGCCCGGCATCGCCGCGGGAAAGCTCATCGTCGCGATCGCGATGACCGAACCGGGCACCGGGAGCGACCTGGCCGGGATCAGCACCACCGCCGTTCGCGACGGCGACTGCTACGTGGTCAACGGCAGCAAGGTCTTCATCTCCAACGGGCAGAACGCCGACCTCGTGGTCACCGCCGTCCGCACCGGCCCCGACCGCCACAAGGGGATCAGCCTGCTGGTCGTCGAGGCCTATCGCGCAGGCTTCTCCCGCGGCCGCAACCTCGAGAAGATCGGGTTGCACGCCCAGGACACCAGCGAGCTCTTCTTCTCCGACGTCCGGGTTCCCGTCGCGAACCTGCTCGGTGAGGAGGGGACCGGCTTCCTCGGCCTGATGCGCAACCTGCCGCAGGAGCGGATCTCGATCGCCGCCAACGCGGTGGCCTCGGCCGAGGGCGTGCTGGAACGCACGCTCGACTACGTCAAGCAGCGCACGGCGTTCGGCCGGCCGATCGGGTCCTTCCAGCACACGCGCTTCGAACTGGCCGAGATGGTCACCGCCGTGCGGGTCAGCCGGAGCCACGTCGACGCCCTGCTCGCCCGGCACGTCCGCGGCGAGCTCAGCGCGGCGGACGCGGCGGCGGCGAAGTTCTGGACCACCGAGCAGTACGTCGACGTCGTCGGACGCTGCCTTCAACTGCACGGCGGCTACGGCTACATGCTCGAATACCGAATCGCCCACGACTACCTCGACTCGCGCATCACCACGATCTACGGCGGCACCACGGAGATCATGAAGGAGATCGTCGGCCGCGATCTCGGGCTATAGGTTCCGGCGTTCCTCGTCGATGGTGCGGAGCACACCCTTGGACACCTTCCCGCCCGCGTTGCGGGGAAGTCCGGCGACCACCACGAGATCCCTGGGCATCTTGAAGGAGGCGAGCCGTCCGTCGAGGAACCCGGTCAGCTCCTCCAGGCACACGTCGGTGCCGGGCGCGACGGCGACGTACGCGACCGGCACCTGACCCCAGCGGTCGTCCGCCCGGCCGATCACCGCGACCTCCAGCACCGAGGGGTGCTCCGCGATGACGTTCTCCAGTTCGGCGCAGTAGATGTTCTCGCCGCCGCTGATGATCATGTCCTTCTTGCGGTCGACCACCCAGACGAAGCCCTCGTCGTCCTGCCGGACCAGATCACCGGAGTGGAACCAGCCTCCCGCGAACGCCTCCGCGGTCTCCCGCGGCTTGTTCCAGTACCCCCGCGTCACGGTGGGCCCCCGATAAACGATCTCGCCCACCTCGCCCGCGGCGACGTCGTTCATGGCCTCGTCGACGATGCGGTACTGGATCGTGGGGATCGGCCGGCCCACGGACCCGAGCTTGCGCGACGAGTCCTCGCCGCGCAGCACGCAGGTGATCGGTGAGGTCTCGGTCTGGCCGAACACCGCCACGTTCAGGGCATCGGGGAACTTCTCGGCCATGGCGAGCAGCGTCGCCCGGCTCGCGGGGGCGGCACCCCAGCTGATGATCCGCAGCTTCAGGTCGCGCTCGCCGATGTCCGGCTGGGCGCAGATCTGGTCCCACTGCTGCGGAACGTTGAACACCACGGTGGCACCCTCGCGTTCGTAGGCGTCGAGCACCGCCCGTGGGTCGAAGGCGCCCAGCGGGTGGATCACGACCGTGCCGCCGACCAGGATGTTCGCCACCATCGAACCCAGGCCCGCGATGTGGAAGAACGGCGCGGTCAGGAAGCCGATGTCGGAGTCGTCGAACATCTCCATCGCCCTGATGCAGGTGAGCGCCTGCAGCTGCAGGTTGCGGTGGGACAGCAGCACTCCCTTCGGCCGGCCGGTGGTGCCCGAGGTGTACATGATCAGTGCCGTCGACTCCTCGGCGATGTCGGGCAGCTCCATCGGCTCGTGTGTGGACAGGAACTTCTCGTACGCGTCGTGCGCTCCGGCCCCGTCCGGTTCTCCGATGACGACCACCGTGCCGATCGACGCGGCGCACGGCACGGACTCGAACAGCGACAGCAGCTGCGCGTCGACGACCACGGCCGACGGCGTGCAGTCGGTCAGGACGTGGTCGAGCTCCAGCGGTGCGAGCCGGAAGCTGAGCGGGACGGCCATGGCCCCCAGGCTGTTGGCCGCGAACACGCTCTCCACGAACCACGAGTGGTTCAGGGTGAGCGTCGCGACGCGGTCGCCCTCCGCCACGCCTCGGGCGGCGAGCGCGGCGGCCAGCCGCAACGACCGCTCCGACAACTGCGCCCAGGTCGTGGTCTGCCCGAGGTACCGCAGGGCCGGCTTGTCCGGTCGCATCATCGCGTGCGTGGCGGCGTGGGCCATCCAGTGGTGCCGGAAAGTCCAGGCCGGAACCGCGGCGGTCGGCATGTGACCACTCCTCCCCGCTGCCGGATCGGCGTTGATCGCGTGGGTCAGTATGCCCGCCGAGCGGCTGGCTGAGAAGGACTATGTAAATCAGGAATCACACGATGGCCGGACCTGGGGAGTCGTGCGGGGCAGGTTCTCCTGCACGCGGTTCGTTCCATGGTTCACTGGCGCACATGGGCCTGCTTTCGCGTACGTCCGGCCGGGTGCCGCGGTGACCGCCGAGCCGGCTGCCGCCGTCCGGCCGCGCAACCGCAGGCAGCTCATCGTGGACGCGGCCGGCCGGGCGTTCAGCGAGCACGGCTACCACGCGGCGTCGATGGAGGAGATCGCCACCGGTGTGGGCATCACCGCGGCGGCCCTGTACCGGCACTTCCCGAACAAGTACGCGCTGTTCGCCGAATGTGCGAACGTCATGGCCGACCGGCTGGTCGCCGCACTCGGTGAGGTGGCCCCCGAAGCGGCGTTGGCGGACGTGCTCGCGGCCCTCACCCAGGTCACCGTCGCCCATCGCGCCTCGGGCGGCGTGCACCGGTGGGAGGCGCGCTACCTCAACCGCCAGGACCGCCAGGTGCTCCGGACGAAGTTCGGGCACGTCGTAGGCAGGGTGACCGACGCGCTGAGGCGTGAGCACCCGTTGCCCGACGAGCACCTGCGGGCCGCGGCGGCCCTGGGCGTGATCGGGTCCATCACGATGCACCACACCTCGATCTCGCCACGCAGGGCCGAAGAACTGCTGCTGGCGTCCGCCCTGCGCGTGGCCGCCGCCGACCCCGCGGCCGGAAGCGCCCGCCGCGTCGAGCTCCCCGCACAGCCCGTGCCCCGCACCCGTCGCGCCGAGATCCTCGCGGCCGCCATCCCCCTGTTCGAGCGGGACGGGTTCGCCAGCGTCACGAACGGCATGATCGCCGAGGCCGTGGGCCTGGTCCCCTCCGCGCTCTACCGCTACTTCCCCGGCAAGGCCGACATCCTGGCGGCGGCCTGTCTGCAGGCGGCCGGACTGCTGTCGCAGGCGGTGGAGCAGAACCTCAGCGGCGTCACGGATCCTCACGACGCCGTGACCGTGCTGGCGGCCACCTACGTGGCCTACAGCTTCGAGCACACCGCACTCACCAACGTCGCCCACGCCGAGGTCGCCGGCCTGCCGCCCGACCTGCGGCGCCCCCTGGTCGTCGCGCAGCGCGAGCACATCGCCGTGTGGGAGCAGCAACTGCGGTCGGTACGTCCCGAACTCGACTCGCGCCAGGCGCGAGCGCTGGTGCACGCCGGGTTCGGCGTGGTGGTGGAGGCCGGGCGCAGCGTGCGATGGCGGGACACCCCTGCTCACCGCGACGCCGTCGCAGCTCTGGTGGTGAGTGCGCTCGGGCTGGTGAGCGGGAAGCCGGGTTCTCGCCGTCGACGGTGACGGGGTCTTCTATCAGCGGCGTTCGGTGATCCTCGCGCGCATCGCCTCCGCCTCCGCGTGCCCGATCTCGGCCAGCACGTCCGCGGCACGTCCCCAGACCGCGGCGGCCTCCTCAGCCTCGCCCGCCGCGTGCAACGCGTCGCCCAGCCGCCCCAACGTGTCGGCTTCCTCGTACCGATCGTTGGCCTGGCGGAACAGATCCGCCGCGACGCGGTGGGCGGCGACGGCCTCGCGGTGACCGCGCCCTCGACCGTGTTCCGGTTGCCCGGCACGGGTTCCTGACGACCGTCGGGCTGTCGCGTTCCACCACGCAGATCAAGGAACGCGCCTGGGTGCTCATGTTGCGTACCGTCAAGCGCTGGATACCCAGAGTGATGATTCGTCGGGAATACTTGTCTCTCACGGCGCACGGGCGGGGAGGCGACGATGCGAAACCGGATCACGGCGGGACTGATCGCGGGGATGCTGGCGCTGTCGATGACTGACGCCGCGGCGCAGGCGGACGTGGACGCGGCTCACCGGGCACCTGTCGCACAGGTCGACACCGGAGTCCTGCGCGGTGCGCGAAGTGGCGGCGTGGACAGCTTTCTCGGTGTGCCTTACGCGGCACCACCCGTCGGGCAGCTGCGCTGGAAGCCCCCGCAACCGGCGGTCCGCTGGGCGGGAGTGCGCTCGGCGACGTCCTACGGCAACCGGTGCCCGACCGCGGTGAGCCCCAACGGGCCGCGGTCGGAGACCGAGGACTGCCTCTTCCTCAACGTCCAGCGCCCCGCGTCGGTCCACAATGGACGAAGGCCGGTGTACGTCTGGATCCACGGCGGCGGCCTGCAGAACGGCAGCTCGAACCAGCACGACGGCAGTCTGATCGTGAGCCGCACCGGTGCCGTCGTGGTGACGATCAACTACCGGCTCGGCGCGTTCGGCTTCCTGGCCCATCCCGGTCTGACCGCCGAAGGTCGCGGGCAGTCCGGCAACTACGGCCTGTTCGACCAGCAGGCCGCGCTGCGCTGGGTGCAGCGCAACATCGCCGCGTTCGGCGGAGATCCGCGGCAGGTGACCATCGGCGGTGAGTCGGCGGGCGGCTGGTCGGTGTGCACCCACCTCACCGCGCCCGGTTCCCGCGGCCTGTTCCGCGCCGCCATGATCCAGAGCGGTTCGTGCTACAGCCAGACCCTCGCCCAGGCCGAGACGTCCGGCGCCGCGGCCGCGCGGGCACTCGGCTGCACCGACCCCGCGACCGCGGTCACCTGCCTGCGCGCCTTGCCGCCCGGCCGTCTGGTCGACGCCGGGGTGAGCGCCGGGTTCGTCGACGGTGTCCCGGCACTGCCGCAGGCCCCGGACGCCGCCGTGCACAGCGGAGCCTTCGCCAGGGTGCCGATCGTGATCGGGGCGAACCGCGACGAGGGACGCACGTTCGCACTGGGGTTCGCGGGCCAGGACCGGACCGCGTACGAGGCGTTCGTGCGGGCGAGCTTCCCGAGCCGGGCGGACGCGGTGCTCGCGCGCTATCCCTGGCCGGCGGCCGCCGACAGGTTCACTCCGGTGTACCTGGTCGGCGCGATCATGACCGACGCCGGTCTGATCGCCCGGGTCGGCGGCTGTCCCAACCTGGAGCTCACCCGCACCTTCGCCCGGTACACCCGCACGTTCGCCTACGAGTTCGCCCACCGCACCGGGCCTGGCCTCACCCCAGTGCCCGGCTTCGTCTGGGGTGCGGGCCACGCCGCCGAACTCGCCTACCTGTGGCCGAGTTTCGACAACGGCACCCCGATCGCGCCCACGTTCACCGCCGCCGAGCGGCGCCTGGCCGCGAACATGGTCGACGCCTGGGGCCGCTTCGTGCGCACCGGCCGGCCCGGCTCGGCCGGGCGAACGCCCTGGCCCGCCTTCACCGGTACGGCACGGGTGATGTCGCTCCACGCCGGCGGCTCGGCTCTCGTCTCCGCCCGAACCCTTGCCTCCCAGCACAACTGCGACCTGTGGGGCCAGGGCGCGGCCTGACGGTTCCTGGCAGCAACGGTCACGCCGTGCGACCATTTCGTCCGCGCCGGACGACCGGGCGTGAGGCAACACATGGGGGAGCAAGTGAGAACCAGGTTCGCGGCCGCCTTGACGGCGCTCGTGCTCATGACCATGACCGCGTGCGGCACCGATGTGCCCGCCGGCCTGGCCGACAAGGTCAAGTCGGGTTGTCCCGACCTGCTGAAGCCCGAACCGCTCGCGGTCATCACCAAGGGTTTCGAGGTCTCGCAGGTGAACGCCGTGGGGACCAACGGCTGCCAGGTCTTCGTCTCCACTGGACGGCAGGTGCTCAACGTGGGGCTCGTGGCTTATTCGAGCCCGGAGGAGTCGGCTCGGTTGACACCGATGCTCTGCGGCAGCGGGAAGCTGGACGCGAAGACCAAGTCGTGCGAGGGGGACGCGCCCAGCGGCGGCCTCACGGTGCATGCCGCCGCCGGGAGGTGGAGTGCTGTGGTGTCGGTGTCCGAGGTGCCGGTGAACGACGACGTCAAGGCGGCTGTGCAGCAGATCGTCGAGGACCTCGGGAACTCGGACAAGACCCGCGGCTAGACCGGGCCGGCTACCGCAGCCTCGCCAGGGCGTCGGCCGAGGGACTGCCGGGCTCCGGCTGGTACACGATGATCACGTGGTCTTCGGCTCCCGCGACGGTGAGGGTCTGGCGGCGCAGGGTGAGCCGGCCGGCGTCGGGGTGGTCGAACCGCTTGGTCTCGTCGCGGGACGGGCGCACGTCGTGCCGTTCCCACAACGAGCGGAACTCGTCGTGGGGCAGTAGTTCCGCCACCAGTGCGGTCGTCCGCGGGGCGCGCGGGTCGGCCGTCGCCCGCAGGGCCGCGACCGTCTGCTCGGCGATGTCCTGCCAGTCCGGGAACAGCTCGCGGGTCGTGGGGTCGAGGAACACGTCGCGGACCAGGTTGCGGCCGGGGTGGTACATCGGGGCGAGCAGCATGGCCGCCTTGTTGGCCATCCGCACGTCGAACCAGCGGTCGCGGACGTATGCCGGAGTGCTGCCCCACGAGTCGAGCAACTGCCGCACCTCGGCGCGGGCCTCGCCGGGCTCGTGCGGCTCGGCCGGCGGGGTGGCGAGGGCGCGCAGGTGGGCCGCGGCGTCCGGGTCGAGGCGCAGCGCCGTCGCCAGCGCCTCCACGACCTGAGGGGACGGGTTGCGGTCGACGCCTTGTTCCAGCCTGGTCAGGTACTGGACGGAGACGCCGGCCAGCTGGGCCAGCTCCTCGCGACGCAGGCCCGGTACTCGGCGCCGGCCGTGGGCGGCGAGCCCCACGTCGTCCGGCCGCACGCGGGCCCGGCGCGCCTGGAGGAACTCGCCGAGAACGTTGTCGCGTGTCATCGGCCGCCGAGGGTATCCCTGCCGGGGTGCTGGCTGGTGGTGCACCGTCGCGGCATCGTCGAGGTCATGAAGACATGGTTCATCACCGGCGCGTCCCGGGGTTTCGGACGCACGTGGACGGCGGCGGCACTGGAGCGCGGTGACCGGGTCGCCGCGACTGCGCGCCAGGTCGGGGCGCTCGGCGACCTGGCCGAGACGTACGGCGACCGCCTCCTGCCGATCGCACTCGACGTGACCGATCGCGCCGGGGTCTTCGCCGCGGTCGACCGCGCCGCGAAGGCCTTCGGCCGCTTGGACGTGGTCGTCAACAACGCCGGTTACGGCCTGTTCGGCATGATCGAGGAGACGACCGAGGAGCAGGCCAGGGCCCAGATCGACACCAACCTGTTCGGCCCGCTCTGGGTGACGCAGGCCGCTCTGCCGATCATGCGGAGGCAGGGCGGTGGGCACCTGGTCCAGGTCTCCAGCATCGGCGGGATCGCCGCCTTCCCGACGCTGGGCCTCTACAACGCGTCCAAGTGGGCTCTTGAGGGGATGAGCGAGGCACTGGCCCAGGAGGTCGGTCCGTTCGGCGTCAAGGTGACGATCGTGGAGCCGGGACCGTACGGCACCGACTGGTCGGGGGCGTCCGCCGTGCACACCGACCCGATCGCGGCTTACGAGCCGATCCGGGAGGCCCGCCGGTCCGGTGCCGCCGCCCGCGCACCGCGCGACCCGTCGGTCACCGCGGACGTGCTGCTCAGGCTGGTCGACCTGCCGGAACCGCCGTTGCGGCTGTTCCTCGGCGGCTACCCGTACCCGGTCGCCGAGAAGGTCTACGAGCAGCGGCTCGCCACCTGGCGGCAATGGCGGGAGCTGGCCGAGACCGCGTGACCCGCATGTCTCGCCGTAATGCAACCAAAGGTTGCGCAAGCGCGGCGGACCGGTTAGGTTGATGCGCAACCGTTGGTTGCACAGAGACCTGGAGGGTCGCATGGAGTACGGCAGCATCGAGCGGGAACTGCGCGTCGAAGCGACGCCCGAGATCGTCTACGAGGTGATCAGCTCCGCCGAGCACCTGCGCGAGTGGTGGCCGGACGACGCCGAGCTCGACCCGGTTCCCGGCGGCACCGGCCGGATCGTCTTCGGCGACCCGTCCTCGCCGGACGCGAAGATCGAGCAGCTCACCGTCGTGGAGGCCGACCCGCCCCGCCGGTTCGCGTTCCGCTGGGTCTGCGAGCAGGGCGCGGCGGCGGCACCGGGCAACTCGTTGCTCGTCACGTTCGACCTCGTGCCGTCCGGTGGCGGCACGCTGGTGCGCTTCTCGGAACAGGGTTTCCGGGAGCGCGGCTGGGAGGCCGCGGTGCTGGAGCAGGCCTACGCCGACCACTCCCACGGCTGGAGCCACTTCCTCCCACGCCTGGTCGCGCGGGCCGAGAGCCTGGTCGCGCGGCCGTGATCGACGACGACCTGTGGTCCGCGGTCGGTGACCCGACCCGGCGGCGGATGCTCGACCTGCTCCTCGCCGACGGCGGCGGCACGGCGACCACGCTCAGCGACCGGCTGCCCGTCACCCGGCAGGCCGTCGCCAAGCACCTCGGCGTGCTGGACCGCGCCGGCCTGGTACACGCGACGGTGGCGGGACGGGAGCGCCGCTACGAGGTGGACGAGGAGCAGCTCGCCCGCGCGGTCGCCCAGCTGTCCGCGGTCGGCGCGACCTGGGACGCCCGGTTGCAGCGGATCAGGCGGATCGCCGAACGTATCCAGCAGGCCACGGAGGAACGATCATGACCACACCCGGAACGGGCACGGCACGCGGCTACTCGACGTCGTACGTCGTCGAGCGGTCACCGGAGGAGGTCTTCGCCGCCGTCCTGGACGTCCGCGCCTGGTGGACGGGCGAGATCGAGGGGCGGACCGACCGGGTGGGTGCCGAGTTCACCTACCGGCATCCCCCGCAGCACTACAGCCGCCAGCGCGTGACCGAGCTCGAACCGGGTCGTCGCGTGGTCTGGCGGGTCACGGACAGCCACCTGTCGTTCGTCTCGGAGCCGGCGGAGTGGACCGGCAGCGAGATCGTGTTCGGCATCGCGCCCGTGCCCGGCGGCACCGAGCTGCGGTTCACCCACGTCGGGCTGGTGCCGGACGTCGAGTGCTTCGGCGCGTGCTCCACGGCGTGGCTGCACTACGTCAACGGCAGTCTGCACAGCCTGATCACCGCGGGCCGCGGGCTGCCCGATCCGTGGGTGTAGGCCGAACGCCCTATTGCGCCCGGTGTGAGCGGGGCTACGGTCGAAAGGCAGTCCTGCCACCGGCGCATGGGGATGGAGCCGGCGCGGCAGTAGTTGTGCGGGCCATTTCTCGGACCCGCGCACTGGGGGATCTGGGGAGGCCCGATGAGGGCGATTTGTGCTGTCCTGTTGTCAAGTGTCTTAGTCCTGACCATCGCGCCGTTCAGTGCGAGCGCGGCCGCGGCGATCGACAGACCCGTGGCCGAGCTGTTCGGCGTCCAGCCCAGTTTCGGCATCGCCGGCGACGGCGTGAACACCGCCACCGGCAACGTCACGCGCACGTCGGCCGACATGCGCTTCGGGCCTCTCTCGTGGGCCCGCACCTACAACTCGCTCGACCGCTCCGACGGCGTGCTCGGCGTCGGCTGGAGTTCCACGTACAGCTCGAACCTCGTGCTCGGAGACGACGGATCCGTTGCGCACCACCAGGATGACGGGCGGGTCCTGACGTTCGTGCCCGACGGCGGCGGTGGTTTCCGCCGCCCGCAGGATCTCGACGCGGATCTTCGGCGCGAGAGCGACGGCCGTTTCTCGTTGCGGGACAACCAAGGCACCACCTGGCTGTTCGGCGCCGACGGCAGGTTGCAGGAGATCACGGCCGAGGGCGAGCGCATTTCGTTGGGCCGTGACGGCGACGGCAGGCTGACGTCGGTCGCGCATTCCGGCGGTGAACGGCTGGCGCTCACCTATGAGGGCACCCGGCTGGTGAAGGTCGAGTCCGGTGACGGTCGTGCGGTGACGTACGGCTACTCACCGGAAGGTCGTCTCGCCACCGCGACCTCACCGGAAGGAGCGGTGGCGCGGTACGAGTACACCCCGGCGGGTCGTCTCTCCGCCGTGTTCGACGCCGAGGGCAGGCGCGTGCTCGCGAACGCCTACGACGACCGGGACCGCGTGCGCCACCAGGACTTCGTCGCGGGTGGTGGGATCGACCTCGCCTACGACGACTCGACCGGTACGACCGCGGTCTCCAGCACCGGCAACGGCGCGCGCGCCGTTTACCAGCACTCGTCCGCCGGAAGGTTGATCAGGGCGACCGACCCCGCCGGCAAGTCGGTGAGCCAGGCGTTCGACGACAACGGCCGGCTGACCGAGGTCGTCGCGCGTGGCGGGACCAAGGTCCAGCTCGGTTACGACGGCCGCGGCAACGTCGTGCGGCGCACCACCGGCGAGACCACGACGTCCATGTCCTACGACGACCGCGACCGGCTCACCAGCACGACCGACGAGGCGCAGGGCACCACCCGCTACGAGTACGCGGGGGAGAGCCGGGTGCCCTCCGCCGTGACCGACCAGAACGGTGCCACGACGAGGAACACGGTGGTGGACGGGCTGATCACCGAGACGACCGACGCGGCGGGCGTGAAGACGGCGTTCGCCTACGACGCCGCGCGCAGGCTCACCTCGGTCACGGACGGGCTGAACCGCACCACGAAGTTCGGCTACGACACCGCGGGCCGGCGCACCAGCACCACCTCGCCGCAGGGCCTGGTGTCCACTGTGGAGTACGACGTGGCCGGCCGGGTCACCGCGGCGGTCACGCCCTCCGGCAAGGTGACCCGCAACAGGTACACCACCTCCGGGCTGCTGCAGGACACGACCGACCCCTCGGGTGCGGTGACGGCGTACGCCTACGACGGAGCGGGTCAGCGCATCGCGGCCACGGATCCGTTGGGGCGCAAGAGCACCTACACCTACGACGCTGACGGCAACGTCGCCACGAGCACCGATCCGGCGGGCGCGGTCAGCAAGTACGGCTACGACCAGTTCGGCCGGCTCAGCACCGCCACGGCGCCGACCGGTGCGGTGGTGCGGTACTCCTACGACGCCGACGGCAGGCAGTCCGAACGCGCCGAGCCCGCCGGCACGCAGGTGACCTCTTACGACGACCGCGGCAACGTCATCTCCACCACGGACGCCGCCGGTCGCACGACGAAGTACGCCTACGACGCGCGCAACCGGGAGATCAGCAGGACCGACCCGACCGGTGCGGTGTGGCAGACGGCGTACGACGCGGCCGGGAACGTCACGTCGCGGACGGATCCGCTGGGCGCCGTGACGAAGTACGAGTACGACGCGGCACACCGGCTGACCGCGACGATCGACCCGTTGGGCAACAAGACGACCTACCGCTACGACGCGGCTGGACACCTCGTCGAGACGGTCGATCCCGAAGGCGGCGTCACCCGCAACACCTACGACGCCGACGGGCGCCGGGTGTCCGAGACGACGCCCGCGGGTCTGGTCACCAGCCTGACCTACGACGCCGACGGGCACGTCCTCACCGTCACCAACCCGCGCGGCGGCGTGACGAAGTACGAGTACTCAGCCCGTGGTGACCTCATCACCACGACGAGCGCGACCGGAGCCGTGCGCCGCACCGAATACGACGCCGCCGGTCAGATGGTCGCGGCGGTGGACCCCAACGGCGGACGCACCGCCTACGCCTACGACGCGGCGGGCAACCTGACCTCGCTCACCGATCCCAAGGGCGCGGCCACGAAGTTCGCCTACGACACCGCGGGCAGGCAGACGGCGTCGACCGATCCGCTGGGCCGCACCACGCGGCGGGAGTACGACGCGTCGGGCAACCTCGTCTCGGTCACCGAGCCGGACGGCAAGGTGCTGAGGATGGAGTACGACGCGGTCGGTGAACTGGTCAAGCGCAGTGCCGCCGACGGTTCGACGGTCACCTACGCCTACGACGCGGCCGCACGGCGTTCGTCGATGACGGACGGCACCGGTACGCACCAGTACTCCTACGACCCGGTGGGCAGGCTGACCGCGGTCACCGAACCGGATGGCGCGAAGGTCACGTCGGCCTACGACGCCGCGGGCCGCCGGGTGGCCGTGCAGTACCCGGACGGACTGAAGATCGACTACCGGTTCGACCGCAACAGCCGCCTGGTCGGGCTGAAGGATCCCAAGGCGGGGGAGGCGAAGTACACCCTCGACCAGGACGGCAGGCTCGTCGCCGAGGACCTGCCCGGCAAGTGGGCGCGCAGGTACGGCTACACGGGCGGGTTGCTGACCCGGTACGAGGAGTCGGGTCCCGGCAGTTCGGCACGGGTGACGACGTTCACCAGGGACGCCGACGGCCGCGTGCTCACCGAGATCGCGGGCAAGGACCACGACGACGCGGAGGCCAACGGGAAGCCGGTGCGCGAGTACGGTTACGACCCGGCGGGTCAGCTCGTCTCGGTGAGCGGCAAGCACACCGAGACCTTGCGCAGCACGTACGACCCGGCGGGCAACCGCACCAGCGTCGTGCGCGGCAGGACCACGACGAAGCTCACCTACGACGCGGCCGACCAACTGGTCGCGACGGACACCGGTGACCGGCACACCGACTTCTCCTACGACTCCGTGGGACGGTTGCTGGAGAGCCGGGCGGGCGAGAAGTCGGACAAGGGCGAGCGGACCACGTTGACGTACAACGGGTTCGGTCTGCTCGTGGCCTCCGCGACCACTCGGCACCACGACGTCGAACGCACGCAGGCCACCTACAACGGCGACGGACTGCTGGTGGCGCTGACGCAGTCCGCGGACGACCGGAAGCAGCGCACGACCCGGTACCGCTGGAGTGTCGGCGACCCGGTGCCGCAGGTGCTCTCCCAGCGCGAGGACGGCCGGAAGGACGACGCACAGCAGGAGGGGAAGAACGAGGAGGCGGACTTCGTCTACGGCTACGGCAGGGTGTTCGCGGACACCGGGCACAAGTCGGCCACGTTCTCCCGTGACGCCTTCGGTTCGGCGGTCCGGACAGGACAGACGCACGACTGGGTGCAGGCCGACGACTACGACGTGTTCGGCGCTCCGCAGAACGGTCCGGACACCGACACGGCACAGCCGGACGCGCCGAAGTTCGGCTACCGCGGCGAGCTCGCCCTCGGCTCGGCGGTCTACCTGCGGGCCCGGGTGTACGACACCGGTTCCGGCCGTTTCCTGAGCCGCGACCCGGTGGCGACCAAGGCGGGCCAGGCCGATCCGGTGAGCGCGTACGTCTACGGCAACAACGACCCGGTGAACTTCACCGACCCGCTCGGCGAGTGGGCCATCACCGACGCGTTGTTCCGCGCCGTCGCGGCGATCTTGGCCGGGCTGCAGCCGAACTGCCCGCCGTCGACCAACTCGATCGAACGGCACGACAAGTGCTTCCAGAACCACGTCTACCGCACCAGGGGTTACATCCCGGCGGACTGCCTGGACGCCGACTACAGCTGCCTCGACCGGCTGTGGCACGGCCGCCAGCCGGAACGGGCGTCGCAGGCGTTCACGATCCACGAGCTGAACGTGCGGCGGCAGAACTGGTGGGACGACTTCTGGGACGGCAGGGGGTTCAGCACGACGATCAGCGAGAAGGTCGACTGGGAGGTCGGTCCGCCGGACAACTACCTGGACACCTTCCGCATCGACATCGTGACCGAGGAACGCCAGATCTACGAGGTCAAGCGCTGGCGCGGCCCGGCGACCACCACCGAGGTCGACACCCAGCTCGGGCACTACCAGTACCTCGCCTTCTGGTACGACAACGTGGTGTTCGACAAGGGCAGGGAGCTGATGGACTGGGCTGACACGTACCACGTCAGCGAGGGCTTCTGGGACTTCCTCACCGGCGGCAAGACGATCTACGTGTGGGGCTTCCAGAACCCGGCGGGTCACATCTACTTCGAGGAGAAGGACAAGACCCCGGAACGGGTCCGCAGCAAGGTGTGGCGGCAGAAGTTCGAGGACTCGTTCCCCATCCCGATCCCGATTCCGATCCCCGTGCCGGTTCCGGTGTAGGGCAGGATCGGCACATGGCGATCGTCGTGCGGCAGGACGTCCGGGCGGAGTTCGGTTCGACGGGCTCGATCCTTCTCGAGGTGCGCTCCGGCTCTCCTGCCGCACGACCCGCGCTGGAGCACCTGGCCGGGGTGCTGGGGGCGAGGTTCGTGTCGCCGCCCTTCGCTCTTCCCGGCGGTCATCTGCTGATGATCGACCCCGGCGCCGCCGACCTGCGAGCGGCGCCGGACCTCATCGCCGAACGCCTGCGGGCCGCGGGTGTCGACGACGCCGAACTGGCCGTGCCCACGCGCATCGGCCGGCGCTACGAGACGATTCAGGCGCTCGCTCCGGCGGCACGGGCGTGGCTGCGCGCACCACTGGCCAAGCCCTACGGCGAGGCGTCGCGCACACCGCCGTTGTGGCTGGCGGAGCTGGTGCTGGAGTGGGCGGGCACCGACCCGATCGCGGTGGTGGTCTCGGCCGAGGTGACCGCCGGTCCGGACGTCGTGGCCGCCGCCGTGTCGTCCGCCGCGCCGACCGCGGTCGTGGCGAGCGACTTCGCCACGTGGGCGCGCGCGGGCGCGGTGGGCGCCGGTCCCGCCCACCTGACGCCCGCCGCGACTCTCACCGCGTCAGGTGACGTCGTGGCTCACCTGCGGGCGCAGCGGGACATCGCGCTGGCCCACGCGGAACGGCTGGTGTGGGCGGGCGTCACCGCGGTCCCGGACGCCCGCGACCTGCTGTCGGCCGAGCTTCCCGCGGACGTCGGGACCGTGGTCGACCTCGTCGTGCCGGACGCCCTGTGGTGCCAGATCCTGTCGCCCGGTCACGTGGAACGCCTCGGCGGGCCGCCCGCCGGAGCCCGCGAGCTGCCCGGCGGCCGCTGGGAGCTGCTCGTCGGCGAACCGGAGCAGTGGGTGCCCGGCCACCGCGACCTGGACCGCGTGCGGGCGTCGGCACGGGAGCTCCTCGCCGCCTGCCTGGTCGACTCCGACGAGGCCTTTTCGCTGACCCGGCAACGGATGCAGGAGGCGCGGGCGCGCGACGACGAGGGCTTCTTCCCCCGAGGCCGCCGTCCGCGGCGGTGATCAGGGCACGCCCGCCGCATCCGTGCCGCAGGCTTTGCGGGATCAGAACATCGTGTTGTCGTTGGCGGACGTCGCCGGCACGTCCTGCACCACGTCCCAGTGCTCGACGATCTTCCCGTCCGGCCGCACGCGGAAGATGTCCACAACGGACTGACCGCGGTCCTCGGGACCGGTCCGGTAGTGGGCGTGGATCGCGACGAGGTCCCCTTCGGCGATGACGCGCTTGCGGTCCACGGTCAGCTGCGGGAACTGCTGGAAGAACGCGGTGAAGGTCTCCCGCAGGCCCGCGGTGCCGCTGGGGATGGAGGGGTTGTGCTGGTGGTGTTCGGGTGCCAGGCGGTCGATCGCGTCGACGTCCTTGCGGACGACGAGCTGGTCGAAGTAGGCGGTGGCGGCCGACCTGGAGCACGGCGTCAGCCAGCGCGGGCCCGGCTGGTTCGTCCGCGGTGAGCTGACCGTGGAGAACATGTCGTTGCCGCTGACGGACGTGGCCGGCACCTCCTGGGAGGCGTCCCAGTGCTCGGCGATCATGCCGTCGCGGTCGAAGCGGAAGATGTCCACCACGGCCGAACCGCGCGTGCCGGGCGTGAGAACCACGTTGGAGTGCACCAGAACCAGGTCGCCGTCGGCGATCACGCGCTTGATGTCGTACTTCAGGTCCGGGAACTGCGTCGTCAGCGGGCCGGCGAGGGCCTTGAGCGCCGCAGTGCCGTTGGGCGCCAACGGGTTGTGCTGGATGTAGTCGGGACGGATGTAGCGGTCCACGACCGAAACGTCACCGTCCTCGAAGAGGCGCTTGAGCACCTGCACGGTGATGGCCTTGTGCTGGTCGAGCGCGGCCGGACGCCAGGAGGACACCGGGCTCGACGCCCGGGCCGGCGCCACGAGTCCGGTCACGGCGCCGAGAGTCACGGCCAGCACGACGGCGGCCACTTTCCTGGGCAGGGCGATGGTGGGACGCATCTGTCTCCTCCGGTGCTGCGAACGTTGCCGACAGCATATGTCACATGTGTCAGTCGCTGACAAGTTGTCAGTGGCTGTAGAGTGTCCGGGTGAGTGCGAAGCAGCAGGGCCTGCGGGAGAGGACCCGTCAGGCGGTGCGCACCCAGCTGATGGACGTCGCGTGGGACCTGTTCGTCCGGCAGGGCTACGACACCACGACGGTGGACGAGATCGCCGCCGCGGTCGGCATGTCGCAGCGCAGCTTCTTCCGCTACTTCGCGTCCAAAGAGGACGTCGTGCTGGTGAAGTTCGAGAAGGTCGGCGCACTGCTGGCCGACGAGCTCGCCGGCCGCCCCGCCGAGGAGGACGTCTGGACCGCGCTGCGCCGCGCGTTCGACGTGATCGTGGACGCCACCGAACACGATCCGCGCTACGGCCTCACGCTGCTGCGGATCACCGACCAGTCACCGGCGCTGCGAGCCGGCCGCGTGGAGCAGCAGAAGCAGTGGCAGGACCTGCTGACCCCGCTCGTCGCCGAACGCCTGGCCCTGCCCCCCGCGGAGCACGACCCGCGCCCGGCCGCGCTCACCGCCGCCGCGCTCGCGTGCTTCAGCGTCGCCAACGGCATGTGGCTGCAGAGCGACGGGACGGCGTCCTTCCGCCGGCTCGTGGACGACGCCATGCAGGCGGTGCAGCCCGGCTCGTTCTGACGCGCGCCACGCCCGTGCCGACGCGGCCGAGTGGCGGCTGGTGATCACGGTGGCGAGAAGAAATGCGGTGCCACCCGGTCGGTTCTGACGCGCGCCATGTCCGTGCGGACGCGGCCCGAGTGGCGGCCAGTTGGGCGCCCGGTGATCCCGGCGGCGAGAAGAAGTGCGGTGCCGCCCACGCCCGCCACGTGACTTCGCCGGTTCAGACCGCAGCCGCCTTGCGGACGCGGTGCGCGACGTCCTCCAGTGCGGCGATCTTGGGTTTGTCGTGGTCGTTCGAGTGCCACACGACCCCGAAGGCGCAGCCGGGCAGATCGTCCACCGGCAGGTAGCGCAGGTCCGGGCGCGGGTACAGGGTCATGGCCGCGGCGGGCACGAACGCGATCGCGTTGCCCAGCGAGACCGCGGACAGCAGCGACTCGAAGCGGGTCACCTGGTGGTCGGTGTAGCGGACCCTGGTGCCGTCGGGTCTGGGGTCGTGCGCCCAGTAGTCGCGGCCCACGCGGAACGTGTCCGAGCCGAGGCTCACCACCGGGCGGTCGGCGAGGTCGGCGAGCGACACCGACTCGCGCTGGGAGAGCGGGTCGGTCACCGCCATGCAGACCAGTCGTGGCTCGGTCCTGAGCACGTGCGCGGTCAGGCCTTCCGGCACCGGCAGGTAGACGAACGCCGCGTCGATCACGCCGTCGGTCAGCATCGCGAGCTGCTCGGTGAAGTCGTCGGCCACGTGCACGTCCGGGCCCAGTTCGGGGTGGCGCTCGGACAACTTGGCGATCACCTGGCGGGTCGGGGTGAGCGCGCCGAAGCTCTCGCAGACGCCCAGGCGCAGCTTGCTCGGGCTGGCGGCGCGGCGGGCGGCGGCGCGCAGGGCGTCGCTCGCGTCGACGACGGCCTTGGCGTACGGCAGCAGGGACTGGCCGTGCTTGGTGAGCTCCACGCGTCTGCTGGTGCGGATGAACAACTCGACACCGAGACGGTGCTCGAGCGACCTGATCTGCTGGCTGAGTGCGGGCTGGGTCAGGTACAGGCGACTGGCCGCTCTGCCGAAGTGCAGCTCCTCGGCCAGCACGAGCAGCAGTCGAAGTTGGTGCGCGGTCGGGTCGTCCGCGCTGGTCATGGCATATCCCGAGCTAGATCGATAATCGCCACATTATCATTCTACGCGAAGTCGCTATCGGTATGCGGTTGCCTGCGGCGAGTGATCACTGGCAACCTGGGGGCCAGTTCTCGGTCGGCATGACTCAGTGCAGGCATTCGTCCGACCGGGTGATATCTGACAACTCCATTGCCTTCGGGGGGCTCGTGTGAGCGGCAGTACTGCCGGGGTTTTGACCTCGGCCGCTGAGGTGTCCCAAAAAGTATTAGGAATCCTCTACCGATACCGCCGTCTGGACGAAGCGGGTGAATTCGACGACAAGGACTGCATCGCGTGTTTCGAGGCGCGCAGGTCCAAGATCGACGCCTTCGTTCGCAACGGCGAACAAATCCATTTCGTGATCCCTGCTTTTCCGGCCAAGTCACCCAACCGGGACAAGGTCCTGGGTGCGTTGCCGGACATGGGCGAGCGCCTGGCCCTTCATTTCCTGCAGTCGTTGTGCGACTACATCGCGCACTTCTACGCCCCTGGCGCGCGCATCACGATCTGCTCGGACGGCCACGTGTTCGGCGACGTCGTGGGTGTCAGCGACGCGGCGGTCACCGCGTACCGGGAGAGCCTGACCAACATGATCGAGACGGCGAACTGGACGTCGCTCGAGATGTGGGGCCTGGACGACGCGTTCGGCAGTCTCGACTACTCGCTGCTGCGCGCCCTGCTCGACCGCAACTACTCGGCCACGCTGGACGACCTCAAGACGAAGATCAAGGACGACCCGGCGGCCCGGTCGCTGTTCAACGGGATCCACCGGTTCATGTTCGAGGACCTGGTCGGCACGCGCGGTCACGAGACGTCGAAGTCCCAGCTCCGCAAGGAGTC
The DNA here is from genome assembly GCF_053601075.1 of Lentzea sp. NPDC004789. Taxonomy (NCBI): domain Bacteria; kingdom Bacillati; phylum Actinomycetota; class Actinomycetes; order Pseudonocardiales; family Pseudonocardiaceae; genus Lentzea; species Lentzea sp. NPDC004789. The sequence goes on along the minus strand of NZ_JBSGBE010000011.1, from coordinate 235,012 downwards.
CAAGGAGAGCGCCTACCTGACCATCCTGCGCAGCAACGCCTGGAGCCGGGTCGTCGCGGAACGGTTCCCGGACGCCATGCGGCTGTCCATCCACCCGCAGCCACCGCACTCCGAGAAGTTCGGGCTGCAGTTGATGCGAACCGGCGACAGCTGGCTCACGCCGTGGCACGGCGTGGTGCTGGACGACGGGCAGAGCCTTTCGCTGGTCAAGCGATGGCAGGCGGAGAAGGTCCAGGCCACGGTCGTCTGGCGGGACGGCCGGCCCAGTCATTTCGTCGCTCCTCATCTCGGCATCAAATCCTAGAAAGGCGGTCACGGCATGACTGCGTCCACGTCGATTTCGGTCGACTCCCTGGTACACACCCCGCTGCGGCCGTTCGGCAGGATCGTTGAGGCGCCGATTGGCGGGCAGGACGTTTCCGCCATTCCGGTCGACACGCTCGCCGCGTGGACGATCGAGTCGCGGGTGCTGGTGCTGCGCGGATTCCAGCTCATGGAGAAGCAGCAGTTCGCGGACTGGTCCCGGCAATGGGGCGAGGTCCTCGAATGGCCGCCGGGTGAGGTGGTCGACCTGGTGGTCGAGGACGACCCGAAGAACTACCTGTTCGCGAGCGGCGACGTGCCGTTCCACTGGGACGGGGCGTTCGTCGAGGCCAATCCGCGGTGGTTCTTCTTCCAGTGCCTCGACGCCACTCCCGGCGCGGGCGGCGAAACGGTTTTCTCCGACACCACCGCGGTTTACCGGGACGCTGATCGGGGAACGCGCGAGCAGTGGTCGAAGATCAGCATGACCTACACGACCGAGAAGCTCGCCCACTACGGCGGTGAGGTCACCGAGAAGCTGGTCTCGCAGCACCCCGCCACGGGTCTGCCGGTGCTGCGGTTCGCCGAGCCGCTCGACCCGGAGATCTACAAGAACCCCGTGTTCGTCAGCGTCGACGGGGTCGACGACCAGGAGGAGTTCCTGAAGTCGCTGGCGACCACGGTGCACCGCCGCGAGTACTGCTACGACCACGAGTGGCAGGCGGGCGACATCCTGCTGGCGGACAACTTCTCGTTGATCCACGGCCGCAACGCCTTCTCCGGCCCGACCAACCGGCACCTGCAGCGGGTCGAGGTCATTTGATGAGCATCGGCATCGTGGGGGCCGGGATCTCCGGTCTCCACCTCGCACTCCGCCTGCAGCAGCTCGGCATCGACGCCGTGCTGCACTCCCCGCAGGACCCGGACGACCTGCGGGCCGGGCCACCGCTGAACTTCGTGACGCGGTTCGCCTCCACCCGCGAACGGGAGGCCGTGCTCGGCATCTCGAAGTGGGCGTCGAGCGAGTTCGACAACCCGTGGATGCACATGCGGCTGGAGGGCGCGGACCTCGGGTTCAACGGGAAACTGCCGCAACCGGCCAGCTCCGTGGACTTCCGGATGTACCTCGCGCACCTGCTGGAGGAGTACGTCCGGCGCGGTGGCCGGGTCGAGCGGCACCGGCCGTTGACGCGCGGCGAGCTCGCGAAGCTGGGGCAGCGGCACGATCTGCTGGTCGTCGCGGCGGGCCGCGGTGCGCTCGGGGACGTCTTCCCGCGCGACCCGGCACGATCCCCGTACGAGACAGCGCAACGGCACCTGCTCGGTGGCCTGTTCACCGGCGTGCGCCCGCCCGATCCCCCCGGCATGACCATGAACATGGTGCCGGGAGCCGGTGAGGTGCACGCGCCGACGTACCACTCGTTCGGCGGGCCGCTCACCGCGATCCTGATCGAGGCGGTGCCCGGCGGGCCGTTCGAGGAGGTCGTCCTCGGCGACTACCACGACGCGCCGGAGCTGCTGGCCAAGCAGGTGCTGGACCTGATCACGCACCACGCGCCGTCGTTGCGGGAGCGCGTGGACGAACGCGAGTTCGGGCTGGCCAGGCCGGTCGACAAGCTGCAGGGCGCGCTCGTCCCGACCGTGCGCCACAGCGTGGCCGAGGTGGCCGACGGCCGGTTCGCCGTCGCCGTGGGCGACGCGTGGATCGTGAACGACCCGCTGACCGCGCAGGGGGCGAACCTCGGCTCGCAGCAGGCGTTCCAGGTCGCCCACCTGCTGTCCGTCCACAACGGACCGTACGACGAGGCGTTCTGCCGGATGGTGGCGGACACGTTGTGGCAGACCGCGCAGCCGGTCGTCGACTGGACGAACACGTTCCTGGGCGAGCCGCCCGCGCAGGTGCTGGAACTGCTCGGCGCCGCGTCGAGCGACCAGCGGGTCGCGGACGCGTTCGTGGCGAACCTGGACCGCCCGAAGGCGATGTGGCAGAGCATCCGCACGCCCCAGGCCACGGCCGAGTTCCTGGCGGCAGCGAGGAGTGCGTCATGAGTGTCAAGATCGGCCTGGTCTGGGACGCCGTCGGCTCGGTGGAGGCCGGGCGCGGCCTGCTGGACTTCGCGCGCGGGCAGGGGCTCGACGCGTTCCTGGTGTTCGACCACCTGATCAACGTGTTCCCGCGGCAGGTGTGGGACGCCGAGCTCACGCCGCTGGCCGAGGCGATGCCGGAACCCGACCAGTGCCTCGACTTCGCCACCGTGCTGGGCAGCTTCGCCTCGCACGCGGGCCCGGTGCAGCTGATCGTCGCCGTCACCGACCCCGGTCGCCGGCATCCGGCGGTGCTCGCCCAGACGGCGCTGACGCTGGCGCAGCTCACCGAACGCGCGCCGGTGCTCGGCATCGGCGCCGGCGCGTTCGAGAACCTGGTGCCGTACGGGCTGCCGCACGACCGGCAGGTCGGACGGACCGAGGAGACGCTGCGGATCCTGCGGATGTTCTTCGACGGTGTCGGCCCGCACGACTTCAAGGGCGAGCACTTCACGCTCGACCAGGCGCTCATGGGCCTGCGGGCACCGCAAGGCCGCACGCCCGAGGTGTGGGTCGGCGCGAACGGCCCGCGGATGCTGAAGCTCACCGGCCGGTACGCCGACGGGTGGGTGCCGTCCGAGCTCGTCGAGCCGGCCGAGTACGGGCGCCGGTGGGGCGTCGTGCGGGACGCGGCCGAGGCGGCGGGCCGTGACCCGGACGCGGTCGTCGCGGCCGGAGGTGTGCCGATCGTCGTGGCGGACACGGACGCCGAGGCGCACAAGTTGTTGCAGACCAAGCTGATCCGGTACATGGCGCTGCACGCGAGCGCGGCCTCGTGGCGCAAGCTCGGCCACGAGCACCCGTTCGGCCCGGACTACCGCGGGCTGAAGGAACTGCTGCCGCACAGGATGACCCGTGCGGAGTTCGACCGCGCGATGAGCGACATCCCGGACGAGGTCGTGGCGGCACAGGCGATCGTGGGCAGCCGCGAGACCGTGCTGAACCGGATCGGTGACCTGATCGACGCCGGGATGCGGCACCCGATGCTGATCCCGATGTCCGCGCTGGCCTCGCCGGACGCCGCGCAGTACACCGTCGAGACGGTGGCGTGGCTCGGCGGGCAACTGCGTGCGACGGCGGCGGTGAGCGCATGAGCATCGGGATCATCGGCGCCGGGATCTCCGGGCTGCAGCTCGCCCTGCGGTTGCAGCAGCTCGGCATCCCGGTCACCGTGCACTCGGCGCAGGACGCGGACGGGCTGAAGTCGGGTTCTCCCAGGAACTTCCCGGCCCGGTTCGGCGCGACCCAGGACCGCGAGAGGGCGCTCGGCGTGTTCGACTGGCCGGACGAGGCACGTGTGCTCGCCTGGTCGGTCGCCGTGTCCGCACCAGAAGGCCCGCCGCTGACGTTCGAGGCGACCCTCACACCGCCGTCCAGCGTCGTGGACTTCCGGCTCTACCTGCCGCACCTGTTCGAGGCCTTCACCAGTCGCGGCGGTGAGGTCGTGCTCGGCGCTCCAGACCTGGACCTGGTGGCGCGCAAGCACGACCTCGTGGTGGTGGCGAACGGAGACCGGTCGATGCGGGACCTCTTCCCGCGAGTGCCGGAGCTCTCGCCGTTCGACGGCCCACAGCGGATCATCACGACCGGCATCTACCGCGGCATCGTCGAGAAGAGCCCGAACCAGCTGGACCTGCGGCTGATCCCGGGCGTCGGCGAGATCTTCCAGATCCCGTTCCTCTCGCCGAAGGGCCGGGCGAACGTGCTCGCGTTCGAGGCGGTGCCGGGTGGTCCGCTGGAGTCGGTGAGCCACCTCGACGCCGACGCCGACCCGGCGAAGTTCTACCGCGAGGTGCTCGCGCTGCTGGAGCAGTTCATGCCCGAGCTGCGCGAACGCGTCGACACCGCCGAGTTCGCCACCATCGGCCCGCGCGAGGTGCTGCAGGGCGGCGTGACCCCGACCGTGCGCAAGGGCTGGGCGACGCTGCCGAACGGGCGGTGCGCGCTCGCGATCGGCGACGCGTGGATCACGAACGACCCGCTCACCGCGCAGGGTGCCAACCTGGGCTCCTACAGCGCGTTCGCGCTCGCGGACCTCATCGGCGCGCAGACCGGGCCGTTCGACGAGTCGTTCTGCCGCAAGGCCTCCGGCTCGTTGTGGGAGCACGCGAAGCCGGTGGTCGAGTGGAGCACGGCGTTCCTCGCGCCACCGCCTCCGCACGTGGTGGGCCTGTTCCAGGCCGCGGCAGCGGACCGGCGGGTCGCGGACGCGTTCGTGAGCAACTTCAACGACCCGGTCGCCATGTGGCAGACCCTGTCCAGTCCGGCGGGCGTCGACGGCTTCCTCGCCGGATTCCCCGGAGGAACCCGATGACCGACCTGAACATGGAGCTCGACGACAAGGGGCGGTTCATCCCCGAGAGCGAGCAGACCGCGGTGTGGCTGATGGGCGGGCTCGCCCAGGTGCGCGTACCGGGTGAGGCGACGCGCAACAGCTTCACCGTGGTGCAGCACACCGGGTTGCGCGGCTACACGACCCCGCAGCACGTGCACCACTTCGAGGACGAGGTCTTCGTCGTGCTCGACGGCACGCTGAAGATGGTCTGCGACGGCAAGGAGCAGATCGCGGAAGCCGGCGACACGATGATCATCCCGCGGACCATCCCGCACGGGTTCGTCGCCACCTCGGACATCAAGTTCCTCACGATCCACTCGACGCCGCGCGAGGGGGAGCGGCCGCAGTTCGACCTCTTCCTCGACGCGGAGATCCCGCACGCCAAGGCACTGACGTTGCCGACCGAGGAGTTCCCGTACGGGCTCGACCACATCGTCAAGCTCGGTGAGACCTACGGGTACGGATTCGCCGGCCCGGCACCAACCCTCTGAACAAAGAAGACTGATATGCCGTTGAGCCTGATTTCCCTGATGGTGTGCGTGTTCGGCATCACGACCGGCGAGTTCGTCATCGCCGGCATCCTGCCGGACGTCGCCACCGATCTGCAGGTGTCGATCCCCGCGGCCGGCCTGCTGGTCACCGCGTACGCGATCGGCATGATCGTGGGTGGCCCGCTGCTGACCGCGCTGACCGCCCGCTTCCCGCGCAAGCCGCTGATGCTGACCCTGATGGTGATCACCGTGGTCGGCAACCTCGCGTCGGCGTTCGCGCCGATGTACGGGATGCTGTTCGCGGCCCGGGTCATCACCGCACTGGTGACGTCGACGTTCTTCGCCAACGCCATCGTGACGGCGGTGTCGACCGCGCCGGAGGGCAAGCAGGCCTCGACCGTGTCCAAGCTGGTGTTCGGCATGAACATCGCGATGGTGCTGGGCGCGCCGCTCGGCACCTTCATCGGCAACCGGTTCGGCTGGCAGGCCACGTTCCTGGCCATCGCGATCGTCTGCGCGCTGGGCCTGCTCCTCACCTGGCGGCTGGTGCCCGCGGTGGCGAGCGCCGGTGGTTCCGCGGTCGCGGAGCTCAAGGTGTTCCGCGCCCACAACGTGCAGCTGGCGATCCTGGTCACCGCGGTGGGCAACGCCGGGCTGCTGATGGTGTTCACCTACGTCGCGCCGCTGCTGACCGACGTCACCGGGTACGCGGCGGGCACGGTCGCGAGCATGCTGCTGGTGTACGGCGTGGGCGCGGCGGTCGGCAACTTCGCCGGCGGCTGGCTGGCCGACCGGGCGTTGATGCCCTCGCAGATCGGCCTGCTGTCGGCGCTCGCGGCCGCCCTGGTGCTCATGTGGGCGGTCAGCGGCAGCATCTTCCTCACCGGCGTGATGGTGTTCGTCGTGGGTGCGCTCGGGTTCTCCGTCGTGCCCGGCATGCAGGCCCGCGTGATGAGCACCGCCACCGCCGCGCCGACGCTGGCCATCGCGGTGAACGCGTCGGCCTACCAGCTCGCCGCGGCGTTCGCCGGCTGGCTGGGCGGCCGGGTGATCGACGGACCCGGCCTGAAGTCGATCTACCTCGTCGGCGCGGGCGTCACGGTCGCGGGCATCCTGGTGAGCCTCTTCGCCTGGTACCGCGATCGGGTCGCCGATGCCGAGAAGGTCTCAGCCGCATAGGAACCCGTTGGGGGATGGAAAATGGGGCGCGACAAAGCTCTGGTGGACGGTGACTGGGCCGAACGCAACCTCGGCGCACCCGGTGTGGTGCTCGTCGAGACCGGCAACGAGGACACCGAGTACGTGAAGGGCCACCCGCCCGGCGCGGTGTGGATCGGCTGGGACGAGTTCCAGGACGACCTCCGGCTCGGTGTCATCGGGCCGGAGAGGTTCGGGGACCTGTTGTCCGCCAAGGGCATCGGCCCGGACGACACGGTCGTGCTGTACTCCGGCGGGTCGAACCTCCTGGCCGCGCTGGCGTACTGGTACTTCACGTTGTACGGCCACAAGGACGTGCGGCTGCTCGACGGCGGGCGCACGCGGTGGGAGCTGGACGAACGTCCACTGTCGACGGAAGTGCCGTTGCGCGCGGTCACCGACTACCGCGTGGGCGAGCCGGATCTCGCGGTGCGGGCGACGAGGGACGACGTGCTCGCCGCGATCGGCGTGCAGAACATCCTCGACGTCCGCACGCCGGAGGAGTACTCCGGCCAGATCTTCGCGCCGGGCTTCGCCGGTGAGGCCTTCGCGCCCGGCAACAACCCGCACGAGGTCGCGCAGCGGTCCGGGCACGTGCCGGGCGCGCTGAACCGGCCGTGGGACGCGGTCGTCAACGTCGACGGCACCTTCAAGTCCGACGCGGAGCTCGCCGAGCTGTTCGCGGATCTGGACCCGCAGGCAGGCTCGATCACCTACTGCTGGGTCGGTGCGCGCTCCGCGCACACCTGGTTCGTGCTGCGGGAACTGCTGGGCCGGCCGGAGGTTCGCAACTACGACGGCTCGTGGGCCGAATACGGATCGCTGATCGGCGTGCCGGTCGAACGCACCTTCCGGGGGACGAAGTGACGAGACTGCGGGACAAGGTGGCGCTGGTGACCGGGGCGAGCTCCGGCATCGGCGAGGCGGCGGCGAAGGCGATGGCCGCCCAGGGCGCGCGGGTCGTGCTGGCGGCACGGCGGACCGAGGAGCTCGACCGGGTGGCGGAGGAGATCCGCGCGGCAGGCGGCGAAGCGGTCGGCGTGCGCACGGACGTGAGCGTCGACGAGGACCTCGAGAACGCGGTGCGCACGGCGGAGGAGCGGTTCGGCGGGCTCGACATCGCGTTCAACAACGCCGGTTCGATGGGCACCATGGGCCTGGTCGCCGAGCAGGACCCCAAGACGTGGGGCGAGGACCTGTTCACCGTGCTCACGACGACGTTCATGTCGATGCGGCACGAGATCCCGGCGTTGCTCAGGCGCGGCGGCGGCGTGATCGTCAACAACGCCTCGCAGCTCGGCGTGGTCGGGTTCGGCGCGGGGATCAGCGCGTACGTGGCGGGCAAGCACGGTGTGATCGGCCTGACCAAGGCGGCCGCGCTGGAGTACGCGTCGCAGAACATCCGGGTCAACGCGGTGGCACTGGCCTCCGTGGACACTCCGATGTACCAGTCGTCGGTCGGTGCCAGCCCGGAGATGACGGCGTACTTCAACTCGCTGCACCCGTTGGGCCGCATCGCGACCCCGGCGGAGGCGGCTTCCGCGGTCGCCTACCTCGCCGGCGACGACGCGGCGTTCTTCACCGGGTCCGTGCTCGTCATGGACGGCGGGTGGACAGCGAGGTGACCATCGCGACAGACCTCCTGCCGCCGGTGATCGGCGCCGATCTCGAAGTTCCCCTGGTGACCGGGGAGGTGGCGGCCTACGCGAACCTGGACCACGCGGCCAGCACGCCCTGCCTGGCCGACGTGCGGCGTGCGGTGGACGCGTTCCTGCCCTGGTACAGCAGTGTGCACCGGGGCGCGGGCTACGCCTCCCAGGTCTCGACCAGGGTGTACGAACAGGCACGGCGAGCGGTGCGGCGGTTCACCGGTGCCGCGCCGGACAGCACCGTGCTGTTCACCCGCAACACCACCGACGCGTTGAACCTGCTCGGCCGCGTGCTGCCGGAGGGCACCGAGGTGTACCGGTTCGCGACCGACCACCACGCCGCGATGCTGCCGTGGCGCGGCGCGCGGGTGCGGCGGCTCGGCGTGCCCGCGAGCCCGAGCGAGGCCGTGCGATCGCTGGCCCGTGCGCTGGCGGCGTCCCATTCCGGTCCGAAACTCGTGGTGCTCACCGGGGCGTCCAACGTCACCGGTGAACTGTGGCCGGTCGACGAACTGGCCGAGGTCGCCCGGCTCTTCGGGGCGCGCACGGTGCTCGACGCGGCCCAGCTGGCGGCGCACCGGCCGATCGAGCTGGCGTCCTGGGAGATCGACTGGGTGGCGTTGTCGGGCCACAAGCTCTACGCGCCGTTCGGCTCGGGAGCGCTGGTGGGCACGTCCGACTGGCTGGCGACGGCGGAACCGTACCTGGCGGGCGGTGGCGCGACGGCTCTCGTCACCGAGCACGCCGGTACCGAACACGTTGCCTGGTCCGAGCTTCCGCACCGGCACGAAGGCGGCTCGCCGAACGTCATCGGCGCCCACGCGATGGGGGTCGCCTGCGACGCGTTGACGCGGATCGGCTGGGACACCGTGATCGCGCACGAGACCGCGCTGGCCGAGCGCCTGCGGGACGGGCTCGCCGGGATCGCGGGCGTGCAGCAGCTCGGCATGTGGGACGACGACCACCCGAAGGTGGGCGTGGTGCCGTTCACCGTGACGGGCCTCGACCAGCAGCTGGTCGCCACGGCACTGGCCGCCGAGCACGGGGTCGGGATCCGCGACGGCGCGTTCTGCGCGCACCAGATGGTGGATTCGCTGCTCACCGACATGGACATGCCCCATCTCGACCGCGCGTTGCGGGCGAGCATCGGCCTCGGCACGACGGCCGGACACGTGGACCGGTTGGTGGCCGGGCTGGACGCGCTGGTGCGCAAGGGTCCACAGTGGACCTACGAGCGGCTCGGCGGTGCCTGGGTCCCGGTACCGGACCCCCGCCAGGCGCCGGCGTTTCTGGAGGAGTGGTGACCGGACGCCGATTCGGCGTGATGCTCTACCCGGACCAGCCGGTTCCGGTGCTCGTCGAGCGAGCGCGGTGGCTGGAGGGGCTGGGGTTCGACCAGATCTACCTGCCCGACCACAGCGGTGATCTGCGAGATCGCAAGCGCACGTGGCACGACAGCTGGCTGGTGCTGGCGGCGATCGCACTGGCGACCACCCGTGTGCGGATCGGCACGATGGTGGCGAACCAGATCCTGCGCCCGCCGGCCCAGCTGGCCCGCCAGGCGATGACGCTCGACCACCTGTCCGGTGGCCGGCTCGACCTCGGCATCGGCGCCGGCCTGTTCGGCTGGGACCACCACAGCGTGGGCGAGGACCCGTGGGCGCCCAAGGAGCGCATGCGGCGGTTCGCCGACTACGTCTCGATCACCGACGGCCTGCTGCGCGCGGACGAGCCGATGTTCAGCCACACCGGCGAAGTGCTGTGGGTGAAGGACGTCGCGACCGCACCCGGCTGCGTGCAGACGCCGCGTCCGCCGATCATCCTGGGTGGACAGTCACCGACCGTGCTGCGCACCGCGGCCGCGTTCGCCCAGGGCTGGAACACCCACGGCCCGCCCGGCGCCTCCGACGAGGAGACGCTGCGGGCCACGACCACCCAGAACCGCAAGCTGGACGCGCTGGCCGTTGCCGCCGGCCGCGATCCCGCGGCGATCCGGCGTGGCTACACGATCTTCGGGCCCTGGGACCCGAGGTGGGGGAGACACAGCTACGAGGAGGTGTTCGACCGCTTCGGGGGAATCGGCGTGTCGGACTTCGTCCTCGACTGGCCGGGTGAGGCGCATCAGGAGGAGTTCGAGCGCGTCGCACTGGAAGTGGTTCCTCCCCTGCGCGAGTGAAGCTCGACCAAAGGGGGAGACATGGAAACAAAAGAACACATCGGCGTGGTGACACAACAGGAGGCGCGGTACGCCGACCTGGTCAGCGGCCTGAACCAGCGCTACCGCGGCACACCGGAGTCGGTGCACCTGCCGCGGTCGACCGCGGAGGTGGTCGCGGTCGTCCAGGACGCCGTCGACCGCGGCAAGCGCGTGTCCGTCCGGTCCAGCGGCCACTGCTACGAGGACTTCGTCTTCAACCCGGACGTCGAGATCGTGATCGACATGTCCGGCATGTCCGACGTCTACTTCGATCCGCACCGCCGTGCGATCGCGGTGGAGTCCGGCGCCACCAACCTGCGGACGTACCAGACGACCTATCCCCGTTGGGGCGTGGTCGTGCCGGCCGGCTTCTGCTACTCGGTCGCCATGGGCGGCCACGTCTGCGGCGGCGCGTGGGGCCCGCTGGCCCGTCAGCACGGCCTGGTCGTCGACCACCTGGAAGCCGTCGAGGTCGTGGTGGTGGACGAGGACGGCTGCGCCCGCGCGGTGACCGCCGGCCGTTCGCCGCAGGACCCGAACCACGACCTGTGGTGGGCGCACACCGGCGCGGGCGGCGGCAGCTACGGCGTCGTCACCCGCTACTGGTTCCGCACGCCGGGAGCGACCGGTCACGATCCGGCCGGACTGCTGCCGCGCCCGCCGGGCTCTCTGCTGGTCAGCGCGGTCAGCTGGCCGTGGGAGGAGATCAGCGCCGCGGAGTTCGGGCGGATCGCCCAGAACTACGCGTCCTGGCACGTCGAGCACCGGCGGTCCACTGTGGAGCTGATGAGCCAGCTGGTGCTGACCCACCGCAGCGCCGGCCAGATCGGCTTGCTGGCGCTGGTCGACGGGACGGCTCCCGACGCCGAGTCGGTGCTGTCGTCCTACCTGCGCGACATCAACGCCGGGGTGTCCGTGACGCCGGGTGCCCTGACCACACCGATGGCCGAGCTGCCCGCCATGCCCCAGTTCGTGAACACGCGCTCGTTGCCGTGGCTGCAGGCGATCCGCCTGCTGGGCACCACCAACACCACGCTGAACGACCCGACCCTGCGCGCCGAGTACAAGTCCGCCTACATGCGCTCGACGTTCCCCGAGAGCCACCTGGCGGCGTTGCACGCGCACCTGACGCGCACCGACATCGTGAACCCGACCGCGGCCGTGCAGCTGACCTCGTACGGCGGCCGGATCGCCGACGTGGCACCCGATGCCACCGCTTCGGCGCACCGCGACGCGGCGTACAAGCTGCAGTGGCAGGTGTTCTGGAACGACCCGGCCGAGGACGATCTGCACGTGCGATGGGCTCGTGAGTCCTATGCCGCGACCTACGCGGAGACGGGCGGCGTGCCGGTGCCGAACTCCGTCACGGACGGCTGTTACGTGAACTACCCGGACGCCGATCTCGGCGATCCCCGGTTCAACCAGTCCTCTGTGGACTGGCACGGCCTGTACTTCAAGGAGAACTACCCGCGGTTGCAGCGGATCAAGGCGCGCTGGGACCCGCGTGACTTCTTCCGGCACGCGCAGTCCATCAGGCTGCCCTGAGCCGCGGCGAGCGCCGTCCGGCGACCGGCTTCTCCGGTGGTGACGACTTCGTGAGTAGTGTCATGACCATGGAGAACGGCGGACCCAGCCGGACGGCGCTCGTCACCGCGTACGCCCGCGCGTATCACCAGATCGTCGACCGGGCACAGATCTTCACCGATCCCCTCGCGGCACGTCTGCTCGGCCACACCGCGGACGACCTGCCGACACTGGGCACGGAAGCGACCGATCGGCTCGGCGAGGCCGTGACGGACCGGCGCCGCCGCCTGTTCTTCGCCACCAGGGCTCGCTTCGCCGAGGACACCGTTGCCGAGGCCGTCGCCGCCGGTGTGCGGCAGGTCGTCGTCCTGGGTGCGGGCCTGGACACCTTCGCCTACCGCAACCCGCGCCGCGACGTGCGCGTCTTCGAGGTCGACCACCCCGCCACCCAGGCGTGGAAGCGAGAACGCCTTGCCACGGCCGGAATCGACAGCCCCGAGACGCTGACCTTCGTGCCGGTCGACTTCGAAACCCAAGCGCTGCCAACGGAACTGGAGTCCGCCGGATTCAGCCGGACGGACCCGGCCGTGTTCGTGTGGCTGGGCGTCGTCTACTACCTGACCCCGGAAGCGGCTGAGGCCACCCTCTCCTACATCGCCGGCCAGGCCCAGCCGGTCGAGGTGGTCTTCGACTACCTGCGGACCGCGACCACCGACGCCGAACACGCCTACCAGCGCGCACGCGCCGATCGGCTGGCCGGCGTCGGCGAACCGCTGTTCAGCTACTTCACCCCCGACGGCATCGCCGAGCAGTTGCGAGCCCTCGGGTTCACCGGTGTCGAGGACCACGCCGCCGCCGAGTTGATCGCCGGTTACCTCGGCGGCTCCGCGGAGTTCGAGGACGAACCGTCTCCGGGGCTGAACCTGATCCGCGTGCTGCGTGCGAGCCGTTGAGGGAACCCGCGAACACGAGGTGCCGGTAGGGACTACCGGCACCTCGCGGGTGATCACTGGCCGATCAGAAGTGGAGCATGTACTGGAAGTCGGCCTGCGCGTTGCTCACGTGCACGTTCTTGCGGGTGCCGTAGGCGAGCGGGTTGTTCCAGTTGTACTCCTCGACGTCGAACGAGCCGTCGGAGTGGACCGCGTTGACGTAGGCGACGTGGCCGACCCGGTGAACGTCGTTGACGGCGATGGCGCCGACCTTCGGGGTCTTGTTGACCGTGACGCCGACGCGGCGGGCGGCGTCGTCCCACGTGCCGGCGTTGCCCCAGGTGGTCCCGCCGTAGGAGTTGCTGAAGCTGGGAACGCCGAGCCTGCTGGCGATCCGGTACGCCGCGAAGGCGGTGCAGTTGTCCTGGGCGAACCCGCGGGGACGACCGTCGTAGTCGTTGGTGGGGCTTTCCGAACCGCCGCCGCCACTGGTGAGGAACTTGTGGCTGGCGTTGTTGTTCTTCAGCGTGGCGTTGAGGTTGCCGGACGCGCCGGGAGCGAAGTCCTGGCTCGCGCCGCCGTAGTTGCTGTTGAAGTAGACCCGGACCGTGTGGCTGGTGCGGTTGCGCACTGATGCCGCGTGGTTCTTCACGCACAGGCCCTTGCCGGCGCCCTCGCCCTTGAACTCGTAGCAGGACGGCTGGGTGGCGCCGTAGTCGTCGATCGAGCCGGTGAAGTCGGAGATCGAGCCGGCCTGGTTGCTGTTGTAGTACAGGCAGAACTCTCCGCTGTCGCAGTCCCCGTCCCGGCTCGCGGCGGACGCGGGTGAGGCGGTGGCGGCCATGAGCGGCGCGACGAGGGCCAGTGCGGCCCCGGCGGCGGCGAGCATCGTGGGTGCGATTTTCACGGGTTTCCCTTTTCGCGAAGTATCAGTGATCAGGCTTGTGGTCAGTGCGAGCGCTGGTATTCCTCCCAGGTGTGGATCGGCACCTTGGGGCCGTCGTCGGGGTGGCGGTTGCCGAGGCCGTTCATGCCGAGGTAGTAGTCACCGACCTGGTTCTGCGCCTGGGTCGACTGGTCGGTGTCGTTGATCGCCACCGCGTGGATGTGCCACGGCCAGTTGCCCTGGGACGGGCTGCGGACCCAGGCGGCGAAGCCGACCTGGCGCAGCGCACGGGCGACGGAGGTGCGGGTGTCGGCGGACATGCCGTCGACGTTGATGTCCACGACGCCACCGCCGTCGTGGGTGCCGGCGGAGGTCGGGTCGCCACCGGGGTTGTAGGAACCCTGGTCCAGCTTGAGACGGCGTCCCAGCACGCGCTCGGTCTCGGTCAGCATCGCCTGGGTGCGGGTGTTGACGACGTACCCGTCACGCTGGACCTTCGAGCCCGGCTTGATCACGTGGGAGACGGTGAACCGGCCCTCCCCGAGCGCGGCCAGCGAGCTCGCGCCGGGCAGCCCGTTCGCGGCCAGTCCGGTGTAGCCGAGCGAACGCTGGTAAGCCGCGTACGCCTTGATGGTCGTGGTTCCGAAGTAACCGTCGACCCATTGGGCGTCCAGCAGGTTGCGCGCCTGGAGCGCGCGCTCGACGGCCAGCACGGAGTCCTTGGCGCCAGGGGTGAGCGTGTCGTCGGCGCGCCGGGGGTCGATCTGGGCGGCCAGGACGGTGGCTTCCATGTTGACGACGGGCGCGGCGACGGCCTCCGTCGCGCTCATCGTCAGGGAGCCCAGGACGGCGAAGGCCGCCAGCGCCGTGACGGCGCCCCGGGTCTTCATCTTCATGTTCATGCGGTGTTTCTTTCCGTTCGGTCAAAAGCCTTGCCACGGCTTCGGTTCAGCGCCGGGAGTCGTGTGCGTGCGGCTTGTCGTGGAGGTGCGTTTCCTGCGTGGGAGACGTGGCTGCGGTGCGGCGCCAGGTCAGCAGCGGAGGTCGGTCAACGCGGTGGTGTCCCCGAAGGGGAGGCCTGCACGGCGAGTGCCGCGGCAGTGGCCACTTTGGACATGGTCGTTCCCTTTGTTCTGGCAGTGGGGACAGCGCAAGCGCAGTGCCTGTGCACAGGCTCGAACATGGCGCTGACAAAGTTCTGACATCGCTCTGACACGGCGATGAGCAGAGCCGTTCCTGCTGCCGGCGAAGCGCCGCCTGTTCTGCGCGTGAGATGGATCCACCACTACGGATGCGTCGGTGGCGGTGAGGCAGGTGACGACTCGGTATCGGTACGCCGTTCGGTGCAACGTCGTGGGCTGATCGGCCGATGTGCCGGTATGGGTGTTCGAGCGAGTACGCGATGACGGCGCCGGCCGAGCCCGCGACGGGTGACACGGCGTCCTACCAGCTCAAGCGGTTCTCCGAGGCGGCGGACAAGATCAGGGCGAACGCGGGTACCGCGGCCAAGACGCTGGGCGGCGTGGGCAGCGCGGTGGTCGCGGCGGTGGGGGTCGCGAAGTTCAGCGACATCCTGCCCCTGCCCGGCCGGGGGTGGAGCGACGGGGGAGTACTCGTCCTTCTGGCCGTGACGCTCGTCGGCTTCGGCGCGATGGGGTGGGCCGTGCTCGCGTTGACCGGGAAGCTGTGGCTGGTCGGTGAGCCGGTCTTCACCACGGCCGATCCGGCGGAGATGGATCTGGCGGACCACGAAGAGAAACGCCTGGTCAAGAAGGCCTACCGGGAGACCGTCAAGCTGAACTTCAGCGCCGACGAGTTCGCGGCGTTCACGCCGGCGGAGAAGTCGTCGCTCAAGGCCTACGAGCAGCGGGCGATCGCGCTGGAGCTCGACGCCGAAGCCGACGGCCTGCCGCCGGAGGAGCGTGCCGTACTGCGCACGCGGGCGACGGCGATTCGCACCGACATACGCGCCACCCAGGCCCGTGCGGCCGCGCTCGTCGTCCGCACGCGCGCGGCGAAGATCGGCAAGCCCGGCCCGCTCTACGGGTTCGCGGCGCTGTTCGCGGCCGGCCTGGTCGCTTCGAGCCTCTGCGCCGGCGAACTGAGCGCCCGGCGGACCTCCGAGCTGGAGAGCACCGACAGGAAGGTCGCCACGGTGAAGGCGTGCGCCGACGCGGTGGAGGCCCTGACCAAGAACAAGATCACGCTGGAGACGATCCCGGCGCAGACCTTCCCGGCCGAGTGCCCGAGGCCGGAGAAGACCGCGGACACCCCGCAGCCGTCGCCCGCCGCGCACCGCGCCGAGACGACCACCGCTCTGATCAACTCCTACCGCGACTGCCTGAACGCCGCCACCGGCAAGCCGGACAGCTGTGCGTGGATCCTGACGATCATCAAGCAGTCGGCCGGATGACGCGGACCTCCTGACCCCCGACACCGAACGCGGTCATCCGGGTTCACCCTGCGGCCACCGCGCTGGGGAGATCGTGGTGCAGGTCGAGAACCTCGCTCACGCCGGCGATCGAGAGCACCCGGTTCACGCAACCGCCGCCGGGCGCGACGACCGCGAGTCGCGTGCCGTGCCGGACGGCTTCCCTCTGGCTCTGGACGAGAAGGTTGATTCCGGCCGAACCGATGAACTCGACCTCGCTCAGGTCCAGCACGAGCACGCCGGGTCTGGCTCCGAGCTGGGTGTGCACCTCGCGCCGGACGAGGTCGTCGTTGCTCATGTCGATCTCACCGGCGACCGAGGTCACGGGTACGAGGTCGATCTGGATGGTCTGCACGGAAATGGGCGCGCGCGGCTTGAGCTCGGTCATGGCCGTCGTTCTTCCTGCTGGGGTGCGTGCGCTGCCGGCACGGCCGTCCAGGCGTCACGACAGCGGCCTGTCACCGAGACGGGCAACGCTTCCCGAGACGTCGAAGTAGCCCCGACCAAGTAAGCCCGAGGGTACCCACTTCTTTGTACGGTGCAAACGTGGTCACGTACCGTGGGCGTCGTGGTGCAGGTCTTCATCCAGCCCTCCTACGGCACTCCCGGGGCCCGCAGGCATTGGGCGGACACCTTGACGCGAGCGGTGCCGATCCGGTCGGCCGGCCCGAGTCCGGCGGACCTGGCCCGCTTGAACACCGTGCACCCTCGCGGGCGGGCGCGGTTCTGGGGTGCCACGGCGAAACACGACAAGCGCATGGACGGCCTCGCCCCCGGTGACGTCGTGCTCCTCACCGGACGAAAGCACGTGCTCGCCATCGGCGAGGTCGGGCACGCGTTCCGCGACCCGGCGTTCGCACGACGGCTGTGGCGCCCCGATCCGGGGAAGTGCCTCTGGAGCAACGTCTACAGCCTCCGCCGCTACTGGCCCGCGCGGATGCCCTACGAGGAGATCTGGGCGCTACCGGGATTCACCGCCGGCGACAACTTCATGGGATTGCGCTTCCTCGCGCCCGAGAAGGCCGCCGTGGTGCTGGCGCACATCGCTGCCGACCGCGCGAGCGAGCCCGCGGGTGACGACGAGATCTGCGACGTCGCGGTCTGATCTCGACCAGATTCGGCATGAGCAGCCACACCGCGTAGTTCACCAGGATCGGATGCGGGCGCGGACTTCGCGAACCGCCTCGTCCTCGTCGAGGGGCCACAGGCGCACGGTGTCGTCGGTGCCGGCGGACACCAGCGCGCGTCCGTCGGGGCGCCAGGCCAGCTGCTTCACGTCGTGGGTGTCGTCGCTCAGCGACACCCGCTTCCGGACGGACGGGATGTCCCACACGGTGATCTTGTGGTCGGTGCCGGCGATCGCCAGGCGGGTGCTCTAGAGGTGCCGGGTCACGGCACTCAGCTCCTCGCCGGTGAGGAGGTCCGAGTGACCGCCGGCGAGGACGTGCTCGGTGAACGGGCCGCTGGTCCGGTTCTGCCAGTCCCGCACGCCCTCCTCCGTGGTCAACGGGTCCCGGTCCCCGCGGACCGCGATCACCGGGCACCGCAAGGGTTCGAGCGCCTCGAAGTCGAACTCGGCGAGCAGCCGCAGGTCGTGCATCGCGGTCTCGGCGATGATCTCCCGCCACTCGTCCGAAGGCGCGTCCGCCAGCGCGCCCGCGGCGTCGAGGTACGCCAGCGCGTCCGACGGTGTGGCGATGGCCTGCGACGGCACGTGCACCCGCGCGTTCGCCCCGGACACGACCAGCGTCTCGACGGAGTCTCCCAGCGAGGCCGCGACGGCGCAGGCGACGTAGGCGCCGAAGCTGTGTCCGAAGAGGACGGTGCCGGCCTGGCCGGCGCAGGCGCGCACGAGGTCGTCGAACGACGACGCCGGGTCCGTGCCGAAGCGGCCGGGGTACTTGACGGCCCGTGTGCCCGGCGGCGCGTCGCCGCCGAACGACCCGGCACCGGGGAAGAAGGTGATCACAGCTTGCTCACCTGCCTGCGGCCGGCCAGGTGCAGGCTCAGCAGCACGACCGCGAAAAGCGCCCAGCACAGCCACATCGGCGGTCCCGCGAGCAGCGTCACGGCCAGCACGGTCACCCCGCACAATGCGGTGATGACGCGCGCACGGGTGCCGTCCGCCAGTTTCGCGAACGCTGCGGCGCCCACCCCGTAGAGCACGAAGTAGATCCCGCCCGACACCACGAAGAGCGCCTCGAACGGCACCAGCCCCAGCGCGCCGAGCACGGCGATGACGGTCAGGACCAGCCCGACCACGACGACCGACGTCACCGGGTTCGCGTCGCGGGCGCGCACCCGGCTGAGCAGCGCGGGCAGGTGGCCGCTGCGGGCCATGCCGAAGACCAGGCGGGACAGGGCGAGCACCGAGGCGCAGACGTTCGCCGTGATCGTGGCGATGACCAGCAGCAGCGTCATCGGCCGGCCGAGGCCGCCCAGCGCGTGTTCGGCGAGGATCAGCAGCGGCGCCGAGTTGAGCGCCGGGTCGCGGGAGTCCACCACGGCGAAGATTCCCAGCAGCAGCAACGCGTACAGCGCCACCACGGCGAGGTAGGAGGCGACGAAGATGCGCGGGATCGCGTCCGCGCTCTTGTGCTCCTCGAACGTGAACGCGACCGTCTCCCAGCCGGTGAACGCGACGTACACCGCGGTGAGCGCGGTGCCGAGAGCGGAGAACTCCGGCAGGTGCGTGCTCGGGGCGGCCGGTCCGTGCGCGCCGATCGCGATCACCGCGGTGACCACGACCAGGGCGAACAGCGCCACCAGCAGGGTGACCTGCAGCTTGCCGGAGACGTTCGCGCCCAGCAGTGCCACGGCGGTCGCGGCCGCGAGCACGGCCACGGGGAACACCCAGGCCAGCGCGGACACGCCGGAGAACTCCGCGAGATAGCGGCCGCCGGTGATCGCGGTCGCCGGGATGCCGGTGACCAGCGCGAACGTGGCGAGCATGCCGGAGGTGCGCCCGGTCGCCCGGCCGAGGGCGACCTCGGCGTAGTGGGCGACACCGGACGCGGCCGGGTACCGCCGGCCCAGCCAGGCGTAGCAGTACAGCAGCGGCACGACCGACAACGCCGCGACGGCCCACGGCATCCACGCCGACAGGCCGAGCTGGTAGTAGCTCGTGCCGGGCAGGACCATCATGCCGGCGCCCAGGATCGTGGACAGCGCCACGAAGGTGCCGACGACGACTCCCATCGATTTGCGAAGCTCGCTCACGCGACATCCCTCAGCGTTGCGACGACCGAGTCCACCGCCCCGCGGAGCACCTCCGGCGGAGTTCCGTCGAGCATGTGTCCCCCTTCGGCTTCGATCAGTCGGAATTCCCCTGATACCCGAGCACGCCAGCGGGCACACCTTTCCGTTCCGATGAACGAGTCCCCGCGGGTCGTGACCACGTGCAACCGGTCGATGTCCGCCGCATGATTCACCCATTCGGCTAACCGGTCGGCGACCTCGGCATCGGTGCGGACTCCGGCGGCGACCTCGGTCAGCAATTCCGGGTCGGCGAGAACTTCGGCCGGGAATCCGTCGCCGGCGAGAACGTCCGCTATCTCGGCGTCCGTGGAATGCGACATCGTCGGAATGCGGCCGGCGGTGTCCGGGCACGGCGTGTTGAGCAGCAACACGCCCACCGGCTTCCCCAGGGCGGGGCCGAGCTTGCCGGACAACCGGATCGCGGACAGGCCGCCCATGCTGTGCCCGACGAGCACGACGTGCGGCGCGGAGGACTCCTCGGCCGCCCGCACGATCTCGTCGACGGTGTCGCGTTCCCACCGGCCCGAGCGCAGCTCGCCGACCCCCGCCGCGTTCGCGCACGGCAGGTACTGCGCGCCGGACAGCCAGCCGAACGTCCGGCCCGCACCGGCGGCGGGGAAGGACACGATCATGCGCCCAGGTCCCTCGCCTTGACGACCTCGACCTGCAGCTCGGTGAGGCCCAGCATGAAGTTCGACCGCAGCCGCTGCGGCGGCGCGACCACGGCGAACGCCTTGTCCCACGCGGCCAGCTCCTCGACGAACATCTGGATCTCCAGCGTCGCCACGGGTGCGCCGATGCAGCGGTGCACGCCAGCGCCGAACGCGATCTGCTTGTTGTCCTCGCGGTCGATGACGAACTCGTCGGGCCGGTCGAAGACGGCCGCGTCCCGGTTGGCCGACATGTTCCACAGCGTCACGAAGCTGTCCTTGGGGATGACCTCGCCGCCGACGTGGAAGTCCTGCACCGCAAGGCGTTGCACGTAGCTGTTCGTCGAGGTCCAGCGCAGGAACTCGGCGGTGGCGACACCGGCCGGCACCTCGCCGTCGGCCACCTTCGCCCACTGCGCGGGCTCGCGGCTGATCGTGTCGACGGTCAGGCTGGCGGTGTGCGGGGTCGTCTCGTTGCCGCCCACGGCGACGTTCAACCCGTTCAGCAGCGCGACATCGCGCGGCATCTCACCGGACGCGACGAGCTGCGCGAGCATGCCGATCATGTCGTCGCCCCCGCCGTCGGCGATGCGCCGCTCCACCAGCTCGTCCATGAAGTCGAGCACCTCGAGCTGCGCGTCGACCAGCGAGTCCAGCGGCGCCGCGCCGTTGTAGGCCTGGTCGCGGTAGCCGATCATGGTCCGGGTGGCGTCCAGCAACGAGGCCGCGTCCTGCGGGCCGATGCCGAAGAGGATCTCCAGCACGCCCTTGGGCAGCTCGGGCGCGACGAGCGTGGTGAAGTCGACCCGGTCGCCGACGGACAGCTCGGCGAAGGCCTCGCGGATGTTGCGGCGGACCGTCTCGCCGATCCTCGCGACCATCTCGCGGCTGAAGCCGCTGGTCTTGATGGGCTTCTTGATGGCGGCGTGCGCGGGCTCGTCCGCGACGATCAGCATGCGGCCCGACGCCGAGTCCTTCTCCGGGCGGTACGAGCCGTCGATCATCGTGCCGTAGGACGAGCTGAGGCCCTCGTGGTCGAGATAAGCGGCGTACACGTCGTCATAACGCGTCAGCGCGTAGAACTCGTATCCGTCCTCACGGCGGTGGCAGGACACGGGATTGTTCTCCCGCAGCTCGGCCAGGTAAGCCCACGGGTCGTCCTCGGCGAAGAAGTCGGCCGAGTAGAGTGGGCTGTTCTCAACGACCAGCATTGTCGCCTCCGATCAGCTCTGCGATTCCCGCGGGCGTGCGGCCGCCGAAGAAAACGTGACCGGGCACCTTGACCCCGGTCTGCTCCTTCAGCAGCGCCCGGCACCGCAGCACGGCCAGCGAGTCGAATCCGGCCGCGAAGATGTCGGTGTCCTCCGCGATGTCCTTGTTCGATATCTTCCGCACACATTCGACGATCGTGGCGGTGGTGATCTCACTCATTCAGACTCCCGTTGTGCGCAAGTGGCGGCCCACCAGTGCGGCGGTGTCGACCTTTCCGCCGGGTTTGACCGGAAAATCGTCCACGAGCTCCACGGCGATCGCCCTGGAGTAACCGCGGACCAGTGACTCGACCCGGTCGCGAACCTCGTCGCCGGGCGTACCGGGTTCGAGCCGGGCGAACGCGACCGTGTGCCGTTCGTGCTGGGCGACCCGGCAGGCCGACACGCCGGGCAGCCCGGCCACGTCGTGTTCCAGCGCGGCGGCGTCGACCCGCGTCCCGTTGACCTTGATCCTGCTGTCCGTCCGCCCGGCGAACACCAGGTCGCCCTCGTCGGTGGCCCACACGAGGTCACCGGTGCGGTACCGGCCGTCGAACCGGGTCGTGAGCTTCCCCTGGTCGAGGTAGCCGAGGCAGACGAACGGGCCTTCGACGACGAGCTCCTGGGCGCCGTCGAGGTCGCGCAACCGTTGCACGCACCCGTCGAGCGGCTTGCCGATGGGGATGACGTCGCCCTCGAAGCCTTCCGGCAGCACGTACCCGTGGGTGGCGAACGTGGCCTCGGTCGGTCCGTAGAGGTTGACGAACCGGTTCGTCAGGCCGGCCTCCCGCGCCCGCCGGTAGGTCGAGACGTGGAACTGCTCGCCGCCGCTGAACAGCCACGGGATGCCGGCGATCGCCTCCGGCAGCACGTCGAGCAGCGTGTCGATCACGGCGGCGGGCAGCAGCAGCCGGTCGATGCCGTGCCGTTGCACGAGGTCCGGCCACTCGAAGACGTCCTCGTTGACGTTCGGCAGGCACACGACCTTCCCGCCCGCCGCGACCGCGCACCACGTGTCGAACCACCAGCCGTCGAACGCCGGGGTGGCGAAGCTGCCCGCGGTCAGCCGGTGGTCCACCGGCACTTCCAGGTCGCGGCAGGCGAACAGCGCCAGCAGGTTGTCCCTCGTCACCGCGACGGCCTTGCGGCTGCCGGTGCTGCCGGAGGTGAAGTTGACCGACGCCACGTCGTCCGCGACGTCGTTGCCGGACGTGCCCTCGGCGATCGTCACTCCACTGTAGACGGACAGCGACAGGTCGGGGCGGACGCGGTCGATCTCGTCGGGGCCCAGGGTGCCGTCGTCGCTGACCACGGCGCAGCCGGCCCGCCACGCCCCGAGCTGGCCCGCGAAGAAGCCGAGCTTGGTGCCGGCGCGGATCAGCACGATCCTGGCCGAGCCGTGCGCGCGGATCGCGCGTTCGATCGTGGTGGCGAGGGCGTCGACCTCCCGCCAGCTGTGTTCCTCGTCGTCCTCCGCCCACAGCGGGTCCGCCGACCGCCACTGGTCGCCGTGGAGCAGGTCCTCCCAGGTCTTGTTCATAACCGCAGTCCCAGTTCGTCGATCACCATGCTGGTGCTGATCACGCTCACTCTCGGATCCCACTTGCCGCCGGCCGCTTCGGCGTCGAGGGCGTCGGGGCGGAAGACGCCGCTGGCCGCGACCAGGTCGCGCCACCGGTCCCAGACGGCTTCGTCCGTCACCGAGGAGAGGCCGTGCGCGGTGAAGCCCTGCTTCGCCCGTCGCAGCACGGACTGCGGCACGATGCCCTCGTAGGCGGCCTTGAGACAGGCCTTGCCCTCGAAGTCGGCCATCTTCTCCTCGTCGGGCACCCGCATCGCCAGTGCCGCCATCGAGTTGCTCAGGAACGGGTAGCGCCCCTCCACGGAGTTCGCCATCAGCATGGCGTCGCCGTGGTCGCCCAGCAGGTGACCGCCGAGCTGCACGTAGACGTCCGCGATCGAGCGCAACCTCATCGGCGTGAGCCCGGCGGTCTCCTCGTCGGTGAACGGGATCAGCCGGTCGCGCCAGAACTCCTGTCCGGACAGCGCTTCCCGCGCCTGGCCGGTCAGACCCTGTCGCCGGCCGTCCACAGCGGACCAGTCGACCTCCCAGGAGAAGTCCGCGCGTCCCCACGCCCGCTCGTTCTCGCCGCGGTCGCCGCGCCGGCGGGACGTCACCGCGTCGAAGGCGTAGGAGTCGTAGCCGAAGAAGAGCTCGTCCGCACCCTCCCCGGAGATCACGCCCTTGAGCCCGGTGAGCGCGACCTCGCGGGAGAGCATGAGCGCGGCCACGTTGTAGGTCTCGCGCTGCGGGAAGCAGCAGTGCCGCACCATGGCCTCGAACTCGGCGGCGATGTCGGCGGGACCGCACCGGATCTCCCGGTGCTCGCCGCCCGCCGCCTCGGCCACCTCGCGCTGGAACCGGCCCTCGTCCAGCACCGCGTCCCCGAAGACCACCGAGAACGTCCTGAGCGGCTTCTCCCGCAGCCGGGACGCCGCCACGACGAGCGTGGAGGAGTCGAAGCCACCGCTGAGGTAGGCGCCGATCTCGACCTCCGCACGCAGTCTGTCCTGAATGGACCGCTGCAGGGTCTCGCGGATCTCTTCGGCCGTCACGGTCTCCGCGGTCTCGAATTCGCCGTAGCGCCAGTACCGCGTGGTTTCCGCGCCATCCGCACCGAACCGCACCACGCAGCCAGGCGGCACGGCCCGCACGTCACGCACCAGCGTGCGGGGCGCGACGATGTTGCCGAGCTGCAGGTACTGGTCGAGCGCCGTCGCGTCGAGCCGCCACGCGCCCGGCACCGACCGCAGCAGCGGCCTGAGCTCGGAGCAGAAGTGCACCTCGGCGTCGCTCACCGTGTGGTACATCGGGCAGATGCCGAACCGGTCGCGGCCCAGGTAGAGCCAGTTCCGCTCGCGGTCGTGGATCGCGGTGGCGAACTGCCCGTCGATCATCGCGAGGCCGGCGGCGCCGTGCCGGGCGAAGAGCTCCGGGACGACCGCGACGTCCACCCGGTTGACCGGGTCCTCGCCGAGCTTCGCCCAGATCTCCCCGGCGTTGTAGACCTCGCCGTTGGTGAGCGCGGTGAACCGCCCCGAGCGGTCCTGCGCCGGCTGCCAGCCGTCGGCGAGCCCGGTCATGCCGAGCCGGCCGAGCTTCACCGAGAGCGCGGGCGTGCTCAGCGAGTACGTCTCGTCCGGGCCGCGGTGCAGCATCCGGTTGTGCATGGCCGCGGCGATCGTGCGGTCGGGACCGCCCTGCCACGCGAACGTTCCGCACAGACCGCACATCACCCGCTCCGCTCTTGCAGCTGCTTCGCCAGCGCCCGCAGGTCCGGTGCCCGCAGCACGTCGCGCACGCCGGCGTCGGTCCAGCCGAACTCGCGCATCCGCCCGACGAGCGTCAGCGCCGATGCCGAGTCGCCGCCGATGTCGAAGAAGTTGTCGTCCAGCCCGGCGTCCTGGACGCCGGTGAGGCCGCGCACGACGTCGAGCACGCGCTCGCCCGGCGAGTCGCCGTTCGTGTCGCCGGTTTTGCTGTTCTGCAGCGCGTCGCGGTCGAGCTTCCCGTTCGGCGTGTACGGCAGGGCGTCGACCCGGTGGAGCGCGGAAGGGATCTTGTACGGGTCGAGCACCTCTTCCAGGTGGCGCCGCAACGCCCTCGGGTCCGCGTCGCCCTGGTAGTAGCAGACGAGCGCGTCCGCCTCCGCGGCGCCGTCGTGGGACTCGACCGTCACCGCGGCCTCGGCCACCCCGTCCGCGACGCACACGGCGTTCTCGATCTCGCCGGGGTCCAGCCGGTAGCCGCGGACCTTCACCTGCCGGTCGAGCCGTTCGACGAAGTACAGCTGACCGTCCCGTTCCTCGGCGATGTCGCCGGTGCGGTACTCGCCGCCGAACGGCCGCACGCCCTCGTCGGTCAGGTAACCGATGCCGACGCTGTTCCCGGTGATGACGATCTCGCCGTCACGGAGGTGGTAGGCGCAGTCGCCGACGACCTCGCCGAGCGGCACGCCCGTGCCGCCGGCGCGCAACGGTCCACTGAGGAGGTTGCAGATGGTGGTTTCGGTTGTCCCGTAGGCGTTGTGGAAGTCCGCCACCGCAGACCACTTGGTGACCACGGCCGGACGGCACGCGCCACCACCGTTGATCACGTGCTCCAGCCTCATCTCGTTGGTGGGCGTGGTGGCGGTGAGGGCGAACGGCGTGGTCTTCAGGTGCGTGATGCCGTAACGCTCCAACGTGTCGCGCAGCTCGTTGCCGGGCGCGAGGAACGCCTCGTCCAGCACCACCAGGCAGCCGCCCGCGGTGAGCGTCCACAGGATCTCGGTGATGCACCCGTCGAAGGTCAGCCGGGCGAACTGCAACGTGCGCGACCGCGGGCCGACCTGCAGCCGCCGCACGTGGTCGTCGATCACGTGGGCGAGCGGTTCGGTGCGCACGAGCACGCACTTGGGTTCGCCGGTGGAACCCGAGGTGTGGATGGCGTAGCAGACCTCGCCCTCGGCCGCGTCGATCACCGGGGCGGGCCCGGCGCTCCGCCACCGCTGCGGGACCTCGGTGAGCGTGCCGTCCCGGTCGGCCATGAGCTTCAGGCCCAGCAGGCTCGCCTTGCGCGTGTTCGACGTGTCGCTGTCGCGGCTGTCGAGGAACACGAAGGGGCGCTTGGCCTTCAGCGCGGCCATCAGCGCGGTCACCGCACCGGGATGGCGTCCGGCGTCGATGCCGATGAACTCGCCGGGTGCCAGGCGCGTGCCCAGCTCTTCGGCCAGTTCGTCGGTGAGCCTGCCGAACTCGCGGTAGTCGATGGTGAGGTCCGCGGTCTGCACGGCGGGCCGGTCCGGGTGCTCCCGCACCGCCCGCTCGAATCGTTCGACGATCAGTGGTGGTTCCACGGTGTCTCCTGTGATGGTCTCCTGTGGTTCAGGCGGGCGTCAGATAGCCGCCGTCGCAACGGATTCCGGTGCCGGTGAGGTAGGCCGCCCGGTCGCTCGCGAGAAACGCCACGAGCTCGCCGACGTCCTCCGGTGTGCCGTAACGGCCGAGCGGAATGGCGCGCAACGTCTCCTCGCGCACCCGGTCGACGGCCGTGCCACGCCTTCGCGCGGTGGCCTCCTCGACCGCGCGCACCCGGTCGGTCTCGATCTTCCCCGGCAGCACCTGGTTGACCGTGATGCCGTGCGGCGCAACGTCTTGCGCGAGCAGCCGCAGGTACGACGAGACCGCCGCCCTGGCCACGCTCGACCCGGCGAGGCCGCTGATCGGCACCTCGACCGAGCTGGAGGTGATCGCGACCAGCCGGCCCCACCCGGCGCGTTTCATCGCGGGCAGCACCGCCTCGACGACGTGCTGGAACGGCAGCAGCATGAGCCGCATCGCCTCCTCCAGCCGCGCCGGGGTCAGCTCGCCGACCCGGCCGGGCGCGAAGCCCGGCGAGTTCAGCAGGACGACGTCGTACGGGCCGGTGGTGGCGGCGAGCCGCCCGACCTGGCCGGGATCGCCGAAGTCGCAGGCGAACGAGCCGTGCCCGGCACCGGGCAGCTCCGCGGCCACCTCGGCCGCGCGCCGCTCGTCCCGTCCGGAGATCGTGACCGCGCTGCCGTCGCGGGCAAGACACCGCGCGACACCGAGTCCGATCCCGCGCGTTCCGCACAACACCAGGGAGCGCTTGCCCTTGAGACCGTCGTCCACGGCCATCACCGCACGGGGTGCGTCAGCGTGCCGACCTGCTCGACGATCGCGCGCACCGTGTCACCGGTCTCGATCGGAACCGCGCCGGGCGTGCCGGTGGAGATCACCGTGCCCTGCTCCAGCGTGCGGCCCGCGCTGAAGTACTCGACGAGAAAACCGATGTCGTACTTCATGTCCGCCGGCGTGGCGGTCGCGATCTCCTCACCGTTGCGCTCCGTCGTGATGCGCAACGACTCCAACGACTCGATCTCGTCCAACGTCACCATGACCGGCCCGACACTGCAGAACGTGTCGAACCCCTTGGCCCACGGGATGTACCGCGGGTTCTCCCGGATCACGTCCTCGGCGGTCATGTCCAGCACGACCGTGACCCCGGCGACGACCTCGCGCCAGTTCTCCCTCGACACGTTCTTGCACCGCCGCCCGACCACCAGCCCGAGCTCCGCCTCCGCGGTCACCCGCTGCGACTGCGACGGCGCGGGCAGCTCGACGGTCCCGCCGTTGTCGATCAGGCAGTTGCCCGGCCGCAGGTAGGACCCCGGCCCCGACCCCGGCTGCGCGGTCTCCAGATCCGCCGCGTGCCGCCGGTAGTTCAGGCCCACACCCCAGATGTCGGCGTCGCGCTCCGCGATCGTCGCGGCCCGGTCGAGGTCCAGGCCCACCACGTCCAGCGTGTCGGCCAGGCCGCTCAGGTCCACCGGCCCGTCCACCTCGGCGATCCGGGTGACGTGCTCGTACCCCGGCACCCGCCGCAGCTCGAACCACTTCTCGCCGGCCGCGACGAGGATCTCGCTCCCTTTCTTCGCCAGCCTCATTCTTCGTCCCGTCAGTTCGACATCTCGTAGTCGTCGGACAGCACCGCCGCGGCCGCCTGGAAATCGGCCTTGCGCGGGCTCTGCTCCGCGACGTCCACCGCGGTCTCCATCAGCCGCGCCGGATCGGTGTTGGCCTTCTCGGCGAGCTCCTCGACCAGCGGGAAGAAGCCCGAGTGAATTCCGATGACCCCGCCGAGCACCTGCATGTTCCGGTCGTCCGGAATGACGTCCATGTTGACCCGGCAGAGTTCCGCGAGCTGAGCCAGCCGCTGGTAGTCGAACCGGTCGCTGTCCTTGAGCTTGATGACCCCGGCGAGCGACTCCAGTGCCGCGTTGCCCGATCCCCGCCCGATCCCGTTCAACGTGCCGTCGAGAATCTTCGCCCCGGACTCGGCGGCGGTGATGGTGTTGATGTTCGCCATTCCGAGGTTGTCGTGCCCGTGAAATCCGACCACCGGATAATGTTCCGCGACCGCACTCACGTACTCATGCACGGTCTCGGGCAACATCGCCCCGTACGAATCGACCACGTACACGCCGGCGATCCCGGGACTGACCCCTTCGAGTGCCCGCAGCAGCTCGTCCACCGGCGTCGCGCTCGACTTCATCAGGTTCAGGTAGACCTCGGCGCAGGAGTCGACCACCCGCTGGATGTACTCCAGGTGGTCCTGCACCCGGTCCGGCTCCATGCCGACCCGCACGAACGACAACCCGCGCCGGCACATCTCCACGATGGTCTCGACCTGGGTGAACTCGGGCTGGGCGAACATTCCCCACGGCTTGGTGGTGAGCGCCGACCCGGCCATCTCGCACCAGTCGAAGTGCCCGATGTTGCACGGCTTGATCCCGGCCCGTTCGGCTTCGAGCCCGAGCCCGTGGCCCACCTCGACCTTGGACACCGGCGTCTCGTTCAACCGCCTGAGCAGTGTCCACACGAACTCTTCCTCGAACTGGAAGTCGACGGCATAAGCGCCGTCGCGCAGTGTGCAGTCCAACAGCTCGATCTCAGACGCACCCGGTAAACCGTTTGCGACCACGGCCATATTCGCACTCCTCGGTTCGACGGACTTTCGCGACGCAGGCGAAATGGGACCTGCCGAGATCGACGCTGTCCCCACACCCCGAATGTCGCTCGGCTGTGCACCGTGGTTATCCACCTGTCCTGCGGCCCCAACCCGTCGGATGTGCGGACCACTCGTATGGCCCAACGGTGTTTATGCTTTCCGATATCGGGTGACACTCGCCGAATTCGCAGCTGAAGGCGTTATGCGTGTTCGCGCGGCATATAACCGGACAAATGTCCTGTTGCGCAATGTGATCGCTCAGAGGTGAACGATTGCGGCAGAACCAAAAGGGTCTGCCGTGGACTGTCCATTCGCGACACCCGGCCGGCCGGTCCGCGATCGTCCGCGCGTGCGGACCGGGCTCTTCGGTAGCGTTGGCCCGGCGATGGCCGTGCCGATGGGGGAGTTGGTTGGCGGATGTCCGATGAAGTGCTCCAGGTGCCTCTTCACAAGGAGCTCGACGCCCTGTTCGGCCAGCACACGGCGGCCGGGCACGCGCGCGCGTTGGTCTACGGCGTCACCGACCGGGACGGGCTGTCGCACGCGGCCGGTTTCGGGGCGGTCGACGAGCAGGACCGCGTTCCCGACGCGGACGTGGTCTTCCCGATCGCGTCGCTGACGAAGAGCTTCGTCGCCTGCGCGGTGCTGATCGCCCGCGACCAGGGCAGGCTGTCACTGCACGACCCGATCACCAAGCACGTCCCCGAGTTCGTCATCGCCGGTGGCGAGGGGGACGTCCCCACGATCGAGATGCTGCTGGGCATGTGCGGCGGCCTCACCGAGGACAACTCCTGGGTGGACCCGTTCATCGACACCCCCACCGAGGACCTCCTCGCCAGGGTGTCCAAGGGGGTTCGCCTCAGCCATCTGCCGGGCGCGGTGTTCGAGTACTCCAACCTCGGTTTCACGATGGCCGGCCTGGCTCTCAGCCGGGCGGTGGGCCGGCCGCTGGCGGAGTTCGTCACCGAGGAACTGCTGCGGCCACTGGGCCTGACGTCGACGTTCTGCGACACGGCCGTGCCCGATCACCTCCCGCGCGCCGTCGGCTATTCGCTGGACGCGCAAGGGAACTGGGTCGCCTACCCGCCGCAGACCTCGGACGCGTTCCTCGGCGCCGGCGGACTGGTGAGCACCGTGCGCGACCTCGCGCGCTGGATCACCTGGCTCGGTTCCGCCTTCCGGCCCGCGCGTTCCGGCGACAACCAGGTGCTGAGCCGCCTGTCCCGGCGGGACCTGCAGCGCGTGCGGGTGTTCACGGCACCGTCGCTGAGCCTGACCGGGATCGGGCAGGCCCGGTTGAACTCCAGCGGGTACGCGCTCGGCCTCGGGGTCGGCAACGACCTGCATCGCGGGACGATGATCTCGCACAGCGGCGGGCTCCCCGGTTTCTGGCTCCACATGGCCTGGCACCCCGAATCGGGCCGCGGTGCGGTCGTGCTGACCAACGGCAACCGCGGCAACCCCGCCGCGCTCTGCGTCGAGGCGCTCGGACGGATGCTGAACCACGACCAGGCCCCCGCGGCCACCGCGACGCTGTGGCCGGAAACGGTCGCCCTGCGCGCGCAGGCCGACTCGCTCGTCCGGAACTGGGACGACGCGCTGGCCGCCCGGATCTTCGCCGAGAACGTCGACTTCGACCGCCCGCTGCCGCAACGCCGCGCGGAGGTCGCCCGGCTCGTGGCCGAGGTCGGGCCCCTGCTCGACGCCCGCCCGGCCGACCACGTCTCCGCCGGCACCGCCGCCGACATCACCTGGTCGATCCCCGGTGAACGCGGGGAGTTGGTGTGCATGATCCACCTGACGCCCGTGGAGCCGGCGCGCATCCAGGAGTTCATCGTGAAAGCCGTCCCCGCCGGGCGTTCGCGGTCAGCCGGCTCCGCGGACATCTCGCTGCAGCGCCGGTTCGGCCAGGCCTTCCTCACCCCGGCGGCGAACGTGCGGGTCCGGTTCCCGGACTCCGATCCGGACTAGCCACCGGTAACGGGCGGGCGCGACGGGACGACGTTCCGCGCAGCGGTGACGAGGGGGCGGTGGATGACGGAACTCGACCCGGCCCGCGGTGCCGAGGAGCCCGACGTGCTGTCGCAGACGCACAACGCCGTGTCCGCCAAGACCGTGTCAGGTGTCGTGGTCCAGGCAGGCATCGTCGCCCATGTCGTCCATCAGCAGCCACCGCCGTACCGGATGCCGACACCGCGGCAGCTGCCTCCCGCGCCCGCCGGGTTCGTCGGCCGCTCGTCCGAGCTGGCCCAGCTCAGTGCCGCGCTGGACGCGGGCGCGGCTGCGTCGGGCCCCGCCGTGGTGATCTCCGCGCTGGCCGGTACCGGGGGCATCGGGAAGACCGCGCTGGCGCTGCACTGGGCGCACGCGAACCGGCACCGGTTCCCCGACGGCCAGCTCTTCGTCGACCTGCAGGCGTTCTCCCCGGCGGGCGCCCCGCTGGAGCCGGCGGTCGC
Organism: Lentzea sp. NPDC004789; assembly: GCF_053601075.1. NCBI lineage: Bacteria > Bacillati > Actinomycetota > Actinomycetes > Pseudonocardiales > Pseudonocardiaceae > Lentzea > Lentzea sp. NPDC004789. The sequence goes on along the minus strand of NZ_JBSGBE010000011.1, from coordinate 203,795 downwards.
ACTGCGCGGGTTCCTGGACGCCTTCGGCGTGGATCCCGACCGCATCCCCGGTTCGCCGCACGCCCAGGTCGGTCTGTACCGGAGTCTGGTCGACGGCAAGCACATGTTGATCATGTTGGACAACGCGGCGAGCGTCGACCAGGTGCGGTCGCTGTTGCCGGGCAGCCCGACGTGCACCGTGATCGTCACCAGCCGGCATCGGCTCACCGGGCTGGTCACGGCCCACGTCCGCCTGCTGGATCTGGACGTGCTGCCCGCCTCCGACGCCAGGAGCCTGCTGGCGAGCCATCTCGGCGCGCAGCGGATGGAGGCCGAGCCGGAGGCGGTGGCCGACCTGCTGGCCTGCTGCGCGGGTCTGCCGCTGGCCATCCGGATCGTCGCCGCCCGCACCCGGCACCACCCCGGCTTCCCCCTCGCGGTGCTGGCCGAGGAACTGCGCGACACGGCCGCGCGACTGGACGGGCTGGACGCCGGGGACCTGCACTCGAACCTGCGCGTCGTGCTGTCGTGGTCGACCCGCGCTCTGAGCGGCACGGCGGCGATCCTGCTGGGGCTGCTGGCGATCGCGCCCGGCCCGGACATCGGCCTGCCCGCCGTCGCGGCGCTGGCGGCACTGCCCGTGCACCGGACGCGGCTGGTGCTGCGCGAGCTGGAGAACTCGTCCCTGGCCCAGCAGCACACCCCTGACCGGTACCGGATGCACGACCTGATCCGCCTGTTCGCCGCGGACCCGGACTACCGGCCCGGGGACGAGGAGGCACGGGCGGCGGCGCTGCGCAGAGTGATCGACTTCTATCTGCACACCGCCTGCGCCGCCGACCGCCTCCTCGACCCGCACCGTTCTCCCGTCCCGCTCGGGCCGCCCGTCCCCGGTGCGCACCCCCAGCAGCTGCCCGACGCGCCGGCGGCGATGAGCTGGCTGGAGACCGAACACCCCGTGCTGCTCGCGGCCCACCACGTCGCGGCCGGCAACGCCTGGCACGACGCGGTGTGGCAGCTGGCCTGGACCCTGGACACGTTCCACTACCGGCGGGGGCACCGCCACGACCGGCTTCGGGTGTGGCAGGCGGCGTTGGACGCCGCGGAGCGCCTGTCCGACCCCGCCGCCCGCGTCGACGCTCACCAGCACCTCGGACACGCCCACACCGCGTTGGGGCGCCCAGGAGAGGGGATCGAGCACATGCTGCGTGCCCTCGCCCTGGCCGAGGAACACCGCGACACCGACGGGCAGGCCCGGAGCCACCGGAATCTCGCGTGGGCCTGGGAGCACCGGGGAGACGTCCGGCAAGCCCTGGAGCACGCTGTTCACGCACTGGAGCTGTTCCGCGTGCTGGACCAGCCGGTGCCGGAAGCGTTCGCGCTCAACGCGGCGGGCTGGCTCGCGGCACAGCTGGGTCAGCACGACGTCGCCCGCCGACGCTGTCTGGCCGCACTGGCCCAGCACCGGTACCACCGCAATCCCACCGGTGAGGCGAAGACCCTGGACAGCCTCGGTTACATCGCCCACCGCACCGGTGACCACCGGCAGGCGACCGACTACTACCGGCAGGCCGCCGCCCTGCACCGCGCTCTCGGCAACACGACCGAGGCCGTCAACACCCTCGGCCGGCTCGGCCATCCGCATCTCGCCCTGGGCGAGTGCGAGCTCGCCCGCGCGGTGTGGCGGGAAGCCCTGCGGATGTACGAGGACCAGGGCCGTGACGCCGACGCCGCTCACGTCCAGCGGCTGCTCGACGACCTCGACCGCGCCGGTCCGGCAGTCCGTTCGGACGAGTGACCTGCGGTGCGGCCGACGACCCGGTCAGCCCGCCAGGCCGAGGTGTGACTGGTCGCCCAGCAGGATCTGCTGGTGGAGGCGGCGCAGGCGCAGGCACGGTTCCACGCCGAGCTCGCTGGCGAGGGTCGCGCGTGCGGACCGGTAGACGCGCAGTGCGTCGGCCCGCAGGTCCGCCTGGTAGAGGGCGAGCATGAGCTGGCGGTAGAAGGCTTCGCGCAGCGGGTGTTCGGAGATCAGGCGGTACAGGTCGCCGATCACCATGCGGTGGGAGCCCAGTGCGAGGCGGGCGTCGATCTGCAGCTCGGTGCACTCAAGGCGAGCGGCTTCGGCCCACGCGACGAAGCCGCGGACGATGGGGCCGTTGCCCTGCGCGTCGCCGAGGGCGGGGCCGCGCCAGAGTTCGAGCGCGGCGGTGAGGTCGGTTTCGGCTTCGGCGTGACGGCACTGGGCGAGCAGGGCGCGGCCGCTCGTGAGCAGGCGGTCGAAGGTGCTGAAGTCCTGTTCACCGGTCGTGTGCAGCAGGTAGCCCGGGGCCTGGGTGACGATCGGGGCCGGGCCGCCTTCCGATGGTTGCAGGAGCTTGCGGAGCTGGGAGATGTAGACGTGCAGGGCGGCGCTCGCCCTGCGGGGAGGGTCGTCGCCCCAGATCTCGGTGGTGAGCTGGTGGAAACTCACGACCTGGTTGGCTCTGATGGCCAGCGCGGCGAACAGCAATTCCACCTTCGGTGCGCTGATCACCGATTCCCGGTGTTGGTCCAATAACGTGACGCGTCCCAGCAGTCGATACCGCAAAATATTCCCCCATGATGGTTCATGCACGTGATCGGACGACGTCGGTGTCTGCTCGGACTATGGCACGCTTTGCGGCGGCGGTGGCATCAGAGAAACTACGTATACGTCCGTGAGAACGGTGGAGCGGCACCTCGCAAACCAGACGTAACGGATGATCCTGTCCGCCCTGCGGTGTGGTGAACAGGCCACCGAACCCCTGGCGATGCTGGTAGGGTTCAAGTGTTGTTGTGCCTGGGGAGGCTGGGGACCGGCGAGGAACTGGGATCGGCTGCCGTTTCAATGGCGCCGTCGTTCTCTTCGCGGTGGACCGGTAGTACCCATTTCACACAACTGTAACTGGGGGCATCACATCGGGGGGTTTGATGCGCGGACAATTGCTGGACATTCGCACCGCCGAGATGTCGCGTCTGTCGTCCGCGCTCGATGATGTGAGATCAGGGCGGTCGCGGATCGTCCAACTCGTCGGTGATCCGGGCAGTGGCAAGACCAGCCTGCTCACCAGGTTGGCGAACCGGGCGAGAGAATGCGGACTGCCCGTGCTCACGCAACGCTGCCACGGGCGTGAGAAGGACGTGCCGCTCCAGGCCGTCGCGAACCTGCTCGACACCGCCCTGGTCGTCGACGCGCTCGACGCGCTGCCCGCGGCACTGGCGCATCGCCTCCGCACCGTGCTGATCGACCGCACGGTCGACGACGGGCCCGATGCCGCACTGGAGCTGCGCCGCGCGGTGCGCGTGCTGTTGCGGTCGTGGGCGGGCGAAGGCCTGGTGGTGCTGATCGACGACGTCCACTGGGCCGACCCGGAGTCGATCGAGCTGATCGAGTACCTGGTGCGCAAACCCGTTGAGGCGCCGCTGTTGCTGGTGCTCGCGCACCGCGGCCGCCAGGCGCCGCCCCGGCTGGCGGCGGCGCTCGCGGACGGCTGGGTCGAAGGCACCGTCGAACGCGTCGACGTGGGCCCGCTGGCGCTGACCGACGCCGCGCTGCTGCTGGACCTGCCGGTCACCGCGCCGGAGGTGGCTCGCCTGCACGCCGCGGCCGAGAGCAACCCGCTGTACCTGAGGGCGTTGGCGAACGGCGAGATCCCCGAACAGGTCGCGGCGGTGCTGAACGCCGAGATGGCGTTGCTCGGCCGGCACGAGGCGGCGGTCGCGGACGCCGCGGCGGTGTTCGGCGAGTTCACCATGAACGGCATCGCGCACGTCACCGGGCTGTCCGCGGACGTGGTCTGCCACGCGGTCGGCGACCTGCACCGGCGCCATCTGATCCGCACGGTCGCGCGGTCGCCCACGTACCGGTTCACCTTCCGGCACAAGGTGGTCGCCGATGTCAGGTATGCCGCGATCGACCCGTGCCTGCGCCGCCGGGCGCACCTGAGGACGTTCCTCTACCTCGTCGACCAGGGCGCGGACTGCGCGCTGGTCGACCGGCACGTCGAGCTGGCGCTGGCCATGCCGGAGCGGGAGACCGTGCGCGCGGTGCTCGAAGCCGCGGAACGGGTGATGTGCACGAGACCGGACGCGGCCGCGCGGTGGCTCAGCGCCGCCTCACGCGCGCTCGCGGCCGCGGGCGGCGAGCTGTCGGAGCTGGTCGAGGTCGCGGACCTGCTCGCGCGGGCGCTGGCCGCGGCAGGTGAGTACGCGCGCAGCCGCGAGGTGCTCGACGACATCGTGAGCAACCCCGGGCTCAGCGAGGACTCGGGGCGGCTGCGGGTGATGTCGGCCGCGGCGTTGCGCGACGCGGTGCTCGGGCTGCCCGTCGAAGCGCCGCCGGTGACGGCACCGTCGGACGTGGCGGAGCTGATGATCGCGCGCGGGCTCGCGCGCCTGGTCGAGACCGGTGTGCCGGACGCCGACGCGGTGCACCTGGCCCTGACCACCGCGCGGCGGCACCAGGACGTGCTCGGCGAGACGGGCGCGCTCGCGTTGCAGACGCTCGGGCAGGTCTACGCGGGTGATGTCGGCGAGGCCGTGCGCGGCGTCGTGGCGTGCGCCCGGCTCGCCGACGGCTTGAACGACGACCAGCTCCACAGGTATCCGGAGTACCTCGCGATACTCGGCTGGGCCGAGCTGCTGATGTGCTGGTTGCAGCCGGCGCAGCGGCACTTCCAGCGGGGGCTCGAACTCGCCCGCCGGACCGGGCGCGTGCACGTCCTGCCGTTGCTGCTGGTCGGGCTGAGCGGGGTGCGGCGGCAGACCGGCCGGGCCGACGAAGCCAAGTCGCTGGCCGCGGAGGCCGCCGAGTACGCGCGCCGGATGGACGCGAGCGAGGTGCTCGGCCTGGCGCTGACGGCGGAGGCGCTCAGCGCTGTCTCCCTGGCACCGCAGGGCGGCAAGGAGGCGCTGTGGCTGGCCGAGCGCGCGGTCGCCGAGGTGTCGCCCGGCCACTGCTGGAGCCGGGACGCCATGGTGGCGCTGGCGTTCGCGGTTCGCGCGGACGGCGACCCGGAACGGTGCCGGACGCTGGTGCTGGAGGCCGGTGGAGGACCCGACCTGGCCGAGCTGCCGCCGTTCCTGAGACCCGCCTGCTTCGAGGCGCTCACCTCGATCGCGATCGGGCGCGGTGAGGACGCGCAGCCCTGGGCCGAACGCGCCGAGGCCGCGGCGGACGTGTTCCCGCTGCCCGCCCAGCGCGGGTCGGGAGCGCTCGCGCGGGGGCACCTGCTGCACAGCGGAGGTGACTGCAGCGGCGCGGTGTCGCTGTACCTGCGGGCCGCGGACACCTTCGCGCCGGCGGGCCTGGTGGCGTACCAGATGCGGGCGTTGCTGCTGGGCGCGATGGCCGCCGCGGAGTCGGGGGCGCTGCACCTCGCGAACGCGTTCCTCTGGCAGGGCCAGGCGCTCGCGTTGCGGCAGGGCGTGACCAGGGTGGTGCCGGAAGACCCGGAGGAGCCGGAACCGGAACGCCCGCCGGCCACCGCGCTGCGCACGCTGACCAACCGAGAGCACGAGGTGGCGCTCATCGCGGGGGAGGGCGCCACGACACGGGAGATCGCGCGCCGGCTCAACCTCAGCCCGCGCACCGTGGACGTGCACCTGACCCGCATCTACCGCAAGCTGCACCTGCGTTCCCGCGCGGAGCTGGCGCGCTTCATCGCCGCGGTGAACTGAGGGGCGCGGCGTGAGAAGCTGCTCTTCGTGATCGCGACGCTGCAGTGTGTGGTGTTGGACTGTGCCGATGTCGCTGAGCTGTCCCGGTTCTACCAGTCGCTTCTCGGCGGCGTGGTGAACCGGCCGGATCCGCGGTGGACGCTCGGCGACGGCTGGGCGACGCTCCACACCGACGGTGGGCTCGTGCTGGCCTTCCAGCGCGTCGAAGACCATCGGCCACCGCGGTGGCCGGATCCCGCCCGGCCCCAGCAGTTCCACCTCGACCTGGGGGTCGAGGACCTGGAACGAGCCCAGGAAGCCGTCCGCGAGCACGGCGCCGCACTGCTCGACGAGGGTGACGGGACGCGGAGTTGGCGCGTCTTCGCGGATCCGGCCGGTCACCCGTTCTGTCTCGTCCTCGAACCGGCGCTTCCGCCGGAGGGCTAGCGCCGGTGCAGGCCGTCCAGCACGAGGGTCAGCAGGCGGTCCGTGTGCCCGGTGCCGGCCGCGCTCTGCTCGCTGGCCCACGCGACGGCGTTGACGATCTGGAACACCTCGGCGACCTCGACGTCCTCGCGCAGCACGCCTTCGGACTTCGCCCGCCGCACGAGCGCGGCTCCCGCCGACCGCATGGCCTGGTGGACCTCGGCCAGCACGTCCGGCTCGTCGTCGGCGACCATCAGCGCGCTCGCCAGGCCGCGGTAGGTCGTCGCGTGCCGTGCCACCGCCAGCAACCACGTGTGCAGCGCCTCGCGCGGTGACGAGTCCGTCAGCAGTTCGGTCGCCTGCGCGGTGAGCAGGTCGACCCGGTCGCGCAGCAACGCCACGAGCAGGTCCTGGCGCGTCGGGAAGTGGCGGTACAGCGTGCCGGGGCCGACGCCGGCGCGCTTGGCGATCTCGTCGAGCGAGGCGTCGGTGCCGTGCGCGGCGAACAGCTCCGCCGCGACACCGAGGAGCTTGGCCCTGTTCCGGCGTGCGTCGGCGCGCAAAGGCCGCTCAGCGGGATCGCTGTGCGCGGTGCCCGTGGTCATGTCGCACGGCCTTTCGTTGATCTTCTTCGCCCACCACCTCGAATGTACCTCGGACCCGGACGTTCTCCGGGTTTAGACGTACTTCAGCGCCGCCGTCCAGAGTTCCCCCGCACGCCGCACACGCTGGGAGGGTCGTCTTGAGCTGGAAAGTCGTCATCGCGGGCGGGGGTCCGACAGGTCTGATGCTCGCGAGCGAGCTCAGCCTCGCCGGAGTTCAGCCGATCGTGCTGGAGCAGGCGCGGGAGGCGAGCGAGTACTCGCGGTCGCTCACCCTGCACGCGCGGTCGGTCGAGGTGTTCGGCCAGCGGGGACTCGACTGGTTCCGCGACTACCCGCGGGTGCAGTCCTACAACTTCGGGCTGCTGCAGCTGCAGCACCTGATCGACGAGTCGTTGATCCCGTTGCTGGTGCCGCAGCGGCACGTCGAGCGGCTGCTCGAGGAACGGGCCACGGGCATGGGCGCGGACGTCCGGCGCGGGCACGAGGTGGTCGACGCGGTGCAGGACCGCGACGGCGTGACGGTGATCGTGCGCGGGCCCGACGGCGAGTACCAGCTGCGCGCGAGCTACCTCGTCGGCTGCGATGGCGGGGCCAGCCGGGTGCGCAAGCTCGCGGGCATCGGCTTCCCCGGCACCGCCTCCAGCGCGAACGGTCTCACGGCCGACGTCATCACCGACCCGGACGTCAAGGAGCGCATTCCGCCCACCCTGCACCCGGCAGGGCTCTTCGCGGTGATCCCCCTGCAGCCCGGCCTCTTCCGCGTCACCACGATCGAGTTCGGCGTCGAGCAGACCGGCAGGGACGTCGAGCCGACGCTGGAGGAGTTCCGCGCGAGCATCAAGCGCGTCGCCGGCGTCGACCTGCCGCTGCTCGACCAGGCCGAGGTGCGGTGGCTGTCCCGCTTCGGCAACGCGACGAGGCTCGCGGACTCCTACCGCGCCGGCCGGATCTTCCTCGCCGGCGACTCGGCGCACATCCACCTGCCGGTCAGCGGCCAGGGCCTCAACACCGGCATCCAGGACGCGCTGAACCTCGGCTGGAAGCTCGCGGCGGAGATCCACGGCTGGGCACCGGAAGGCCTGCTCGACACCTATGAGAGCGAGCGCAGGCCCATCGGTGAGCGGGTGTGCATGAACACCCGCGCCCAGGACGCGTTGATGCACCCCCTCGACCGCGTCGAGCCGTTGCGGGAGCTGATGGCCGAGCTGCTCCGGCTGCCCCCGGTCTGCCAGTACGTCACGGACATGGTCACCGGCATCGGCATCACCTACCCGGTGAGCTATCCCGGCCGCGAGGACTCGCACCCGTTGCTGGGCCGCAGGTTGCCCTCCTTCGTCACCGAGGGCGGCGCCACGGGCACGTCCCTGCTGGCCTCGGGTCGCGCGGTGCTGTTCACCTCGGCGGCGGCGGTGACCGCGGAGGGCTGGGCGGACCGGGTCGACGTCGTCGGAATCAGCGCGGTGCCCGAGCTGGACGCGGCCGTGGTGCTCGTGCGCCCGGACGGGCACGTGGTCTTCACCGACCGCACGGGTGCCGACAGCGAAGGGCTGCGGCTGGCGCTCAAGACCTGGTTCGGCGAACCGACGGCGTCCTGAAACCACAGGTCAGGAAACATCTTGTCAACCGGAGACAGGCTCCGTATCCTCAGGAATCGGAGAAAGCCTCCGTTTGTGTTCGACCGTCCTCGACTCCGGTCAGGGGCCGTCGGGTAAGGAGTGGGGAAGGTATGTCGACGCCGGCTACCTCGAAGACCTCGACCGGGGTGGGGGCGGACGCGCCCGGCGCTCGCACCCGGCCGGGCATTGCGCTCGCCGTGATCATCGCCTGTCAGCTGCTGGTCGTGCTGGACGCGACGATCGTGAACGTCGCGCTGCCCAACATCCAGCAGGCGCTGCACTTCGACGCGGCGAACCTGTCCTGGGTGCTCACCTCCTACACGCTCGCGTTCGGCGGCCTGCTGATGCTCGGCGGCCGCACCGGTGACATCCTCGGCAGGCGCCGCGTGTTCGTGGTGGGTGTCTCGGTGTTCACGCTCGCCTCGCTGCTCGGCGGGTTCGCCACCACCCCGGCCGTGCTGCTCACCGCCCGCGCGCTGCAGGGCGCCGGTGCGGCGTTCGCGGCACCGAGCACGCTGGCCCTGATCGCCACGAACTTCCCGGAGGGCAACGAGCGCAACAAGGCGCTCGGCATCTTCTCGACGGTCGCGGGCCTCGGCATGACGGCGGGCCTCATCCTGTCCGGTGTGCTCACCGCGGCCGGTTCGTGGCGGCTGGTCATGTTCATCAACGTCCCGATCGGACTCGCGATCGTGCTGCTGGCCCCGAAGTTCGTGGCCGAGCCGCCGCGCCACCCCGGCAAGTTCGACCTCGTGGGCGCGCTGGCCTCCACGATCGGCATGACCGCGCTCGTGTACGGGTTCATCCAGGCCGCGACCGCCGGCTGGGGTGCGACCACGACGATCGTCTCGTTCGTGGTGGGTGTCGTGGTGCTGGGGCTGTTCCTCGTCAACGAGGGCAAGGCGAGCCAGCCGATCATGCCGCTGCGGTTGTTCTCGGTGCGCAACCGCGCGGCCGCGTACGTGAACATGCTGCTGTTGCCCGCCACGACGGCGAGCATGTTCTTCTTCCTGCTGCAGTACCTGCAGGACGTGCAGGGCCTCAACCCGCTGATGGCGGGTGTCGCGTTCATCCCGCTGGCCGTGGTGCTGTTCTTCGCGGCCAAGCGGGCGCCGAAGCTGATGCCGAAGTACGGCGCGCGGCCGGTCATGATCACCGGCATGGTGCTCGTCACCGCCGCCATCGTGTGGATGTCGTTCCTGACGCCGACGAGCAGCTACTGGGTGTCGGTCCTCGGGCCGACGATCCTGTTCGGCGCCGGGGTGGGCCTGTCGTTCATGCCGCTCAACATGACCATCCTCGCGGGTGTCGAGCCGAAGGACGCGGGCGCTGCTTCCGGTCTGCTGCAGGCGATGCAGCAGGTCGGTGCGTCGCTCGGCCTCGCGATCCTGGTCACCGTGTTCAACGCCGCGCTGAAGGGCAACGTGGCCGACCACGTGGCGTTCACCGCGGGTGTGTCCAACGCGCTCAAGGTGAGCGCGATCTTCAGCGGCCTCGCCCTGCTGATCGCGCTCTTCGTGATTCGCACCAAGAAGCCCGCCGCCGCGTAGGCGGTAGCTCTTCGCACGGCGGCCCGTCCGGTGGTGACCGGGCGGGCCGTCGTCGTGCCGTGGTGGCGGGACAGCCAACCGAACAGGCAGGAGTAACACCGATGAGCGATCCAGTCGTCGTCGCCGGCGGCGGTCCCACCGGGCTGATGCTGGCCTGCGAGCTCAGGCTCGCCGGAGCCGACGTCGTCGTGCTCGAACGCACCACGGACGATCCGCCGCACTCGCAGGGCATGGCCGTGCACGGCCGCACGATGCAGACGCTGGAGACGAGAGGTCTGGCCGGCCGGGTCCGCGCGGAGGGCATCTTCCCGTGGCCGCGCACGCCGTTCTCGTTCTTCTGGCTCGACCTGGAGAGCGTCGGCGAGGAGGACTACACCTTCGCGATGCCGCAGTGGAAACTGCGCGGCGTGCTGCGCGACCGCGCGGTCGAGCTCGGCGCGGATCTGAGGCGTGGCCACGAGGTCACGGGTCTCGCGCAGGACGACGACGGCGTCACCGTCACCGTGCGGGCCGGCGACGGCGAGTACTCGTTGCGCGGAAGCCATCTCGTCGGCGCGGACGGTCCGGACAGCACCGTGCGGAGCCTGGCCGGGATCACCATGCCGGACAACGGAAGCGGCTACTACGGCCTGCTCGGCGACGTGGTGGTCGCCGACGACGACAACGAGACCTTCGACGCGGGTCTGCGCGAGGGCGGCCTGTTCGGCGCGCTGCCGCTGCAACCGGGCAGCCTGCGGCTGATGACCATCGAGTTCGGCGTGCCCAAGCCGCCCGCCGAGCAGGAGGTGACCGCCGACGAGCTGCGCGACAGCATCGAACGGCTCACCGGCAGGCGCCCGAAGCTGCGCGAGGTGCGGTGGCTCTCCCGGTTCGGTCATCCCACCTCCGTCGCGCAGACCTACCGCTCCGGCCGGGTGCTGCTCGCGGGCGACGCCGCGCACGTGCTGTTCATCTCGGGCACGCAGGGGCTCAACACGGGCATCCAGGACGCGGTGAACCTCGGCTGGAAGCTCGCGGCGGAGATCCACGGCTGGGCACCGGAAGGCCTGCTCGACACCTACGACACCGAACGCCGTGCCGTCGGCGAGAGGGTGCGCGTGCACGCACTGGCCCAGCTCGCGCTCATGCACCCGCTGGACCGGGTCGGCCCGCTGCGGCAGCTGTTCGGCGAGGTGCTCGGGCTGGAGGCGGCGAACCGGCACGTGCTGCAGGCCGCCACGCTCACCCGCTACGACCTGCCGGGGGAGAACGCGCATCCGTTGCTGGGCACCAGGATCGCGAACCTGCCGGCCGTGGTGCGGGGCCTGGCGGACGGCCGGGGCGTGCTCCTCGACGCCACCGCCGGCGAGAGCGTGTCGCAGGCCGCGGCGGGGTGGAAGGACCGGGTCGCGGTGGTGCGCGAGGACGACGCCGGTGCCGACGTCGTGCTCGTGCGGCCGGACGGGCACGTGGCGTTCGCCGGTGGCGAGCAGGACCTGGACGGTCTGCGAGCCGCGCTGCAGACGTGGTTCGGCGCACCGGTGGTCTGACGGAGAGCACACCAGAACGCGGCCGCCCGCCTGTCCGCAGTGGAGGGTGGGCAGCCGCGTTCCGCGGGTCGCCCGCGTGGGGGTTGGCGCCGGGCGACACCGGGGGAGAGTTGGCCTAGCGGGAGGAGATGTGGGTCGTGGTGGCGGTCAGCGCGGCGGCGAGGTACGCGGTGTCGGTGTACTCGTGCACCCGGAGCACCTTGCCGTCCCTGAGCTGGAACGCGAAGTGGGCGCGGTTGCGGTACCGGCCCTCCTCGCCGGCCAGCGCGCCGTCGGCGACGACCCGGACGGCCACCTGGTCGCCCTCGGCGACCAGACCCAGCACGGTCATCGTGACGCCCTCGGGAAAGCGCTCGGCCGCCCGCCTGCGGGTCTCGATCATGTGCTGCTTGGACTTGGTTCCCGCGAACGGGGTGTGCTCGGGGTCGGCTTCCACGACGAACTCCAGCTCGTCGTGCGTCACCGCCGCGAAGTGGTCGGGATCGAGCCAGTTCTCCAGCAGCGACAGCACGACCCGCTTGTTGCGCTCGACGTTCTCGACACTCATGTCAGGCCTTTCGACTCAGCCGAGCAGTGGGGCCAGGGCCCGCCACTGCGGAAGCGGCAGCACGGTGGACGGCGTGCCGATCACGTACAGGCACACGTGATCCGCGCCCGCGTCGAGATGGGCCTGCACGCGCACGGAGATCTCGTCCAGCCCGCCCCAGGCGACCAGCGCGTCGGCCAGCCGGTCGCCCGCCGGTCCGTCGAGCGCGATCTCGAAGCCCAGCTGCCGGAACACCGCGGCGCGGTTGGGCAGGCTCGCGGCGACGTGTTCGCGTGCGACGGCACGGGCGGCGGCGGGGTCGCCGGTGAGGAACACGGCCTGCTCGACCCCGAGGAACGCGTTGGGCCCCAGCAGCTTCCGCGTGAGCGCGGTGTGCTCGACCGGCACGCAGAACGGCAGGGCGCCGTCCGCGCGTTCCCCGGCGAGCTTCAGCATGCGCGGCCCCACCGCGCCGAGCACGCGGGCGGGTTGCTTGCCGGTGCCCGGCGGTCCGAACGGCGCGGCGTCCATCCTGTCCAAATAGGACCTCATGGTCGGCACCCTCGGCCCGAACACGTGGCCGCGGATGTCCTCGACGAACCACGGGTGGCTCACGCCGAGCCCGAGCAGGAACCGGCCGGGGTGCGCCTCGGTGAGCGTGCGCTGCGCCTGTGCCGTGGTGACCGGGTCGCGGCCGTAGATGGTCGCGATGCCGGTGGCGATGCGCATCCGGCTGGTGGCGCCGAGCAGCAGTGCCGCCTGGGTGAAAGCCTCCCGGCCGCTGGTCTCGCCGAGCCACAGCGCCGGGCAGCCGAGCTCCTCGAGCTCGGCCGCCGCCCGGCGGGCGGTCCCGATGGGGTGCTGGTCGAACTGGCTCGTCCACACCCCGACGCGGCCGAGGTCGAGTCGTGCGCCGCTCATCCGCGCGTTCCTCCGATGCGTGTGGTTCCGTCACACGCAAGGATACGGAGACGGTCTCCGTTTAGCAATCACCAGCGCACGGGAAGCGCGCTGAGCGTGATCCCGTAGCCGCCGCGGTTCCACGGCAGGTCCTCCGGCGCGGCGGTGAGCTCCAGCTTCGGGAACCGGTCCATCAGCGCGCTCAGCGCCTCCTGCAGCTCGACCCGTGCGAGGTGCACGCCGAGGCAGAAGTGCGCGCCGGCGCCGAACTGGAGCGTCGCAGCCGCACGGCCCGGCCGCACCTCGTCCGGCTCCGCGAAGACCTCCGGGTCGTGCCCGGCGGCGATGAGCGGGGAGATCACCGCCTGGCCTGCGCTGATCACCGTCCCGGACGGCAGCTCGACGTCCTCGGTGGCCAGGCGCAGCAGACCGATGCGGCCGGGCGGGTTGACCCGCAGCAGCTCCTCGACCGCGGCGGGCAGGCCGGAGCGGTCGCGCACCAGGTCGTCCCACAGGTCCCGGTGCGTCAGCAGCGTGAGCACGCAGCGGCTCAACGAGTTGGCCACCGTCTCGTTGCCGCCGACGATCAGCCCGCGCACCAGCGACACCAGCTCGGCCTCGCTGAGCCGGTCCTGCTCGTCCCGCGCGCTGATCATCTGGTCGATCAGGTCGTCACCGGGGTGCTCGCGATGCCTGCCGATCAGCTCCTCGGTGTAGGCGGTGAACTCGCCCGCCGCCACCTCCCGTTCGGCCATGCTCATGCCCGACACGGACAGGAACGCGGAGACCCAGTGCTGGAAACGGTCTCCCTCCTCGTCCGGCACGCCGAGCTGGCGGCAGATGATCCGCACCGGCAGCTGGTAGGCGAAGTCGGCCATCAGGTCCGACGGCGGGCCCGCCGCGTCGACGTGGTCGAGCAGCTCCTCGGTGATCCGCGCGATCTCCGGCCGCCACTGCTCCGCCCGCTTCGGGGTGAACGCGGACGCGACGATCCGGCGCAGCCGCCGGTGGTCGTCGCCGTCCATGTTCATCAGGAAGTCGGGGTCGTCGGCGAGCAGGTTGCTCGGCCACAGCCGCGGCGTGCCCGGTGCGGAGAGGTCGCGGCTGAACCTCCTGTCGCGCATGACCGTCTCCACGTCGTGGTACTTCAGCACGAGCACGGCGCGGTCGCCGGTCGGCGTGGTCACCTCCGACACGGGGCACTCCGCCCGCCGCCGCTCGTACTCGGGCGGCTGGGTGGAGAGCGGGCCGTCGGGGAACGGGAAGCGGTCGTCGGACATGGGTGTGGCCGTCCTCGTGGTGGGTCAGTCAGCTGCCGGGCGGCGGCTGAGGGTGATGGCGCGTTCCGGGCAGGCCTGGGCGCCGCGCTGCGCGGCCGGACGCAGGTCCTCGCCGAGCTCGAACTCGCCCATGACGTTGAAGCCGTCGTCGTCGACCTCGTAGACGTCGGGGGAGAGGGCGTTGCACATCGCGTGCCCCATGCACCGGTCGCCGTCGACGCTGATCTTGAACGTGCCGGTCTGCTGTTGTGCGGTCACGACTCCCACTCCAGTTCCAGCGAGGCGATGCCGCGGGCGGGCGAGTAGTGGTGGATGGGCACGCTGCCCTGCGCGACCCGGTAGCGCGGTACCCGCGCGTGCCACTCCTCGACGGCGGTGCGCATGATCCGGCGGGCCACGTGCATGCCGAGGCAGCGGTGCGGGCCGATGCCGAACCCGAGGTGCCGGGTCGAGTCACGGCCGAAGTCGACCTCGTCGGGCCGTTCGAACACCTCCGGGTCGCGCCCGGACATGCCCCACGACATGAGCACCCGGTCGCCCGCGCGCATGGTCACGCCGTGCCGTTCGACGTCGCGGGTGACCACCCGGCCGGTCGTGGAGACCGGTTCGTGGCGGATCAGCTCCTCGACGATCGCGGGCACGTTGTCCGGCGCGGACACCACCTGGTCCTGCACGTCCGGGTGGTCGGCGAGGTGCAGGAACGCGAGTCCCAGCGCCGCGGTGGTGGTGTCGAGCGCCGCGAGCATCGACACGAACGCCGCGTTGACCATCTCGTCCTCGGTGAGCGGGCGGTCGCCGAAGCTGGTCTCGATCAGCCGGCTGAACACGTCCATCCTGCCCGCGGTGCCCTCCGCCCTGCGGCGGGCGAGCGCGTCGCGGAAGAAGTTCCACAGCGGCTTGTTGGCCGCGTGGATGTCCGCGTCCGTCCTGGCGTTGGGGATGCCCTCCTTGCGCAGCCACGTCTTGTGGTCGAGCAACGGCTGCAGGTACTCCCGGCCGATGCCGAACGTGATCAGGAACGTCTCCGCGGGCAGCGTGACCGCGATCTCCTCGATGAACTCGCAGCGTCCCTTCGGCACCACGCGCTCGATCGCCTCGACGGTGGCCTCGCGGATCAGCGGCGCGAAGTGGTTCACCACCGACGGGTTGAACAGCACCGACAACGTCTGCCGCCACATGCGGTGCTCGTCGCCGTCGAGCTGGATCGGGATCTGCTTGGTCTCGAAGATGTCCCGGTGCGGGATGCCGATCTGGGCGCTGGAGAAGATCTCCGGGTTCTTCGCGGCCCACTCGATGTCCTCGTAGCGCGTGAGGATCCAGAACCCGCCCAGTTCCTCCGACCGCACGATCGGCGGCGAGCCCTCGCGCATCCGGTTCCACGGCGTGACCGGGTCGCGCTGCAGCCACGGCTGGTAGACGCTCCACCGGCGGGCCAGCTCGCCGGCCGTGCCGGGTGGTTCGAGCCTGCCGTGGTCCACCTTCTCCGCCATGCGACGGCTCCTTCGCTTCCGACGGGCTTGGCGCCCGAAATGGTGTGCCGGAGGGCTAAGGCCGGCCTTGCCCTGACCTAAAGGCGCTGGCAGGTCGGGAGGACTCCGGGTCGGAGGCGCTCACGATCAGCTCGGCGCGCAGCAGTGCGACCAGGCCGCGCGGCGACGGGTTGTCCATCAGCACCACGGCCGACAGCTCGACACCGGTGAGCGCGACGACGGCGTTGCGCAGCTCCATCGCGGTGAACGACGTCATGCCGATGTCCAGGAACCCGGCGTCGACGTCGACGGCTTCGGCCGTGCCGAGTCCCAGCACCATCGCGGTGTGCGTGCGCACGAGGTCGAGCAGCACCTCCTCCGCGGCCGCGTCGCCGAGTTCGAGCAGCTGGGCGCGCAGCAGCGCGGGCTGCGGATCGGCGGCGTGCTCGTCCTCGCACACGGGTTCGGGCTGCCCGGCCCGCAGCCCGGCGATCTGCTCCCGACGCCAGGTCAGCAGCGCCGGCAGCACGGCCCGCAACGGGTCCAGCAGGTCCTCCGTCGCGCCGAGCACGGCCGCGAGCGCCACCGGGTCCGCCGCCTCCACCGCCGACCACAGCCTGGCGTCCACCCCGGTCGGCTCGCCGGTGTCGTGCAGCCAGAACCTGCCTCGGGAGAACGCGTACGGCGGCAGGTCGGTGCGGTTGGTGTGTCCGTTGAGGACGGTCGTCCAGCCGACGGCGGCTCCGCGCACGTGTGCCGCGGCGACCGCGCTCAGCACCGACGTCATCTCGCCGCGCCCGCCGGGCAGCGCGGGCACCAGCACGGCGGGGCCGTCGCCGAGGCAGTCACGGGCCATGCCGCACAGCACGGTGCCGGGGCCCAGTTCGACGAACGTGTCGACGCCGAGCTCGGCGAGCGCGCGCACGCCGTCGGCGAACCGCACCTCGCCGCGGACGTGCTCGGCCCAGTAGCCCGGTTCGTGCAACCGGTCGGCGACCGCGCCGGTCACGTTCGACATCACCGGGATCTCCGGCCGCGCGTAGTGCAGCCCGCTCGCGATCTCCAGGAACTCGTCGAGCACCGGGTCCATGTGGTGCGAGTGGAACGCGTGGCTCACCTTGAGCCGCTTGGTCTTCACGCCCTCCCGGCGCCAGTGCGCGGCGACCTCGGCCGCCGCCTCGGGATCACCGGAGATCACCGTGGCGGCCGGTCCGTTGACCGCGGCGATGCCGGTGCCGGGCACGAGCGAGGCGCGGACCGCCTCGTGGCCCGCGGCGATCGAGACCATCGCACCGCCCGGCCGTGCCGACTGCATGAGCCGTGCGCGTGCGGCGACGAGCGTGCACGCGTCCGGCAGCGACAGCACACCGGCGACGTGCGCGGCGGCCAGCTCGCCGACCGAGTGGCCGATCAGGTGGCCTGGGCGCAGGCCCCAGTGCTCGACCAGCCGGTACAGCGCGACCTCCACGGCGAACAGGGCCACCTGCGTGTACCGCGTCTGGTCGAGCAACGCGGCGTCGGGTGTGCGGGGCGACGCGAACAGCACGTCCAGCAACGGGCGTTCGAGGTGCGGGTCCACGTGGGCGCGCACGGCGTCCACGGCGGCGGTGAACACGGGTTCGGACTCGTAGAGCTCACGGCCCATGCCGAGGCGTTGCGTGCCCTGGCCGCTGAAGAGGAAGGCGGTGCCGCCGCGGGTGACCGCGCCGGTGACCACACCGGGCGCGGCCTCTCCACAGGCGAGTGCCCGCAGGCCGCGCAGCAGACCGTCGCGGTCCTCGCCGACGACGACCGCGCGGTGGTCGAACCGGGTGCGGGCGGCCAGCGTCGCGGCGACGTCGGCCGGAGCCGCGCCCGCGTGGTCGGCGAGGTGCCTGCTCAGCCGTTCCGCGTTGGCGCGCACCGCGTTCGGGGTGCGGCCGGAGATCACCCACGGCAGCACGCGGACGTCCGCCGGAGCCGTCGCCGAGTCCTCTGTGGACTGTTCGAGGATCACGTGCGCGTTCGTGCCGCTGATGCCGAACGACGAGACGCCCGCGCGGCGCGGTCCGTCCACCGTCCACGGCCGCGCCTCGGTGAGCAGCTCGACGCGGCCCGCCGACCAGTCGACGTGCGGGGACGCGATGTCCGCGTGCAGGGTGGCGGGCATGGTGCCGTTGCGCAGCGCCAGCACCATCTTGATGACCCCGGCGACCCCGGCGGCGGCCTGCGTGTGACCGAGGTTCGACTTGATCGAACCCAGCCACAGCGGCTCGTCGCGGTCCTGGCCGTAGGTCGCGAGCAGGGCCTGCGCCTCGATCGGGTCGCCGAGTGCCGTGCCGGTGCCGTGCGCCTCGACGACGTGCACGTCGCGGTGCGTCAGCCGGGCGTCGGCCAGTGCCGCGCGGATCACCCGTTCCTGCGCCGGGCCGTTCGGGGCGGTGAGGCCGTTCGACGCTCCGTCGGAGTTGACCGCGCTGCCGCGGACGAGCGCGAGCACCCGATGTCCGTTGCGGCGTGCGTCGGACAGCCGTTCCAGCAGCACCAGTCCGGCGCCCTCGCCGAACCCGGTGCCGTCGGCCGCCGCCGAGAACGGCTTGCTGCGACCGTCCGGGGCGAGGCCGCGCTGCCTGCTGAAGTCCGTGAACACCGCGGGCGTGGACAGCACGGTCGCGCCACCGGCGAGTGCCAGGTCGCACTCGCCGGTGCGCAGGGCCCGTGCGGCGAGGTGGATGGTGACCAGCGAGGACGAACACGCCGTGTCGACGGTGAGCGCGGGCCCCTCGAAACCGAACGTGTAGGCCACCCGTCCGGAGACGATGCTGGTCGCACTTCCACTGCCGAGGAAGGCCTCGTAGTCGGGAGGCGCCGAACGCAGCCGAGTCGCGTAGTCGCCGTACATCACCCCGGCGAACACCCCGGTCCTGCTGCCGCGCAGCGACTGCGGGTCGATGCCCGCGTGCTCCAGCGTCTCCCACGCCACCTCCAGCAGCAGCCGCTGCTGGGGGTCCATCGCGGTGGCCTCCCTCGGCCCGATGCCGAAGAACGCCGGGTCGAACCGGTCGGCGTCGTAGAGGAAACCTCCCTCGGTGGCGTAGCAGGTGCCGGGCTGGTCGGGATCGGGGTCGTAGAGCCCGGCGAGGTCCCAGCCGCGGTCGGTGGGGAACGCGCCGATGGCGTCGGTGCCGGTGGACACCAGGCGCCACAGGTCGTCCGGCGTGCGCACCCCGCCGGGGAACCGGCAGCCGAGCCCGACCACCGCGATCGGGTCGGGTTCGGCCGACTCCAGCTCGTGCAGCCGCCTGCGGGTCTGGTGCAGGTCCGCGGTGACCCGCTTCAGGTACTCGACGAGTTTGTCCTCGTTCGTCATGCGGGGCTCCCGAACTCCTGGTCGATCAGGTCGAGGATGTCGCTCGCGGACGCCGCGCCGAGCCGGTCGGCGAAGTCGTCGCCGCCTTCGGGTTCGGTGCCGAGACCGGCGAGCAGGCGGTGCAACCGCCGGGTGATCAACGCCCTGCCACCGTCCTGTTCGGACAGTTCGGCCAGACCCGCTTCGAACCGGTCCAGCTCGGCGAGCAGACCGGCCGCGTCCGGGCCCTGCCGCGGCGCCGGGGCGAGTGCGCCGGCGATCCGCGCGGCGACGGCCGCCGGGGTCGGGTGGTCGAACACCATCGTGGCGGGCAGGCGCAGGCCGGTGGCCGAGGTCAGCCGGTTGCGCAGCTCGACGGCCGTCAGCGAGTCGAAACCCAGTTCCTTGAACGGCCGGTCGGGCTCGATCGCCTCGTCGTCGCGGTGGCCGAGCACGGCCGCGACGGTGCCGCGCACCAGGGTGAGGACCGCGGCGTGGCGTTCCTCGTCGGACAGGCCCTCCGGCAGCAGCACGGCCGGCTCGGCCTTCGCGGGTGCCTTCACCAGCGCCGCGAACAGCGGGGTGAACGCCGCGCGCAGTGCGGCCGGGTCGAGCGCCGCGGCGATCGCGCCGACCGGGTTCTCGCGCAGTGCCCGGTCGAACAGCTCAAGGCCTTCCTCGTCGCTCATCGCGCGGGCTCCGGACAGTCGTGCCGCGTCGACGCCGTCGGTCATGCCCGACGTGCGGGCCCACAGGCCCCACGCCAGCGAGCTCGCGGGCAGACCGGCGGCGCGCCGGTGGGCCGCGAGGCCGTCGAGGAACGCGTTGGCCGCCGCGTACGCGCCCTGCCCGGCGTTGCCGAGCACTCCGGCCGCCGACGAGAACAGCACGAACGCCTTGAGGTTCTCGGTGAGCTCGTGCAGGTGCCACGCGCCGTCGGCCTTGGGCCTCAACGCGGTGCCGAGTTGCCGCGGGGTCAGTGCGGTGATCGTCGCGTCGTCGAGCGCACCCGCCAGGTGGATCACCGCGGTGAGGTCTCGTGCGCCCGCCACGAGCTCGCGCACGGCCTCCCGGTCCGACACGTCGCACGCCTCGGCCCGCACCCGCGCACCGAGCTCGGTCAGCGCGGCGGCCAGCTCGGTCGCGGGCGTGCGGCTGGCCAGCAGCAGCCGCCGGACGCCGTGCGCGGTCACGAGATGGCGGGCCACCAGCCCGGCGAGCGTGCCGGACGCGCCGGTGACCAGCACCGTGCCGTCCGGGTCGAAGTCGAACGGCACCGGCTCGGCCGTGTCGCGCACCAGCCTCGGCACGAGCACCCGGCCGCCGCGCACGGCCACCTGCGGTTCGCCCGCGGTCAGCGCGGCGGTCAACGACGTCGTGTCGTCGAGGTCGACGAGCACGATCCGGTCCGGGTGCTCGGACTGGGCGGTGCGCACCAGGCCGTGCACGGCGGCACCGGCGAGGTCGGGCACGGTGTCGGTGGCGACGGCGGCCACCGCGCCGCGGGTGACCACCGCGAGCCTCGTGTTCTCGTACCGCTCGTCGGTGAGCCACGCCTGCAGGGCGGCGAGCACCCGGCCGCACTCGCCGTGCACGTCCGGACCTGCCACCGTGAGCGCGAACCAGTCCGGCTCGTCCGATGTGGACAGTCCGAGGCCGAGCACGTCCTCGCCGAACGGGCTCACCTCGGCAGTGCCGGTGGCCGGGGCCGCCGGTTGCCAGCGGAGCGTGAACAGGCCGCGGTCGCCCGCCCGCAACGCCATCAGCGCCGAGGCGGGCATCGGCCGCACCGCGATCGAACCGACGGTCAGCACGGTCGCGCCGGACTCGTCGACCGCGTGGAGTGCGACGGCGTCGCCCTCCACCGGGGTCAGCCGCACCCGCAGGGACGTGGCCGCGGCGCGGTGCACCTGCACGTCACGCCACTCGAACGGCACCCGCACCGATGCCGAGGACTCCGCCGGCACCATGGCGTGCAGGCAGGCGTCCAGCAGCGCGGGGTGCACGCCGTAGCCGGGCTCGGCCGGCACCGACACCTCGGCGTGGAGGTCGGTGCCCGAGCGGGCCAGCGCGCGCAGGCCGCGGAACGCCGGTCCGTACTCGTAACCCAGCTCCCGCAAAGCCTCGTAGCGGCCGGTGAGGTCGACCGGTTCGGCGTCGGAGGGCCGGCTGAAGCCGGTCGGGACGGCGCCTGCGGTCGTGACCGCACCGGTCGCGTGACGGACCCACGTGTCACCGACCGTGTGCACCTCGACGGTCCGCCGGCCCGACTCGTCCGCGCCGACCGTGACCTGCACCCGCACCGGCGTCTCGGTCAGCACCAGCGGTGCCTCCAGCGTGAGCTCCGCGACCGCCGGACACCCGGTCTCCGCGCCCGCGTGCCTGACCAGTTCCACCAGTCCGGCGCCGGGCAGCAGCACGGCACCCGCCAGCGCGTGGTCCGCCAGCCAGGGGTGGGTCCTGGTCGACAGCACCGCGGTGAAGACCGCGCCGCCGTCGCCCGGCAGCGAGACGCTCGCGCCCAGCAGCGGGTGCGTCGACGGCGTCAGGCCCAGCCCGGCCGCCGACACCGGCACGGCGGCCGACTCCAGCCAGAACCGCGACCGCTGGAACGGGTAGGTCGGCAGGGCGATCAGGCGGCGCCGGCCGAGCAGGCCGTCCAGTTCCAGTGGCGCGCCGAGGGCGTGGGCCTGCGCGGCGGACAGCAGGAACCGGTCGAGGCCGCCGTCGTCGCGGCGCAGAGAGCCGACGGCACCGGCCGGGGCGCCCGCCGCCTCCAGGGTCTCGCCGACGCCGACGGCCAGCACCGGGTGGGGGCTGCACTCGACGAACACGCCGTTGCCCTGCCCGGCCAGCCGGGTGATCACCGGTTCCAGCCGCACGGGCTCGCGCAGGTTGCGGAACCAGTAGTCCGCGTCCAGCTCGGTGCCGTCCACGGGTTCGCCGGTCACCGTGGAGTGGAAGGTGATCGACGTCCGCCTCGGCGTGAGACCGGCCAGTGCGGCGAGCAGCTCGTCGCGGATGCCGTCGACGTGCGCGGAGTGCGAGGCGTAGTCGACCTGGATGCGGCGGGCGCGCACGTCGTCGTTCGCCGCGAGGAACTCGGTCAGCGCGTCCGCGTCGCCGGAGATCACGGTGGAGCTCGGGCCGTTGTGCGCGGCGACGACGAGCCTGCCCTGCCACGGCCGGAGCCGTTCGGCCACCTCGGCCGCGGGCAGCGGCACCGAACCCATGCCGCCCGCACCCGCCATCCGGCGCGCGATGATCTGGCTGCGCAACGCCACGATCCTGGCCGCGTCGTCCAGGGTCAGCGCGCCCGCGACGCAGGCCGCCGCGATCTCGCCCTGCGAGTGGCCGACGACGGCGCTCGGCTCGACGCCGAACGACCGCCACAACGCCGCCAGTGACACCATGACCGCGAACAACGCCGGTTGCACGACGTCGACGCGGTCCAGCGACTCGCCCCGCAGCGCCTCCGGCAATGACCAGTCCACATAGGACGACAGGGCGGCCGCGCACTCGCCGAGGCGTTCGGCGAACACGGGGGAGTGTTCGGCCAGCTCCACCGCCATGCCCGCCCACTGCGAACCCTGGCCGGGGAAGACGAACACGACCCCGCTGTCGTCACCGGCCCGGCCGCGCACCAGGTGCGCCGCCTGCCGGTCGGCGATCAGGGCGTCCAGGCCGGACAGCAGCTCCTCGCGCGACGCGGCGACCACGGCCGCCCTGTCCTCGAACGCCGAGCGGGTGGTGACGAGCGAGTGCGCCAGATCGGCCAGGTCCGTGCCCGCGGCGACCAGCTCCCGCACCCGTGCCGCCTGGTCGCGCAGCGCGCCGCCGCCGCGTCCGGACAGCACGACCGGCACCGGGCCGTCGTGCGGCCGGGGTTCGGTGGTGGCCGGTGCCGGGCCCTGCTCGACGATCACGTGGGCGTTGGTGCCGCTGATGCCGAACGACGAGACGCCCGCCCGGCGGGGGCGGTCGCGGTCCGGCCACGGCCTCGCCTCGGTGAGCAGGCTGACCGCGCCCGCCGACCAGTCGACGCCGGAGGTCGGATCGGTGACGTGCAACGTCCTGGGCAGCTCGCGGTGCCGCAGCGCCTGCACCATCTTGATCACCCCGGCGACGCCCGCGGCCGCGAGCGTGTGCCCGATGTTGGACTTGATCGAGCCCAGCCACAGCGGTTCCGCGCGGTCCTGGCCGTAGGTCGACAGCAGCGCCTGCGCCTCGATCGGGTCGCCGAGCGCGGTGCCGGTGCCGTGCGCCTCGACCACGTCGACGTCCGATGTGGACAGTCCGCCGTCGGCGAGCGCGGCGCGGATGACCCGTTGCTGCGAGGGACCGTTCGGCGCGGTCAGGCCGTTGGACGCGCCGTCCTGGTTGACCGCGGAACCGCGCAGCACGGCGAGCACCTCCCGGCCGTCGCGCACCGCGTCGGACAGGCGGGCCAGCAGCAGCATGCCGGCGCCCTCGCCCCAGCCGGTGCCGTCCGCGGTGGCGGAGAACGCCTTGCACCGCCCGTCCGGTGACAACGCGCGCTGCCGGGAGAACTCGACGAAGTTCGCCGGGCTGGCCATGATCGTCACGCCACCCGCGAGCGCGAGGTCGCACTCGCCGCGCCGCAGCGCCTGCGCCGCGAGGTGGATCGCCACCAGCGAGGACGAACAGGCGGTGTCGACGGTGATCGCGGGGCCGCGCAGGCCGAGCGTGTAGGACACGCGACCGGACGCCACGCTGGTGGTGTTGCCGGTGGAGAGGTAGCCCTCGACGTCGTCGGGCACTTTCGCGAGCCTGGACGCGTAGTCGCCCGCGATCACGCCCGCGAACACACCGGTCGCGGTGCCGGCGAGGCGGCGCGGGTCGATGCCGGCCCGTTCCACGGCCTCCCACGAGGTCTCCAGCAACAGCCGCTGCTGGGGGTCGAGCGCGGTCGCCTCACGCGGGTTGATGCCGAAGAACGCCGGGTCGAACGTGTCGGCGTCGTGCACGAAACCGCCCGTGCGGACGTACGACCTGCCGGGCGCGTCCGGGTCGTCGGCGAAGAGGTCTTCCACGTCCCAGTCGCGGTTGACCGGGAACTCGCCGATCGCGTCGGTGCCGTCGGTGACGAGCCGCCACAGGTCCTCCGGCGACGCGACGCCACCGGGATAGCGGCACGCCATGCCGACGATGACGACCGGGTCGTCCGAGGAAGCCGTTGTGGTGACCGCGGATCCGGTCTGCGCCGCCCCGCCGAGCTCGCCCTCCAGGTACCCGGCGAGGTCCTGGGGCGTCGGGTGATCGAAGATCAGCGAGGTGGACAGCCGCAGGCCGGTCGCGTCGTTCAGGCGGTTGCGCAGCTCGACGGCGGTGAGCGAGTCGAACCCGAGCGCGGTGAACGTCCTGGCCGGTGCGATCGCCTCGGCCCCCGAGTGGCCGAGCACCAGCGCGGCCTGCGCGCGGACCAGGTCGACGAGCGCGCGTTGGCGTTCGGCGCCGGAGAGCTGGTCCAGCGCGAGCGCGTCGCGGACCGCCGCCCGCCTGGCCGGTGCGGTGCGCAGGCCTCGCAGCAACGGGCGCTCGGCGGCGTCGCGGGCCGCCGGGTCGATCTTCACCGGCACCACGAGGGGGCTGCCGGAGTCGGCGGCGTCGAACAGCGCCAGGCCTTCCGCGTCGCTCAACGCCCGCACGGCACGGTGCTCCCAGCGCTGCCCGGCCGCCATGCCGGTGGCCCACGGGCCCCACGCGAGCGAGGTCGCGGCCAGGCCCAGCTCCGCGCGGTGCCGGGCGAGCGCGTCGAGGAACGAGTTGGCCGCCGCGTACGCCGCCTGACCGGCGTTGCCCGCGAGACCGGCGATCGACGAGAACAGCACGAACGACGGCACGTCACCGGCCAGCTCGTGCAGGTGCCACGCCGCGTCCACCTTGGGGCGCAACACGTCCGCCAGCCGCTGCGGGGTGAGCCCGGTGAGCGGCACGTCGTCCAGCACGCCCGCCGCGTGCACGACGGCGGCGAGCCGTTCGGGGGCGAGCACCTCGGCGAGGGCGGCGCGGTCCGCGACGTCGCAGGCCGTGACGCGGACCCGCGCGCCGAGGCCGGTGAGCTCCTCCACGAGGTCGTCGGCCCGGCCGCTCCTGCTCAGCAGCAGGAGGTCGCGCACACCGCGGTCGCGCACGAGGTGCCGCGCCACCCGCGCGCCCAGCGCCCCGGTGCCGCCGGTGATCAGCACGGTGCCGTCGCCGTGCCGCGGCACCGTCAGCACGATCTTGCCGATGTGCCTGGCCTGCCCGAGGAACCGGAACGCCTCCGGTGCCCGCCGCAGGTCCCACGTGGTGATCGGCAACGGCGTGAGCACCCCGCGTTCGAACAGCGTCACCAGCTCGCCGAGCATCTCCTGGATCCGCTGCGGACCGGCCTCCATGAGGTCGAACGCGCGATAGTCGACACCGGGGTGCTCGGCCGCGACCACGGCGGCCTCGCGGATGTCGGTCTTGCCCATCTCCAGGAACCGGCCACCGCGCGGCAGCAACCGCAGCGAGGCGTCCACGAACTCGCCCGCCAGCGCGTCGAGCACGACGTCGACGCCCTCGCCGCCGGTGGCGTCGAGGAACTGCCGTTCGAACTCCAGGGTGCGAGAGCCGGCGATCCGCGTGAGCCCGAGCCCGCGCAGCACGGACCACTTGCCGGGACTCGCCGTGCCGTACACCTCGGCCTTGAGGTGCCGTGCCAGCTGGACGGCCGCCATGCCGACACCACCGGCCGCGGCGTGCACGAGCACCGACTCGCCCGGCTGGACCCGGCCGAGGTCGACGAGGCTGTAGTAGGCGGTGAGGAACACGATCGGCACGGACGCCGCCTGCGTGAACGACCACCCGTGCGGCATCCGCGTGACCAGCGCGCGGTCCGTGACGGACGTCGGCCCCGCCCCGCCCGCGAGCAGGCCCATCACCTTCTCGCCCACCGCGAGGTCCGTGACGCCGGGTCCGATCTCGACGACGACACCGGCGCCCTCGCTGCCCATCACCGCGGCACCGGGGTAGACGCCCAGAGCGATGAGCACGTCGCGGAAGTTGAGGCCCGCGGCCCGCACCGCGATCCGCACCTGCCCCTCGCCGAGCGGCTGCTGCTCAGCGGGTGCGAGGGTCAACCCGTCGAGCGTGCCCGTGCCGGTGGCGTCGATCCGCCAGTTCGGCGCGTCCGGCGGGACGAGCACGTCCTGCCGGGCGCGGGCGAGCTGCGGCCGCAACGCCTCGCCCTTGCGCAGCACCAGCTCGGACTCACCGGTCGCGGCCGCGGAGGCGATCAGGTCGGCCGAGTCCTCGTGGTCGTCGGTGTCGATCAGCACGACACGGCCGGGGTGCTCGGACGCCGCGGTGCGGACCAGGCCGCGGACGGAGGCGGCGGCCAGGTCGGTGACGGTGTCGCCGGGCACGGCGGCCACCGCGGACCTGGTGAGGAAGACGGCTCGGCCCTCGCCCGCGAGGTGGTCCTGGAGCAGGCGCAGGGTGGTGGCGGCGAGGCGGTGGGTGGCGTCGACGACGGAGCCGGAGTCGCCGCGCAGCTCGATCACGACCGGCGTTGGCGCGTCCGGCTCGGCGAGCGCGACCGGCACCCACTCCAGCTCGTACGGCCGCTCCCCGCGCCGCGTCCTGATCGCGTCGGCGCGGATCGTCCGCAGCGTCAGCGACTCGATCGACGCCACCGGGGCGCCCGTGTCGTCCGCGGCGAGCAACGACACCGTGTCGGGACCGGTGGTGGTGAGCCTGACCCGCAGGCGGGTCGCGCCGGTCGCGTGCAGGGTGCTGCCCTCCCACGAGAACGGCAGCCGTACCACGCCTTCCGGTGCGTCCACAGTGGACAAGGCCAGGGTGTGCAGCGCCGCGTCCAGCAGGGCCGGGTGGATGCCGTGCGCCTCGCGGTGGTGCTCGGCGGGCAGCTCGACCTCGGCGTGCACGGTGGTGCCGTCCCGCCATGCCGCCGTCAGGCCGCGGAACGCCGGGCCGTAGTGGTAGCCGAGTGCGGCCAGCGAGTCGTAGAAGCCTTCCAGGGCAACGGGTTCGCCCTCGGGTGGCCAGGTGAGGTGATCGGCGGCGCGCGGGGTGGTCTCCAGCGTGCCGGTGGCGTGCCTCGTCCAGTCCTCGCCGTCGAGGCGGGCGTGGACGGAGAACTCGCGGGTGCCGTTGTCGTCGGGCGCGCCGACGCCGACCTGGAGCCGGACCGTGCCGGTCGCGGGCACCACGAGCGGTTGCTCGACGGTGAGTTCGCCGACGGTCGCGCAGCCGGCGGCGTCGCCCGCGGTGATCGCGAGGTCGAGCAGTGCCGTGCCGGGCAGCAGGACGGTGCCGCCGATGGTGTGGCCCGCGAGCCACGGGTGGGTGGCGAGCGACAGGCCGCCGGTCAGCAGCAGCGTGTCGGTGTCGGCCGGCCGCACCACCGCGGTGAGCAGCGGGTGGTCGTGGCCGGTCAGGCCCAGGCTCGCGGGGTCGCCGCCGGCCGGCCGGCGCAGCCAGTACCGCTCGCGCTGGAACGGGTACGTGGGCAGGTCGACCGGCTGGGTCTCAGTGAGCCGCCAGTCGACCGCGACGCCGCGCACGTGCAGCCGGGCCAGCGCGGTGGCGAACGTGAGGTGCTCGGGTTGCCTGCGCCGCAACGAGGGGATGCCGCCGGTGGTGATACCGCTCAGCGTCGAGTCCGGCCCGATCTCCAGTGCGGTGGTGACGCCGAGCGAGGTCAACGTGGTGACGCCGTCGAGGTAGCGGACGGCTGAGCGGGCTTGTCGTGCCCAGTAGCCGGGGGTGTAGCTGTCGATCACGGTTCCGGTGAGGTTGGAGATGATCGGGATCTGGGGTGGGTGGTGGGTCAGGGTTTCCGCGACGGCAGTCAGCTCGGCGAGCATGGGGTCGAGGTGTGCGGAGTGGAAGGCGTGGCTGACCTGCAGTCGTGTTGCCTTGCGTCCGTTGGCGTTCTTGGCGACGGCGAGGACGGCGTCTTCGTCACCGGAGACGACGGTGTTGTCCGCGGAGTTGAGTCCGGCGATGTCCGCGCCAGGTACGAGCCATTCGAGCACTTCGGATTCGCCTGCCTGCAAGGCGATCATCGCGCCGCCAGCAGGTAGTGCCTGCATGAGGCGGGCGCGGGTGCAGACGAGCAGGGCGGCGTCGGCGAGGGAGAGAACGCCTGCCACGTGGGCGGCGGTGAGTTCACCGATGGAGTGGCCGATGAGGTAGTCGGGCTGGACGCCGTGGTGGGCGAGGAGGCGGTAGAGCGCGGTTTCCAACGCGAACAACGCGGGCTGCGTGCAGGCGGTCTGGTTCAGCAGGTTCTCGTCGTCGAACACCACGGTCTTCAACGGCTGGTCGAGGTGCTTGTCCAGTTCGGCGCAGACCTCGTCGAACGCCGCCGCGAACACCGGCTGCGAGGCGTAGAGCTCACGTCCCATGCCGACCCGCTGGCTGCCCTGACCGGAGAACAGGAACGCCAGCCCGCCCGGGGTCACCGCGCCGGTCACGACGCGCGCGGACGGGACGCCGGCGGCGAGGTCGGTGAGGCCCCGCACGAGTTCCTCGCGGGTCTCGCCGAGCACCACCGCGCGCTGGTCGAGCGCGGCCCGCGTGGTCGCCAGCGACCAGGCCACCGCAGCGGCCTCACCTTCCACTTCGGACAGACGGGAGGCGAGCACGCCCAGCGCCTGTTCGGTCGCCGCCGAGAGCACCCACGGCACGATCCCGGTCGCACCCGGCGCGGTGACCGGCTCCGGCGCGGGTGCCTGTTCGAGGATCACGTGGGCGTTCGTGCCGCTCACGCCGAACGACGACACCCCGGCCCGGCGCGGCCGTTCGCCGGCCGGCCACGGTTCGGCGGACGCCGAGAGCGTCACCGCGCCCGCCGACCAGTCCACCTCCGGCGTCGGCTCGTCGACGTGCAGCGACACCGGGAAGGTGCCGTGCCGCATCGCCTGCACCATCTTGATCACCCCGGCGACGCCCGCCGCGGCCTGGGTGTGGCCGATGTTGGACTTGATCGAGCTCAGCCGCAGCGGTTCGGTGCGGCCCTGGCCGTAGGTGGCGAGCAGGGCCTGCGCCTCGATCGGGTCGCCCAGCGTCGTGCCGGTGCCGTGCGCCTCGACCGCGTCGACGTCCGAAGTGGACAGCCGGGCGTCCGCGAGGGCCGCGCGGATCACGCGTTCCTGCGACGGGCCGTTCGGGGCGGTGAGCCCGTTCGACGCGCCGTCCTGGTTGACCGCGGAGCCGCGGATGACCGCGAGCACCCGGTGGCCGTGGCGTTCGGCGTCGGACAGCCGTTCGAGCACGAGCACACCGACGCCCTCGGCGAAACCGGTGCCGTCCGCGCCGGCGGCCATCGAGCGGCACCGGCCGTCCGGAGACAGGCCCTGCTGGCGGGAGAACTCGATGAACAGGCTCGGGCTCGCCATCACCGTGGCGCCACCGGCGAGCGCGAACTCGCTCTCCCCGCGCCGCAACGACTGCACGGCCAGATGGATCGCGACGAGCGACGACGAGCACGCCGTGTCCACGGTGATCGCCGGGCCTTCCAGGCCGAACGTGTAGGCCAGGCGCCCGGAGGCGACGCTCGTCGTGCTGCCGGTGAGCAGAAAGCCCTCCAGCTCCTGCGGTGTCTCGCCGGGACGGGTCGCGTACTCCTGCGCGATCACGCCGACGAACACGCCACCCGCGCGGCCGCGCACCGACGACGGGTCGATGCGCGCGTCCTCCAGCGCCTCCCACGCCGTTTCCAGCAGCAGCCGCTGCTGCGGTTCGGCCGCTTCCGCCTCGCGCGGGCTGATGCCGAAGAACTCCGCGTCGAACAGGGCCGCGTCGTGCAGGAAGCCGCCGCGCGTGACGTAGGTGGTGCCGGGCTCGCCCGTGCCGGTGAGCCGGTCGAGGTCCCAGCCGCGGTCGGACGGGAACTCGGTGATCGCGTCCCGGCCGTCGCGGACGAGCTCCCACAACGCGTCCGGGCCGTGCGCGTCGCCGGGGAAGCGGCTGCCGATCCCGATGATCGCGATCGGCTCGTGCGCGGCGGCGTCGGCGTCGTGCAGCTCCCGGCGGGTCCGCTGCAGGTCGGTGGTGACCCGCTTGAGGTAGTCGCGCAGCTTCTCTTCGGTGGACATCCCCGGTCCGCCCCCTCGTTGCCCAGGCCCGGTCATGCCGTGCCGAGTTCGCTGTCGATGAAGTCGAAGATCTCGTCGTCGGACGCCGCCGTGAGATCGCGTTCCTCCGGTGCGGCGGCGGTGGTCGTGGTGATCACCCGCAGCAGGTCCTGCAGGCGCACGGCCAGCAGGTCGCGTTCGGCCTCGCCGAGCTGCTCGACCACGAGCCGGTCCAGGTCGGCCACCACCGTCGCGACCGTCGCCTCCTGGGCCGGCACGAGCAGGTCGTGCAGGAACGAGGCCAGCGCCGCGGGCGTCGGGTGGTCGAACACCGCCGTCGCGGGCAGCCGCAGCTCGACCGCGTTGCCGAGCCGGTTGCGCAGCTCCACCGCGGTGAGCGAGTCGAACCCGAGCTCCTTGAACGCCCGCTCGGCGGTGATCGCCAGCGCGGAACCGTGGCCGAGCACGACCGCTGCCGACTCGCGCACCAGGTCCAGCAAAGCCTTGCGGCGCTGCGGTTCCGGCAGTCCGGCGAGCCGTTCCGCCTGGGACACCGCGGTACCGGACTCGGCGACGCGCCGGCGTGCGGGAGCACCGGAGTCCAGTGCCGCCAGCACTTCCGGGACCGGCTGCCCGCTCGCCCGCAGCCGCCGCACGTCGACGGGCGCCGCCACCACGAGCGCGCGGTGCAGGCCGAGAGCGGCGTCGAACAACGCGAGACCCCGCTCGTCGGTGAGCACGCCCATGCCCATCCGGTCGAGCCTGCCCCGGTCGTTCTCGGTGAGGTGCTCGGTCATCGAGCTGGTGCTCTGCCAGAGCCCCCACGCGATCGACGTGCCCGGCAAGCCCTGTTCGCGGCGGTGCGCGGCGAGCCCGTCGAGGAACGCGTTCGCCGCCGCGTACGCACCCTGACCCGCGTTGCCGAGCACCCCGGCGAGCGAGGAGAACAGCACGAACGACGACAGGTCGAGGTCCTCGGTGAGCTCGTGCAGGTGCTGCGCCGAGATCGCCTTGGCCCGCACCACGTTGCGCACCTGCTCCGGCGTCAGGGCGGTCAGCACCGCGTCGTCGAGCACGCCCGCCGCGTGCACCACGCCGGTGAGCCGGTGCGCCGACCGGACCACCTGCTCCAGCGCGTCGCGGTCCGCCGCGTCGCACGCCACCACGTCCACCTCGGCACCTTCGGCCCGCAGCTGCGCGGCCAGCTCGGCCGCGCCATCGGCCGCGAGGCCGCTCCGGCTCGTCAGCACGAGCCTGCGCACGCCGTGGCCGGTCACCAGGTGCCGGGCGACCAGCGCGCCGAGCACACCGGTGCCGCCCACCACCAGGACGGTGCCGTCTGGATCCGGCGGCGCGGGCACGGTGAGCACGACCTTGCCGACGTGCCGGGCCTGGCTGAGGTGGCGGAACGCCTCGGGGGCGCGGTGGATGCCGAACGCGGTGACCGGCATCGGGGTCAGCACGCCCTGGTCGAACAGCCCGCGGATCTCCTCCAGCATCTCGCCGATCCGCTCCGGCCCCGCGTCGAGCACGTCGAACGCCTGGTACCGCACGCCTTCGTGCGCCGCCGCGATGGCGCGCGGGTCGCGGATGTCGGTCTTGCCCATCTCCAGGAACCGGCCGCCGCGCGGCAGCAGTGCGAGCGACTCCTCGACGTGGTCGTTGGCCAGGGAGTTGAGCACGACGTCGACACCGCGGCCACCGGTCACCTCACCGAAGCGGCCCGCGTACCCGAGCGTGCGCGAGTCGGCGATGTGGTCGTCGTCGAAACCGTTGGCGCGCAACACGTCGTGCTTGCCCACGCTCGCGGTGCCGAACACCTCGGCACCCCAGTGCCTGGCGAGCTGGGTCGCGGCGAAACCGACGCCTCCGGTGGCGGCGTGCACCAGCAGCGCCTCGCCCGCGCTGAGGCCCGCGAGGTCGGCGAGACCGTAGAACGCGGTCAGGTACACGACCGGGACGCCGGCGGCCTGGGTGAACGTCAGGTCCTTCGGCATCGTGGCGAGCAGGCGGTGGTCGGTGATCGCGACCGGGCCGACGCCGCTGGAGAACAGGCCCATGACGCGGTCGCCCGCGGCGAGCCCGGTGACACCGGGACCGGTCTCCAGCACGACGCCGGAGCCCTCGCCGACCGGCGGGCGTTCGTCGTCGGGCACCATGCCCAGCGCCAGCAGCACGTCCCGGAAGTTCAGGCCACCGGCCCGCACGGCGACCCGCACCTCTCCTTCGGTGAGCGGCCGCAGCACGTCGGGACACGCCGTCAGGGACAGGCTGTCGAGCTCGCCGCGGATGGTGAGCGACAGCCGCCACGGCCCGTCGTCCGGTGCGGTGAGCGCCGGTGCCGGGCGGACGAGCCTCGGCACGGCGGCGACTCCGGCCCGCAACACCAGTTCCGGGTGTGCCGAGGCCAGTGCGGCGGGCAGCAGGCCGCGGCTGCCGGGGTGGTCGTCGGTGTCCACGTGCCGCAGCAGGCCGGGGTGCTCGGTGCGGGCGGTGCGCAGCAGCCCGGTGACCGCGCGGTGCGCCGCCAGATCCGCGCGGGTGAGCACGACGAACGGCGTCTCGCCGGCCGACCGCCGCCTGATCACGTCGAGCGTCTGGAGCAGGACGTCGTCGAGGTCGCCGTCCGGGCACTCCCAGACCTCCGCCGGTTCGCCGCCGTCGGCGAGCTCGACCGGGGCCAGGTCGAGGCCGAACAACGCCGAGGTGTCCGCGCGCGGCGCACCGAGTGCGGACGTGTCGACGGGACGGACCGCGAGCTCGTCGACCGACACGACCGGACGGCCCGTCTCGTCGGTGACGAGCACGGCGATCGCGTCGGTGCCGGCGGGAGAGAGCCGGACCCTGACCGACCTGGCTCCGGTCGCGTGCAGGTGCACGCCGGTCCAGCTGAAGGGCAGCCGCACGCCGTCGTCGTCGGTGCGAACGGCCGCGTGCAGTGCCGCGTCGAGCAGCGCGGGGTGCACGCCGAAGCCGGTGACGTCGGTGTCGTCCGGCAGCGCGACCGACGCGTAGAGGACGTCGCCGTCGCGCCACACCGCCCGCACACCCCGGAACACCGGGCCGTACCCGTGACCGCGTTCGGCCAGGGTGTCGTAGAAGTCGTCGACCGGCAGCGCGACCGCGCCCGGTGGAGGCCACTCGGCCAGCTCGTCCGTCACCGGCTCGTCGGCGGTGAGCACACCCGAGGCGTGCTTGGTCCACGTGTCGGTGCCGCTCGGGCTCGAGTGGATGCCGACCTCGCCCGTCTCGCTGATCAGCACCTGCAGGTCGAGGTCGCCGTCCAGCACGAGCGGCGCCTGCAGGGTGAGCTCGGCGAGGTGCCCGCGGCCGGTCCGGTCGCCGGCGTGCAGCGCCAGCTCCACCAGTGCCGCGCCCGGCACCAGCACCGTGTCACCGACGGCGTGCTCGGTGAGCCACGGCTGGGCCGAGCGGGACAACCGGCCGGTGAGCACGGCCGTGCCCGCGTCGGCGGTGCGCAGCGCGGCACCGAGCAGCGGATGCCCCGCCTCGCGCAGGCCGAGGGCCGCGGTGTCGCCGGCGGCCGCGGGGGCGTCGAGCCAGTAGCGCTGTCGCTGGAACGGGTAGGTCGGCAGCTCCGCAAACGTTCGCGGTACCCGCCAGTCGACCTCGACGCCCTGCACGTGCGCCTTCGCGAGCGAGGCGCGGAACCGCGCGGGCGCGCCCTCGTCGCGGCGCAGCGACTCCAGCACCACCGCGTCGGTCACGTCGGCTTCCTCGATCGTGTCACCGATCGCCGTCGTGAGCACCGGGTGGGCGCTCACCTCGACGAACACCCGGTGTCCCCGGTCGAGCAGCGCGCGGACGCCGCCCGCGAACCCGACGGTGTTGCGCAGGTTGCGGAACCAGTAGGCCGCGTCGAACGTCGGCTCTGGCTCCGCGGTGGAGTGGAAGGTGATCGACGGCTGGCGGGGCGTGAGGTGTCCCAGCAGCTCCAGCAGCGGCTCGTGCAGCTCGTCCACCTGCCGGGAGTGCGACGCGTAGTCCACCGGGATGACCCGCGCCCGCACGCCGTCGGCCTCGCAGTCGACGACGAACCGCGCGAGCGCCTCGACCGTGCCGGACACGACGGTGCTCTGCGGCCCGTTCGCCGCGGCGATCTCCACCTCACCGCCGAAGCGGGCGATGCGGCGTTCCACCTCGGCGGAAGGCAGCTGTGCCGACACCATGCCGCCGGTGCCGGCGAGGCGGGTGATGGCTTTGCTGCGGAGTGCGACGACGGTTGCGGAGTCCTCCAGGGACAGTGCGCCGGCGATGTGGGCGGCGGCGATTTCGCCTTGGGAGTGGCCGATGACGGCGTCGGGTTGAACTCCGTGGTGTTGCCAGAGGGTGGCGAGGGAGATCATGACGGCCCAGAGGGCGGGTTGGACGATGTCGACTCGGTCGAGTGGTCCGGCGAGTTCGGTGAGCAGGTCCCAGTCGGTGTGGGGTTGGAGGGCTTGGGCGCAGGCGTCGAGCTGGGTGCGGAAGACCTCGGAGTCGCGGTACAGGTCGAGCCCCATCCCCGGCCATTGGGAACCCTGGCCGGGGAACACGAACACCGTCTTGCCTCGCGGGGCGGCGATGCCCTGCACGACGTCGGGAGAGGGCCTTCCCTCGGCGAGCGCCAGCAGGCCTGCCGCCGGGTCGTCGGCGATGACGGCCGCGCGATGGGGGAGCAGGGGCGCGCTGGTGGCCAGGGCCGCGACGGGCGACGCGTCCCGCAGCCGGCTCGCGCGGGCGGCCAGTGCGGCCTGCGACCGGGCGGAGAGCAGCAGCGGCACCTCGGCCGCCACCGGGGTGTGCTGCTGGGCCGGTGCCTCGCCCCCGTTGGCGGCCAGGGCCGCTTCCGGCTGAGCCGACAGCGGCGTGACGGCCGGCGTGGCGGGAGATTCCGCCGGTGCTTCCTCGATGATGACATGGGCGTTGGTGCCGCTGATGCCGAATGAGGAGATGCCGGCGCGGCGCGGTTTGTCGGAGGGCCAGGGTTGTGGTTCGGTCAGCACCTCGACCGCGCCGCTGGTCCAGTCGACGTGCGGGCTGAGCTCGGTGGCGTGCAATGTCTTGGGCAGTTCGCCGTGGCGCATGGCCTGCACCATCTTGATCACACCCGCGACGCCGGCGGCGGCCTGCGTGTGGCCGATGTTCGACTTGATGGAACCGAGTTTCAGCGGCGTGGCGCGGTTTTGTCCGTAGGTGGCGAGCAGTGCGTTGGCTTCGATGGGGTCGCCGAGGGTGGTTCCGGTGCCGTGCGCTTCGACGGCGTCGATGTCCTGTGTGGACAGTCCGGCGTTGGTGAGGGCGGCGCGGATGACGCGTTCCTGGGACGGTCCGTTGGGTGCGGTGAGGCCGTTGGAGGCGCCGTCCTGGTTGACGGCGGAGCCGCGCAGGACGGCGAGGACCGGGTTGCGGTCCCGTTGGGCGTCGGAGAGTCGTTGCAGCAGGAGGATGCCTGCTCCTTCGGACCAGCCGGTGCCGTTGGCGTTGGCGGAGAAGGCTTTGCAGCGGCCGTCGGGGGAGAGGCCGCGTTGGCGGGAGAACTCGATGAAGGTGTTGGGGGTGGACATGACGGTGACGCCGCCGGCGAGGGCGAGGGTGCATTCGCCGTTGCGGAGTGCTTGGGCGGCGAGGTGGATGGCGACGAGTGAGGAGGAGCAGGCGGTGTCGAGGGTGACCGCGGGGCCTTCGAGGCCGTAGGTGTAGGCGATGCGGCCGGACACGACGCTGGCGATGGTGCCGGTGAGCAGGTGACCCTCGTAGCCGTCGGGGACGGTGCTCAGGCGTGAGCCGTAGTCGTTGTACATGACGCCGGTGAACACGCCGGTGTCGGTGCCGCGCAAGGATTGCGGGTCGATCCCGGCCCGTTCGACCGCCTCCCACGAGACTTCCAGCAGCAACCGTTGCTGCGGGTCGGTCGCGGTGGCCTCACGTGGGCTCAGGCCGAAGAACTCGGCGTCGAAGTCGGCCGCGTCGTGCAGGAAGCCGCCGGTCGTCGCGTACGACTTGCCGATCGCGTCCGGGTCCGGGTCGAACAGGGTGCCGAGATCCCAGCCGCGGTTGTCCGGGAACGGCCCGATCGCGTCACGGCCTTGCGCGAGAAGCTCCCACAGCTCTTCGGGAGACGTCACGCCGCCGGGGTAGCGGCACGCCATGCCGATGATCGCGATCGGCTCGTCGCTCGCCACCGTCCTCGTGGTGGTGACGGTCTTTTCCGCCGGAGTCAGCCGGGAGCGGACGAAGGCGGCGAGCGCCGCCGGGTTCGGGTGGTCGAACACCAGCGTCGTGGGGAGGCTCACCCCGGTCGCGGCCGCCAGCCGGTTGCGCAGCTCCACCGCCGTCAGCGAGTCGAACCCGAGCTCGCTGAACGGCCGGTCCGGTGCGATGGTGGCGGGTGTGCCGTGCCCGAGCACGGCCGCGATCTCCGCCCGCACGAGTTCGTCCACATCGGACTCGCTCGCGCGCTTGACCGGCTGCCGCACCAGCGCCCGGAACAACGGCGGCACCTCCGCGGCCCCGCGGACCCCGGCGAGGTCGAGCTTCGCCGGCACGAGCACCGCTTCGTCCGCGGTGACGGCCAGGTCGAACAACGCCAGCCCTTCGGCGGCGGACATCGGTGCGATGCCGGACCGCGCGACGCGCTCGCGGTCGGCCGCGGACAGCGCACCCGCCATGCCGTCCTCCGCCCACAGACCCCACACCAGCGAGGTGGCGGGCAGCCCGCGGGCGTGCCGGCGCGCGGCGAGCGCGTCGAGGTAGGTGTTGCCGGCGGCGTAGTTGGCCTGACCCGCGTTGCCGACCGTGCCCGCGACGCTGGAGAACAGCACGAAGTGGGTCAGCGGTTGGCCCGCGGTGAGCTCGTGCAGGTGCCAAGCCGCGTCCGCCTTGGGCCGCAACACCGTCGTCAGCCGGTCCGGCGTGAGGGCGGGGAGGACGCCGTCGTCCAGCACGCCCGCCGCGTGGACGACGGCGGTGATCGGCCGGTCCGCCGACGCGAGCACCTCGGCCAGCCGGTCGCGGTCGGCCACGTCGCACGCGACCACCCGTGCGTGCTCGCCCAGTTCGGCCAGGAACTCCGCGGGTGCCTCGCCGGAGCGGCTCAGCAGCAGGAGGTGCCGCACGCCGTGGTGCGTGACGAGGTGCTTCGCGACGAGCCTGCCGAGGGTGCCGGTGGCACCGGTGAGCACGACGGTGCCGTCGGTGTCGAAGCCGGCTCCGGTGGCGGGCGTGGCGCGCACCAGGCGGGGCGCGAGCAACTCGCCGTTCCGCACCGCCACCTCGGGCTCGGCACAGCTCAGCGCCGCGTCCAGTCCCGCGAGATCGTCCACGTCGACCAGCTGGAACCGGCCGGGGTGCTCGGCGATGGCGGCGCGGACCAGTCCGGTGACGGCGCTCTGCGCGAGCGCCTCGACCGCCTCGCCCGGCACCGCGGCCACGGCGCGCCGGGTGACCACGGCCAGCCTGCCGTCCGGGCGCCGCAGGGAGCGCTGGAGTTCGGCGAGGACGTACGCGGTCACGCCGTGCACGTCGTCGCGGTCCGCCACGAGCGGTTCGTGGCGGTCCAGCACGAGCAGTTCGGGACGCTCCGCCGTGCCACCGGACACCGGGACCCACTGCACGCGGTAGAGCGGCGCGGCGGGGGTCTGGGCGGCCCGCACCTCCAGTCGCGAGATCGTGGCCACCGGAGCACCGGAGTGGTCGGCGAGCGCGATGGAGAAGGCGTTGTCGTCGAGCTTCGCGACGCGGACCCGTGCGGCCGTGGCGCCGGGCGCGTGGACGACGACGCCGCTGAACGCGAACGGGAGGCGCGGTGTTGTCCCGTTCGCGTCCAGCAGCAACGGGTGCAGCGCGGCGTCGAGGAGAGCCGGATGCACCCCGTACCGGGAGGCCTCGGCGTGTGCCTCGGCGGGCAGCGCGACCTCGGCGAACACGTCGGTCGCCCGCCACGCCGCGGTGAGGCCCTGGAACAGCGGGCCGTACTCGTAGCCGAGATCGGCGAGCCGCGGGTAGAAGTCGTCGAGGTCGACGGGGTCCGCGTCGGCCGGCCAGGTGAGTGCGGGTGCCGCGGGTGCGGTGGCGGCGAGCCTGCCGGAGGCGTGCCGGATCCATTCGGTGTCGTGCCGCGCGTAGATCGCGAGGTCAGTGCCGTCGACGGTGATCCGCAGCGGCACGTCACCGGACAACGGCGTGTGCAGCGTCAGTTCGTCCACGCCCGCGTGGCCGAGCGCCTCGGCGGCGCGCAGGGCGATCTCCAGGAACGCCGTGCCGGGCAGCAGGGGCGTGCCGCCGATCACGTGGTCCGCGGTCCACGCCGGGACGGTTCCGGTGAACTGCACGGTGTCGTGGTCCGGCTGGGTGATCATCGCGGTCAGCAGCGGGTGGTGTTCCGGCGTGAGGCCGAGGCTCGCGGCATCGGCGTCGCGGGGTGCGTCGAGCCAGTACCGCTCGCGCTGGAACGGGTAGGTCGGCAGGTCGACGACCGGCGCCGGCGGCAGGTAGGCGCGCCAGTCGACGCCGACTCCGCGCACGTGCAGCCTGGCCAGTGCCGTCGCGTACGTGAGCTGCTCGTTGTGGTTGCGGCGCAGCGAGGGCGTCGCGTCGGGGGTGATGGCGCTGAGCGTGGCGTCGGGGCCGATTTCCAACGCCGTTGTGACGCCGAGCGAGGTCAACGTGGTGACGCCGTCGAGGTAGCGGACGGCTGAGCGGGCCTGTCGTGCCCAGTAGTCGGGGGTGTAGCTGTCGATCACGGCTCCGGTGAGGTTGGAGATGATCGGAATCTGGGGTGGGTTGTGGGTCAGCGTTTCCGCGACGGCAGTCAGCTCGGCGAGCATGGGGTCGAGGTGCGCCGAGTGGAACGCGTGGCTGACCTGGAGCCGGGTTGCCTTGCGTCCGTTGGCGTTCTTGGCGACGGTGAGAACGGCGTGTTCGTCGCCGGAGATGACGGTGTTGTCGGGGGAGTTGAGTCCGGCGATGTCGGCGCCGGGCACGAGCCAGTCGAGTACCTCGGTTTCGCCTGCCTGCAGGGCGATCATCGCGCCGCCGGTGGGGAGTGCTTGCATGAGGCGGGCGCGGGTGCAGACGAGCAGGGCGGCGTCGGCCAGCGAGAGAACGCCCGCCACGTGGGCGGCGGTGAGTTCGCCGATGGAGTGGCCGATCAGGACGTCGGGCTGGACGCCGTGGTGGGCGAGGAGGCGGTAGAGCGCGGTTTCCAACGCGAACAACGCGGGTTGGGTGTAGGCGGTCTGGTGGATCAGGTCGGTGTCGATCACGTCGGCCAACGGTCGGGCGAGGTGCCGGTCCAGTTCGGCGCAGACCTCGTCGAACGCCGCCGCGAACACCGGCTGCGAGGCGTAGAGCTCCCGGCCCATGCCCACCCGCTGGCTGCCCTGACCGGAGAACAGGAACGCCAGCCCGCCCGGCACCACCGAACCCGTCACCACGTCGTCGAGCACGACCGCGCGGTGGTCGAACGTCGACCGCGTCGTCGCGAGCGACCACGCCACCGCAGCCCGATTCTCCAGAGTGGACAGACGGGCCACCTGCTCGGCCAGTGCGGCCGACGAACGGGCGGACAGCAGGAGCGGCAGCGGCCCGGTGTGCGAGACGGGCTCGGGCGCGGGCACTTCGGGCGCCTGTTCGAGGATGATGTGCGCGTTGGTGCCGCTCACACCGAACGACGAGATACCCGCGCGGCGCGGTCCTTCGGGCCACGGCTGGGCGGAGGTGAGCAGGGCGACTTCGCCCGCGTCCCAGTCGATGTGCGGGCTGGGTTCGTCGGCGTGCAGGGTCGCGGGCAGGACGCCGTGCCGCATCGACTGCACCATCTTGATCACGCCGGCCACGCCCGCCGCGGCCTGGGTGTGGCCGATGTTCGACTTCAGCGAACCCAGCCACAGCGGGGTGGCGCGGTCCTGGCCGTAGGTCGCGAGCAGTGCGTGGGCCTCGATCGGGTCGCCCAGCGTCGTGCCGGTGCCGTGCGCCTCGACCACTGCGACGTCCGAAGTGGACAGTGAAGCGTCCGCGAGGGCCGCGCGGATCACGCGTTCCTGCGACGGGCCGTTCGGAGCGGTCAGCTGGCTGCTGGCGCCGTCCTGGTTCACCGCGGAGCCGCGCACGACGGCGAGCACGCGATGACCGTTGCGCTGGGCGTCGGACAGGCGTTCCAGCAGGAGCAGGCCCGCGCCCTCGGCCCAGCCGGTGCCGTCCGCGGCGGCGGAGAACGCCTTGCACCTGCCGTCGGGAGCGAGGCCGCGCTGGCGGGAGAACTCGATGAACGTGCCCGGCGTCGCCATCACGGTCACGCCACCGGCCAGCGCCAGCTCGCAGTCACCTCGCCGCAGCGCCTGCGCGGCGAGGTGCAGCGCCACCAGCGAGGACGAGCACGCCGTGTCGACGGTGACCGCCGGGCCCTCGAAACCGAACGTGTAGGCCACCCGGCCCGATGCCACGCTGCCGGTGCTGCCCATCAGCAGGTAGCCCTCGAAGCCGTCCGGAGCGTGCGGCATCCGCGAGCCGTAGTCGTCGTACATCACCCCGGCGAACACCCCGGTCCGGCTGCCGCGCAACGACAACGGGTCGATCCCCGCCCGTTCGACCGCCTCCCAGGCCGTCTCCAGCAGCAGGCGTTGCTGCGGGTCGACGGTCAGCGCCTCGCGCGGGCTGATCCCGAAGAACTCGGCGTCGAACGCGTCGGCGTCGTGGAGGAACCCGCCCTCGCGGGTGTAGGAGGTGCCCTGGTGGTCGGGGTCGGGGTGGTAGAGCGCGTCGAGGTCCCAGCCCCTGGTGGTGGGGAACGGGCCGACCGCGTCCCGCCGGTCGGCGACCAGGTCCCACAGCTCGTCGGGTGACGCGACGCCGCCGGGCAGCCGGCACGCCATGCCGACGATCGCGATCGGTTCGCGTTCGCGCTCCTCCAGGTCGCGCACGCGCCTGCGGCTCTCCCGCAGGTCGGCCGTCGCCCGCTTCAGGTAGTCGCGGAGTTTGTCCTCGTTGTTCATGCCTACCTGCCGAGTTCGTGGTCGAGTGCGGCGAACAGCTCGTCGTCGGACGCGCTGTCGATGTCGTTCTCGTTGTCGTGCATGGACTCTGACGTGCGCAGCAGGGCGCGTAGCCGGTCGGCGAGCGAGGTGTCCCCCGCGGTGAGCGCGGCCTCCACGGTGGCGAGCGCGGCTTGCAGCGGGTCGGGTTCGCGGACCGTCAGCGCGGCGCTGAGGTGCTCGGTGAGCGCCGCGGTGGTGGGGTGGTCGAACACGAGCGTCGACGGCAACCGCAGCCCGGTCGCGGTGGTGAGCCGGTTGCGCAGCTCGACCGCGGTGAGCGAGTCGAAACCGAGGTCGAGCAGCCCGCGCCTGACGTCGATCGTGCGCGGTGCGGGATGCGCCAGCACGAGCCCGACCTGTTCGCGGACGAACTCCAGCAGCATCTTGTCGCGCTCGGGCGCGGGAACGCCGGTGAGCCGTTGCCGCAACGAGATCGTCGACGTCTGCCTGGGCACCAGCTCGCGGTAGACCTCGGGCAGCGCGTCACCGAGCTGCCGCAGCGACGTGAGGTTCAGCGCGGCGGGCACGACGACCGCGCGGCCGGTGACCAGTGCCGCGTCGAACGCCGCCAGTGCCTGCTCCACCGGCATCGGGCGCACCCCGCCGCGGGCGAGCCTGGCCCGGCCGGCGTCGTCGAGCGTCGCGGCCATGCCGTCCTGCCACATGCCCCACGCCAGCGACACGGCCGGCAGCCCGAGCGAGTGGCGGTGCTCGGCCAGCGCGTCGAGGAACGTGTTGCCCGCGGCGTACGCGGCCTGACCGGCGTTGCCGACGATCCCGGCGATGGAGGAGAACAGCACGAACGCGGTCACGTCACCGGTGAGCTCGTGCAGGTGCAGGGCGCCGTCGACCTTGGCGCGCAACACCTCTGCCACCCGTTCGGTGGTCAGCGAGGTCAGCACACCGTCGTCGAGCACACCCGCCGCGTGCACCACGGTGGAGATCCGCTCGCCGTCGAGCAGTGCCGCCAGCGCGGCCCGGTCGGCGACGTCGCACGCCGCGACCCTGACCGACGCGCCGAGCGCGGTCAGCTCGGCGACGAGGTCGTCGCCGCCTCCGCTCCTGCTGGTGAGCAGCAGGTCGCGAACGCCGTACCGGTCGACGAGGTGCCGGGCGAGCCGGCGGCCGAGCGCCCCGGTGCCGCCGGTGATCAGGACGGTGCCGTCGAGCTCTCGAGTTCCTGGCGGAACGGGCAGCCGCACCAGCCTCGGTGCCGTGACGCGTCCACTTCGGACGAGGACCTCGGCGGGGCCGCCCGCGATCGCCGCCTGTTCGGCCGCCGCGCTCCGCGGTGTCCCGTCGGTGATCACGTGCCGGATGCGACCGGGGTGCTCCGACTGGGCCACCCTGATCAACCCGGCCAGCACGCCGTGCGCGGGCACGTCCCTGGTGACCAGCACGACGGGGTCCGTGCGGTCCCGCAGCGCGGTGAAGACCTCCACGGCGAGTTCGCGTGCCTCGGACAGCTCGGCCTCGCGGACCCGGATCACCTCGCCGGACGACCCTCCGGTGAGGCGCACCTCGACCTGGTCGACGCCGAACAGCACGCCGTCCGCGGTGGCCGCGACGGTGCCGAGCGGCCGAGTCGTGAGCGAGCCGAGCACGCCGACCGGCCTGCCGTGCTCGTCGGCGAGGTCGACCCGGCCGCCGGACAGCCGGACCCGCAGCCCGGACGGCCGCGTGTCCCGCAACGCCGTGCCGGAGAACGAGAACGGCACCCGCAGACCTTCGGAGTCGTTGAGCAGCAACGCGTGCAGCGCCGCGTCGAGCAACGCCGGATGCACCGCGAACCGGCCGGGCTCGACGGACGGGCGGATCTCCGCGTACAGGTCGTCGCCCTGCCGCCAGACGGCGGTGAGTCCCTGGAACGCGGGCCCGTAGTGGTAGCCGCGGCCTGCCAGATCTTCGTACAGCCCGGACACGTCGACCACCGCCGCGCCGGCGGGCGGCCAGGCGGAGAAGTCCACATCGGACGGTTCAGGCGTGTCGCCGATGACGCCGTCGGCGTGCTTGGCCCAGGTGCCGTCGTCGCCGCGCGAGTGCACGGCGACAGTCCCGTCCTCGCCGACGATGATCTGCAGGGTCCGCGCCTCGGACACCACCAGCGGCTCGTGCAGCGTGAACTCGGCCAGCGCCCGGCCGTCCGCCGCGTGCACCGCCATCTCCAGCAGCGCCGTCGCGGGCAGCAGAACCCGGCCCGCCACCGCGTGATCGCGCAGCCACGGCTGCGACTGCGCCGAGATCCGCCCGGTGAACATCCGGCCACCGCCCGCGAGCGGCACCGACGCGCCGAGCAACGGGTGCCCCGCGTCGTCGAGCCCGGCGGCGGTGACGTCACCGGTGGAGTCGTCGGTCAGCCAGAACCTGCTGTGCTGGAACGGATAGGTCGGCAACGGCACGACCGGTCCCGCACCGAAGAACGCGTGCCAGTCGACCGGCACACCGCGCACGTGGGCGTGCCCGACGGCCGTGGCGACCGCGTCCACCTCCGCCCGGTCGCGGCGCAGCACCGGCACGGCGACCACGTCGTCCGCGCAGTCCTCGGCCATCGCGCTCAGCACGGCGTCCGGCCCGAGCTCCAGCACGGTCAGCACACCGTCCGCGCGCAGAGCCCGCACCGCGTCGAGGAACCGCACCGACCCGCGGACGTGCCGCACCCAGTGCTCCGGATCGGTGACATCGGCGTCGGCCAGCGCGGAGACGACGGGGATCACGGGCGGCGCGAACGTCAGCTCCGCCACGACGGCGCGGAACTCGTCGAGCACCGCGTCGACGTGCGGGGAGTGGAACGCGTGACTGACCCGCAACCGCTTCGTGCGCCCGCCCGCCGCGGCCAGCTCGGCGCCGATCTCCTCGACGACGGCCGCGTCACCGGACAGCACCACCGAACGCGGCCCGTTGACCGCGGCCACGTCCACCTGCGCCTCGCGTCCGGCCAG
Organism: Lentzea sp. NPDC004789; assembly: GCF_053601075.1. Taxonomy (NCBI): domain Bacteria; kingdom Bacillati; phylum Actinomycetota; class Actinomycetes; order Pseudonocardiales; family Pseudonocardiaceae; genus Lentzea; species Lentzea sp. NPDC004789. The sequence goes on along the minus strand of NZ_JBSGBE010000011.1, from coordinate 159,843 downwards.
CAGCGGCAGGACGTCCTGCTCGGCCGCCTCGACCGCGAGCATCGCGCCGTTGCCCGGCAACGCCTGCATGAGCCTGCCGCGCGCCGCGACCAGCCGTGCCGCGTCCGGCAGCGAGAGCACCCCGGCGACGTGGGCGGCGGCGACCTCGCCGATCGAGTGCCCCGCCACCGCGTCCGGTCGCACACCCCAGCTCTGCAGCAGCCGGAACAACGCGACCTCCAGCGCGAAGAGCGCGGGCTGGGTGTACTCGGTCTGGTGGATCAGGTCGGTGTCGATCGCGGACGCGAGCGGTTGGCCGAGGTGGCGGTCGAGCTCGGCGCACGCCTCGTCGAACGCGGCTGCGAACGCCGGGTGGGAGGTGCGCAGCTCGCGGCCCATTCCGATGCGCTGGCTGCCCTGGCCGGTGAACAGGAACGCGACCCTGCCGTCCACGGCCTTGCCGCGCACCGGTTCTGAGCCGGTGAGCACCGCGCGGTGGGGTAGTGCGGCCCTGCCGAGTGCGAGCGATCGGCCCACGTCGGTGAGGTCCGCTTGGTGTGGCAGCGTTGTTGTGTTGGGCGTGAGCGACCGGCCCACACCGGTGAGGTCCGCGGTCACCGCGCCCAACCGGTCGAGCTGCGCGGTGAGCGCCTCCTCCGTGTGCGCGGAGACGACCAGCGGCACCGCGGGAAGCGCGACCCCGGCCTGAGCTTCCGGTTCCGCGGCCTGCTCGATGATCACGTGCGCGTTCGTGCCGCTGATGCCGAACGACGACACCGCAGCCCGGCGCGCGCGACCGGTCTCGGGCCACGCCGAGGCGTCGGAGAGGAGCTTCACCTCGCCCGCGGTCCAGTCGACCGCACGGCTGGGCTCGCCGAGGTGCAGGCTCTTCGGCAGCACGCCGTGCCGGATCGCCTCGACCATCTTGATCAGGCCGGCGACCCCGGCCGCGGCCTGCGCGTGGCCGATGTTGGACTTGATCGACCCCATCAGCAGTGGTGTCTCGCGGTCGCGTCCGTAGGTGGCGAGCACGGCCTGCGCCTCGATCGGGTCGCCCAGCGTCGTTCCGGTGCCGTGCGCCTCCAGCGCGTCCACGTCCCTCGTGGACAGACCTGCGCTGGCGAGAGCGGCGCGGATGACGCGTTCCTGGGACGGGCCGTTGGGGGCGGTGAGGCCGTTCGAGGCGCCGTCCTGGTTCACCGCCGAACCGCGCAGCACGGCCAGCACCCGGTGGCCGTTGCGGCGGGCGTCGGAAAGGCGTTCCAGCACGACGATGCCGGCTCCCTCCGCCCACGCCGCGCCGTCGGCCGCGTCGGAGAAGGACTTGCAGCGCCCGTCCGGTGCGAGTCCGCGCTGCCGGGAGAACTCGACGAACAGCGTCGGGGTGGCCAGCACGGTCACGCCGCCCGCGAGGGCGAGGTCGCACTCCCCGTTGCGCAGCGCCTGTGCGGCGAGGTGGATCGACACCAGCGACGACGAGCAGGCGGTGTCGACGGTGATCGCGGGTCCCTGCAGGCCGAAGGTGTAGGCGATCCGGCCGGACGCGACGCTGACCGTGCTGCCGACCGACAGGTAGCCCTCCAGCGCCTCCGGTGCGGTGCGCAGCCGGGCCGCGTAGTCGTTGGCCATCACGCCCGCGAACACGCCGGTGTTGCTGCCGCGCACCGAGAGCGGGTCGATGCCCGCCCGTTCGAACGCCTCCCACGACACCTCCAGCAGCAGCCGCTGCTGCGGGTCCATCGCGGTCGCCTCGCGGGCGCTGATGCCGAACAGGTCGGGGTCGAAGTTCGCCGCACCGGCCAGGAAACCGCCGTGCCGCGTGCAGGACGTGCCGGGGTGGTCGGGGTCGGGGTGGTAGAGCGAGTCGAGGTCCCAGCCGCGGTCGGCGGGAAACTCGCCGATCGCGTCCACGCCCTCGGTGACCAGCCGCCACAGGTCTTCCGGCGAGGCCACGCCACCGGGGTAGCGGCACGCCATCGCCACGATCGCGACGGGTTCGTCCGTCGTGATCCCGTTGGTGTGCTTGGTGTTCTCCTCGGCGCCGAACAGTTCCGCGCCGAGCAGCCCGGCGAGCTCCGCCGGGTTCGGGTGGTCGAACACGACCGTCGCGGGCAGCCGCAACCCGGTCGCCGCGATCAGCCGGTTGCGCAGTTCCACGGCCATCAGCGAGTCGAACCCGAGCGCGTTGAACGCCCGGTCCGGCGGCACCTCCTCGGCACCGCCGTGGCCGAGCACCGCGGCGGCGCTCCCGCGCACGAGGTCCAGCAACGCGCGCTCTCGTTCCGCCGCGGGCCGGGCGGCCAGCCGGTCGCGCAACGTCGACGTGCCCGCCTCGGCGGCCGCCGCCGTGCGGCGCGGCTTTCGGACCAGCCCGTCGAACACGGGCGGCAACGTGCCCGACCCCGCCTTGGCCCGCAACGCGCCCAGCTCCAGCCGCACCGGCGCCACGACCGGCTGCCCGGCGTTCAGCGCCGCGTCGAACAGCGCCAGTCCGTCCTCCGTGGACAGAGGGGCGATGCCGTCCCTCGCCAGCCTGGCCAGGTCCGCGCCGGCCAGGTGCCCGGTCATGCCGCTGCCCTCGTCCCACAGGCCCCAGGCGAGCGACACGGCGGGCAGTCCCAGCGAGTGGCGGTGCTCGGCCAACGCGTCGAGGAACGCGTTCGCCGCCGCGTAGTTGGCCTGGCCGGGTGTGCCGACCGTGCCCGCGAACGAGGAGAACAGCACGAACGCGTCCAGGTCGTGCGTCAGCTCGTGCAACGCGAGTGCGGCGTCGACCTTGGGCCGCAGCACCGCGTCGAGCCTCTCCGCGGTCAACGAGGACAGCAACCCGTCGTCGAGCACACCGGCCGTGTGCACCACCGCGGTCACCGGGTGCTCGGCCAGCACCGCCGCGAGCGCGTCGCGGTCCGCGGCGTCGCACGCCACGAACGTCACCGCCGCACCGTGCGCGACCAGCTCGGCCTCCAGCTCCAGCGCACCCGCGGCAGCGCGGCCGCTTCGGCTGAGCAGCAGGAGATTCCGCACGCCGTGCCTCGCCACCAGGTGGCGTGCCACGTGGCCGCCGAGCGTGCCGGTGGCGCCGGTGATCAGCACCGTGCCGTCCTCGCGGAACGGCACGGGATCGCCGGCGGTCTCGGCCTTCGCGAGCCGCGGCCGGACCGGTTCGCCGTCCCTGATCGCGGCCTCCGGTGCGGTCAGGGCGCGGGCCAGTGCGGCGGTCGGCACGTCCCAGCGGTCGACCTGGAGCAGGCCGAAGCGGCCGGGGTGCTCGGTCAGCGCGGTGCGGGCGAGTCCCGGTACCGCTGCTGCGGCGAGATCGCCTGCGGCGGTGACGAAGACGAGCCGGGACTCGGCGAACCGTTCGTCGGCGAGCCAGGACTGCGCGAGCCGCAGCGCCTGCCGGGCGAGCGCTTGCGGTGTCCCGGGACCTGCCAGCGGTGCCAGCACGACGGCCGGCACCTCCGCCAGTTCGGCCAGGTCTCCGACCGCGTTCCCGGGGAGCCCGAGGCCGACCACGGCCCAGTCCCCGGCCTCGCCCTCGTCGAGAGCCGTCCACGTCGTCCGGTAGAGCGCGCCACGCGTGACCTTCGCGCCGGTGAGCGGCCGCAACGTCAGCGAGTCGACCGACGCGACGGGTGCGCCGGTGCCGTCGGCGAGGGTCAGGGAGTCGCCGGTGATCCGCACGCGCAACGCCGTGGCTCCGGTGGCGTGCAGGCGGATTCCGGTCCACGAGAAGGGAAGCAGCAGCTCGTCGCCGGCCAGCGCGAGCGGATGCAGCGCGGCGTCGAGCAGTGCGGGGTGCAGACCGAACCCGGAGGGCGCGACGCCCTCGGGCAGCGCGACCTCGGCGTAGGACGTGTCACCCGCCCGCCAGAGGGCGCGCAGGCCCTGGAAAGCGGGGCCGTAACCGAAACCGCGCCCGGCCAGCACGTCGTAGGCGTCGGAGAGCTCGACCGGGGTGGCGCCGGGCGGCGGCCACTCGGTCAGCGGTTCGCCGGCACCGGTGGCGGTGGCGAGGACACCGGTGGCGTGCCGCGTCCACGGCGCGTCGGAGTCGGTGCGGCTGTGCACGGTCAGGCCGCGCCGACCGTCCGCGTCGGGGGCGTCGAGCACGACCTGGAGCTGCACGCCGCCGTCGAGCGCGAGAGGCGTCTCGATCGTGAGCTCCTCGACCAGGTCCAGGCCCGCCCGGTCGGCGGCGCGCAGGGCGAGGTCGACGAACGCGGTGCCGGGCAGCAGCGGGGTGCCGTCGACGGCGTGGTCGGTGAGCCACGGGTGGGTGGTGCGGGACACGCGGCCGGTCAGCACGATCCGGTCGGTGTCGGCCAGTTCCAGCACGGCGCCGACCAGCGGGTGCGGTTCGGCGGTGAGACCGAGGCCGGTGGCGTCGGCGGCGGTGCCGGTGGCGTCGAGCCAGTAGGTGCGGCGCTGGAACGGGTAGGTGGGCAGCGGTGTCGTGCTCGTCGTGCCCGCCGCGGTGGCCCAGTCGACGGCGACTCCGGCGACGTGCGCCTGCGCGGCGGAGGCGAGGAACCGCGAGAGGCCGCCGTCGTCGCGGCGCAACGAGGGCACGATGATCGCGTCGGTGCTCTCCTGCAGCGCGACGGTGAGCACCGGGTGGGCGCTGACCTCCACGAACGTGCCGTGTCCCGTGCCCAGCAGCGCTCGGGTCGCCTCTTCGAACCGGACGGTGCCGCGCAGGTTGCCGAACCAGTACGCGGCGTCGAGCTCAGCGCCGTCGACGACCTCGTTGGTGACGGTGGAGAAGAACGGCAGCCGGCTCGTGACCGGGCTGATTCCCGCGAGCGCGGCCATGATCTCGTCCCGCAGCACTTCGACGTGCGCCGAGTGCGACGCGTAGTCCACCGGCACGCGACGGGCCCGCACACCGTTGTCGCGGCACTGCGCGAGCAACGCGTCGAGCCCCGCCGTGTCGCCGGCGACGACGACCGACCGCGGCCCGTTGACGGCGGCGATCTCGACACCGTCGCGCAGCAGCGCGGTCACTTCGTTCACGGACAACGGGACGGACACCATGCCGCCGGTGCCGGCGAGGCGGGTGATGGCTTTGCTGCGGAGTGCGACGACGGTTGCGGAGTCCTCCAGGGAGAGTGCGCCGGCGATGTGGGCGGCGGCGATTTCGCCTTGGGAGTGGCCGATGACGGCGTCGGGTTGAACTCCGTGGTGTTGCCAGAGGGTGGCGAGGGAGATCATGACGGCCCAGAGGGCGGGTTGGACGATGTCGACGCGGTCGAGTGGTCCGGCGAGTTCGGTGAGCAGGTCCCAGTCGGTGTGGGGGCTGAGGGCTTGGGCGCAGGCGTCGAGCTGGGTGCGGAAGACCTCGGAGTCGCGGTGCAGGTCGAGTGCCATTCCTGACCACTGGGAGCCCTGGCCGGGGAACACGAACACCGTCTTGCCCGGCGCACTGGCGGTTCCGCTCAGCAGGGCCGGAGCGGTCGTGCCGGACACCAGCGCTGCCAGGGCGGCACGGTGATCGCCGGTCACGGCCGCGCGGTGCGTCAGCTGCGGCGCCGACGTGGCCAGCGCGGCGGCGACATCGCTCAACTCCCGGGTGTCCAGCAGGTCCAGCACCTGGCTCGCGCGGGCGGCCAGCGCCGCCTCCGACCGGGCCGACAGCAGCAACGGCAGCGTGACGGCCGGAGTGGTGGGGGACTGCGCCGGCGCTTCCTCGATGATGACGTGGGCGTTGGTGCCGCTGATGCCGAACGAGGAGATGCCGGCGCGGCGCGGGCGTTCGGAGGGCCAGGGTTGCGCTTCGGTCAGCACCTCGACCGCGCCGCTGGTCCAGTCGACGTGCGGGCTGAGCTCGGTGGCGTGCAAGGTTTTCGGCAGTTCGCCGTGGCGCATGGCCTGCACCATCTTGATCACGCCGCCGACGCCCGCCGCCGCCTGGGCGTGGCCGATGTTGGACTTGAGCGAGCCCAGCCGCAGTGGGGTGTCGCGGTTTTGTCCGTAGGTGGCGAGCAGTGCGTTGGCTTCGATGGGGTCGCCGAGGGTGGTTCCGGTGCCGTGTGCCTCGACGGCATCAATGTCCTCTGTGGACAGTCCGGCGTTGGCGAGGGCGGCGCGGATGACGCGTTCCTGGGACGGCCCGTTGGGGGCGGTGAGGCCGTTGGACGCGCCGTCCTGGTTGACCGCCGAACCGCGGACGACGGCCAGCACGGGGTGCCCGTTGCGTCGTGCGTCGGACAGCCGTTCCAGCAGGAGGATGCCCGCTCCTTCGGACCAGCCGGTGCCGTTGGCGTTGGCGGAGAAGGCTTTGCAGCGGCCGTCGGGGGACAGTCCGCGTTGGCGGGAGAACTCGATGAAGGTGTTGGGGGTGGACATGACCGTGACGCCGCCGGCGAGGGCGAGAGTGCATTCGCCGTTGCGCAGTGCCTGGGCGGCCAAGTGGATCGCGACCAGTGACGAGGAACAGGCGGTGTCGAGGGTGACCGCGGGGCCTTCGAACCCGTAGGTGTAGGCGATCCGGCCCGAGACGACGCTGGCGATCGTTCCGGTGAGCAGATGGCCCTCGTACCCCTCCGGCGCCGAGACGAGGCGGGTTCCGTAGTCGTTGTACATGACGCCCGTGAACACACCGGTGTCGGTGCCGCGCAACGACTGCGGGTCGATCCCGGCCCGTTCGACCGCCTCCCACGAGACCTCCAGCAGCAACCGTTGCTGCGGATCTGTTGCGGTGGCCTCACGTGGGCTCAGGCCGAAGAACTCGGCGTCGAAGTCGGGTGCGTCGTGCAGGAAACCGCCGTGGCGGGTGTAGGACCTGCCGATCGCGTCCGGATCGGGGTCGTAGAGGTTCTCCACGTCCCAGCCGCGGTTGACGGGGAAGTCGCTGATCGCGTCACGACCCTGGGCGACCAGCTCCCACAGCTCGTCGGGCGAGGACACGCCACCGGGGTAGCGGCAGGCCATGCCGATGATCGCGATCGGTTCGTCGGACGCGATGGCCGTGGCCGCGCCCCGCACGGCCTGCTCACCCGTGAGCCGCCCGAGCAGGAACGTGATCACCGCGTCCGGTGACGGGTGGTCGAAGACGAGGGTGGTCGGCAGCTTCACCCCGGTGACCGCGCCGAGCCGGTTGCGCAGCTCGACCCCGGTGAGCGAGTCGAACCCCAGTTCGCGGAACGCCTTCGCCGAGTCGAGCTCGGTGTCCGCGTCGTGCCCGAGCACCACGGCGACCGTCCTCACCACGACGTCGCGGACCGCGCGAGCGCGGTCGTCCTCGGTCAGGGCGCTCATCCGCGCCGCCCACGAGGTGTCCGCCCGCGCGGTGTTCACCTGCCGTCGCGGCACCCGGACCAGGCGCGCGAACAGGACGGGCAGCGTGCCGTCGCTCGCCTTGGCGCGCAGGGCGTTCAGGTCGAGGTGCGCCGGGACCAGCACGGCCTCCCGCGAGCGCAGCGCCGCGTCGAACAGTTCGAGGCCGAGCCGCGGGGTGAGGGGGACGAACCCGTTGCGCCGCCACCTGGCCACGTCCGCGCCGCTGAGGCTGCCCGCCATGCCGTCGGCGGTGTGCCACAGCCCCCACGCCAGTGCCGTCGCCGGCAGCCCGGACGCCTGCCGGTGCGCGGCGAGCGCGTGCAGGTACGCGTTGGCCGCCGCGTAGTTGCCCTGGCCCTGGTTGCCGATCGTGGCGGCGATGCTGGAGAACGTCACGAAGTGGGTGAGCGGCTGGTCCGCGGTGAGCTCGTGCAGGTGCCACGCCGCGTCGACCTTCGGGGCGAACACCGAGGCGAGCCGGTCCGCGGTGAGCGAGGAGACCGTGGCGTCGTCCAGCACGCCCGCCGCGTGGAACACGGCGGTGATCGGCCGCTCGGCCGCCGCGACGGCCGCCGCGAGCTCGGCCGGGTCCGCGGTGTCGCACGCGATCATCCGCACGTCGGCACCGAGTGCGGTGAGGTCGTCCAGGAACGCCCGGTTCTCCGGCGTCGCGGCACCGGTCCGGCTGAGCAGCAACAGGTGTGCGGCGCCGTGCGTCGTCACGAGGTGAGTGGCCAGCAGGCGGCCGAGCGTGCCGGTGGCGCCGGTGATGAGCACCGTGCCGTCGGTGTCGAGTGCTGGACCGTCGGCGACGTCCGCGCGGACCAGGCGAGGTGCCCGCACCTCTCCGCCGCGCACGGACACCTCGGGCTCACCGGCGGTGAGGGCCGCGGGCAGCCCGCCGAGGTCGTTCTCGTCGCCGAGGTGCACCAGCACGAACCGGCCGGGCTGCTCGGACTGCGCGGTGCGCAGCAGGCCGGTGAGCGGTGCGGTGCCCAGACCGTCGACGACGGCGAACACCAGCGTGCTGTCCGCGAACTCCGGCCGCGCCAGCCAGTCCTGCACGATCGCGAGCCCGCGTTCGGCGGTGGCGAGCGGGTCGCCCGTCACGTCGGTCTCGGTCACGACGACGAACTCGGGCACGTCGTCGCCGATCTCGTGCCACGGCGTCACCTCGCCAGTGCCGTCGGTGCGGACGGCTTCCCAGGCCACGCGGTAAAGCGAGTCGGGTGCGCTCGCGCGCAGCCCGTCGCGTGGAACCGGCCGCAGCGCGACCGAGTCCACGACGGCCACCGGTGCGCCGGTGCTGTCGGCGACGACCAGACGTGCGGTGTCCGTGCCGGTGTGCGTCCAGCGCACCCGCAACGCCGTGGCGCCCGCGGCGTGGAATTCCGCGCCGGAGAACGAGAACGGCAGCTTGACCACGTCCGGTTCGGCGGCGTCCAGCACGAGCGGGTGCAGTGCCGCGTCCAGCAGGGCGGGATGCGTGCCGTGGCCCGCCGCGTCACCGGTCAGCGCGACCTCGGCGAAGAGCTCGCTCTCGGTGCGCCACGCGGCCCGCAGCCCGCGGAACGCCGGCCCGTAGCGGTAACCGAGCTCGGCGAGCCGGTCGTAGACGTCCTCCAGCTCGATCGGGGTCGCGGTGGGCGGCCACTGGTCGAGCGCCGTGCCGCGGCCGGCCGTCCCGGTCAGCACGCCGGTGGCGTGTGTGGTCCAGATGTCGTCGTCGACCTGCGAGTGCACGGTGAACGGGCGCTCGCCGGCACCGTCCGGTGCCGCGACGGACAGCCGCAGCCGCACGGATCCGCGTTCGGGCAGCACCAACGCGGTCTGCAGCATCAGCTCGCCGATGCCCGCGCACCCGGTGTGGTCGGCGGCGAGGCTCGCCATCTCGACGAACGCGGTCGCGGGCACCAGCACCGCGCCGTTCACCACGTGGTCGGCGAGCCAGGGGTGGGTGGCGGTGGACAGCGCGCCGGTGAACTGCACCGCGTCGCCGTCGGGCTGGGTGATCATCGCGGTCAGCAGGGGATGACCGGTCGCGGTGAGACCGAGGCCCTCGGCGTCGGTCGTGCGGGGTGCGTCGAGCCAGTACCGCTCGCGCTGGAACGGGTAGGTGGGCAGGTCGATGCGCGGGGCGTCCGGCAGGACGGTCGTCCAGTCGACGTTCGCGCCGCGGACGTGCAGGCGGGCCAGTGCGGTGAGGTAGGCGTCGTTCTCGCCGTGGTTGCGGCGCAGTGCGGGTGTGGCGTCCGGGGTGAGGCTGCTCAGCGTCGCGTCCGGTCCGACCTCGAGTGCTGTCGTGACGCCGAGTTCGGTGAGTGTGGTGACGCCTCGGTGGTAGCGGACGGTTCCACGTGCCTGCTGTGCCCAGTAGTCCGGGGTGTAGCTCTCGATCACCGTTCCGGTGAGGTTGGAGATGATCGGGATCTGGGGTGGGTTGTGGGTCAGGGTTTCCGCGACCGCCGTGAGTTCGGCGAGCATCGGGTCGAGGTGTGCGGAGTGGAACGCGTGGCTGACCTGCAGGCGGGTTGCCTTGCGTCCAGCGGCTTTGGCGTTTTCTGCAACCGCGAGGACGGCGTGTTCGTCGCCGGAGACGACGGTGTTGTCGGGGGAGTTGAGTCCGGCGATGTCGGCGCCGGGCACGAGCCAGCTCTGGACTTCCGATTCGCCTGCCTGCAAGGCGACCATGGCGCCGCCGGTGGGAAGTGCTTGCATGAGGCGGGCGCGGGTGCAGACGAGCAGGGCGGCGTCGGGCAGCGAGAGAACACCCGCGATGTGCGCGGCGGTGAGCTCACCGATGGAGTGGCCGATGAGGTGGTCGGGCTGGACGCCGTGGTGGGTGAGGAGCCGGTACAGCGCGGTTTCCAGTGCGAACAGGGCGGGTTGCGTGTATTCGGTCTGGTGGATCAGGTCGGTGTCGATCACGTCGGCCAACGGCCGGTCGAGGTGCCGGTCGAGTTCGGCGCAGACCTCGTCGAACGCGGCTGCGAACACCGGTTGCGAGGCGCGGAGCTCGCGGCCCATGCCCACCCGCTGGCTGCCCTGACCGGAGAACAGGAACGCCAGCCCGCCCGGCACCACCGAGCCCGTGACCACGTGCCGTGAGTCGAGGTCGCTCAACCCCGCGGCCTTGTCACCGACGATCACCGCGCGGTGCGAGAACTGGGTCCTGGTCACCAGAGACCGTGCCACGGCGGCCTCGTCGGCGTCCACAAAGGACAGGAGTGCCTCGGCGGCCGCACTCACGGCGGCTGCCGACCGGCCGGACAGCACCCAGGGTGCCGGTGCGCCGGTCGGCGCGGGGCCGGGCTCGTCCAGCACACCTTCGACGATCAGATGAGCGTTCGTGCCGCTGATGCCGAACGACGAGATGCCCGCGCGGCGCGGTCCTTCGGGCCACGGCTGGGCCGAGGTGAGCAGGGCGACTTCGCCCGCCTCCCAGTCGATGTGCGGGCTGGGTTCGTCGGCGTGCAGGGTCGCGGGCAGGACGCCGTGCCGCATCGACTGCACCATCTTGATCACGCCGGCGACGCCCGCCGCGGCCTGGGTGTGGCCGATGTTCGACTTCAGCGAACCCAGCCACAGCGGAGTGGCGCGGTCCTGGCCGTAGGTCGCGAGCAGCGCGTGGGCCTCGATCGGGTCGCCGAGCGTCGTGCCGGTGCCGTGCGCCTCGACCGCCGCAACGTCCGAAGGGGACAGTCCGGCGTTGTGCAACGCCTGGCGCACAACACGTTCCTGCGACGGCCCGTTCGGCGCGGTGAGACCGTTGGAGGCACCGTCGGAGTTGATCGCCGAGCCGCGGATCAGGGCCAGCACGCGGTGCCCGTTGCGCCGCGCGTCGGACAGCCGTTCCAGCAGGACCAGACCGGCGCCCTCCGCCCAGCCCGTGCCGTCCGCGCTCGCGGAGAAAGCCTTGCAGCGGCCGTCCGGCGACAGCCCGCCCTGCCTGCTGAACTCGACGAACATGCCCGGTGTCGCCATCACGGTCACGCCACCCGCGAGCGCCAGGGTGCACTCGCCCTGGCGCAGCGCGTTCGCGGCGATGTGCAACGCGACCAGCGACGAGGAGCACGCCGTGTCGATCGTCATGGCCGGGCCCTCGAACCCGAACGTGTAGGCCACCCGGCCGGACGCGACGCTCGCCGTGCCGCCGGTCAGCAGGTAGCCCTCGTGGCCGTTCGCCGTCTCGTGCAGCCGCGGCCCGTACTCCTGCGCCGTCGCGCCGACGTAGACGCCGGTCCTGCTGCCGCGCAGCGTGCCGGGTTCGATCCCGGCCCGTTCGAACGTCTCCCACGCGGTCTCCAGCAGCAACCGCTGCTGCGGGTCCATCGCCGCGGCCTCCCGCGGGCTGATCCCGAAGAACTCGGCGTCGAACCGGTCCGCGTCGTGCAGGAACCCGCCGCGCCGCACGGCGGAGTCACCCGGCGCGAGGTCCCAGCCGCGGTCGGCCGGGAAGTCCCCGACCGCGTCCACCCCGGCCGCGACGAGGTCCCACAGCTCGTCGGGCGACGTGACGCCACCGGGCAGCCGGCACGCCATGCCGACGATCGCGATCGGCTCGTCCGGCAGCACGTCACCGAGATCGGCGACCGGACCGTCCACTCCGGCCAGCCGGTCGCGGAGGTGCTCGGCGACCGCCGCGGGCGTCGGGTAGTTGAAGAGCAGGCCGGACGGCAACGACACCCCGGTCGCCGCGCTCAACGCGTTGCGCAGCTCGACGGAGCTGATCGAGTCGAAGCCGAGGTCCTTGAACGCCAGGCCGGTGTCGACGTCCGCGGGCGAGGAATGCCCGAGCACCGCGGCCACGTGCGCACGCACGAGGTCCAGCTGGTCGCCGGCCTCCGCCTGCGGTTCGGCCTTCGCCGGTGCCTCGCCGAGCCAGAACTCCCTGCGCTGGAACGGGTAGGTGGGCAGGTCGATGATCGGGGCGTCCGGCAGGACGGTCGTCCAGTCGACGTTCGCGCCGCGGACGTGCAGGCGGGCCAGTGCGGTGAGGTAGGTGTCGTTCTCGTCGTGGTTGCGGCGCAGGGCTGGGGTTGCGTCGGGCGTGATGGGGCTGAGGGTGGCGTCGGGGCCGATCTCCAGTGCGGTGGTGACGCCGAGTGAGGTCAACGTGGTGACGCCGTCGAGGTAGCGGACGGCTCCGCGAGCCTGCTGTGCCCAGTAGCCCGGGGTGTAGTTGTCGATCACCGTTCCGGTGAGGTTGGAGATGATCGGGATCTGGGGTTCGTTGTGGGTCAGGGTTTCCGCGACGGCAGTGAGTTCGGCGAGCATGGGGTCGAGGTGCGCGGAGTGGAACGCGTGGCTGACCTGGAGCCGGGTTGCCTTGCGTCCAGCGTTTTTGGCGTTCTCGGCGACGGCGACGACGGCGTGTTCGTCGCCGGAGACGACGGTGTTGTCGGGGGAGTTGAGTCCGGCGATGTCGGCGCCGGGCACGAGCCAGTCCAGGACTTCGGTTTCGCCTGCCTGCAGGGCGATCATGGCGCCGCCGGTGGGGAGTGCTTGCATGAGGCGGGCGCGGGTGCAGACGAGCAGGGCGGCGTCGGCCAGCGAGAGAACGCCAGCGACGTGGGCAGCCGCGAGTTCGCCGATCGAGTGGCCGATGAGGTGATCCGGCGTGACCCCGTGGTGGGTGAGGAGCCGGTACAGCGCGGTTTCCAGTGCGAACAGGGCGGGTTGCGTGTATTCGGTCTGGTGGATCAGGTCGGTGTCGATCACGTCGGCCAACGGCTGGGCGAGGTGCCGGTCGAGTTCGGCGCAGACCTCGTCGAACGCGGCTGCGAACACCGGCTGTGAGGCGCGGAGTTCGCGTCCCATGCCGATGCGCTGGCTGCCTTGGCCGGAGAACAGGAACGCCAGCCCGCCCGGCACCACCGAGCCCGTCACCGCGCCGGGAACCGGTGTGCCCGTTGCCACCGCGTCGAGCACGGCCGGGCTGGGGTCGAGCACGACCGCGCGGTGGCCGAACGTCGTGCGCGTCCCGGCCAGCGACACGGCGACCGCCGCAGGCGAGTCCACAAAGGACCGCAGCTGCCGGGCCTGCGCCCGGACGGCGTCCACCGACTTGCCGGACAGCAGCCACGCCACCTGGCCGGTCGCGGGCTGGGCGGGCGTGGCGGTGGACGGCCAGTCGGAGAGCACGACGTGGCAGTTCGTGCCGCCCATGCCGAACGAGCTGACCCCGGCCACGAGCGGCGCGTCCGGGTGCGGCCACGGCCGCAGCTCGCCGGTCACGGCGAGCCGCCACTCGTCGAACCTGATGTCCGGGTTGGGGGTGGCGTGGTTGAGGCTCGGCGGCAGCATCCGGTGCCGGATGCTCAGCACCGCCTTGGCGAGCCCGGTGATGCCCGCCGCGCCCTCCAGGTGCCCCACGTTGGTCTTGACCGACCCGACCAGCAGCTCGTCGGAGCGGTCCGGCGCGAACACCGCACCGAGCGCGGCCGCCTCCACCGGGTCGCCGACGCGCGTGCCGGTGCCGTGCAGCTCGACGTACTGCACGTCCGACGGTCGCACGCCCGCGCGCCGGTGTGCCGACCGCAGCACCTCGCGCTGGCCGGACGTGCCGGGCACGGTGAGACCTCCGGTGGCGCCGTCGTTGTTCATCGCGCTGCCCCGCAGCACGCAGAGGATCTCGTCGCCCGCCGCCAGCGCGGCGGCGAGCGGCTTGAGCACGACGAACGCGCCGCCTTCACCGCGCACGTAACCGTTGGCGCGCGCGTCGAAGGTGAAGCAGCGCCCGTCGGGGGACAACGCGCCGAAGCGGTCGGCGGTCTCGGTGCTCTCCGGCACGAGGTTGAGCTGCACGCCACCGGCGAGCGCGGCCGAGGACTCCCCGCGCCGCAGGCTCTCCGCGGCCAGGTGCACGGCCACCAGCGACGACGACTGGCCGGTGTCGACACAGGCGCTGGGGCCGCTCAGCCCCAGCGAGTACGAGATGCGGTTGGCGATGATGCCGCGGTTGAGCCCGGTCAGGGTGTGCGGGGTGATCTCCTCGGCACCGCGCTGGTGCGCGAGCGTCGCGTAGTCGTCGGCGATCACCCCGACGAACACGCCGGTGCGCGTGCCCGCGAGCGAACCGGGCAGCAGCCTGGCGTGCTCCAGCGCCTCCCACGCGAGCTCCAGCGCCAGCCGTTGCTGCGGGTCCATCGCGGTCGCCTCGCGCGGGCTGATCCCGAAGAACGCGGCGTCGAACCCGCGCACGTCGTCCAGGTAGCCGCCGGGCCGGGTGCCGCGTCCCGGCGGGGGAGCACCGACGGCATCGCGCCCGTCGCGCAGCAGGTCCCACAGCTGCGCGGGGTTCGCCGCGCCGGGCAGCCGGCAGGACAGGCCGATGACGGCGATGGTGTCGTCGATCATCGCTTCGAAATCCCCCATGGTCGCGTCGCCTATCCGTTGTCGTGCGGGCGTTGTCGCTGGATGCCGCGCAGGGTCCTGCGCAGGCCGCCGACCAGCGCGGTGGTGACCGCGGGCCGGCCGGTCAGCCGCATCAGCGACTCGACCACCCACAGGCGGCTCTCCAGCACGTGCCGCGGTGAGCCGTGCACGTCGTCGTTCTCCTGGACCCGCAACCGCCGCACGTGGCGGCGCAGCAGCGCCAGGTCCTCCTGCGGGACGACCTCGTCGCGCAGGCTCGCGAGGTAGTGCACCGGGATGTCCAGCGCGGCGAGCTGCTCACCGGTCAGCGCCAGGTCCGCGAGCTGGGCCGGTGGCCTGCCCGTGAGCCGGGTGAGCGTGTCGGTGGTGACCTTCGGCAGGGTGGTCCAGTGGTCACCGGTGAAGAACCCGGCGACCGGTGCGCCGGCGGTGATCACGGCGGTGATCCGCGGGTCGGCGACCGCGCACCGCAACGCCAGGTGCCCGCTGAAGCTCAGCGCCAGCGCGGTCGTGCGATCGGTGTCGGCCCGGTCGGCGACCGCGTCCAGCACCGCGCTGAACAACCGCCAGCCGTCCGCGTCGTAGGGCATCGGGTTCTCCCCGACGCCGGGCATCTCGGTCACCACCGCGGCCAGGCCGAGCCTGCGCGCCAGCCGCAACGTCGGCGCCCACTGCTCCTTCACGCTGACGATGCCGCCGCAGATCACCACCAGCGGTCGCGGCGCGGTGGCGGACAACCCGGTCGCCCAGCAGCGCACGACGTCGTCGCCCACCTTCACCTCGACGGGCTCCAGGTCCGTCTGCGCCGCGCTCCACCGCGCGAACGCCCGCACGTAGCGCTCCTGCGCCAGTTCGCGGCTCGGGCCGTCGACGAACGGGAACCGCGCCAGCACGTACCGGCGGTTCGCACCGAGCAGATCGCCGCGCGCCTCCAGCGCCTCACCCGCGGTGCGCCACACCCTCGCCCACGAGCCCGGCTCGCCGTCGGTGTCGTTGGTGATCCGCTGCAGCAGCGGCTCGTACTCCGCGGCGCGCACGCCCTGCGCCTTGGCGTGCACCACGATGAACCGCTTGAGCTCGGCGACGTCGTTCACGTCGTCACCTCGAAGTGCTCCAGCGCGTGCTTCAGCTCGGCGAGCACGTCCGCCGCCTCGCCACCGTCGATCACCCGGTGGTCGAACGACGTGTTGAGCCGCATGACCGGTGCGACAACGATGTCACCGTCACGCACCACCGGCTTCGGCGCGATCTGTCCCACGCCGAACGTGACCGTCGTGCCGCCGACCGAGTGGAACGAGTCGACCGGCCGGTGGCCGAGCGAGCTCACCGCGAACGTCCCGAAGAGGTCCGCCCGCCGGCGCAGGGGACCGACGAACCGCCGGAACGCCAGGCGCCCCAACGCGATCGGCAGCCGCTGCAGCCGGCGCACGCCCGCGAACTCCGGCATGGTGTCCGGGTCGCCGTCGCGGAAGTGCTCGACCTGCCGCTGGATGTCGGCGAGCTTGGCGTGGGCGAGATCGGGCAGCACCGCGGACAGCACCGCGCGCCTGCCCGCGACGAGCTTGTCCAGCGCCAGCTTCGCGTTCACCTGCTCGTAGCGGGCGATCCGCGGCCGCCACCGGCCGTGGATGGCGCTGTTGGCCTCCGGATGTGCCGCGAGGACACCGGCCGCGGCGTGCAGCACGTAGGTCACCACGGAGTAGCGCAGCCCGTCGGCCTCGGCGGCCGCGCGGTGCGCCAGCACGGCGGTCATGTCGACGTCGGTGCCCAGGAACACCGGCGAGAACCCGCGGATGTGGTCGAGGAAGTGCAGGGTCTGCCTGCGGTGGTGGGGTACCGGCGCGGGCTTCACGCGGCCGCCGCCAACCGGTAGATGTGGCCGAGCGTGGCCGCCTCCAGCAGGTCCGGCATGGCGATCGTGCGGCCGGTCCGCTGCTCCAGCACCATCGTCAGCGCCAGCAGGTGGATGGAGTCCCACCCCGGCACCTGGTCCAGGTCGGCCTCGACGTCGTCGGCGCTCACCGCGAGGCCGATCTCCTCGCGCAGCAACGTCACGAAGTCGTCGATGGTCTTCATGCGGAGGTCCCTTCGGCAGCGGTGAGCCGGATGTGGAGATGCCCGGCGGGGATGGCGGTGAGGTCGTGGCGGAACTCGGTGCCGGTCGCGTCGGGCACGAACCCGTTGCGGGGGTAGAAGTCCGCGACGTTGTGGTTCTTCGCCGTCGGTCGGTAGGAGGCGATCACGTGCGTCGCTCCGACGGCCCGTGCCCTGCGCAGCACCTCCGCGAGGCAGGCCTGCTCGATCCCCCTGGCGAACACCCGGCAGCTGAGCAGGAAGTTCTCGATGCGCACCGCGTCACCGTCGCGGCGCAGGAACACCGCGCCGACGATCCCGTTGTCGCCGAACCGGTCCCCGGACTCGATCACCAGCACCTCGGTGTCGTCGCCGTCGAGCAGGGCGGTGACGTCCTGCTGCTGCAACCGGACGGTGGTGAGGTTGAACTGGTTGGTGCGCAGGGTCATCTGCGAGACGCGGGCGACCTCGGCCGCCGTGGCCGGCTCGAACCTGACCCACACGTCCAGCTCGGCCAGGTAGTCCTCCAGCGAGTCGAAGCTCTGCAGGAAGTCCGTGCGCGCCAGCTCGTCGCGGTAGCGCGCGGGCCGGGCCCGGTCCTCCTCCGTCGCCTCCACGACGTCGAACCACCCGTCCCGCAACAGCTTCGGCACGTGCAGCGCCGGCTCGGTGTCGACCTGGACGACGGCGACCTCCGGCAGCGAGTGCCGCACGAGACCGCACTCGAACGGGTTGTCGTCGACGAACACCAGGCTGTCCACGCCGAGGTTGAGGTCGCCGGCGAGCTGCGCGAGGTGGTCGTGCTTGGGCCGCCAGTCGGCCGTGATGCGGACGAAGTCCTCCTCGCGCAACGTCATCCGCGGGTGCGTGCGCACGGCTTCGAGCACCGGCGCGAGATCGTTCTTGCTCACCGCCGCCAGCAGCACGCCCTGCGACGCCAGCTGCTTCACCACGGCCTGGAACGCCGCGAACGCCTCGCCGCGGTAGGTGTCGGCGACCTCGATGCCCTCCTGGCCGACCTCGCCGAGCACACCGCCCCACGTCGTCTCGTCCAGGTCGACGGCCAGCACCTTCCTGCCCTTGCCCGACACCGCGCGGGCGAGGTGCCCGACCTGCCTCGCGTAGGCGCCCAGCAGCTCGGGGGACAGGTGCGCCCTGGCGTAGCGGGACATCCGCGGCTCGCTGAGCGCCGCGCCGGACGCGAGCAGCGCGTCGAGATCGAGCACCACGACGTGGCGGTGCTCGGCGGACAGGCGCAGCAGAGCCGCGTTCGCCTCGCGCCACGCGGCACCGAGCCGGGCCCGCGACCGGTGGTCGATCAGCTGCGCGAGCACGTCCTGCGGCAGCGGCAGCGTGTTGAGCACGACCGTGCCCGAACCGCGGTAGCGCGCGACGAGCCCGGCCAGCAACCGGACCTGGGCGTCCAGGACGAGCGTCACGTCCTCGACCCGCCACGGCACCGGAACCTGCTCGAACACGGCGTGATGGGTCAGCACGCACAGCACCAGCCGCGGGTCGCCCGCGAGCAACGGACTGTCCTCCGAGGACAGATCGGAGACGTAGGTGCCGTAGTCGCCGACCCGCGTCCGGGGGAGCAGGCCGTGCCTGGCCAGCTCGGCGGTCAGCGGCGCGACGAGCCCCGACAGCGTGCCGTGACCGGTCACCGCCACGGTGCACGCGGTCAACCCGGGGTTGCGCGCCTGCACCAGGTCGGGATCCGCCCCGGCCAGCAGCCTGCCCGCACGGGTCAGGTCGTCACCGGACAGTCCCGACAGCAACGCGGGCACATCGGCGTACCGCTCCGCGAGCGTGCCGGCGCGGTGGATGGCGACGAGTTCGGTGATCGGGTCCATCAGTCCATCTCCAGCGCGAAACCGGCCTTGATCCACTTGCTGGACTCGACGGCGATCGCGATCGCGCGGTCACCGGACACCAGTTCGGGGAGCAGGCGTTCCAGCTGGACGAATGGCGCGGCGTTGCCGATGTTCGCGATCTCGCTGACACAGCTCACCTCCTCCGCGGCGGCAAGGCCCAGCTCGTCGACGATGCGCCTGGTCATCGAGCCGGACAGCTGCGGCGGCAGCAGGTAGTCGACATCGGTGTCCTGCCAGGACAACGCGTCCAGCAGCTCCTTGAGCACCTCGATGGACAGCACCGGAACGAGCTCTTCGATGGCCTTGTAGTCCTCGCGCAACGCGGGCCCGTCCGGTTCCCGCCGCGCCTGCCCGTACCAGTCGACGACCTGTCCCGGCTCACGGCCGAGCCCGACGAGCCGGTTGAGCACCCGGCGGATCCTCGGCGCGCCAGGCTCGGCGTCGGTGGTGAGCACGGCGGCGCCGGCGCCGTCACCGAACAGCACGACGTTCACCAGCTCGGCCGGGGAGAGCGCGGTCAGGTCGATGTCCGGGTCGAAGTGCTTGGCGCACACGTCCCCACCGAGCACGAGCGCGGTGCGGTGCTCGCCGGTGAGCAGCAACTGCCTGGCGACGTCGAGCGCGCCGATCGCCCCGGTGCAGCCGGACTGGAGCTGGTAGGTGGGCACGTTGTCGATGCCGAGCCGCTCGGCGACCATGTTCACCGTGGCGGGCATGAGCTTGTCCGGCGTCGCGGTGCCGAACACCATCAGGTCGACGTCGCGGGGCTCGACCCCGGCCGCGTCGAGCGCGCGGCCACCCGCCTGCGCGGCGAGATCGGTGAGCGAGCAGCGCACCTGTCCGCTCTCCAGATCGACGGCGAGGTGGCGCGACCGGGTGCCGATGAACGTGTCGACCCACTGCTCCCAGGCGGAGGTCATGCGGAACCGCCTGGCGAGTGCGGCGTTGTCGACCAGCGGACCCGGCAACGCCGAGCCCGCCGCGAGGACGCGGACGTCGGTGGTCATGGCTGGATTCCCTTCGGATGCCTGCACTGCGGCCAGGCCATCCTGGAAAGCACGCCTTAAGCCACCGCTAAAGCCACCCTGAAGGTCGAGCGGCACCGGTCACGGTTGCGCGGCTTCCTCGCGGCCCTCGCGGAAGAACTCGACGATCGAGCCGAGCCCGGCGAGCGGGTGCGCGGCGCCGAACCCGGTGTTCCAGAACGGTCCGCTGCGCTGCCGCCACGGACCGACGTAGGCGTAGGGCTCGGCGAGGTGCCGGTCGCCGGGGGAGATGCCGTAGTTGACCTCGTCGAGGGTGATACCGAGGTCGAAGTGCTCCGGCCAGAGCACCGGCGTCAGGTCCGGGGCGAGCTCGCGCAACGCCCGGTCGCCCGCAGCGAAGGCGTCGGCGAGGAGCCGGGCGTCGTCCGGATCCACGCGGAGCTCCTCGTCGGGGGTGACGCCGGAACCGTCGCGGTAGACGTCGCCGAGAGAGCGGACCCGCATGCCCGCGGCCGCCGCCAGGTCGGCGCACGTGCCTTTGAGCGGCACGCGCACGCCGTTCGCGACGAGCTGGTCGCCGTCGACGCGCACGTCCGGTTCGGCGACCGTGCCGAAGCCTCCCGGCCTGGGGCGCAGCCGGATGGTGCGGCTGCGGTCGTACTGGGGTCCGGCGAGGACCAGTTCCGCGATGCCGTGCAACGCGCGGCGGGTCGTTTCGAAAGTCATCTCGTCTCCTCGTGCAACGCCGGTCACGGCATCGGGTGGATCCCTCCGACGTCCCGGAGGACGGGCGCGTGCGCAGTGTCGTCGTGGACGGGCGCACGGTCGCGTTGTCGCGGTGAAGCACGGAATCCCGATCAAGCACGTGCCCTGAACGACAACGCCCTCGGCAAGATCAGCGAGGAACAGCTCGCCGGGGACCACCGACGGATCCGCCCTGTTGTGCGTCGAACAAGGAGTTCGTCGAGCTCGTCACGGCGTTCCTGGAGGACGCGCTGGACGAGCGGTGATCAAGGGTGCCGGCCTGGGCCCGGTCACCGCGGCTGCCAGGGCCTGCGCCGCGGCCACCACCCCGGCACGGCCGCCCGGTAGGTGTCGTACTGGTCGCCGAACTGGCGGTGCAGGGCCGGTTCCTCGTGCCAGTGCACCATCGCGGTGAACGCCGCGGACACCACGGCGGCATAGGCGAAGAGGACCGGCTGCCCCAGCAGCAGCGCCTGCCCGATGATCAACGACAGCACCGCGAGGTACATCGGGTTGCGCACGTACCGGTAGAGCCCGCCCACGACGAGACGATCGGGCGGCGCGACCGGCGCGGGCGTGCCGAGCCCCTCCAGCGCGAAGCGGGCGAACGCGGAGATCAGCACGGCGAGCGCGGCCAGCAGCACGACCGCGCCGAGCACGCGCAGCGGCGACCAGAACGGCAGCGGCTCCCCCAGCCGCCAGCGGGTCAGCAGCCAGGGCACCAGCCCGGCGACGCCGCCCGGAGCGAGCACGAAGAACGCGGCCGAGCCGATCGCCGCCTTCCGTCTCTCCATGGAGTACACCCATACCTGCTTCGCGTCACCACGGGTAGCCGGACGGGCGTTCTTGTCGGCGTTGTTCACCTGGTCGGACTACTGCCGCAGAACGGAGGGGCGAGTCGATCGCCCCTCCGTTGCGGTGTGTCACAGCAGTCCGGCGGCACCCGAGGACGGCGGCTGGATGGTGAAGTCCGCGTCGTTGAGGTCGAAGAAGACGTTCCCGACCGCCTCGATCTTGATCCTCGCCTTGGACGTGCTGACCCGCGGCAGGCAGACGGTCGCGCTGCCGTCGTTGGGCGTGCGGTGCGCGAGCACGTGCGGGAAGGTCAGGCCGCCGTCGAGCGACAGCGAGATCTTCACGTCGCGCACGCCGATCGGCGCCACGTTGGTGCCCGCCACGTCCCAGGTGATCGTCTGCTCCGTGCCACCGGCCAGCGTGGTCGCGGCCGCCTGCGAGGTCACGAGGAACGGGCCCGCGGTCGGTGCCAGCACGAGTGCGGTGTCCGCGCTGCTGATGCCGCCGCCACCGGGACGTCCGTCCCTGGCGGTGAGCCGGAAGTGCAGCGTCCGGTCCTTGGTGACGCCGACCCAGTCCGCGGTGGGCAGGAACTCCGAGTAGCAGTCGATCAGCTCGGCCGGCACGTTCGTCCCGCCGCCGGTGGTGGGCGGCGGCGGTGCGGCCGGGCAGGCACCGCTGCGGGCGTTGGTGTTGTTCGCCGCGATCTGGGCCAGGTCGGGGAAGACCCTGGTGGGGTTGGTGGTCACGGCGTTCTCACCCGGCGAGTGGTACTTGAGCGCGTCCTCCTTGCTGACGACGGCGGCGGTGCCGAACTGCCGGAACAGCGGCCCGTCGGTCTTGGTGTTGCTCACCAGCCCCGTGCCGGTGGCGCCACCGATGTCGTTCTGCTCCCACATGTACGTGACGGTGTCGCCGTCGACGTCGATCGCGCGTCCGGTCAGCGCGAACGGCGTGCGGACCGGGATGGTGTACTTCGGCGCGACGTTCACCACGGGCGCGTGGTTGCCGGTGTTGGTGACGCGGCGTCCGCCGTTGTCGGGCTTGCCGCCCTTGATCTCCTCGCCCACGAGACCGGTCGTGCCGTGCGCGTCGGTGATGACGAGCGACGGCACGTCCTTGCCCGCCAGCGGACCGCCGGTGAAGCTGACCCGGAACCCGGCGTCGGTCATCTCGTGACCGCCGAACCCGAGCACGTCGACCGTCGCGCCCGCGGGCCACCCCGGGATCGCCTCGATGGCGGCCTTGATGCCGGTGTCGGTGTAGTTCGTGCCGCGCACGATCGGCGCCGACTCCCGGCCGCGGAAGCTGATCCGGAACGAGTCCGTGCCGTCGAAGTCGCGCAGCGACACGTTCTGCTGCTCGTTCATGACGGGCTGGGTGCTCGTGACGTACGAGGTGATCTCGGTGAAGCTGCGCTGCGACCAGTACGGGTCGCTGTGCGGCTGCAGGTTGTCCTGTTGGCAGATCCCGGCGTAGGCCATGATCGACGACCCGCTGCCGGGCTCGACCGACGTGCTCGCGTTCCGGTTGTCCGACGCGCAGTTGTACTGCGAGCCGTTGAACGTGTGGTTGCCGCCGAACTGGTGGCCGATCTCGTGCGCCACGTAGTCGACCGCGTAGAAGTCACCGACCGGTGTCGGCAACCCCGTGCAGCCCAGTGCCTTGTCCTCGCGGCCGACCACGCCGAGGGCCGCCAGGCCGCCGCCGTTGACGCCGAGGCCGATGTGCCCGACGTCGTAGTTGCTCGCGCCGACGAGCTGACCGAGCACGGTCGGGTTGCGGTAGAGCGCGGGAACGTCGCACGCGGTGAGGTCGCTCGGCGCGAAGCAGGCCTCCGCGCCACAGGGACCGTTGGGCTCGAAGGCCATCGCCGCGGTGTTGAGGTTCGTCTTGTCGGTGTCGTTGACCAGCAGCAGCCGGATCGCGGTCTCGTCCTCGTAGACCTGGTTGACCCGGTTGATCAGGGTGACCTTCGCGGCGGTGACGTTGGCGGCGCCGAAGTACGTCGCGTAGGACGGATCGGTGACGAGCGCGAGCCGGTAGGTGCGCAACCGCACGGGCCCGGCGGCGCCGTTGGCCTGCACGTCGGGCGCCGATCCCCGGACGGACCCGCGTTCCACCAGTGAACTGGCCGGCCTGGCGAGGTCACGGCCGTAGTAGCTCGCGTACAGCCCCTGACCGGTGCGCTGGTACGGGTCGACGTACCACTGGCCGCGCGGCGAGCGGACCGACGCGTGGAAGCCCAGCGGCGTGAGGTCGGCCCGCACGGAGGCGGCGGGATCGTCGAGGCCCCTGCCCGAGTACGTCCTGATCTCGGGGTGCGCCGCGGCCAGCCCGGCCTCCATCACCGGCGCGTCCTCCAGCCGGAACCGCTGGAAGCCGCCCTCCGGCGTGGGCAGGAGCACCTCGCGCGCGGCCTCACCGTCCAATTTGGACGCCATGGCGGCGCGGTCGAGCGCGTAGCCCGCGTACCGGCCGGTCCGGATCTCGGGTTGCTCGGCGGACAGGGACGCCGCCCCTGGTGCGGACACCGCGGTCCACGGGTTCTCCGGCGCCGCGGTGCTCACCGCGGGCAGTCCGGCCAGTGCGGTCACCGCGATCACCGCCGCGGCCGCTGTCCTGAGTCGATTCGTTGACGATGTTCTAGGCACGCTGCGAGGCTCCTAGTGCAGGGTTTCGGGTCGCACGGACGGTCGTGCGCCGAAAGGACGTTATCGCCGTGATGTTGCTCGGCGGTAGCGCTTCTGCGGTCGGACAGCGTTTCCGGGAAAAGTGGAATCTTCTTGGTGGGCGGTCATTCCAGACGATCGTCGCTTGGCAGGAGTCCTTCTTTGCGGTACGGCGGGTTCACCGCGCCGCACAGGCCGGTGACAAGGCGGCCTTGTTCCCGGTGATGACGGCACCCCACGTGGTGCTCGCGCCCGCGGCCAGGTTTCCGTTGTAGTTCTGGTTGCTCGCGGTGACCTGTCGTCCGGTCTGGCTCACGGTCGCGTTCCACGAGTTCGTGATCCGCTGGTCACCGTCGAAGGAGAACGACGACGTCCACCCGGACAGCGGGCTCGACCCGGTGTTCTTGACGACGACGTCCACCTGGTAGCCACCGCTCCAGGTACCGGTGATCGTCGCGGTCGCGGTGCACCCGTTGGCCGGAGGAGGCGTGGTCGTAGTCGTCGTGGTCGTGGTCGTTGTGGTGGTCGTGCTCGTGGGCGGAGTGCCGTCGCCGGTGGTGTAGGTGACGGCCGTGTAGGCGGCCGAACACGTCGACGAGCACTGGCCGGGCAACGAGAACCGGTAGGTCCGGCCGCCGTTCACCAGCGCGTCGGCAGCGTCGCGCACCCTGATCTCGTACGAGGTCCCCGCGTTCGTGGTCGGGCCGATGATGAACGCCTGCCCCATGTCGCTGTTGGGCTTGGCTTGCGTCCACGTCCCGCTCTCGTTCAGGTACTCCACCCCGTGGATGCCGTTGGCCAGGTGCGACACCGCGATCGCCGGCCAGTACCGCTGGGCGCCCTGCAGGAAGCCCAGCCGCAGGTCGCCGGTGTAGTTCGGGCTCGGGACGTAGGACCAGGACACCTTGCGGTTGTTCCAGTGCGCGGGGTTGAGGTCGCCGACCGGAACACCGTTGCGCAGGAACCTGTTGAGCGAGGCGGTGGACAGGTCGAGGTGGTTCGGGTCGTCGCGGCACCAGGCGTTGGAGTCGCCGCAGCTGTCCGCCACCACCATGGTCAGGGTCGCGCCGTTGTACCCGTCGGAGATCCAGGAACCGTTGCGGCAGAACGGTTGCCCGGCCGCGCCGTCGTTGGTGCCGGTGCAGTAGTCGCCGATGGTGACCTGCACGAACCGGCCGCAGTTGCGCCCGTTGTCCCACAGCCCGATCTTGGCCGCCTGCGAGGGCGGGATCGGCCTCGGGTAGAAGCTGTAGTCGCCGGGCGTGTTGTAGACGTTGAGCGCCACGAAGTCCTGGGAGTCCAGCACTTCCTGGGGCAGTCCGCAGCCGCCGTAGGGTGCGCCGAGCCCGTCGAAGTGGGTGGCGGTGCCGGTCACCGGCGCCGCGGGGGCGGCCGTCGAGCTCGTGGGCACGAGCGAGCCCGCGACCACGACCAGTACCGCGAGGGCGGCGCCCAGGACCAACGTCAGCCGACGTGCGGACAGCCTGCTGCGACACGGTTTCATGGCCACCCCTTGGCAACGCCGCCGACATTCTGGGAGCGCTCCCAGAATGCGGGGCACGTCTCGCGGTGTCAAGGACGACGAACGGGGGAGCGGGCCCGGCAAGTGGCCGACCGTCCGGAAGATCGGGCCACTTGGTCACAACGTCGTTCCCACTGGGGGTTCGCCCTTACCCCCGAGGTGTACCGCCGGTTCAGACCGCGGGCCGATGTGGGGGCGGTGCTCATTGCGGTGGACTGCCCGGCGAACCCGCGTTCTGATGTTCCACTGGGGAGAGCTCATGGCCTTCTTGACCGATGCCCTCGAAGGGCTGGCCGGTCTGCCGCAGCCCGCCGTGCTGGCGGTGACGGGTGCGTTGACGCTGGCGGAGTGCACGCTCGGCGTGGGTTTCCTCGCGCCGGGCGAGACCGCTCTCCTGCTGGCCTCGACGGCGGTGACGAGCGTGCCCAGGTTCGTGGTCATGTGGCTGGTGGTGACGGTGTGCGCGGTGGCGGGCGACAGCATCGGCTACTACCTCGGCCGCCGGTTCGGTGGCCGGCTGCGCGACAGCGCGGTGGTCCGCAGGATCGGCCGGCAGCACTGGGACAAGGCGGGAGAGTTGTTGCGGCGGCGTGGGGCGTGGGCGGTGTTCGTCGCCCGGTTCATGCCGGTCGTGCGCACGCTGGTGCCGGCGTCGGCGGGTGCGTCGAAACTGGAGTACCGCCGGTTCCTGCCGGCCTCGGTCGCCGGTGCGGCGTGCTGGTCGGCGCTGCACATCGGCATCGGCTCGGCGGCGGGTGCCTCGGCGAAGTACGTCGAGTCCGTCTTCAACGGAGCGATGTGGGTGCTGCTGGCGGTCGCGGTGGTCGTCGGCGTGATCGTCGTCCTGCGCCGCCGCGGGCAGGTGGCGGCGGTCGAATCCGGCGAACTGGAAGAAGTGGCCTGAAACGGCGGTCTGTCCACATCGGATCTTCTGCCGGTCCGCGAACGGGTTCGACGCCGGCGTCGAATGACCGGAAAGTTCCGCTTGATCAGCGCGCCGTCGCTTGTTAACGTTCACAGCCGCTCGTGGCGCGGATCACAAGAAGACCGTGCTTTCGGCCCGCCCCGGGAACCGCGGCGGTCGTCAACACCGGTGTTGATCCGCGCTTGGAGCAGGCATGAGATTGGCTAGATCAGTGGTGCCCGTGGTCGTGCTGCTGGTTGCGGCGTGCGGTGCGCGCCCGGCGGACCAGCCGTCGAGTCCCGGCGGCGCGTTAGTGGGCGTCACGATGCCGACGACCTCGTCGGAGCGCTGGACCCGCGACGGTCAGAACATCAAGCACGACCTGGAAGCGCAGGGGTACCGGGTCGACCTGCAGTACGCCGAGAACGACGTCCCCGCGCAGGCGAAGCAGATCGAGAGCCAGATCACCAAGGGCGCGAAGGTGCTGATCATCGCGTCGGTGGACGGCTCCGCGCTGACCCAGCCGCTGCAGCACGCCGCCGACGCCAGGATTCCGGTGATCGCCTACGACCGGCTCCTGCGCAACAGCCCGTACGTCGACTACTACGCGACCTTCGAGAACTTCCGGGTGGGCATCTACCAGGCCGAGTCGCTGCTGACCGGGCTGGGACTGCGCACCGCCGACGGCAAGCCCGGTTCCGCGCCGGGGCCGTTCAACATCGAGCTGTTCGCCGGCTCTCCGGACGACAACAACTCGACGTTCTTCTTCAACGGCGCCATGTCCGTGCTCAAGCCGTACCTCGACAGCGGCGCCCTGGTGGTGCGCAGCGGGCAGATGGACTTCCAGGCCGTCACGACCCTGCGGTGGGACGGCGAGACCGCCCGCAGGCGCATGGAGGACATCCTCTCCACGACCTACCGCCGGGCCAAGGTGAGCGGCGTGCTCTCGCCCTACGACGGCATTTCCCTGGGCATCCTCACCGCGTTGAAGAACAACGGCTACGGGCCCGCCTTCCCGGTCGTGACCGGCCAGGACGCCGAGCTCGCCTCCGTGAAGTCCATCATCGCCGGTGAGCAGTACTCGACGATCTACAAGGACACCCGCGAACTGGCCACCGCCACGGCGAGGATGGCCGACGCGGTGCTGAAGGGCCGGACGCCGCCGCAGGTGAACAACCTCAACGACTACAGCAACGGCGTCAAGGTCGTGCCGGCCTTCCTGCTCAACCCGGTGAGCGTCGACCAGGGCAACTACCACAAGGTTCTGGTCGAGTCCGGGTACTACACCGACGCCCAGCTCCGCTGACGCGTCGAATGTTCGACGAGATGGTGTCGAACGCGTGCGGAGGCAATCACAGCGCGACGCATGTGAACGACGAATGATTATTCGATTGAACCGTTTTGATTGTTGACCTATCGGTTGTCGGCGATGACACTGCCTCCACCAGGGGAAACGTTGAGATCATCGCGAACGGATACGGGTTCTTTCGTTGTCCAAACCAATCGAGCTGAACATTCACAAGAGGTGTCCGGGGATTGTCCGCCGCTTCTGGTGGCGCACCGACCAGCGGTCGAGACTGGCACTGATCGGCTTCGGCGTCCTCACCGCGGTCTTCACCACCGGGACGGTCGGCTTCGCCGGTGAGGTGCTGCCGCGCGATCGCCCGAACGACGGGCCGGAGGCGGCCGTGCACCGCGGGGACTCCTTCGAGGCCGTGGTCCACGCGGTGTCCGATGTGGACTCCTTCGACGGGGTGGAGCCCGCCACCGGGCTCTTCTTCTCCGCCCACGTCGCCGGGCTGCTCAGGACCGGCTGCTGGCAGACGCAGTCGCGCCAGGCCGCGCAGAACCTGCTGCTCGGCAAGAACGTGCGGCTCGTGGTCAGGAAGGACGGCGTCTTCGACGGCGACCGGATGACCGTCGACGTGGCACTGCCGGACGGGACGGACTACGCCCGCACCGTCGTGCACGACGGTTACGCGCCCGCCGATCCGGCAGGCCGCGCCGATCTCGCCGTCGTCGACGCCGCGGCCCGTCAGGAGCTCCGCGGCCGGTGGGCGGCCGGCTGTGCCGCGGACGTGACGACGTCGGCCGCCGCGGCGACCACGGCGTCGAGCAGCTCCGCGTCCTCCTCACCGGCGCCGGCCACCACGACGACCGTCACGACCACCACCGGCTCCGTCGAGCCCACATCGTCTTCGGCTCCGGTCACGTCCACCTCGTCGCCGCGGGACGACTCCTGGATCGACGTTCTGCTGGGCAGGCCGTGTTTCGACGAGGGCGCGCGGCGCACGTCCGCGAACGGTGACGAGATGGTCTGCCAGCGCAACGGTCGCGACCGGTTGAGGTGGCGGCGTGTCCACTGAGGATCATGTCGATCTGTTTCGCGAACACGCCCCTGCCGTCGACGAGAAGCTCTGTCTCCCGGACGGCAGTCCACCGCGCGGCCTGACCGCGGAGGGCTGGGTGCGCACGACGGGATGGCTGCAGTTCGGCGACCAGCCCGTGAGCTCGGCGCTCATGGCGGCGTTGCTGGGGATGCTGGGGGCGATGGTCGGCGCGGTGCTGCTGCTCAACACGTTTCCGGTGGCCGCCGGCGTGCTGGTGGTCGTGGTTCCCGTGCTGTGCAGTGCCGTCTGGGGGATCGTGATCACCTGGGTGCGGCCCGCGTCCTCGGCCCGCAACGTCGGCACGAAACACGCGGAGAAGCTGATGCCGGGTGACGTCGTCCGGCTGTACGGCTCGATCGGGCCGGTCGGTCAGGTCGTCGCGGTCACGTTCGAACAAGGTGTCCGCGTGGTCTTCCACGGCGGAGGACATCGCTTCTGGGCTCGCCGTGAGCGGGTGCACGTCGCGGAGCTGCTCAGCTGAGCGGTTTTGGCGACTTCGCGACCACCGGGGGATCACGAGATCGAGGTCCTGCCCTTCGCCCGCGGAGCACTTGACAGTCTGCAAAGGACAGTCGGGGAACGTGCGGTCGCGCTCGGTTCCGTCGCCGCGGTGCCGCACACGGCCGTAGCCTGTGTTCCCGTGCCGACCGCCTCGTTGCTCCTGGACCGCCTGCACGCCGCGGGCCTGCGCGATGTCACCGCCGTCGACCCGGTCGAGGGCGGGTTCGCGGCGCTCGCCGGCGTGGCGACCCGTCGTGGCGGACCTCCGTTGTTCGTCAAGTCCTTCGCCGAGGTGCCGGCGGACGAGGTGTTCGCGGCCGAGGCGGAAGGGCTGGGGGCGCTGCGGGAACGCGGTGGGCTCACCACGCCGGAAGTCGTTCTCGTGACGCGGGACCTGCTGGTGCTGTCGGTCCTGCGGGAACGGCCGGCGACGGAGGCCTTCTGGGAACAGCTGGCCCACGCGCTGGCACGGCTGCACACCTCGACGGTGCACGACAGGTTCGGCTGGGAGCGCGACAACTGGCTCGGCCGCTACCGGCAGGAGAACGCGTGGACTGCCGACGGGTACGAGTTCTTCGCGCGGCACCGCCTGTTGCGCTGGCTGCCGGAGCGACGCGTGCTGGCGGCGCTGGACGAACGTGACCGGCGGGCGCTGGAACGGCTGTGCGAGCGGCTGCCCGACCTGCTGCCACGCCGGCCGGCCTGCCTGACGCACGGTGATCTGTGGGCGCACAACGTTCTCGCCACCGAAGCGGGTCTGCCCGCACTGATCGACCCGGCGGTCTCCTTCACCTGGGCCGAGGTCGACCTGGCGCACCTGTGGTGCTCTCCGCACCCGCCGGAGGCGAAGCGGTTCTTCGGCCTGTACGCGGAGCTGACCGGCCTGGACGACGGCTGGCGGGAGCGGATGCCGTTGGTCCAGCTGCGTCAGCACCTGGCCGTGATCGCCCAGTTCGACCACGACTGGGGCGCGGCCGAGCAGGTGCGGGCGCTTCTCCGGCCGTTCCGCCGTCGGGCGTGATCGGCCAACGGCTAACCTCTGCGGCTGTGCCGACTTCTCCGAACCGCCCAGGTCCGGCCTCCGCCCTGAGGTTCCTCACCGAGTTGGTCGCGTGGGTCGCCACACCGTGGGCGTTGTGGGGCATCTCGTGGCCGCTGGCGATCGTCGCGGTGGTCGTCCTGATCGGACTGCCGACGGTGTTCGCCACACCGGGCGACAAGCGGCAGGTGATCGTCCCCGTCCCGGGCCACGTCACGGTCGGGCTGGTGGTGCTGCAGATGGTCGCGGCGGTGGTGTCGTCGTGGTTCGCCTGGCACCCCGCGATCGCCGCGTGCGTGTCGGTGCTCGTGGCCGCCTCCGCGGTGACCGAGCTGCCGCGCTGGTCGTGGCTGGTATCAGGTCGCTCGGGCGACAGGACGCAGGAGGTATGACCGGAATGGAACGACGGGTCGCGCTGGTCACCGGCGGAGCGTCGGGCATCGGTGCCGCGACGTGCGTGGCGCTGCACGAGGACGGGTTCGACGTCGCGGTGCTGGACCGCGACGGCCTCGGGGCCGAGAGCACCGCGAAGCGTTGTGGCGACGCGTTGCCGTTGACCGCGGACCTCCGCGACGAGCAGGCCGTGCACCAGGCCGTCGCGGACGTGATCGCGTGGCGCGGACGGCTCGACGTCGTCGTCAACGCCGCCGGAGTGCTGCACCGGACCGGTCTGGCCGACACCGACGCCGAGACCTGGGCTCGGGTGCTCGACATCAACCTCACCGGCGCCTTCCGGGTGTGCCAGGCAGCGCGGCCCCATCTGCTCGACGGCGCCGGGGACGGCGCCAAGAGGATCATCAACATCGGTTCGTGCGCCGGTGAGATCGGCTACGCCTATCCCGCGTACACCGCCTCGAAAGGCGGGATCATCGCGTTGACCCGTCAGCTCGCCGCGGAGCTCGCGCCGCACCGGATCACGGTCAACGTCGTCAATCCCGGGTTCATCCGCACCCCGATCAACGACGACGCCTTCAGCGATCCCGCGCAGGAGCGCCGCGTCGCCGGGCGCATTCCGCTGGGCCGCATGGGACGTCCCGAGGAGGTGGCGGCGGTCGTCCGCTTCCTCGCCACCCCCGCGGCCGGGTACGTCACCGCCGAGTCGATCCGGGTCGACGGCGGGCAGACCTCGATCGGCGCGGTCGCGTCCCCGGAGAGAGCCGCGGACTGAGGTCGGTCATCCCCGCGGGGCGAGGTCGTCCGGTGGATCGATTTCCCGCACGAGCCACTGGCCTTTCGCGTTGTCCCAGGACACGCGCAGCCACTCGTCACCGCGAAATGGCAGCCGGACCTGCTTCAGCTGGGCGGTCATCTGCGGGGTCATCCGGGACGGCATCCGCAGCACGACTCGGGTCTCGGCGGAGAACAGGGTGACCGTGCCGGCCTTCTTGATCTCGTCCTCGGTCTTCTTGCGCTCGGGCCTGGACAGCAGTTCCTTGATCTTGGCGTAGACGTCCTCGCCGCCCTTGGTGGCGATGGCCTGGACGAACGGCACCAGCGCGGACCCCGCGGCAGCCCCGAGCAGGACGTCGAGGAGGCCGCGATCGGACTCGTGATCGGTCATGTCGGCCATGATGCCGGAGATCAACCTCCTACGTGCACGAACGGAGCCCACCGGTGGGCGGGACGGGTGCCGCGGATCCTGAGGACCGCCTCGTGCAGCGCGATCGCGGGCGTCGGTGTGGTTTCCAGAGCGTCGTAGTAGTGGCTCGCGACGAGCTGGGCCGTGCGGTCGCCGACCGGCCACAGCGTCCCGATGACGTGCCGGAACCCCGCCGTGTGGAACGCACCGGTGATGTGCAGTGCCTCGTCGGTGAGCTCCGGAGGTGCCGCGCTGGTCTCGCACGCCGACAGGAACGCGATCTCCGCGCCGGTCAGGCGCAGTCGGGCGATGTCGTTGACGGTCAAGGGTTCCGTGAGGTGGTCCCACAACACGAGCCGTCCTTCACCGGCGCTGTCCGCGCTCGCGGCGTGACAGGCGAAGTGCACCCAACGGTGTCGTGGCAGGGCTTCGAGGACCGTCTGCCGCACGGCCTGGTCCGAGGTGAGCACGCGCGGCCGCGGGAACCGGCGCGCGACGTCGTCGGCCTCTTCCCGCGCCGCCGGCAGTTCGGGCACGCGTGGTGCCGACGGCACGGCGACGACCAGCGGATCGGCCGGCCGGCTGAGCGCGGGCGCATGCCACACCGACATCAGGCTCCGCAACGTCGGCGCGTACGACGAGACGAACCTGTCCATCACGTCACCGGCCGCGTGCAACGGCAGTGCCGCCAACGGACCTGTCGGAACCCACCACAGTCGTCGCGCGCCCTGACCGCGGCCGAGGTGGCTCAGCACCGGCTCGACCACCGCCTCCCGCAGCCACTCCAGGACCGAGCCGATCTCGTCCGACGGGCTGCGGCGGAACCGTTCCACGCGGGCCGCGAGTTCGGCGAAATCCAGCCCCGGCAGGTGAATCGGCACGATCTCGCCGTCGGCGATCTTCAGCGCGTCGCACCGCAACGCGCTCACGTTCACGATGACGACCGGTCCGTGTCCGGCGGCGGTCTCCACGAACTCCTCCACCGCGGGCGGGCGCAGGAACTCCGCGAATCCGGGCAGGGACCGGATGGACTCGACCAGGTGGTCCCATTCCGCTGTCAGCGCGTGCCTGCGCTCACCGGTCAGCCCGGTCTCGCCGCCGCTGAACGACGCGCTCTCGGGTGTGTCGAGGGCGGTCCGCAGCTCGTCGAACCGGCGCGCGAGGCCGGGGTGGTGTTCTTCCAGATCGGTCAGCTCGGTCCGGGTGTCGAGCGCGCGCCCGAGCATCACGCCACGGCCCTGTTCCAGCAGGGCCACCGCGAGCGGTGGATCACCCTCCCGCAGCGCGCAGGCCGCCGCGTCGGACGCCAGCCCCGCGAACGCCGCGAGCGCTTGTTCCCGGTCGGCCTGGGTGACGTGCCTCGGTGCGGTGCGCGGCAACAACTCCACGGCCAGCCGGAAAGCCGCCAGCGCGGCCGGCCAGTCGCGGCGCCGCACCAGGTCGTACGCCCACGCCCTGGCCGCCGCGACCCGCAGGCGCGGCGGGAAATCGGGTTCCTCGGCCACCTGCCGGTACCGCGCGAGCGCCGCGGCACCGTTGCCGCCCAGGGCGAGCGCGAGGCCGTCCTTCAGCAACGCGTCGGCGCGCGACGGATGTCCGTGCGGCGTGGACCGCACCGCGTCCTCGGCGGCACGGGCGACCCGCCGTCCGGCGAGCCACCACCGGATCGGCAGCCTCGTGCCGGCCGGGGTGAACCGGCGTGGCGACGTCATGTCCCTGCCCACCAACGACACCAGCGCCAACCGCCGGCACTCCGCCAGCACGGCCGAGCGTTCCGCGCGGTTGGGGTGGCCGGGCGGGCTCGCCTTCAGCGCCTGCCGAACGAGGGCGGTCGCCTCGCGCAGATCCTCCTGCCGCCCCGTCGCGCCGTGGCGGGCGAGCAGGACGAGCGCGAGGTTCGACTGGAACCGGGCGCGCAGTGCGGGGGTCGGCGCCCGTCGCACGACCGCGCGGGCCAGCTCCACGGCCTCGTCGAGCAGCCCGATGTCGCGACTGGACTGGAACCGCTGACGCAACGCCTCCGCCAGGTTGGACCTGGCGTTCACCAGGTCGTCGCTGCCGCCGTCCGCGACGTCGATCGCCTGGCGGAACAGCGTGATCGCGTGGTCCAGCGCGGAGCTGTCACCGGAGTGCAGGTGCAGCGCGAGCATCCCGTCGCCCTGGTTGTTCAGTCGCGCGGAACGCCGGCGGTGCTCTGCCGGTGTCACCTCCACCGCACGTCGGCAGGCCGCGACCGACTCGGCGAGGTCCTCGCCCGATCCCGTCAGCCTCCAGCGCAGCCGCAGGGCTCCGGCGAGGTTGGCCAGGTACGACGGCAGCCGTTCGGCGTCGTCGGGATGCCGGTCCACCGCGTTGCGCAGCAGCCCGATGGCCTCGTCCAGGTCCTCCCCGCGGCCGAGCACCTCGTACCGCGACCACACCGCGATGGCGAGACCGTTCGCGACGGACCCGTCCATGCGCGACGACGCCAGCGCGCGGAACCGGTCGATCGCCGCCGTGAGCTCGGACAGCCGCCCCGTCCGTTCGAAGGCCCGGAAGTGCGCCTGGGCCTCTTCGTACTCGGCGGCGCCGAACCCGATCATGACGGACGATGCCGCGCGCAGTCGGCCGGCGTGCGCGGATCCCCGTGGCCCACATGGCACTCGGCCATCCAGGGACCGGCGCCGAGCATCAACGGGAGGTCTCCGAACGGCGTGGGCACCGACGGCGCGCGGCCGATCGCGGGACAGGGCAGCATCCGTTCCCGCAGCACGACCGAGAGGTATTCGCGGCGCACCCGCTCGACCCGTTCGTCGCCCAGCGGCAGCTCGTCACCGATCCTGGTGATCGCGAGCAGAACGGCGCAGTGCGGGCACGCGTTGCCGTCCTCGTCGGGCACGATCCGGAACGACTTGCGCCGCTCGCCCCGCCGCGCCTCCCACTTGACGATCACCACGCCGCCCACCTGGTACATCAGGTAGAGGTGGGTCAGGTCCGGACTGATGCCCTCGGCCACCGCGTCCGCGAAGCCGCTCGCGGTGACCTTCCGCGTTCCCCGTCCGAACATCCGACGGCCCCCTCTCGGCACCGATCAGTGACAGTACGTGGTCGTCGATCGGTTCGGTACGAAACGGGTGAACTCGACCCGAGTGCCGCAAGATCCGGCCTGAGTGCCGTCGTCGCGGCTTGACGGTTCAGTGCGGGGTCGTGACGCCCCACAAGGCGATGATCTCGCTCGCCACCTCGGCGACGCCCTTGCCGTCGGTCGGCACGCGCACCACCCAGCCGGGCGCGTTGGTCTCCAGGTGGCGGGCGGCAGCGACCCCGCGCGTCACGTGCGCGTCGTACTGGCTGCCCGTCTCGCGCAGGCTCAGCCGCTGGTTCGCGATCTCGTCCTCCGCGGTCAGCAGAACGGCGGTCACGTCCACGTTCCCGCCCATCGCGCTGACGACCAGATCGCGTTCCAGCACGCTCACGGTGTTGGTGTAGATGAGCCGCCGGTACCCGAGTGCCGCGTAGTTCCCCCAGAGGGACGCCAGGTTCCTCCTGGTCATCTCCGTGCGGTGCGGGTCGTCTGGCGGCGCCGGGTGGGCCTGGTCGAGGAAGTCGCCCTCGACGAAGCAGTGGGCGACGGACGCCGCCTGCAGCTGAGCGGAGATCTCCCAGGCGACGGTCGACTTGCCGACGCCGGACCGTCCGCCGATCAGCAATGCGGAGAACATGTCGTCACGGTGCATAAGTCTCCTGTTCCGGTCGTGTTCGTGTGCAGTCCACCAGGTCGAACGCCGGTTCGTCGAGGCCGGCGGCCGCGCGGGACGGCGCTGTCCGTCCACTGTGGACAGGAGGCCTCGCCGGGCGTCGGAACGGGTGACCGATCCGGCGAGGCCGCCGTAACGGATGTGCGCCTTCCCGGCGATGGACTCAGAGTCGCGGACCTCGACGGGCCGGGTGCCTTCCCAGGACGGGGTGTGGTGTGAACGCGGAACTTCCGGGGGGAGCCATCTCCCAGCGACCGCTGAGGTTCTACTGGATGCTGGACGTCTCGGGGTCGATGGCCGGGGAGAAGATCGCGGAGCTGAACCACGCGATTCGCGCGGCGTTGCCGAGCATGCGGGACTCGGCCGAGGACAACCCGCACGCCGAGGTCGAGGTCAGGGCCATGACGTTCAGCACCGGCTACCGGTGGGTCACGGCCGCCCCGGTGCCGTTGACGGACTTCGCGTGGTCCGACGTGACGGTCAGCGGGATCACCGACATGGGCGCCGCGCTGAAGGCGATGGCGGTGGAGCTGTCGGTGTCCAACATGCCCGACCGCGGGCTGCCTCCGGTGATCGTCCTGGTGTCCGACGGGCATCCGACCGACGACTTCACCGCCGGTCTGCACGCGCTGCTGAGCGAGCCGTGGGGGCAACGAGCGATGCGCATCGCGATCGGGCTCGGCGATGACGCCGACTTCGACGTGCTGCGCAGGTTCATCGGGCGAAGGGAGATCGAACCGCTGACCGTCCGCAATCCCGGCGATCTGGTCGACTTCATCAGGTTCGCGTCCACCACCGCGCTCAAGGCCGCGTCGTCGCCGCAAAGTCTGTCCACCGACGAAGAGGCGGACTGGGGACAGGGGTCGCCTCCGCCGCCACCTCCACCGCCGGCGACCGACGACGACCAGGTGTGGTGACGCCGTGGTGCAGAGACGCTCGTACGGGAGCATGCTCGCGGGCGGTGAGCGGCTGGTGGGCGAGTCCGGTGACGTGGTCACGGTCGGGGAGGTGCTCGGCATCGGCGGCCAGGGCGAGGTCTACCTGGGGCACACCGACGACGGGCACGCTGTCGCGATCAAGTGGTACTACGCGCACCTCCAGGGTGAGGCGATGCGCAGCCAGATCGCCGACATGGTGAGGTGGCGGGCGCCGTCCGACCACTTCCTGTGGCCGTCTGACGTGCTGCACCGCGACGACGGCCAGTTCGGCTACTGGATGCCGTTGCGGCCTCGGGACTACGTCAGCCTCTCCGACGTCCTGCGCCGCAAGACCCCCATCGCGTTCCGCGAGTTGCTGCGTGTCGCGAGGAGCCTCGTCGCCGCGTTCGACGCGTTGCACCGCAGGGGCTACTTCTGGTCCGACGTCAGCGACAACAACGTCTACGTGAACCCGTCCACCGGCCACGTCCTGCTGGGGGACCACGACAACCTCGGCTCGGCGCACCGCGTGCCGAGAGTGCTCGGGACACCGAGGTTCATGGCACCGGAGATCGTCCGCGGCCAGACGCGGCCGTCGACGATCTCCAGCGGCTACTCCATGGCGATCCTGCTCTTCCTGCTGCTGATGAACGACCACCCGTTGCAGGGCGAGGTCGAGTCGAGGATCCACGTGCTCGACGGACGGGCGATGCGCAAGCTCTACGGCACCGAGCCGATCTTCATCTTCGACCCGGACGATGCCCGCAACCGGCCGGTGCCGGGGGTCCACGTGAACGCGCCGATCTTCTGGCCGCTGTACCCGCCGAGAATCAGGGAGATCTTCACCCGCGTCTTCACCACGGGTCTGCACGATCCCGCCAGCAGGCCGTCGTGTGCGGAGTGGGACGCCGCTCTCTCGTCTGCCGACGGCGCGATCGTGAAGTGCCATCACTGCAACAGAGAGGGCTTCCACTGGCAGGAGAACGGTGTTTCCCCGAGCTGCTGGGGATGCGCCGAGCCGCTGCAGGAGCAGCGCAAGCTCGTGGTCAACGGCGGACGCGTGGTCCTGCTGGCGTTCGGTGCCGAGGTCCACGAGGGCGGTCTCAGCGCGGAGGTCATCCGGCATCCGACGCTGGGTTTCCTCGGACTGAGGAACATGGGCGGCTCGCCGTGGACCGCGGTGCTGCCCGGCGCGGTCGTGCGGACCGTGGCGCCAGGTCAGTCGGTCCGCCTGATGCCCGGCGTCCGCATCGACTTCGGCGCGGCGAGCGCGACCGTCGAGATCTGACAGGAGAGTGGCGTGACGCTCTGGCACAAGCTGGGGTACAAGGACAACCCGTACAGCGTCGACCACCTCCAGCCCACGCCGGAGGGAGCCGCGCTGTTCGTCGGCCGCGACCGCGAGCTGCGCAGGCTGATCACGCAGCTGAGCTCGACCGACACCCATCCCACCATCGAGGGCGACAACGGGGTGGGCAAGACGAGCCTCGCCTTCGTCGCCGCCTACCGCGCGGCC
Organism: Lentzea sp. NPDC004789; assembly: GCF_053601075.1. Lineage (NCBI taxonomy): Bacteria > Bacillati > Actinomycetota > Actinomycetes > Pseudonocardiales > Pseudonocardiaceae > Lentzea > Lentzea sp. NPDC004789. The sequence continues at coordinate 121,957 of NZ_JBSGBE010000011.1, read as the reverse complement.
CAGTCGTTCTTCGCCCGCGAGACGACGCAGCTGCTGTTCCCGGTCGCCGATCCGGTGCAGATCGGCGGCGACGCGCAGAAGTTCGAGCGCGAAGCGCTGCTGAAGATCCTCGAGGCGTTCCTGCTCTACCGCGACGTTCTCGCCGACGAGGGGTTCGACGTCCCGGAGACGAAGGACATCGAGACCTGGCTGCGGGCGCCGGTGCTGCACGGCGGTGGAGGCGGCGGCTCGTTCCTCGGGTTCGGCGCCAGTGCCACCGTCGCCAGACAGGCGAACACGTCGGCGGGGTTCTCCGAAGCCGGCTTGCGCAGCAAGGTGAAGAGCTGGCTGACGCTCACGTTCCCCCATCGCGACCGCGGCGCGTTCGTGCTGATCGTGGACAACCTGGAGTTGCTGCAGACGTCCGCGGAGGCGCGGCGGGTGCTGGAGGAGATCCGCGACGGGGTGCTCGCGTTCCCCGGCGTGCGGTGGGTGTTGTGCGGAGCCAAGGGAATCGTCCGCAGTGCCGTGTCCTCCCCGCGGCTGTCGGGACGGGTGGGGTTGCCGATCGAGCTCGCGCCGGTTCCCGACGACCTGGTGCCGGAGCTGATCAGGACGAGGCTCGCGCACCACGCGAACCGGCCGGACGCGATCGCGCCGGTCTCGAAGGCCGGGTTCTCCTACCTGTACCGCGTGTCGAACAGCAACCTCCGCAACGCGATGAAATACGCGCAGGACTTCGCCATGTGGCTGGACGAGACCGACCAGCTCGGCGTGGACGAGTCGACGAGAACGGCGTTGCTGGAGGTGTGGATGGCCGAGGTCGCGGACGGCCACACCCGCTCGCTCGACCTCCAGACCGCCCAGTGGACCCTGCTCGACGCGATGGGACGGGTCGGCGGCTCCATCGCCCCCGGCGACCACGAGGACCTCGGTTTCCGCACGCCCCAGGCGATGCGGTCGCAGCTGCAGCGGCTGGAGCAGGCGCAGCTCGTCGACTCCGCCGTGGACGAGAGCGACTCGCGCCGCAGGACGATCTCGCTCACGAGCGTCGGCTGGCTGGTCTGGCACCGTCGAGCGGGCGGATGAGCCGTCCCCTTCAGAGCGTGCCGGTCCTCTCCAGGCGCCGCACCACTTCCGCCGGGGTGGCGTCCCCCGCCCTGCGGTACGCGGACCGGTAGCCGTCGCCGTAGAGGGGGTCGGGGTTCTGCAGCAGCTGTTGCAGGTAGTGCTCGGCGAGGCGGCCGCCCCGGTGCCGCAGCCACCAGCTGCCGATCAGCTCGCAGATGCCCTCCTCGAGGACCTGGGTGCGCCGTCCCGGGCAGAGGGACAGCCAGCCGTGACCCATCTCGTGCGCCACGACCTGGCCGAACTGCGTCGCCGTCATGCCGGAGACCACCTTGATGCCGCGAACCCTGGGCCCGCGTCCCCAGCCGCCCTGCTCCACGACCGTGCGGCCGTGGGCGAGCTCGCCCGCGTTGGTGCGGAGATCGGCCGGCTCCACGACTTCCACCCGCACCTGGTTCGGCAGTCGCAGGCCCAGGGAGTGCAGGAACGGGCGCACCACGCGCACCACCGCGCCGACGTCCTCCTGGCGGTCCACCGCCCATTTCGAACAGCGGGCGCAACGACTCCGGCCGTCCGGGAGAACGGTTTCTCGGCGCATTCCGATTCCACCCGTGATGGCAGAGCAGCTCCAGCACCGGGGCAGGTGCACGCATTTCTTGCAAATGCGTTCGTCGAAGTGGTCCTCCATCCAGGTAAATCCCAGTGGATCGTCGCAGACTGCACACCTGAAGGTGCCTCTCATCAGCTACTATCGCCCCATGAGAGCTGAAATTCTGACCGTCAGGTGCAGACGGGACGCCGGCTTGTTCGGGCTCCGGACGGAGCAGCGCCCCGATTCCTGGTATGTGACGTGGTCATTTGTCATCAATGAGGGTTCGGCGCGCCGGGAGAAGTACGGCGATACGGTCATCAAGGGCACCATTCAAATTGATCCGGGCTTTGTGCTGTGTCCGAGGTGCGGTGCGGACGCGTTCGTGCAGTGCGGCACGTGCGAGCAGTTGAGCTGCTGGGTGCGCGGGGAACCGCAGTGGTACTGCAAGTGGGCGCCGTGCACGGCGTTCGGCACTCCGAGCGGGCAGATCCAGTCGGTCGCCGCCCGCGGTGACCGCTAGGCGGGGTCCCGCGGGTCCCGCACGCGGCTCGGGACCCGCCGGACGCGGGCCCTAGAGCTCGACGACGGCGTCCAGTGCGCCGAAGTCGATCCGGGTCCCAGGGATCAGCCCGATCGACTGGCCCTGCCCGACCGTCCGGGACGTGCTCGAACCGTACGGGGTCGCGAACCACTGCTGCCCGGTGAGGTTGCGCAGGCCCAAGCGGTCCAGCGTCGGGTGCTTCGACACCTCGGCCACCGGCGGGTCGCCGGGGGTCGTGTCGCCGCGCTTGCTCAGGTGCCGCGGGTAGAGCTTGCTGTCCGGGGACATCACCACGGTGGTGCGGCCGTTGATCAGCAACCGCAACGGCTTGGCGAGCTTGCTGCGGCAGCCCCAGCACGTCGCGTCCGTCCTCTCGGCACAGTAGAAGTTCTGCCGCTCGCACCGAGCGCACTGGTGGATCGCGTCCGACGTCGCCGCGAGTGCCGTCTCCCACTCCCTGAACGTGGGCCGCCTGCCCGGATCGGTCAGCCCCGCGGTGAACACGCGGGTGAAGACGTTGCGCAGCGCCGCCGGGTACAGCGGCCAGAACGCGGGTGCGTTGACGTGCACGTCCGGCACCGGCCGGTTGCTCGCGTCGTCCGGGTCGAAGATGAACACCGGGTCGGTGCCGTAGATCTGCCGCATCGCCCGCGCGTCCAGCACGTGGATCCTCGACTCCGCCTCGCCCTGCAGGGGGTGGTCGTTCACCAGCAACAGGAACAGCAGCACCGACATCGAGAAGCTGTCGGTGAGCGCGGACGGTCTCGTGTCGCCGCGCACGATCTCCGGCGCCATGAACCTCGGTGTGCCGAGCACCCGCGGTGCCGTGCGGGTCGAGCCGACGTTGTCGTTGTCGCAGATCAGCACATCACCGGTGGCCGGGTCGATGAACAGGTTGCCGTCGGAGATGTCACAGTAGAACAACCCCTTGGCCTGCAACGCCTTGAACGCCGCCACGGTGTGGCTCGCCGCCCGGACCAGCTCGCTGAACCCGATCTGCACCGTGCGCCCGAGCACCTTGGGCAGGCTCGTGTAGTGCGCCGGCCGCAACCGCATCACGTAACCGAAGTGACCGCCCTGCACGACGATGTCCTCCGGCCACAGGAAGTGGGCCGACGGCGCCTTCTCACCGACCAGCGCCGTGATGCTCTCGCGCAGGTCCGCGGTCTGGAACTGCGGGTGGTACCACTTGATCGCGACCGTGCGGCCGTCGCTCATGCGGCCCGCGCGCACCTCGCCCTGGCCGCCGGTGCCGAGCACGTCGCCGACGGTGACCACGGCACCGGACTCACAGTTGAGCTGATCGCCCGTCTTCAGCACCTCGGTCACCTCCTTCCTCTTGAGCTCCTCTGCGGACGGCGCGGGGCGCGCCCGTCTCCAGTGCGTTCGGCGGCTCGTCCGCCCCGGCGGCGTCCTCGTCCGGTGGTGCGGCATGGCGTGCCCTGGCCGGGACGCACTGGGGGCGGGATCCCGACGCGACCAGTTCCATCGCCGAGTCGGCCCGCTCGTCGAAGGGGGTTCTCTCCGGCTCGGCCCGTTCGGGCCTGACCTGTTCGGGCCTGACCTGTTCGGGCTTGACTCGCTCGGGCTCGGCCCGTTCGGGCCTGACCTGTTCGGGTCTGGCTCGCTCGGGCTCGGTCCGCTCGGGCCTGACCTGTTCGGGTCTGGCTCGCTCGGGCTCGGTCCGCTCGGGCCTGACCTGTTCGGGCTTGACTCGCTCGGGCTCGGTCCGCTCGGGCCTGACCCGCTCAGGTTCGCCCCGCTCGGACCTGACTCGCTCAGGCCTGGCACGCACCGGTTCGGGCACCTCGGCGGGTACGTCGCGGTCCCGCGCGGGGTCGTCGGAAACCTCCTCCGGCGGCGGGGCCGGCTTTCCCGGTTTCGGCAGCTCCCGCAGCCAGGCCAGCGCCACGCTCACGTCGTCACCGCTGCCCTGGCGCGAGATCGCCTTGAGCCACTTCGGCAGGTCCTCGGCGAAGGCGGGAGAGGTGTCCGCCCGTTGCGCGATCTCCTGGCAGAACTTGAAGAAGCCGCTGTTGTCGTCGTAGGAGTTCGGCACGCCGTCAGTCGCCAGCACGATCCCGGACGGCATCTGTCCACTTCGGATCGGCATGGTGCCGTACCGGATCTTGTGCTGCGCGTCGTCGTCGCACAGCGACGGCGTCAGGTTGCCGACCGCCTCGGCCGGGGGCGGGACGAGGTAGCTCGCCTCGCCGCCGACGATCTGCACCATCGCGCCGTCGCCGAGCTGCACCCAGTGCAGCGTCTCCGGACCGACCAGCACCCCCAGCAACGTGGTGCCGTAGGCCTTCGCCTGCCAGCCGCCGTACTTCGCCAGGTCCCAGCGGGCGTCGGTGGAGTACGGCAGCGGGCCGAGCGCCTCGGCCTCCTGGGAGATCACGCCCTTCGCGTACTCCTCGAACCTGCGCAGCTGCCAGAACAACAGCTCCAGCTGCGCGTAACCGTTGCGTCGCGCGAAGTCGTCGAGGTAGCGGACGAGACCGCGCTCGCCGTCGGTCCTGCCCGGCACCAGCGCCGGGTTCTTCACGAGGTGGGAGTGCACCTTCGCGCGCCACCTCCGCACGATCTCGGCGGCCCTGGCCTCCCACAGCTCCGCCAGCTCGGCGGGGGACGGTTCACCGAGCTCGCCGGTCTTGCCGAGGAAGGACTGGAAGACGTCGTGCATGGTGGCGACGGCGAGCCGCGAGCCGCTGCCGCTGCGGAAGTGCCGTTCCGAGCCGTGTCCGTCCGCGACCACGACGTACGCCCAGGCGCCGTCCTCGAACGCCCTGCTGTCGCTGTCGTCCTGGCAGGGGGAGCCGTCCCGGACGTGCTTGTCGCCCTGCAGCGACAGGTGTGCGGTCCGCCAGACCAGGGATCTGCGCCCGGTCGCGGCCTGCGACCTCTTGAACCACGCCAACGTGATCACCACACCTGGTCGTCGTCGACCGCGGGCGGCGGCGGAGGGGGCGGCGGGGTGCCGGTCAGGGCGCTGTCGGACTGCTGGCTCGCGGGCGACGACGCGGACTTCAGCACGACGGTCGAGGCGTACTTGATGAACGCGACGAGGTCGCCGGAGTTCTTCGCCCTGAGCGGCTCGATCTCCGGGTGCGCGATGAACTTGCGCAGCACGTCCAGATCGGCGTCCTCGCCGATGCCGATCGCGATGCGGACCGCGCGCTTGCCCCACGGCTGGTTCATCAGCTCGGTCAGGCCGCTGTTGAAGTCGTCGGTCGGCTGACCGTCCGAGACCAGCACGAGCACCGGCGGCAGACCGCGGTCCGGCATGTTCCCGACCGACAGCTCGCGTGCCATCAGCTTCAGGGCCGCGCCCATGTCCGTGATGCCGTTGACCGACACGTCGGTCCAGCTGAAGTCGTTCAGCGGCACGGGATTCGGCGTCATCCAGCGCGCGCCGGTGCCGAAGGTCATCGCACGAACCTCGACGGCGGCGTGCGGGTTGTCCTCGGCGGAGTCCTTCATGTGCGGAAGTGCTTCGCGGATGGCGAAGTTCAGCTCGCCGATCTTCTCGCCGTGCATCGAGCCGGACACGTCGAGCATCCAGTAGAAGCGGAGCGGGCGGTGCGAGATCGGTCCGCCAGGCAGATCTAGGGTGGTCAAAGCTCGTCTCCTGGGGTCAGCAGTCCTCGGTGGGAGGACCGGTGAGTGGTTCCTGGCCGCCTTCGAGCAACGGGTAGACGTTCACGGTGATCGCGCCATCGGGCTTGTCCGCCTTGGGATTGCCGCCCCAGAAGGCGCGGTTGGCGACTTCTCCGCCGTCGTCGCGTTTCGCGAACGCGCCGAGGCGCGGCAGGATCTCGGCGTTGAACGCCTTCGCGCGGTCGGCTCCCGCCAGCGGTTGTTCGGCCACGCCGAACGTCAGGACGACGCCCGCGCGCCTGCCCTTCAGATCTGGCTGGGTCAGCCGGTCCACCACCTGCTGCTCGACCGCCTTGAGATGCGCGTCGCGTTGCGGCGACGGCGAACCGGTGAGCAGCGCGGGGTCCGTCGACACCCGGAAGCAGACGAAACCGCTGTCCACACCACGTGTCGGTGGTTTCGTCGTCGTGGTGGTCGTGGTCGTCGGTGCCGAGCTGCTCGGCTCCGGGGGTTTCTGCACCGCACCACCGGTCTGCGTGGCCAGGAAGATCACCACGAGCACCAGCAGGGTGTCCGCGAAGATCCAGCCGACGAGACCGGTGAGCTGCGAGCCGCGGTTGCGCGACGTTGCCATCGCCGATCACCCGCCGCGCCGGAACAGCCGCCTGCGCGGCTTCTTCCCGTTGGCGGCGGCCAGCTCCGCGACGAGAACGCGACACTGATCCAGCGCCTGCACGAGTTCCAGCGACGCGGTGCGCAGCTCCGGCAGCATGAGCGTGGGCGCGGCCCGCAGGGTGTCGACGGTCTCGCGCAGTGCCTGCGCGGTCTCCCCGGCCTTGCCGTTGAACGCGCCGACCGACGCGCCGAGGCTCTCCGCGGCCGTCCTGCGGTGCTCCATCTCGCGGTCGAACGCCGCGACCACGGCGACCCGCAGCTGGTCCATCTGCTCCGGCAGGGCCTCGACCGCCCGCTGCAGGGCCAGTTGTGCGTCCCGTGCCGCCTCCGCCGTCCGCTTCGCCGCGCTGGCCGCCGCCTGCGGGTTGTCGGCCAGCGCGGCGATGTTCGCGGTGAGCCTTTCCTGGCGTTCGTGGACGCCGTCGAGCTTCTTGCCGACCTGCACGACGGCGCCGAGCACGTCGAGCACGCCTTTCTGCGCGGCCGGCAGCTCGGCCGCGAGGCCCTCGGTGCCGGACACCAACGTGCCGACGGTGCGGTCGAACCGCTCCGACGCGACCCGGAGCGCGGCGACGTTGCCCCGCAGCTCGTTCGCACTGTCCACAACGGATTCCCCGCCCGCGGCGATCGCCTCGGCGCCGCGCGCCCACTGCGCCACCCCGGCCCGTCCCGACTCGATCGAACGGTTCATCTCCTGTCTGGCCTCGATCAGCTCGCTGACCGTCGCCGCGTGCGCGGAGGACTCCTGGCGCAGCTCCTCGACGCGGCTCGCGTACACCTCGCGCAGTTCGCGGTTGAGATCGCCGGCTCCTCTGACCACGTCGGCCATCCCGTCCTTCGCGGAGCTCAGGCCGGCCGCGACGTGACCGAGGTTCTCGGCGAGATCGCGGGCCGTGGCCCCCATGCCGTGCACGTGCCCCGCGAGCTCGCCGGTCGGGCCGCCCAGGCTCTTCGCGCTCTCGGCGATGGTGGAGCTGGTGATCGCGAGCTCGCCGGTGGCGCGCACCATCAGCGCGATGTTGTCCTTGCCGTCGGCGACGAGGCTGTTGAGCTCGCGTTGCGCGGTCACCAGCTGTTGCACGGTCCGCTGGTACTCGGGCAGCAACGTGCGCAGGCTCGCGCTCATCCGGTCCACCAGCTCGCCGCTCTCCTCGCGCACCGCCAGAGCGGCGTCGGCGAGCGCGGACCGCAGGGCGCTGACCCGGGCCCGCCGGTCGGACTCCTCCGCGGTGGCCGTGCGGTTCTGCAGCCACGCCCCCAGCAGGAACGTGACGATCACCGCGGCGAGCGCGAGGAAGTCGCACAGCGCCACGTGGTCGAGCGTCCACCAGGTGCGGTCGCCGAAACCCCTGGTCCACAGCTGCAAGAACGATGCGTCCTTGAACTCCTGCTGCACCTGCACCGGCTGGGCGAGCAGCTCGCGATAGGCCTGCACGGCGGCGAAGATGCCCACCCAGGTGAAGAACAGCGGGGTGAACAGCAGAACGTTGCGGACGACGTCGACGTGTCGCGACACCTTGGCGAGCCGGCCCCGTGCCCGGCCCACCACCGAGTCCGCGTCGAAGTACGCCATCAGGTCGACCTGACGCCACGAGGCCGTGTCTCCCGCGCGCAGATCACCGGCGAGTCGTTCGATGTCCGCGACGAAGTTCTGATATGCGGGCTCTTGTGCCAGCTGTTCGAGTCTGCTCGCGGCAGCGTCCATCGAACTCACTCGACCCTCGTTCCCCATAAGTGGAGTGAAATCAGCCGGCAGCCCGCTCCGGGCCGCCTTCTGCTGCGCTATCGCGACGCTCAGGCGAGCTGTTACGCCGGATCGGGAAGTGGCCAGGAAATGTCCACTAATTCCAGTGCACGGTGAATCGAGGGGTAGTCGCGGCTCGCTGAGCTGCGGTTTTGTTCAGCGCGCCGGGTGGCTGGACCGCAGCAATGGCGAGTGTTCGCGAAACCGATGACCTGCTCGCCGGTCGAGTGATTACCGGCTGGTAAAAGGCTGCTCACCGAGTTGGTGAATTGACGCCCGAGCCGCCGGCCTGATCACGCGGGTGCTCTCGCGCCGGAAGGCGAGCCCCTGTCCCGTAGCGACGACCAGGTTCGTGACCGCCAGCGCGACCCACAGTCCCGTCAGCCCCGCGTGCCCGGCGATCGGCACGGCTGCCAGCGCCAGGGTGCCGTAGCACGCGGCGAACACCACGAAGCTCGGCGTCGAGCGCTTCAGGCCGGTGAGGCCGAAACCGAGGATCGCCTGCAGCCCGTCACCGAGGACCACGAGCACCACCAGGACCAGCAAGGCGGTGACCGCGCTCGCCACCGTCGGATCGAAGGTGAACAACGGCACCACGAACGCCCGGAGCGCCAGGACGAGCGCACAGACCACCGTCAGCGTCGTCATCGCCGTCAGCAGGCCCGCGAAGACGCCTCGCCGCGCGCCGCGCAGGTCGTGGTGGCTCGCCCGCACGCTCACGAGCGGCACCGCCGCCTGTCCGATCGCCACCGCCGCGGTGAACATCAGGCTCACCAGTGAGGTCGCGATGTTGTGGACGGCGACGTCGGTCTGGCTCAGCCGTGCCGCCGCGAACGCGAGGACGCCCAGCACGCCGAACTTCACCAGGACCGTGCCCGCCATCGGGAGACCCACCCCGGCGAGGCTCATCATCTGTCCGAAGTGGACCCTGGTGCCCACCATCGCGGTGAACCGGACGCCGAGACGGCGGCGCAGCCCGGCCAGCGCGATGGTGCCGCTGACGAGGTTCGAGGCGAGCAACGCGACGCCCGCGCCGTTGAGCCCCATGCCCGCCGCGATGACCAGCAAGGGGGACAGCACCGCGGTGCACGCGGCTCCGGCCAGCCCGGCGTGCATGACGGTCCTGCCGTGCCCGAGTCCGACCAGCCCGGCCGTCGCCATCGAGCCGAACCCGTTGAGCAGCACGCCTCCCGCCATCAGCAGGGGGAACGGGCCGGCCGCCGCGTGCACGCCCGTGGCACCGGCGAGCAGCGGTACGCACGCCACGGCGGCCGCGCCCGGCACCCCCGCGAACACCGCGAGCCAGGCGCCGTTGCGCACGACGCGCAGCAAGCCCGCCGGGTCGGCCTTCTCGGCGGCGACGAACGGCATCACGCCGCGCACGGCACCCGAGACCGCCGCCATCGCCGGCAGGTAGACCGCCGCCGTGAGGCCGAACTCGGCCAGCGCGGCGGTGCCGAACCGTCCCAGTGCCGCCGTGTTGACGAGCGCGCTCAACGACACCGCGATCATCGAGAGGTACAACGGCAAGGCGACCCGGACGATCTCCTTGACGTCCGGCCACCGGCTGGCGCTCGTCATGAGACAGATGATCTCGCTGCCGCCTTCGGCCGCGCAGCTGTTCGCGAGAGGTGACGTGGATGTCGGCAGGTGCCGGTCACGCCGTCTCCGTGCGCGTGGACGGTGGTGCCCGCGGGTGAGGTGGACGCCGTCGCGCCTGGCCCGGCTCGGTCAGTCGATCGTGCGCAGCAGCTGGCAGATCTCGGTCACCGCGTCGTGCGCGCCGTCGCCGTGCGCGCGGACGGTGACGGTCGTACCAGCCGTGGCGCCGAGCCCCATCACGGCGAGGATGCCGGTGGCGTCGACGGTCCTGCCCTCGTGCGAGAGCTCCAGGCGGCACGGCAGTTGCGCCGCCGCCCTGGCCAGCCTGCCCGCGGGGCGGGCGTGCAGGTGGGCCGGCAGGACGACGTCGGCCGTGTGCCGAGAGGTGTCAGAGCTTGGTGGCATGGCGGGCCTCCTGGGCTGCGGTGGTGACGGTGGCGAGGTCGGCGCCGCCGGCGGCGGTGACGGCGGCGGCGACGGCGCCCTCGACGAACGGGGCGTCCACGAGCACCACGTCGGGCCGGTCGTGGTCGTCCAGCACCGCGCGGGCGGTGATGACGGAGCTGCCCAGGTCGGGCAGGACGACGACGCCGCGGCCGTGGTCGGCGGTCTTCACGGCCGCGGCGATCGCGTCGTAGCTGGTGCCGATGCGGCCGTCGGCGGTGCCGCCGGCGGCGATCACCGAGCCCGGTTCCACGCCCAGCTGGTTCAGCAACGCGCGCAGGCCGGATGCCAGCTCCGCGCTGTGCGACACGAGTACGATCCCAACAGGTTGCATGAATGGGATGTTGTCATGCTGAATGGTGTTCAGCAATACTGAATCGAGGTTGTTGTGGTCCAGTCGGTGCAGCGGGCGGTGCAGATCCTGCGACTGCTGAGCGCGGGCGGTCCTCGGCTGGGCCTGGCCGAGCTGGCCGATCGCATCGGCATCGCCAAGCCCACGGTGCACGCGCTGCTGCGCACGCTGGAGGCCGAGGGGCTGGTGGCGCAGGACAGCCAGACCGGCAAGTACGTGCTGGGGCCCGGCGTGCTGACGCTCGGCAACGCCTTCCTGGAGACGCACGAGCTGCGGATGAGGTCGCTGACCTGGGCGGACCTGCTGGCGGCCAGGGCCAACGAGGCGGTCTGGGTCGCCGTGCTGACCGGGGATCACGTGCTGGTGGTGCACCACGCGTTCCGGCCGGAGGGCGCGGTGCAGATCCTCGAGGTGGGGGCGAGCATCCCGTGGCACACGTGCGCGCTGGGCAAGGCGATCGTGGCGTTCCTGCCGGAGGAACGGCAGGCGGAGCTGCTCGCCGGGCCGTTGCCGCCGCTGACCGGCCGCAGCATCGCCGACCCGGACGTGCTGGCCGAGCAGCTGGCGCAGGTGCGGTCGGCCGGTTACGCGCAGGAGGACCAGGAGTCCACGCTCGGCGACGCCGGGATCGCCGCGCCGGTGTTCGACCGGTCGGGGCTCGCCGGCGCGATCGGCGTGGTCGGACCGGTCGAGCGGCTGCTGGCGGAGGGGCAGAACCAGGACCTGGCGGTCAAGGTGCGGGAGGTGTCCCGGCAGCTGTCCCGTGAGCTGGGGGCCGGTCGCGCACCGCTTGCGCGCGTGCTCGCCTGACGTTCGGCCTTGACAGTGACCTGGGCCACGCTTACCTTCCTCTCGTTCAGCATTACCGACCGCCGTTCAGCAAACTGGACCCTGGTTCCCCGCCGAGGAGGTGAGCGCCCGCATCGCCGCGGGCGTCCCACATGGCTGACAACTCATTCACCCAGGCACTGATCGCCGAGACGCTCGGCACCGCGACGCTGGTCTTCATCGGCGTCGGATCCGTCCCCGCGACGCTGATCGTGGGCGGCGACGCCCCGTTCACCATGGCCCAGCTGGGCATGATCTCCCTGGCCTTCGCGACCGCCGTCATCGCGATGGTCCACACGATCGGGCACGTCTCCGGCTGCCAGATCAACCCGGCCGTCACGCTCGCGCTGGCCGCGAGCGGGCGGATGCCGTGGCGGCAGGTGCCCGGCTACCTCGCCGCGCAGCTCGCGGGCGCGACGCTGGGCGCGTTCGGCATCGTCGCCGTCCTCGGCCACAAGGCCGTCGACACCGGGCTCGGCATCGCCTCCTACAGCGGCGAAGTCGGTGCGGGCCAGGCGTTCACCGCCGAGGCGATCGGCACCTTCCTGCTCGTGCTGGTGGTGTTCGGCGCGATCGACAGACGGGCGCCGCAGGGCTTCGCGGGCGTGGCCATCGGACTGGCCGTGTTCGCGATCATCATCCCGATCGCCCCGGCCACCGGCGCCTCGATCAACCCCGCCCGCACGTTCGGGCCGATGCTCACCGAAGGGCTGTTCGGCGGCACCGTCCACTGGGGACAGCTGCCCGTGTACGTGGCCGCCGAGGTCGCGGGCGGGCTCGCGGCCGCGGCCGTCTACCACCTCATCGCCACCACCCAGCGCGTCGCCGAACGCCCGGCGCCGGTGCAGGCCGAAGGAGTCCTGTCGTGAAGAAGCTCATCAACACCCCCGAGTCGGTGCTGACCGACGCGCTGGCGGGCATCGCGGCGTTCCACCCGGAGCTGCGGGTGGACGGCGGCAACCGGATCATCGTGCGCGGCGACGCGCCGAGAACGGGCAAGGTCGCGCTGGTCTCCGGCGGCGGTTCCGGTCACGAACCACTGCACGGCGGGTTCGTCGGTCCGGGCATGCTCGACGCCGCGGTGGCCGGCGAGGTCTTCACCTCCCCGGTGCCCGACCAGATCCTGGCCGCGGCCAAGGCGGTCGACGGCGGCGCCGGAGTGCTTTTCGTGGTCAAGAACTACACCGGTGACGTGATGAACTTCCAGCTCGCCGCCGAACTCGCGGCCGACGAGGGCATCGCCGTGCGGACCGTGCTGGTCGACGACGACGTGGCGGTGCAGGACTCCACCTGGACGGCGGGCCGGCGCGGTACCGGCGCGACGGTGTTCGTGGAGAAGATCGCCGGTGCGCTCGCCGACCGGGGCGCGGACCTGGACAAGGTCGCCGAGATGGCGGAGAAGGTCAACGCGGCGTCGCGGTCGTTCGCGATCGCGCTCACCGCCTGCACCACCCCGGCGGCCGGGCGTCCCGGTTTCGACCTGCCCGAGGACGAGATCGAGATCGGCGTGGGCATCCACGGCGAACCCGGCCGCAGCCGCGGGAAGCTGCGGCCGGCCGGGGAGCTCGTCGGCCTCGCGCTGGACGCGATCCTGGCCGACCAGCCCCTGACCGCGGGCGACAAGACCATCGTGATGATCAACGGTCTCGGCGGCACACCGCTCATCGAGCTCTACGTGGTCGCGGGCGAAGCCGCCGCGGTGCTCGCCGCGCACGACGTGCGCATCGGCGCGAGCCTGGTCGGCAACTACGTGACCAGCCTCGACATGGCCGGGGTGTCGATCACCGTCTGCCGCGCCGACGACGAGATGCTCGACCTCTGGGCGGCGCCGGTGGCGACGGCGGGGCTGCGGTGGGGCAACTGATGACGCACCATCAGCCCACCGGGCACGATGGCGGCACAGCCGTCCGAGTCGAGGAGGATCCGGTGGACACGTTGGACACGACCGCGGTCATCGCGTGGATCCGGGCGGTCGCCGCGGCGGTCGAGTCCCATCGCGACCAGCTCACCCAGCTCGACGCCGCGATCGGCGACGCCGACCACGGCGCGAACATGTCCCGCGGCTTCACCGCCGTCGCCGCCGCGCTCGACGAGCTCGGCCCGGTCACGGCCGGCGAGGTCCTCGTCAGGACCGGCAGCACGCTCATGTCCACTGTGGGCGGTGCGTCGGGTCCGTTGTACGGCGCGGCTTTCCGGGCCGCGGGCAAGGCGCTGACCGAACCGGCGGCCACCCCGCGGCAGCTCGTGGCGGCCCTGCACGCCGCGACGGCCGCGGTCACCCAGCTCGGTGCGGCCACCCTCGGCGACAAGACCATGCTCGACGCGCTCGCGCCGGCCGTCAGCGCCCTCGAAGAGGCCGTCTTCCACGGTGCCGACCTGGCCGCGGCGGTCGCGGACGCGGCCAAGGCGGCCGAGGAGGGCGCGCACGCCACCATCCCGCTGCAGGCCCGCAAGGGCCGGGCGTCCTACCTCGGTCCGCGCAGCATCGGCCACCAGGATCCGGGCGCGACGTCCACCGCGTTGATCTTCACCGCACTGGCCGGGGTGGTGGCCGCCACGTGAACCGGCTGCGCTTCACCGGGCGTGCGGCGAGCCCCGGCACCGCGGTCGGTGTGCTGCACCGCACCGACCGCCCGTTGCCGACCGCGTTGCCCTGGAACGGCATCGGCAACCCCGTCACCCAGATCACCGAGGCCTTCCAGGGCGTGGCCGCCGACCTGCTGGCCACCTCGGAGCGGCTGCGCGCGGACGACCGCGCGGAGGACGCCGACATCCTCGAAGTCATCAGCTACCTGGCCATGGACACCGACCTGCGGGCACTGGCCGTCCGGCACGCCCAGGACGGCCTGCCGCTCGCGTTGGCCGTGCAACGGGCGGTGGACCGCCATGCCGCGGCACTGGCGGCGCTGCCCGACCCGACGCTCGCCGAACGCGCGGCCGACGTCCGCCAGGTCGGCAAGCGCGTGATCGCCCGGCTGCACGGCCACGACCACGGTCTGGACGCCGACGGCCCGGTCGTGCTGATGGCCGGCGAGATCGGCGCGGCCGATCTGCTGGAACGGGCCGGTGCGGTGGCCGCGGCGGTCTCCGTCACCGGCGGCTTCAACTCGCACGCCGCGATCGTGGCGCGCTCACTGGGCATCCCGTTGCTCGTCGGCGTTCATCCCGCCGTGCTCGACCACGCCGACGGCGCACCGGTCGCCGTCGACGGCGAGCTGGGCCGGATCGTCGTCCACCCGAGCCAGGCCGAGCAGGCCGCCGCGGGCGAGGCGATGCGGTCCGCGCGGCAACGCCGGGAGGCCCTTGCCGGGCAACGACATCTGCCCGCGCAGACCCGTGACGGCCACACGGTCACCTTGCGCGCCAACATAGCCACCACCGTCGAGGCCCGTGCCGCGGTCAGCGCGAACGCCGACGGCGTCGGCCTGCTGCGCACCGAGCTGCCGTTCCTCGACGCCACCGAGTGGCCCAGCGAGGCGCAGCACGCCGGTGTGCTGCGGCCGGTGTTGCGCGCGCTGGCCGGGCATCCGGTCACCGTGCGCACCCTCGACTACGCCGACGACAAGCTGCCGCCGTTCCTGGCCAGGGGGCGCGACGGCCGGGTGGGCCGCGGCCTGCCGCTCATGCTCGCCGAACCTGACGCGTTCGCGCGCCAGTTCCGGGCCGTCCTCGCCACCGCGGGGGAGTGCGACGTGCGCATCATGATCCCGATGGTGGCGACCCCGGCCGAGCTCGACGCGTGCCGGCACGTCCTCACCCGCGTCGCATTCGACCTGGGCGTCACGCTACCACCGCTGGGCGCGATGATCGAGCTCCCGCAGGCCGTTGCCGCGGTCGACGACATCGCGGCCCGCGCGGACTTCCTGTCCATCGGCAGCAACGACCTCACCGGGCAGATCCTCGGCCTGGACCGCCGCGACCCCGCGCTGACCCCGCAGCTCGCCGCGCATCCCGCCGTGCTGCGGGCCATCGCCGACACCATCGCCGCGGCCCACCGCCACCGTCAGCGCGTGTCGATCTGCGGCGACGCGGCCGCGCATCCGCTCGTCCTGCCGCTGCTGGTCGGGCTGGACTGCGACGTGTTGTCGACGGCACCGTCCCGCCTCGACGAGGTCCGCGCGACCATCCGCGCGCTCGACCACGCGACGTGCGCCGCCGTCGCCCGCCAGGCCCTCGCCCTCTCCACCGCGGAGGAGGTGTGGGAGATCGTCCGCGCACACTGCGTTGCGCGGCACGAGGTGGATCAGCCGGCCGTGGGCGCCTGACCACTCACCTTCGGTTTCCCGAAGTACCTCTCCTGGCCCGGTACCGCACCCGCGGTACCGGGCCAGGGCCGTATTCCAGCGAATTTCCGCCGCCGCCCGCGGGTGCACGTGTTCCGATGGCCAGACCAATGGCTGATCCATTCCTGGCAAATGGCTCCCGGGGTGTGGTAGGGGGCGGCTTCTGCGAAGAGTTCCGGTAAGGGGGCCACGAGTCTCGGATTGGCTCTTTGCACCGCCTGGGTGCCCCATTATCGTCGGATACGAGGGGCATTGAGACGACCTGGGAGGGGTTGTCACACCTGCCCGCGCGGTGCGCGGGTCTTCGGGGGGATTCGGTTTCGGCTGGACGCTGCGGCTGTTTTCGGCTGCCCTCTGCGCGGTGTGCACACCTCCCTCCTTGGGCTTGTTCACTGAACACAAACTAAGGAGAAACTCGTGTCAGCAGGAACGGAAAAGCTGGACCGCACGCGTCTGGAGAAGTTGGCTGCGGACCTCATGGAGGAGCAGTTCCAGCGGGTTCCGCGGATGCGTGAGTTCCACGCGGGCGAGTGGATCGACCGCGACTACTACATCCGCCACGTGATCGAGACGGTTCTGCGGATCCGCCTCAACAACGAGGTGGACACCTACGCGTTGTTCAAGGTCGGCTCGAAGGACGACACGCTCGCCGCCAACCTGGCCAAGTACCTGGCGGAGGAGTTCGGTCACGAGACCATGTTCACCCGCGACCTGAAGAAGTTCGGGCTGTCCGCGGAGGAGCTGGAGACCTACGACGTCTTCCCGACCACCAAGCAGCTCATGGGCTACCTGCGGCTGGCCGCCGACGACCGCGGCCCGGCGCCGACCACGGTGTGGGACTGGTTCGTGGAGTGGTACTCCGACCGCTACAACCAGATCATCACGAACAAGGCCACCGAGGTCTTCGGCAAGGAATTCACCCGCGGCAAGCAGGCGCACCTGGACTTCGACGAGTCGCACGACCACGACGAGCTGATGTTCCGCACGGTGTCGCGCGCGGTGGAATCGTTCGGCACGGCCGAGCAGGCGTATTCCGACCTGATCACCTTCGTCAACCTGATCGGTGACTACTTCGCCGAGCTGCACAAGACGACGGTGGCCGACAAGGAGCTCTCCGCAGTCTGAGTCAGGTGCCCGGAGGTGGTTCGGCGTGCCAGGTGAGCCACCTCCACCAGGCCTGGTTTTCCCACAGCGCAGAAAGATGAGTGTTCATGGCTGGTGTGCAGCCGGGTCAGGGCCGCCGAATTCTCGTGATCGAACCCATGGGCGCGGGCCTGGGTCTCGTCCGGGTGGGGCGTGAGCTCGGGTTCGACATTGTCGTGGCCACGTTCAACGGCGACGACAGGGTCATTTCGGCGGACGATCTCGCCCTCGCCGAGCTGGTCGTCCAGGTGGACACCAACGACGAGGCCGCGCTGACCGAGATCGCGGTGGACCTGCACGCGCAGCGCCCGCTCGCGGCGATCCTGCCGGGGTTCGAGTTCTACGTGGACGTCGTGGCCCGGCTGGCGGACCGGCTCGGGCTGCCCGGCCTGCCCGCGACGAGCGTGCTCGCGCTGCGGGACAAGGCGGTCATGCGCGAACGGGCGCAGGCCGCGGGGCTGCGGGTGCCGCGCCACGTCCGGGCCACCAGCCGCGCCGAGCTGCTCGCGGCGGCGGAGGTGGTCGGGTTCCCCGCGGTGCTGAAGCCGACCGACTCGGCGGGCAGCGTGCACGTCAGCCGGGTGAACGACACCGAGGAGCTGTTGCGGCGCTACGAGTTCATGACGTCCGATCCGCGCACCGACCTCGGCCGCAGACTGGACGGCAGGGTGCTGCTGGAGGAGCTGGTCGTCGGGCCGGAGGTCAGCGTCGAGGGGTACGTGAGCGGCGACGAGGTGGTGATCGTCTCGGTGACCGCCAAGCTGCTCGGGCCGGAACCGTACTTCGTCGAGGTCGGCCACATCGTGCAGGCGGACCTGGACCCGGCGGTCCGCGCCGACGTCGAGTCCTATGTGGACGAACTTTGCCGCGCCCTGCGGCTCACCACCGGCCCGTTCCACTGCGAGCTGCGGCTGCGGCCGGACGGCCCGGTGCTGATCGAGATCGGCGCCCGGCTGCCGGGCGGCCACATCGCCGACCTGATCGAGCTGGTCACCGGGGTGTCGCTGCCGCGGGTCATGCTCGCCGCCTACACCGGGCTCGACCTGGACCAGGTCGCGGCGCTGGGCACGCCGAAGGTCAAGTGCGCCGGACTGCTCGGGTTCACGGCGACCGGGGAGCGGTTCAACGGGGCGCACGGCCTCGACGAGCTCCGCGACGCGCCCGACGTGCTGGAGCTGCAGGTGTACGTGCGACCGGGCGAACCGCTGCCGCGGCCGGACGACTTCCGCGCCCGGCTCGGCCACGTGATCTTCCACGCCGACTCGTACGCGGCCGCTCTGGAGCGCTGGCGAGCGATCGAGAGAGAGGTGCGTTTTGTCTGAACGGCCGATCTACCTGGTGCTGAACAGGTTCGACGACGAGTTCGGCGAGTACCACCGGTTCACCGAAGGCCTGGACTGCGATCTGGTCCACATCACGTTGCCGGCCGGCCTGGCCGTCCTCGACCAGGACAGCGCGCTGCAGACCGTCGTCGTGGAGAGCCTCGACTTCGACGCGGTGCTGCCGATCGCGCGGGACCTGGCCCGGCGGCACGGCGAGTTCGCGGGCGTGGTCGGCATCTCCGAACGGGACGTGCTCACCGCGGCCCGGCTGCGGATGGAGCTCGACACGCCGGGCTGGACGCCGGAGTACGTCACCCGGTTCCTGGACAAGCCGCGGATGAAGGAGCTCGTCGGCGGGGCGGGGCTGCGGGTGCCGAGGTACCTGGCGCTCGACCAGGACACCGACGCACAGGCCGTGGTGGCGCGGCTCGGACTGCCGGTGGTGCTCAAACCGCGGGCCGGCGCGGCATCGCGCGGTGTGTCGGTGCACCACGACGTCGCCGGGCTGGCCGCCGCGCTCGCCGAGGTGGACCCGGCCGGACACGAGTGCGAGGAGTACATCCAGGGTCAGGTCCTGCACGCGGACGGCGTCCGGCGGCACGGGAAGTTCCACTACGTCAGCGTTTCCGAGTACATCGACACCTGTCTGGGCTTCACCGAAGGACGATCGCTGGGCTCGGTGCTGCTCGACGCGGGCGCCGAACGGGACCGGATCGCCGAGTTCGCCGGGCACTGCCTGGACGCGCTCGGCCAGGAGGACGGCGCCTTCCACCTGGAGCTGTTCCGCACCGGCACCGGGGAGCTGGTCTTCCTGGAGGTCGGCATGCGGCCGGGCGGCGGCGAGATCGGGTTCATCCACCGCGACGTGCTCGGCATCGACCTGTTCGGTGAGACGTTCCGCGCCACGCTCGGCCTGCCGCCGCTGACCATGGCCGAGGAGTTCGCCGACCCGTCCGGCGGCGGCTTCGTGATGGTGCCCGAACGCGGGCCGCTGCCCAGCCGGGTGGTCTCGCGCACGCCGATGGCCGGCGTGGTGCCCGAGGTGTACGCGGAGGTGCTGCCCGAGGTCGGCTCGGTCTTCGACGGCAAGGGCGGCTACTACCACATCGGTGGCCGGTTCCGGTTGCGCGGCAAGGGATACGCGGACGTGCACCGCGCGGCGACCGAGATCATCGAGAACTACGAGCTGGTCGTGGTGCCCGACGGGCCGGGTGCGGACCGGAGGAGGACTGGGGTATGACCGAACGGGGGGAGGACGCCGGCGCCGTGCGCGTCGCGCTGGCGGAGAAGCTGACCGGGGACGAGTTCTCCTGCGTCGCCGGCAAGACCGCGTGGCTGCGAGGAACCGTGGTGCACCGGCACTTCGGCGAGATGAGCGCGCCCGCGACGACCCGCGAGCTGCACGACGCCGTCGTGGACTTCGTGGTCCACAAGGACGAGATCGACCCGCTGATGGCCACGTTCGCGGCGAGCTTCACCGCACCGCTCGGGCTGACCGAGCAGGAGTTCGAGACCGCGCTGTGGCGGCAGTTGCAGGACCTGCACGAGCTCGACGCGACCCGGTTCGGCTGGGACCCCGCGGTCGACTCCGACCCGGCCTCACCCCGGTTCGGGTTCAGCCTCGGCGGGCACGCGTTCTTCGTCGTCGGCCTGCACTCCAACGCGTCCAGGATCACCCGCCGGTTCCGCTACCCGACGATGGTGTTCAACTCGCACCTGCAGTTCGAACGGCTGCGGGAACGCGGTGCGTACACGCGGATCCAGTCCCAGGTGCAGGCGCGGGAGATGGCCCTGCAGGGCTCGCTGAACCCGAACCTGGCCGACTTCGGCGAGGCGTCCGAGGCCGCCCAGTACTCCGGCCGCGCGGTGGAGGACGACTGGACCTGCCCGTTCCACCCGCGGGTCGCGGCCGACGTGGCCGGTGAGGCGCGGTGACCGGCTGGGTGGTGGTGACCGGTGCGTCGTCGGGCATCGGCCGGGCGATCGCCGAGGGGTTCCTCAAGGAGGGCAGGCGGGTCGTCGCCGTGGCACGGCGGGCCGACCGGCTGACCGAGCTGACCGACGTGCACGGCACGGACCTGCTGCGCGTCGAGACGGTCGACGTGCGCGACGAGGACGCCGTGCACGGTCTGCTCGCCGGTCTCGACGTGGACGTCCTGGTCAACAACGCGGGGCTGTCGCTCGGGCTCGGTCCGCTCTCCGACGGCGACCCCGGCGACTGGCGCACCATGATCGACACCAACATCGCGGGCGTGCTCGCCTGCACCGGGGCGGTGCTGCCGGGCATGCTGGCGGCCGGCCGCGGGCACATCGTCAACCTCGGCTCGCTCGCCGCCGAGCACGAGTACTTCGGCGGCAACGTCTACGCGGCGAGCAAGGCCTTCGTGCACCACCTGTCCGCGAACCTGCGCGTCGACGTCCAGGGCACCGGAGTCAGGGTCACCTGCGTCGCGCCCGGCATGGTGCGCACCGAGTTCGCCCAGGTCCGGTTCAAGGGCGACGCCGGCCGCGCGGACGCGCTGTACACCGGCATCCAGCCACTGTCCTCCGTGGACGTCGCGAGTGCCGTGCTGTGGGCGTGCAACACGCCACCTCACGTCAACATCAACTACGTCGAGCTGATGTCCGTCGACCAACCGTTCGGGCTGTCCCTGAGCCGCTCGAACACCAGAAGGGAATCGCCGTGAGCGCCGTCCGGTCCTACACCGACTTCGCGCAGTTGGAGGAGATCGTCGTCGGTAGCGCCGCGAACCTGCACGTGCCGCCGGTGGACATCTCGCAACGCCACTTCTTCGGACTGGAGCCGGACCACGCCGACGCGGCCGCGCCCGCCGACCTCGCTCGGGCGATCTCCGAGGCCGACGAGGACCTGGCGACGCTGGGCCGGACGCTGGAGTCGTTCGGCGTCAAGGTCCGCAGGCCCGAGCCCGCCGACCACTCGCGCCCGCTGTCGCTGCTGGAGTGGCGGACCACGGCCGGGCACGCGCTGATGCCGAGGGACTGCCTGCTGGTGATCGGCGAGACGATCATCGAGGCGCCGATGCCGGTCCGGTCGCGCTACGCCGAGACGTTCCCGTTCCGGTCGCTGCTGCGCGAGTACTTCGAGAGCGGCGCGCTGTGGCTCGCGGCACCGAAACCGCAGCTGCCCGACAGCACCTACCGGTTCACGCCGGAAGGTGCCGTGCTGGACGAAGTGGAGCCGTTGTTCGACGCCGCCAACATGATCCGCTGCGGGCGGGACGTGTTCGTCAACATCAGCAACACCGCCAACCGCATCGGCGCGCGCTGGCTCGCGCGGGTGCTGGGCCCCGAATTCCGGGTGCACGAGATCTCGATCTGCGACGACCACGTCGGCACGACGATCCACCTGCTGAGGCCGGGCGTGCTGCTGGCCAACGCGGGCAGGCTCGGCCCTGACGACATCCCGGCGCCGCTGCAGGGCTGGAAGACCCTGTGGTTCGACGAGCCGGAGGACGACGGCTTCGCGCTGGACTGGGCGCGCGCGTCCACGTGGATCGGCATGAACATCCTGTCGGTCAACGAGGAGACCGTGATCGTGCCGGACAAGCAGACCGGTCTCGCGCGGCTGCTGGAGAAGGAGGGCTTCACGGTCGTGCCCGTGCCGTACCGCCACGGACGCACCTTCGGCGGCGGTTTCCACTGCTGCAGCCTCGACGTGCGGCGGCAGGGCGGTCTTGAGTCCTACCTCTAGGGGGAGCGGCAGTGAAGGAAAGAGTGGACGTGATCCTCACCCGCACAGGGGGAGGTGAGATCATCGACGCGACGTTCCGCCGCGCCCGCTCGTCGGACGTGGGGGCGATGCACGAGCTGTCCAAACCGTTCGTCGCCGCGGGCCAGCTGATCGAGCGGGACATCGAGCTCTTCGACGCCTCCGTCGAGGACTTCCACGTGGTGGAGATAGACCACGAGATCGCCGGCTGCGCGGGCATCCGCCGGTTCGGCGGCCTCGCCGAGATCTTCAACGTGGCGGTGGGCGAACGGTGGCAGGGCCTCGGCCTCGGCCGCTTCCTGCTGGCCAGCATGCTGATCGTGCTGGCGGAGGAGGGCTTCGCGGACGCGCTCGTCTTCACCAGGACCACCAGGGACTGGTTCGCGCGGCACGGTTTCGCGGTGCTGGACCCCGCCGCGCTGCCGCCCGAGCGGATCGCCATGATCGACCCCGAGCGCGAGTCGGTGCCCATGACGCGGCCGACCGTGCGCGGGGAGGACGGCGTGGACGTGGTGCCGCAGCTGACCGGTCTGCGGGTCACGTTCGCCGCGTCCGGGGTCGAGCTGGACTGGGACGGGCGGATCGACTCGCTGCTGCCGTTCGCGGAGAAGAACGGCATCGAGGTGGACTCGCTGTGCTGGGGCGGGGTGTGCGGCACCTGCAGCACCAGGCTGACCTGCGGCACGGTCAGCTACCACCTCCAGCCCGAGGTGACGCCGCCGAACGGTGAGGTGCTGCTGTGCATCGCCCGGCCGGTGACCGACCTGGTGCTGGACCTGTGATGGCCGGCGTCACGGTGACCGGGTTGTGGCGGTACCCGGTGAAATCCGTTGGGGGAGAACAGGTCGAGCGGCTGCGGTTCGTGGCCGACGGCGTGCAGGGCGACCGGGCGTTCGCCATCGCCACGCGGGCGGGCGGCCGCGTCCTCACCGCGCGCCGGTCGCCGGAGCTGCTGGAGGCCACCGCGCGCTGGCTCGGCGACGCGGTGGAGCTGACGTTGCCCGACGGCGGCACGGTGCACAGCGACGATCCGGAGAGCGCCGACCGGCTCAGCGACTGGCTGCACCTCGACGTCGAGCTGCGCCGCCCGTCCGGGCAGGCCGTGCAGGTCGAGGAGTACCTGACCGAGTCGGCCAAGCTCGCCTCGTTCGAGCTGCCGCAGTGGGGGTTCGTCGACGAGTCACCGGTGCACGTGCTCAGCGAGGACCTGCTGGCACACGGCCGTGAGTGGCATCCGGATGGCGTGTGGGACGTGCGCCGCTTCCGCCCGAACGTCGTGCTGTCCGCGGGCGAGCTGCCGCACCGGGGCCCGATCGCGGTCGGACGGGTGCTGCTGGACGTGACCGGGCCGTGCCGCCGCTGCGTGATGATCTCGATGGCGCAGCGGGGACTGGCCAAGGACCGCGAGCTCCTGCGGGCGGTGATCACGCGGTCGGACAAGACGTTCGGCAGCTACGCGAACGTGTTGCGCGCCGGTGTGGTGTGCACGGGAGACCAGGTGGCCACCCCCGAGGCCGAGCCGGGGTTCGTGGCCGTGTCCAGAGGAGAACGGGGGATCCGATGAACGAGGTCACCAGGAAGTACAACGAGTCGTGCCGCGCACCCGGCGGCGGGCTCTCCCGCGTCGTCCGGCACGTCGAGCGCGACCCGTCGCTGCGGCACGGCGGCCACCGCTGCACGCTGAGCAGGCCGCTGTTCGTCTCCTCCGCCGAGATCGCGGGCTTCGGCGCCGATCTGCGCCGGATGCTGGAGCTGCTGACGTCGCTGCCGGAACGGATCTTCGACGGGGACCTCGACCGGTTCTGCGCCGCGCTCGGCGTCGAACCGAGCCGCGCCGCGCTGATGACCCGGTTCGGCGGCCGTCCGCCGCAGTTCGTCGGACGGGCCGACGTGCACCGCGACGAGCAGGGCTACAAGATCCTCGAGTTCGGCATCGGCAGCGAGCTCGGCGGGTGGATCTTCGCGGGCGACCTGCCCCGCGCGATGCTGGAGGCCGAGGAGTTCGCCGGGTTCGCCGCGGCCAACCGGCTCGACTTCGTGGACACCGGCCAGGAGCTGGCCGCCGCGCTGCGCGAGGCCTCCGGCGTGGCCGAGCCGGTCGTGGCGCTGGTCGAGGCCAGCGGCGCGCTGTCGACGTGGGGCGACACGTGGTTGCTGATGCAGCAGGGCATGCAGAAGCTCGGCGTCGACTTCCACGTCGGAGAGCTGCGCGACATCACCGAGCGCAACGGCCGGATCATGCTCGGCCAGGTGCCGGTGGACGTGGTCTACCGGGTGTTCGAGGCCGCCGACGTCTGCCACGAGGCGGAGGAGATCGCGCGGGTGGAGCTGGTCGCCAAGGCCCACGAGGAGGGCCGGGTGGTGCTGTGGACCCCGATGGAGGCCAACCTCTACGGCGAGAAGGGTTGTCTCGCCCTGCTCTCCGACCCGGCCTGGGGTGGCGCGTTCACCGCGGAGGAGCGCTCGCTGATCGACCGGATGCTGCCGTGGACCAGGTCGCTGAACCGCGGGTCCGCGGCGGACGTCCAGGAGCTCGTCGAGGAGTGCCGCAACCGGCGCGAGGAGCTCATCCTGAAGCCGAACTCGATGTACGGCGGCATCGGCGTGGTCGCGGGCTGGGAGGCGACGCCCGACCAGTGGTGGACCGCGCTGCGGCACGGCGTGGCCAACGGTGCCATCGTGCAGGAGCGGGTGACGGCCGTGCCCGACGTGGTGGTCGACCCGGAGACCGGGGAAGAGGAGCGTTGGCGGACGTTGTGGGGGCCGTTCTACACACCTCGCGGCTATGCGGGCGCACGGTGCTGGATGGTCCGTGAGGACGGCCCGGCGGTCATCGGCCTCGCACAGGGCAAGGAGGTGCTCGCGGCCGGCGTTTTCCACTGCGACAACTCGACTTCCTGACATCACAGAGGCGGCGTCACGTGACCGATTCCCCACCGGAGACGACCGAACGCCCGCGGCGTGCGGGCGTGGGCCGGGACTTCTCCTTCCAGATCTCCGCAAGCCTGTTCTCGACGCTCGGCGACGGCGCGCTGCTCGCGGCGTTGCCGTTGCTGGCCAAGTCGCTCACCTCCGACGCCCGGCTGATCGCCTGGGTGTCGGCCGCGGCGACCCTGCCGTGGCTGGTGCTGTCGGTGCTCGGCGGCGCGATCGCGGACCGGTTCGACCGCCGGCGCCTCATGATGGGCGCCCAGGTGGCGCAGGCGCTCCTGGTCGGTGTGGTCGCCGTGCTCGCCACCCTGCACCTGACCGAGATCTGGATGCTGTACCTGCTCGCGTTCGGGCTCTGCTGCGCGGAGATCCTCTTCACCAACTCCAGCCAGGCGCTGGTGCCGAGCATCGTGCCGCGCGACAAGCTGGAGACCGCGAACGGGCGGCTGGTCGCGACGGTCTCGGTGTCCAAGGAGTTCGCCGGTCCGCCGCTGGGGGCCGCGCTGTTCACCTTCGCGATGCCGTTGCCGTTCTGGCTCAACGTGGTCACGTTCTCGCTGTCGGTGCTGCTGCTGTCCCGCATCCGGGCCAGGCCCGCCGCGCCGGTGCGGGCCGAGCGGTCCTCGTTGCTCGGCGACGTCGTCGACGGCCTGCGGTGGCTGGGCAAGCACCGGTTGCCGCTCACCCTCACGGTGGTGGCCGGGGCCGGCAACTTCTGCGAGACGATGGCGTTGTCCACGCTGGTGCTGTTCGCCCACGACGTGCTGCACGTCGGCGATCGCGGGTACGGCGTGCTGCTGGCCGCCATGGCGATCGGCGGCATCATCGGCAGCCTCGTCGCCGGCCGGGTGGTCGACCGGTTCGGCGGGTTGCGGGTCGCGGTCGCGGTGCAGATCGTCGGTCCGCTCGTGTGGCTGTCCATCGGGCTGTTCGGCCGGGACGCGATCACCGTCGTGGTGCTGTTCAGCGTGTTCTCGGTCGCGCTGGCGATGTGGAACGTGGTGTCGTACTCGACCCGGCAGCGGGTCGTGCCGGGCGAGCTGCTCGGCCGGGTCAGCGGGGCCGGCCGGATGGCGTCCTACGGCGGGCTGCCGCTCGGCGCGCTGGCCGGCGGGTTCCTCGCGCAGCAGTACGGGCTGATCGCGCCGTGGATCGTCGGCGCCCTGCTGAACATGGTGGTGGTCGCGTTCGCGGTGCCGACCCTGATCCGGCACTGGGAGCGGTGATGCGGCCGCCGCGCCGCACCACCGTCCCCGTGGGGTGACTCAGAGGAAGCCGTGCCCGCCGGTCATGGCCAGGCTGCGGTCCGCGGACCGGCGCGGCGCGGGTGCCTGGTGGTCCGGCCGCCGGGCGTCGTGGTCGTTCATCACCTGGTCGAACGCGGCCGCCAGGCGCACGACGCCTTCGCGCGCGGTCGCCTCGTCGTGCACGAACGGCAGCCGCAGGTAGTTGTCGAGCGTGCTGTCGGCACCGAAGCGCGAGCCGGGCAGCAGGCGCACACCGTGCTCGGGAGCCACCAGCGCCAGCCGTGAGCTGACTCGGGCGCCGAGGTCCACCCACAGGCTGAGCCCGCCGTCGGGCAGGCGGAACGACCACTGCGGCAGCAGCCTGCGCACCGCGTCGGCGAGCACGTCCCTGCCCTGGCGCAGCGACCTCCTGCGCTCGCGCAGCACGTCCGCGTACGACTCGAGCAGCCGGCAGGCGATGATCTGCGGCACGATCGAGTTGCCCGCGTCGGCGGCCGCGCGCAGCGTGACCAGCCGGGAGATCAACGGCGCGGGCGCGCGCACCCAGCCGAGCCGCAACCCGGCCCAGACGATCTTGCTGAAGGACCCGATCATGATCACGTGCGGGGAGCGGTGGGTGGTGGTCGGCCGCAGCGGGGCGTTCTCGTCCAGCGCCAGATCGGAGATCGTCTCGTCGAAGACGACGTGGCCACCGGCCTTCTCGGTGCTCGCGATGACGCGGTTTCTGGTCTCCTCCGGCATGACCAGCCCGGTGGGGTTGTGGAAATCCGCCATGAAATAGCTCAATGCAGGCTTGCGCCGGCCGATGGTTGTTTGTATGAGGTCGGTGTGCCAGTCCGACCCGTCCAGTCCTATCATGAGCGTCTGCCGATTCAGACTGCGCACGGCGTCGACGGCATTCGGATAGGTGGGACTCTCCATCAGCACCTGGTCGCGTTCTTTGGTGAGCAGTCTGATCAGCAGGCCCCAGGCGTGCTGCGCCCCGGCGGTGACCATGACCTCGCTGGGGCTGGTCGGCAGGCCGAGACCGGTGTAGCGCTCGGCCAGCAGCCGGCGCAGCCCGGAGATGCCCTGCAGGTCGTAGCCCGCGTCCTCGACGTTGCCGCCGATGTCGTCGTGCAGCGACTGGGTCGCGTCGTAGAACGACGTGGACGCCTGCGGCGAGGCGATCGTGAAGTCGATGGCGTCGCGGTCCTGGCCTGCCGGTATCCACGACGCGATCCGGTTGGCCTGCTGGTGGTCGGTGGGAATGGTGATGAAGCTGCCGTTGCCGCGCAGGCTCTGCAGGTAGCCCTGCTCCCGCAACAGCCGGTACGCCGCGGTCACGGTGTTGCGGCTGATGCCGAGCTGCGGGGCGAGGGTGCGTTCCGCCGGCAGCCGGCTGCCCAGCGGCAACCGGCCGTCCATTATCAGCGTCCGGAACGCGTTGGCGAGGTCGAGATATGCCGGACCCTGGGATTGCCAGCGTCCGAGCATTCTGTCCACCTGGCTCGCATTCAGAGAGTAGGTCATGGTGACGAGATCTCCCCAGTGTGAGTGCGTTGCGGGCGCATGAGATCAGTTGCGCCTCCCCCCTTGTCGGCCACGCTACCCAGTTCCCGGCTCGCTGGCCGCTCTAAATGTCCGTTGTTCGGCTCCCGGGCCCCCTGAAATTTCCTCGCGAACCGAAATGGTCGCATTCGGACGAGTCCTGTTGTTCGGTCAATTGTGAAGTTCAACTGATCATTGCTGCGGCCAATCGGCGGTATTCGGCGACCGGCAGCTCGCGACGGTCCAGGTCGGGTGTGTCGGTGGCCTCGGTGAGCACCTGCAGGGCGACGTGGTCGGCGCCGGCCTGGTGGTGTTCGGCGACCCGCCCCAGCACGGTCTCCTCGTCACCCCACGCGACCACCGCGTCGACCAGCCGGTCGCTACCGCCGTCGGCCAGGTCCGCGTCGGTGTAGCCCAGCCGGCGCAGGTTGGCCGCGTACCCCCGCTTGGTGAGGTAGAAGCCGAGCGCCTGCCGGGCGATGCCCCTGGCGCGGGCCGGATCGGTCTCCAGCACGACCTTGAGCTCCGGCGCGAGCAGCGGTCCCGCGCCGAGCACGGCCCTGGCCTGGTGCGTGTGCTCGGCGGTGATCAGGAACGGGTGCGCCCCCGCGCTGCGCTGTGCGGCGAGGCGCAGCATGCGCGGCCCGTTCGCCGCGAGCACCCGGCCGGACGGCGGCACGCCCGCGGCGTCGAGCAGGTCGAAGTACTCGATCATCTTGCGGTACGGCGACAGCTCCCACTGCGACGCCTCGCGCGGTCCGTTGCCCAGTCCCAGCAGCAGCCGGTCCGGGTGGCGCGCGGTGATCTTCGCGTGCGCGTCGGCGACCGCCTCCGCCGGATGCACCCAGATGTTCACGATCCCCGTGGCGACCGGGATGCGCGCGGTGTGGTCGAGCACGGCCGCCGCGGTGTCCATGATGGACGGTCCGTTGCCCAGCCAGAGCGCGCCGAACCCGAGCTCGTCCAGCTCGGCAGCGGTGTCCGGCAGCCGGTCGCCCTCGCGCGTCCACAGCCACAACGGGGCCCACAGGCCCACCCGGCCCAGTGACACGGTCACGTCAGCACCTTTCTGACCGCGGCGAAGACCCGGTCCACGTCGGCGTCGGTCGTGCGCCAGTTGCTGAACGCGGCGCGGATCGCCGGGGCGCCCTCGTGCACGGTCGGGGTCAGGAACGCCTCGCCGGTCTCGGCGATCGCGCGCACGACCCGCTTGGTGTCACCG
Source organism: Lentzea sp. NPDC004789 (assembly GCF_053601075.1). Classification (NCBI taxonomy): domain Bacteria; kingdom Bacillati; phylum Actinomycetota; class Actinomycetes; order Pseudonocardiales; family Pseudonocardiaceae; genus Lentzea; species Lentzea sp. NPDC004789. The sequence continues at coordinate 93,124 of NZ_JBSGBE010000011.1, read as the reverse complement.
GGCACGGTGAAGCAGACCACGTTGAGCCGCACCGGTTCGAAGACCCGCACCCCCTGCAGCGCGGCCAGCTTGCCGGCGAGCGCACGCGCCGACGCGATGTTGCGGGTCACGATGTCCCGGTGCCCCTCGACGCCGTACGCGGTGAGCGAGAACCAGGCCGCCAGCGCCCGCAGCCGGCGCGAGTTGTCCGGCGTCAGGTGCAGGAAGTCCGGCTCGCCCTCCGGCACGCCGAGGTAGGCGGCGGAGTTCTGGAACACCGCCACCTGCAGGTCGCGCCGGCGGCTGAACTGCACCGCCGCGTCGTACGGGACGTTGAGCCACTTGTGCAGGTCTACACACACCGAGTCGGCTTCGGCTATCCCGTCCACCAGGTGGGCGTGGTCGGGCGACAGCGCGGCGAACCCGCCGAACGCGGCGTCGACGTGCAGCCAGAACGGGAACTCCGCGCGCAGTGCCGCGATGGCCCGCAGGTCGTCGAAGTCGGTGGTGTTCACGGTGCCCGCGTTGGCGACGACGATGGCGGGCCTGCCCTGCTGCTCCTCCAGCGCCGCGCGCAGCGCGCCGAGGTCGACCGCCTCCCGGCCCGGTTGCGCCGGCAGCCGGCGCAACCGGTCGCGGCCCGCTCCCAGCATGGACAGCGCCTTGGGGATGCTGGCGTGCGGAGTGCAGCTCAGCACCTCGAAGTCGCCCAGCGCGGCCACCCCGGACTGCCCGACGCGCACCCCTCGTCGCTCGCCGAGCCACTCCCGCGCGATGGCGAGACCGGTGAAGTTCGAGGCGGTCGCACCGGCCACGAAGGCGCCGGTGTGCTCGGGGCTCAGGCCGAGCAGCTCGCGCAGCCAGCCGACGGTCTCCCGTTCGAGGGCGACCGCCGAGGTGTCCGCGCCCGAGGTGTTGTTCTGGTCGAACACGCCGGTGAGCCAGTCGCCGGCGAGCGCGGCGGGCGTCGTCCCTCCCGTGACGAAGCCGAGGTAGCGGGGTCCCGCGCTGCCGGAGAACCCCGGTTCCCAGCGCTGGGCGAACCTCTCCAGCGCACCGGCCAGGCCGGCGCCGTCGCGCGGCAGCGGGTCGGGCGCCGGGAACTGCGGATGGGGCGCGACCGGGCGGTCGTCGAGGCCGGCCAGCACCTGTTCTGCGAGTCCTCGGGTGTTCTCCAGCAGCTCGGGCAGCGCCGCCAGGTCATGAGCGAGTCGTGGATGCACAGTTCGGACGCTAGCCCGCGGATCCGTGCGGGTCCTGGTCCAATCAGGTAAAACTGGACCATGTCCTTCCACACCGCGCTGGGGGAGTGGCGGCTGCGCAGCCGTCCCCTGGCCGAGTCGTTCGCCTCCGCGGTGCGGGACGCGGTGCTGTCCGGCCGCATCCCCGTGGGCAGCGCGATGCCGTCCGAACGCGCGATCGCCAGTGACCTGGCGCTGAGCCGGGGCACCGTGGTCGCCGGGCTCATGCTGCTGCGGGAGACCGGGTGGGTGCACACCCGGCACGGCAGCGGCAGCGTCGTGCGCCTGCCGTCGCACATGACCGCGCGCACCGCGCCGTGGTCGCTCGACCACGGCGGCGACGTCGAGATCGACCTGACCCGCTCGGTGACGTCCGCGCCGCACGAGGCCTACGTCGCCGCGTCCCGCCGCGCCGTCGAACGGCTGCCGGGCCTGCTGGTCGACGCCGGGACCGCCGACGCGGGCCTGCCGAGGCTGCGCGAGCTGATCGCCGACCGGTACACGAGCGAGGGGCTGCCCACCACGCCGGACCAGATCCTCGTCACCACGGGCGCGATGGCGTCGCTGATCCTGCTCGCCGAACGGCTGCACGACCGCGGCAGGCCGGTCGTGGTGGAGAGCCCGACGTTCCCCGGCGCCCTGGCCGCGCTGCACCGCCACCGGTCGCGCCTGGTGTCGCTGCCGGTCACCGGGACGGGCTGGGACAACGCCGAACACGTGCTGCGCACGAGCGGCGCCGATCTCGCCTACCTCACCCCCGACTTCCACAACCCGACGGGCATGGTGATGTCCGACGAGCAGCGCGCCGAGATCGCGCAGGCCGCGGACCGCCACCAGGTGACCGTCGTCGTGGACGAGACGCTGCGGGATCTCGACCTGCGCACGCCACCGTCGCCGGCCCGGCACCTGACCGGCCGGGGCGTGGTGACGATCGCCTCGACGAGCAAGGTGATCTGGAGCGGCCTGCGGGTCGGCTGGCTGCGCGCCACTCCGCGGCTCGTGCGGGAACTGCTGCTCAACCCGTTGCACGCGACGATGTACCCACCGCCGCTGGAACAGCTGATCGCCCTGGAGCTGCTGTCCGATTTGGACGGTGTGCTGGCGCAACGCCGTGCCCAGCTGCGCGCCCAGCGCGACCACCTGACGGCGTTGCTCGCGCAGCGCGGCTGGACGTTCGACGTGCCGCCGGGCGGCCTCACGCTGTGGGCGCGGCCGCCGGGCGAGACGGGCCCGGTGGTGGCGAACCGGGCCCGGTCGCGGGGCGTGGCGGTGAGCCCGGGGCCGCAGTTCGCCGTCGACCGGACGCTGGCGGACTACGTGCGGCTGCCGTTCACGGCTCCGCCGGACGTGCTCACCAAGGCGGTGGAACGACTGTGACCCTTCCCGGCGCCGGCCGGCGATGCGGCAGATCACGCTGATCGAGTCGATGTCGGCGGTCTTCACCGGCACGCCCTCGGTGGAGGCACCGGGCCCGTTCTGTGTCGCGGGTCACATGATTGCGAGAACCTGAGCCGCCGTCTCGGCGTCTTGCGGAGTGTGAGAGCTGTCCGTGAGCTCGACGAGGACGACCTCGTGCGCCGTGTCGCACGAGGTGACCGCCGTGCCTTCGAGGAGCTCTACCGCCGAACCTCGCCGTGGCTGGCGGTGCGGCTGCGCCGGCGGTGCTCCGACGAGCAGATCGTCGCCGAAGTGCTGCAGGAGACCTACCTCGCGGTGTGGCGAGCCGCCGGCGCGTTCGCCGGCGCCACCACCGGCGGCAGCGCCGTCGGCTGGCTGTGGACCATCGCCGCCAGACGCCTGGTGGACGCGTTCCGCCGCCGCGCCCACCACGCCCAGCCACCCGCCGCCGCCGCGTCCGCGCCCACCGCCCCCGCCGCCGACGAGCCGGTGCTGGACGGGGTGGTCGGCGACGAGGTCGGGGACGCGCTGCGGCGGCTGGCCCCCGAGCTGCGGCAGGTGTTGCTGGCCATGGTGCTCGACGGGCTTTCGGTGCGGGAGACCGCGGTGCTGCTCGGGGTGCCGGAGGGCACGGTCAAGACGCGCGCCCGGCGGGCGCGGATCGCGATGAGGGAGGCGCTGGCATGACCGTTGGCCGAGACCGGCATCCGCGGGGTGAGCGTGGATCGTGGCGGGGGAGCTCTGGCGGGGCGAAGGGTCGCCGGGGCGGCCGCGTTGGCGCGGCTGTGTGCGGCCCGCGAGGCGAGTGCGGATCGCGGCGGAGCAGCCCCGGCTCGACCGCGGACCGCCTGAGCCGCGGCGAAGGAGGCCGGCCATGACCGCGCACCACCCGAGCGAACAGCTGCTCCACCGCTACACGCGCGGTGACGACCTGCCGGCGGACCAGCTGTGGGCCGTCGAGTCGCACCTGGAGACCTGCGCCCCGTGCCGCGCCCGCCTGGCACCGGACCCGATCGCCACGGCGGTGTGGGCCGAGCTCGCGCCGATCATCGAGCGCACCCGCCAGCTGCCGCGCACGCACGCGTGGTGGCGGTGGGTGCACGGGTGGGTCTCGCCGGCGGCCGGGCCGTGGCTCGCGATGATCCTGCTCGTGACCGCCGCGGCCGTGGCGCTGGACCGGCTCGGTTCGGTGGCGGGCGGGCGGGTGTCGCTGGTGCTGCTGGTCGCGCCGGTGTTGCCGGTGCTCGGGGTCGCCGCGTCGTGGGGGCCGGCGCTCGACCCGGCGCACGAGCTCACCGCGGGCACGCCGCGGGCGGGGCTGTCGCTCGTGTTCCGCCGCACCGCGTCTGTGCTCGCGGTGGTGGTGCCGGGCCTGACGGTGGCGAGCCGGCTGACCGGGCTCGGGCTGTCGCGGTGGTTGTTGCCCTGTCTCGCGTTCACCGCCGGGACGCTCGCTCTCAGCGCGCTGGTGGGGGTTACGCGTGCCGCGATCGCGTTCGTCGCGGTGTGGGCACTGGCGATCGTCGTGCCGACGGTCGCGTTCAGCCACACGCCCGCGGCGCTGGCCGTGACGCCGTTGTGGGCAGGTGTGTTGCTGCTGGGAGTCGCGGTGATCGCCTTGCGCAGAAAGGACTTCGCGGAAGCGTGACAGTCCACGAAGGTTACTTCAGGGAGAACGGTATGCACGCGATCACAGCGGAGAACCTCGTGGTCCGGGTGGGCGGCAGACGCGGCCGCAACGCGGTCGACGGGCTGGACCTGCGCCTCGGCCGGGGCGTGCACGGGCTGCTCGGCCCCAACGGCGCCGGCAAGACGACCCTGATCCGCACGCTGGCGACGGTGCGCAAGCCCACCTCGGGAACGCTGTCGCTGCTCGGCACCGCGGTGAACGAGAACCTGCGGCCGGTGCGCAGGCGGCTGGGGTACCTGCCGCAGCACTTCGGCTACTACAAGCGGTTCAAGGTGCGGGAGTTCGTCGAGTACCTGGGGTGGTTGAAGGAGATGCCACCGGCCGAGATCCCCGGCGCCGTCGACCGGGCGCTGCGGCGGGTCGGGCTGGCCGACCGCGCCGAGGACCGCATGAAGTCGTTGTCCGGCGGCATGGTCCGGCGGGTGGGCATCGCGCAGGCCATCGTCAACGAGCCGGAGATCCTGCTGCTGGACGAACCGACCGTGGGCCTGGATCCCGCGCAACGGCTGCGGTTCCGCGAACTGGTCGTCGAACTGGGGCAGCAGGCCTGCGTGCTGATCTCGACGCACCTGGTCGAGGACGTCGCGGCGGCGTGCACGGACGTGGTGCTCGTGTCGGAGGGATCCCTGGTGTTCCAGGGCACTCCGGCCGATCTGGCCACGGCGGGCACCGCCGGGCACGTCGGCGACAGCCCGATCGAACGCGGCTACTCGGCGCTCATCAGCCAGAGCGCGGGTGGTTCGTGGTGACCGCACTGCGCATCGAGCTGCGGCGTTCGACCGCGCTCTGGGCCGGGGCGCTGTTCCTGGTCGCGGGCACCGGAATGCTGTGGTTGACCAGTTCCAGTGGCACGAGGTGGCGGGACAACTCGACGTCGGCGGTGCTGGAGCTCCGCGCGCCGCTGGCGTACGTGTGGGCGTTGATCGTCGGACTGGCGGTCCTGCAAGGCATGCGGGACAGCCGGGCGCAGGTGACCGAGCTGTTCTCCACGGCGCCGCGTCCCGGCCGGGTCAGGCTGGGTGTTCTCGCGTCGGCCGTGGCGGGGGTGGTCGCGGTGGCCGCGGCTCTGCTGTGCGCGGGTCTCGTCGCGCTCGTCGCCGGAGGCGGCGGGTTCGTCTCGGGCGGGTTCGTGCCGCTCATGGCGACCGTCGTGCTCGCGTTCACGTCGAGCGTCCTGCTCGGCCTCGCGATCGGACGGCTGCTGCCCCACCCGCTGACCGTGCCGGTGGCGCTGGTGGCGACGTTCACGGCGGCGGCCACGGCCGCACAGGCGCTGCAGGCGCGGTCCCCGGACGACGAGATCTCCCGGCCGGCGTTGCTCACGCTCGCCTTCGACCCGCCCAGCTCCGATCTGGTGACGACGTCGACGTCTGTCGACATAGGACAGATGGTGTGGTTCACCGGTCTTGGCGTGACGGCGTTCCTCCTGCTGGTGGCGCGGACCCGGCTCGGGCGGCTGGCGGCGCTGGTCCCGGCCGGGCTCGCGGTCGTGCTGGCCGTGTCGGTCCTGCCGGCGAGGTTCTCCGACGTGCTGGTGACCGACTCCATCGCGAGCAAACCGGTGTGCGACGGCCAGGTCTGCCTGAGCCGGGTGCACGAACAGCACCTGGCCGCGGTGGCCGCGGTCGGCAAGGACGTGCTGGCGAAGCTCGCGGTGCTGCCCGACCCGCCCACCGAGGTCCGCGAGGACACCTCGGCGATGGCTCATCTCACCGCACCACAGCGCAACGCCAAGATCGTCTACCTGCGGGCGCAGGACAGCTCCCGGCTGCTGGCGGCACCTCCCGAACGCCTGCGGCTCGAACTGCTCGCCGGCGCGGGCGTCCCCACCTGCACCGCGCCGAACTCGGTCAGCGCCAAGGAGTCCGTGGTGCGCTACCTCACCGCCGGCTACTTCAACGGCGGCCTGGCCGAGCTCGCGTCCGATCCCCACCTGTGGCGCGACGACCGGTTGCGTCCCGAGCTGGAGACGGCCTGGCAGGCCCTGCGCGGCCACTCCGCGCGGGAGCAGCTGAACCGGATCGCGAAGGCGCGGCGGATGTTGCTGGCGTGCGAGGACTCCGAGCGCGTGCTCGACGTGCTGGTGGCGCCGTGATGAGGCTCCTCACGTTGTACGCGCGGTCGCGCGGCGTTCCCGCGGCACTGGTGCTTCTGCCCGTGGTGGTGCTCGCCGCGTGGTCGGCGTTGCACTCGCCGTGGACACCGTTGAGCGTCACGCTGACGTCCCTGGCCGCGGTGCTGGTGATCACGATCGGGCTCGCGGGTCAGGACCCCGAACTGGACGCCACGACCGCGATCCCGTGGCCCGTGTGGAGGTTCGGGCACCTGCTGCTCGCGGCCGTGCTGGCCGCGGCCGCGGTCCTGCTCGTGCAGCACCTGGGACAGGAGCGGTTCGACGCGGCGTTCGTCGTGCGGAACACGGCGGGCCTGGTCGGTCTCGCCGGCCTGGCGGCGACCGCGGCCGGCGCCAGGTTCGCCGCGGCCGCGCCGGTGCTGTGGTGGGCGGTGGCCGCGATCGTGCCTCCCGGACCGCAGTCGGTGCCCGGCAGGATCGCCGCGTGGCCGTTCGGCCCGTTCGACGACCGGGTGGCGACGTGGACGGCGGCCGTGCTGGTGGTGAGCGGGATCGCCGCCTACTCCGCGCGCGGCGGGCGTCGCTGAAACGCTTGCTACTCCATCACTTCGACTTCGTAGTCGGGCTCGTCGTCGTCGGCACGCGGGGGCGCCATGGGGCGCAGGCGCACCGGCTCGGGAGGCGGGGCGAGCGCCTGCTCGCCCCGCTCGGCGAGGGCGTCGAAGTCCTCTTCGGACAGTGCCGTCAGCACGTCGAGCCCGCGGGACACCCGTGCCTCCACGCCCCGGTCGAAGACGTCGGTGGACGCCGCTTCCCGCAACGACTTCCGGCCCGCCAGCACGTCGTCGAGCAGGGTGCGCAACGCCGGGTCGCCGCTCGTGTCGCGCAGCACCCGCAGCTCGTCGGGCGAGGGCATGTCAGACTCCAGGGTGGTCGTAGGCGCCCTTGGGCAGCGGATGCTCGGTCAGCGACTCCAGCTTCGACAACGCGCCGACGATCACCGTCATCGACAGCAGGAAACCGTTGTACGCCTTGTCGTGCGTCTCGACGATCAACCGCCACACCCCGGTGGCCTTCTTGATCCGCAACGCGGCCAGGGCGTACCCGCCGATCGCGCCCACCCCGGTCTCGACGGTGGCGGTGCCGATCGCCGCCGCGATGGCCGCCTCCAGCATGATGTCGAGCAGCTGCTCCAACAGGCTGTCCAGCAGCTTCGACAGGGTCCAGATCCGGTACGCGACCAGGTGCAGCTCCCCGCCGATCGTCGTCAGGGCCTCCTGCTGGGCCGCGACCGCGTCGGCGAGCCCGGTGAAGTACGCGTCCGCGGCCGACGCCGCATGGCCGTGCCACGACTTCATCAGCACCGTCTTGTGCTCGGTCAGGGTCCGCCCGTACGCCGCGTAGAACTCGCCGAGGTGCACCATCGCGCTGCCCGCCCGCCCGTACGCGGCCCAGTCGCCGGTGACGCGGTCGACGAGCCACTGGCCGGGGTTGACGCCACCGGTGACCCACTCCGTGAGCTTCATGACCGAGTGGCTCACGTTCAGCCAGTCGCTGACGGACAGCAGGTCGTCGGCGGCACTCGGGATCGCGCCCTTCGCCTCCGGCGGCACCAGCGCCTCGACCGGCTTCACGGCTTCTCCGGGTAGGTGTCGTCGAGCCGTTGGGCGCTGGCCTGGTCGGTGCGCGAGTACATCGTCGCCGACCGCACGATCTCCAGCGCGCTGGCGTCGACGAGCTCCTTGAGCCGGTCGAGGTTCCTGGTGACGGCGGCGGAGACCTCGCCGACGCGCTTGATCGCCTCGCCCCAGAAGACCCCGCCGGCCGCGCCCTTCTGCGCGCTGGTCAGCGCCACGTGCTGCTGCGCGTACCCCTTGCCCGTCGCCGCCTGGTCGGCGAGGGCGGAGAGCTGTGCCTGGAACGCGTGGAGGGCTCCGGGCTGAACGCTGAACGACATGCCGGCCATTACCGCAGACCGGCTGATCCCCGCGCTACTTCTGTTCCGTTTCCACGGGGTCGAGCAGCCAGCGGACGGGCGGCGACGGGTCGTCGACCACGAAGTAGCGGACGCGGCTGAAGTGGTTGTCCGCGGTGTTCACCAGGTCGATGTGGCCCTGATCGAGCAACCACTGCCGGGCCGGCAGGACGACGGCCAGGGGGATGGCGGTTCCGCACGTCTCGGTGAGGACGTCGATCGCCGCGTCGAGGACGGCTTTCGGGTTCGCGGAGGCCTGGTCCAGGACGAGGATCAGGCCGTCGGCCTGGCCGGCGAACGGCCAGTCCTCCAGGTGGACGTGCTCGTCCGTCGGCGGAAAGGCGCGCACGAGCGCCGACCTGTCGCCGATCACCGGGAAGTGCGCGGCGGGGACGGCTGGCAGCGGGGCGTGGCAGTGGTCGCAGAGGGCGGGCAGCGCGCGTTTGCCGTTGCGCAGCAAGGTGGGCAGGCGGTGGCCGCACAGGCAGGTCCGGCGCAGGACGCCCTGGCGGCCGGGGGCCAGGTCGTGGTGGACGCGGCCGCAGGGGCAGCGGAACGCCGGGTGGCGCAGGCGCCGGCGACACGTGTCGCACTCGACGGCGACGGACCGGGCGGTGTCGAGCCGGCGCAGTGCGCGGGCCGCGGCCCGGACGGTCAGGGCCGCCAGCGTGGCCAGAAGTGCGTGCGCGGCCGTGGTCGTGGCGATCAGCAGGGCCGCCGCGGCGAAGCCCAGGGCGTAACCGCCCGCCAGGCTCGCGGGGTGCAGGATCAGGGCGCCGTCGTGGGTCCTGGCCGACTGGCGGCGCCACAGGCGGGCGAAGAGCGAGTCGCGCAACGCCGGATCGGGCAGCGCCACAAGTCTGTCGTGGGCCGCGCGCACCGCGGTACGTCCCCGGTGCCACGCGCCGCGCGGGGTCGGGCCGGTCAGGTAGGCGGGGTCCCAGCCCGGTCCGGGGTGCACCGGCGCCCGCCGGGTCAGGGTGCGGGCCGCGGCGGCCAGGCCGATCAGCGTGCTCGTCAGGGAGGTGACCGCGAACAGCAGCAAGGCCAGTGGTGCGAGGAAGACCGCGATCGCGAGGGTGCGCACGGGCTAGCTCCTGTCCTTGGCCACGCCGTACGCGCCGAACGTGGTCAGCAGCCACAGCAGCGGGTCCGCCACCCGGTAGCCCGCGAACCTGGCCGACAGCGCGAAGCAGCGGTGCCGGGGCGGGAGCGGGGCGCCGCCCCAGCGGGCCAGCCACGCCGTCACCTCGTGGTGCACGTCAAGGCCGTCCGGCTCCAGGTAGGCGTGCGCGTGCGGGCTGGGGCGGCGCAGCGGTGAGCCGTGCTCGACCGCGTCCCACACCAGGTCCAGCTTGCTCAGGGTCACCGCGACCGGGAGGCCGGGTGGCCAGGCCGGGACGGTGAGTGGCGGTTCCGCGCTCCGGCCGAACAGGGCCCGCACGCCAGGTAGGTGAGCCGGATCGACCAGGTGCACCACACCTGCCGCACCAGGCGGAACATCCTCTGTGGACAGTTCGTGCAGAGCGAGCACCACCGGGGCGGCGTTCGAGCGACGCAGGCTGAGCAGCACCGGGGCCGCGTGGTCACCGAGCAGGCGCACCGACAGACCGGGAACGGCGTGGGCGACCTCGCCGGTCGACAGCCCGCGCAGGAGCTCCGCGAGCCACGTGCTCTTGCCGGACCGGGCCGCGCCCGTGACGAGGATCGTGTGGCTCGGCCCCTCGGCGTACTCGCGCGGCACCCTCCGCGCGCAGGCCGGGCAGAGGCGCCGGGGCTGCGGAAGCCGGCCGTGCGGGCATCGGTTGTGGCGCAGCGCTTTCGCGGGGAAGGACGAACGGACCGGGCACAGCGGTCCGCAGTGCATCAGCAGGTCGCCACTGGAGCAGTGCCGGTGGCAGTACGGGCAGATCATCACCGCACGACCAGGTCGCGTGGGTCGGGATGGCACACCCACGTCGAGTCGTCCAGCGCGAACGCCCGCAGGTGGACCGGGCCGCGCAGGGTCGCGGGCACGGTGAACTCGGCTCGGCCAGTCCGCTCGCCGCCGGGCAGCGTCGCCAGCACGACGCCGTCGTCCGGGGTCAGCGGGCGGCGGGCGGACTGACCGAGGACGACGACGGCGGGCAGCGGTGCCGCGGACTCCACCAGCAGCTCACGGGTGCGGGCCCGCCCGCGCAGGTGGTAGCGGAGCTGGACCGGGCAGGGCGACTCGACTGTCGCAAGTGGACCGAACTGGTCGTCGGCCGTGCAGACGCCGAACCAGTGCGAGCCCGGTTCGGCGGCCGTCACGCGCAGGCCTCTGGTCAGGTAGGCCGCTCTCGTGACGCGCAACCGGTGGGCCGCCGGGTCGTCCGGGCCGGTGGGCGGGGTGCCGTGCCGCCAGACGACCTGCACGGCACGGGTCCAGGCCGGCCAGTGCCACGACAGCTGGACCTGGGCGCCGAGCCGGACCGCCTGCAGTCCGGTGATGTGCTCCGGCGGGATCTGCACGTTCGCGGGAAGGCCGATCGCGGCGAACGCCCCGGACGTCGTCACCGGGACCAGGGTGCGTGCTCCGGCCAGGTCGGCGGCGGCCACTCGCGCGTGCCCGGTCCGGCTGCCGGCGACGAGCGGTCCCGCCGCCTCCGCCTGGTCGAGCCGGACGACGCCCGCGGGTGCCGCCTCGGGGTGGGCGAGCACCCGGATGCCGACCTCGTCCCCGGCGGCGGGTGTCCACGACAGGTCGACGACGTCACCGTTCGCCACGGCGTGCAGGTCGGTGACCGTCCCGGGTTCGCCGAGGCACACCACCGCGATCTCGATGCCCTGGCTGCGTGCCTCGGGGTACTCGACCTGGACGCGATAGGTGACCGTGGCGCCGGGCCGCACCTGCGGGTCGGTGAAACCCGTCTCGCTCGCGGCGATCTCGGTGCCCGCACGCAGGATCACCGCCCGCACCGCGCCCGACGGCAGCCGCCACCGGCCCAGCACGACGCCCGGCTCGGCGGTCAGCCGCAGGTCGGTGACCTCCGGCAGCACCGCAATCGCTTGCGCCGCCGTGGTTCCGCCTGGCGAGCCCTCGCGCAACGCCGTGACGCGGTAGACGGAGAGCCGCCCGGCCGGGGCTTCCCGGTCGACGAACGGCGGCGCGGTCGTCTCCTCCACCAGCACGGTGGTGCCGCGGCAGACGCGGTAGCCGATGCGGCCCGCGGTCGACGGGGACGGTGACCAGCCGACGACGACTTCGGTGCCGGTCACGACGGCGTCCACCGTCGCGGGCGCGGCGGCCGGGCACCGCAGCAGGCCCTCGGTGACGGCCGGATCCGCGAGCTCCCGGGCGATCGCGAGATAACCGGCCGCGGCTTCTTCCGGTGCGTGCGCCTCACGAGCGCGAGCGTCCGCCAGCGACGCGCGCAGCCGGTCGACGTCAGAGCGCAGCTCGTCGCGGACGCGCACCCACGGCTCGGGCACTGGGCGCGAGTCCAGCACGGCCAGCGCGTCGGGCAGCCGGCGCTCCGCGACCGCGGCGAAGTACTCCTCCGCCCACGACGTCTCGTCGCGCGAGACCCACACCGCGTACGCGATGTCCTCGGGATCGGCGGTCAGCCCCGCCGCCGCACACCGTTGCGGCTCGGCCAGGTCCCGCACCGCGGGGTAGCCGCACACGGCGGCCGCGGTCAGGTCGGCCACCAGCTCGTACGCGAGTGCGGCGGCCAGGCCGCCCGGTTGCGCCGTCCACGGCCGCACGAGCGCGAGCACACCCCGTTCGGCGTCGGCCGCCTGGTTGCGGGCGACGACCCGCAACCGTTGCCGGCGCAGCTCCACCTCGGCCGCCGTGGTGTCCACTCCGGACAGTTCCGGCGTGAGCGAAAGGTAGTCCCACAACGACATCTGCGCGAGGTCGGCCAAGTGCTCGCGCAGCGTCGGCCACCGCTTGGGCTGGATGGGCCACAGCAGCGCGACGGGCTCGCGCACGGCGGCGCCGACGGCCTCCAGCGCGGCCACCACGTCCGGTCTGCTCCACCGGCCCGCGGCGTTGCGCACGAGCGCGGCGATCTCGTGCGGCGTCATCGCGGGTGCTCCGTGCAGGCGGTGGCGCACCACCTCGACGAGTGCCTCGTGCTCGTGTTCCACCGACTCGCGATGCCGGGCGCGGCTCACCGGATCGCGGAGCACCGCGGCGGCCGTGGCGTGGGAGGCGTGCAGGCGTTCGCAGGCCACGGCGTACTGGCGCGACTCGGCCGTGCCCCACCGCGCGGGCTGCCCGCCCAGTGCACTGTCCACTTCGGACTGGGTCGCGTACGGCGACAGCCGGTACACGCGGAAGTAGTTGCGGTGCGGCGACCACCCGGTCTGCACCGGCACCAGCACGTCGTCGGTGTAGGAGGCCATGTCAGCGGCGGATCCCCGGCAGGGGAGCGCTCATCTCGTCCTCGGTCATCGCCCCCGCCACCTTCGCCTCCAGCCGCAGGCTCGCGTCGCGCGCGCGGACGTGCACGTGCAGAACGCCGTCGCCGCCCAGCTCGAACTCGATCTCCACCGGCTCGCCCTTCGGCACGCCCGCGGGCAGTCCGGTGATCTCGCCGTCGACCAGGGCGGTGTGGTCCGCCGGGTCGTCGGCCAGGTCGCCGAGCACGAACCCGGTGGCCGACTCGCAGACCCGGATGGCCATCCGGCGCTGGCCGTCCCGGATCGTGCACACCTCGTGGTGCCGCACGACCGGGACGTCGGTGCCGGGCGGGATCAGCCACAGCACCCCGTGGCCGAGTGCCGGACGGTCGGCGTCGCGCACCACCGCCACCCCGTACCCCTTGGCGGTCACGGTGTCGACCTCGTCGGCGGAGTTCTGGCCGAGCGCACGTCTCGCCATCCGCGCCGCGCCTTTGGCGACGGTGTGGTCGGCGTCGTGGGCCAACCGCGCGGGTGGCAGCTCGGGCAGCTGCTCGGCGAGCGTGCGCGCCACGGCCGGACCGCGGGACATGCCACCGGACAGCAGCAGGTCGTCGATCTCCTCGACACCGCCTCGCCTGGCCAGTTCGAGTGCGTCGCGGGTCAGCTCGACAGTCCGGTCGAGCAGGTCCGCCGTGGCCTCCTCGTACTCCTCCCGGGTCACCGTCACGGGATGCGTCGCGCCGTCCCGGCCCGGGATCAGCGCGGTGTGCCGGTCGGCGCCGGTGAGCGCGATCTTGAGCTGCTCCACCTGCCGGGTCAGGCCGCCCATCGCCAGCGGGTCGCCGCGCACCGCGTCCCCGGCGGAGTTCGCCCGCGCCAGCACGAGCGCGGTGAGCCGCCGGTCCCAGTCCGCGCCGCCCAGCCGGTGGTCGCCCGCGATGGCCACCACCTTCGCGGGCACGCCCTCCTCGACCCGGATGACGGTCACGTCGAACGTCCCGCCGCCGAGGTCGTACACCATCGCCGTGCGTCCGCCGCCTTGGTGCAGCCCGTGCGCCACGGCCGCCGCGACGGGTTCGTTGACCAGGTCGAGCAGGTTGAGCCGGGCCAGCGCGGCCGCCTGCGCGGTGGCCCTGCGCTCGGCCGCGCCGAAGTAGGCGGGGACGGCGATGACCGCGTCGGCCACCGGCCCGGTCTCCGGCACAGCGGAACCGAGGTGGCGCAACGCGTCCTGGACGACCTTGATCAGGATCACCGCCGACACCTGCTGCGGGTGGTAGCGGCGCCCGGCCGCGTCCACGGTGACGTTCGCCCTGCCCATCTCGCGTTTGATCAGCGACACGACCCGGCCGGGCTCCCGGTCGCGGCGGGCCACGGCCGCGCTGCCGACCACCGCCGTGCCGTCCTCGGCGAAGTAGACCACCGACGGCGTGGTCGGCTCGCCGTCGGCGTTGGGCAGCACGACCGCGTCCCGCCCGCGCATCGTGGCCACGCACGTGTAGGTTGTGCCGAGGTCGATGCCCAGCACCGGCCTGGCCGGCTCAGTTCGCGTCACCGGACTCCGTTCCTCCGTCCGCGGGCGGCAGCACGCCGGGACTGATGTCGAACACGTCGATCTCCGCCGTGGGGTCGTAGGCCGGCACCGCGATCCGCTCCGCCGGCCGGTGCGGCGCCACGGGAATCGCGGCCGCCGTACCGCCGTTGACGATCACGGTCGGCTGGTTCGCGCTGCCCAGGATCGCCTGCAGCCGTTCGAGCGCGCGGCGGTCCAGCCCGTACAGGTCGGACAGCGCCTGCTCCTGGGCGATGAGCTCCTCCCGGCGCACCTCCAGCTGCTTGCGCTGGATGTCGTTGATCACCTGCTGGTTGAGCAGCTCCTGTTCGAGCTGGCGGAACTGCTGCTGGCGCTGCACGTACTTGCGGTACTCCTGGTTGAGCTCGTCGGAGGCGAACCGGATCGCGCCGATCGTCGTCTCGCGGGCGTCGACCCGCAGCTCGGCCAGCGCCTGCGTGATCTGGATCTTCAGCTTGCCGCGCACGTCGGCGAGCTGGTGGATGAACTTGTCGATCTCGCCGCCGCTCGTGCGTTCGGTGAAGTAGCCCTTGACCTTCTCCCCGAGCACCCGGCCGACGAACCGCTTGACGGCCGCGGACTTGCGGCCGCCGATGTCGCCCTCCGCCTCCTCGCCGAACCGCTTGACCAGGTACGGCGCGGCATGCGGCGGGATGGACAGCGTCTGGCTCAGGTCGACCTCCAGCTCGAAGCCCTGGATCGTCACCCGCAGCGGGCCGAGCTCCGAGTCGTAGCGGTCCTCGTTGCCGGACTTCTCGCCCCACGTCAGGGTGAGCTCGCGGACTGGGATGTGCACGACCCGCGCGAACAACGGGTTGATCGCGTACTTCGCCCCGCCCGGCAGGATGTCGGTCTGCAGGCCGCTGCGCCCGCCGCCGGCCAGGAACACCCACGGCAGCTGGAAGTTGTCGTGACCCGGCACCGAGGGTGCCGGGACGTTCGGGTCGTCGGGGGCGGGCGCGTCGGTGACGATGACGACCCCGACGTCCTCGCTGTCGACCGACAGCAGCTCCAGGTCCTTCGCGCCGACCGGGAACCCGCTGGGCAGACTGTCCACTGTGTACACCTCGAACAGCTCGGGGTCGATGGCGTACTCCTCGCCGCCCCGCAGGATCTGCAGCTGCATGCCCTTCTCGCCGCCCTGGAGGAAGGCCGCGACGTTCTGGAAGCTGTCGCAGTCGACGTACGCGGCGAGGTCTCGGCTCGCCGGCACGCTGCTGCCCACCCTGGCCTTGACCAGGCCCACCGTGCCGACCGGGACGCTGATGTAGTCGTACTCGCGGACGTTGTACAGCCACGGCCACAACGGGAGCATCTGCCCGCCCCGCAGGACGCGCATGGTGCTCAGCACGTACTTCTCGCGCGACATGTTCGGTTGCGGCACCACCCACTTGCGGGTGGCCACGGCGAACCGGTGCAACGAGAGATGGCGCATCCTGCGCAGCACCAGCGCCGCGAGGCCGATGAGCACCGCGGCCAGCACGATGAAGATCACTAAGCCTTCGATCATGGGAATTCGCTCCGGATTCGCCGGTGTACCGCGGAAACAGTGACGTTCCAGGTGTCGAACCACGAGCCGGTGACCCGGTCGTGGCGCAGGGTCGGGAAGAACGCGGCCCCGGCGCCCGCGACCCAGCTCGCGTAGTCGGCGGGAATGGTCAGCGGGTCGCCCCAGCCGAACAGCTCCGCGAGGTCGGCCACCTCGGTCCCGGTGCGATCCGCGAGAAGACCGCGCTGGGCCAGGAAACCGTGCTTGCCGTCGGTGCCTTCGTGCCACACGCGCGCGCAGTCGAGCAGCAGCTGCCTGCCGATGGACGCGACCTCGTCCGGTCCCGCCCAGCCCAGCTCCGCGCAGCCCGCCGCGGCCAGCAGCGCCGCCGTGGTGCGCCGGTCCGCCAGCACCAGATCGCCGTCGGCGAGGGCGGCGGCGATCGCGGTCACCGCAGGGTCAGTGAAGTCGTTGGTGCTGATGGGTTTCCTGGCCGCACACTCGCGCAACGCCCGCAGCTGTGCCGCGGTGGGCAGCGCGCCGGCGCGGGCGTCGAGGAACGCGTCCGGTTCGGTGCAGTTGCCGACCAGCACCGGCAGCACCTCGACCCCGCGCCGCCGGGCGGCCAGCCGCATGTCCCGCACCGCCGGGTCCGGCCGTTCGGACACGACCACGACCAGAACCGCCGCGTCCGCCAGGGAGTCCGGGTCGGCGGACGTCCGCACGGCCAGTCCCGCGTCGATCAGGCAGGCCCGCAGCCGCGCGGTGTACCCGCGCCCGTTCCCGCCGCACAGCACGACTTCCGCGCCGATGGTGGCGAGGTCGTCCAGCACGTCCCGCACCGACGGGCGGTGTTCGGGCCGTTTGTCGAGGGCTCGTGCCACCAGCTCGCGCACGGTTCCCGGCACGTCCCGGAGGTCCGGGGCCGACTGGGTGAGGGTGCTGCCCACGCCGGGGAAGGCGGGACGTCCAGTGGCGGCGTAGTAGATCAGGCACCCCCACGAGAACACGTCCGAAGCCGGCGACGGCTGTGCTGCCGCGCGCGGGTCCATCAGCTCAGGGGCGAGGTAGGGCAGTGTGCCGACGACGTGATCGGTGGTGGTCAGCCGGACGAGGTCGGAGAGGTCCGCGGCGATCCCGAAGTCGATCACCATGGCGCGTTCGCCGGTCATCATCACGTTGGAGGGCTTGAGATCCCGGTGCACGATGCCGCGTTCGTGGATGTCCCGCAACGCCAGCGCCGTGTCCTTCGCGAGCGCCGGCACGCGGTCGCCCGGCAGCCGGTCGACGTCCGCGAGGCTCTTCCCGTCGACCAGCTCGGTCACCACGTACATCTGCTCGGACTCCAGATCCGCGTCCAGCACCCGCGGGACGTACGGGGACCTGATCGACATGGCGGTCCGGAACTCACGGGTGAACCGCGCGCGGTACTTCGGGATCGCCGAGTACGCGGGGTTGATCACCTTGATCGCGACCTCGCGGTCCGTGCCCGACCACGTGGCCCGGTACACCGCGCCCATGCCACCCGCGCCGAGGCGGCCGAGCACCCGGTACGGCCCCAGCCGGCGCGGGTCGTCGGGGCTCATCCGTCACCCTCTTCCGGCCGGAGCCGATCGGTGCGGGCAGCGTAGGCCGTACGGCCCCGAACCGGCGGCCGTGCGGAGCTTCTGTCCACCAATTGGCCACTCACGGCCACCACCGGTGCACGTCGGCCAGCGCGTCCCCGATCCGGTCGGCCACGTCCTCGCCGGCCACCTGGACGAGCCTGCCCAACGCCGCCGCCAGCACCGCTGTGCAGGTGGCCCGGCTGACCCCGCCGCGCAGCACCCGCCGCAGCAGCGCGACGAACTCCGCGTCGCCGGCCACCTCGCCGGCCCGCAGCACCACCGCGCACAGCAGATCGCGGTCGCCGTAGGGCGCCGCATCGAGCGCCTCGTGCAGCTCGGCGGCGGACAGGTGCGGGATCCGTTCGCTCAGCGCCGCCGATCGGGCGCGCGGGTCGTGCGGGTCCTCGGCGCGCAGGCGGGCCGACAGGGTGGCCAGGACTTCGCGCCGGCTCTGGGTTTTCGTGGGACCGGGCCAGCGCAGTCCCGCGGGCAGGTCCCTGTTCTCCGGTGGTACGGCGGTGGCCGCGGCGAGCGCGTCGAGCAGGGCCTGGCGGCGTGGGGCGGCGGGTAGCAGGGGTGCCAGGCGGGTCAACGCCTCCGCGCGGTCGTGGGCGTCGGGGATCGCCTTGGCCGCTTCGTGTGCTCGGTGGAGCGTCTGGGGATCCGGCAGATGTTGGGCCAGGGCGGTGAGGCAGCGAGCGCGGGTTCGGGGGTCGGCTGTGTGCAGGGCTTCGGTCAGCTGGGGCTCGGTGAGCAGCGGAGCCAGGGCTTCGGCTCGGGTCGGGTCCGCGGTGACGGCGGCCAGGGCCGGGGCGATCGCGGCGGGCAGGTGGTGGGCCAGGGCGGTGTACACCTCGGCCTGGTGGTCGGGGACGGGGGTGTCGAGGAGGTGCTGGAGGACCTGGTCGCGATCGGGGAGGTGAGCGGCCAGCGCGGCGATCGCGATGAGGCGGTGGGGGCCGGTGATCGACTGGGCCGAGGTCAGGGCGGCGGACAGGTTCGGAGCGGGGGAGGTGGGTTGCTCGACAGCGGCCAGGCGAGGCGCCAGCGCGGCCAGGGCTTCCGCCCGTTCCTTCTCACCGCTGATCGCGCGCACCGCCGCCAACGCACCGGCGTGGTCGCCCAGCGCCGTCAACGCGCGTGCTCGGGCGTGCGGCTGCGTGATGTGCTGCGCCAGCGCCAGAGCCGTGTCGCGTTGGTCGGCGGTCAGCCACGGTGCGAGGTCCACAACGGCTCCGGCGCGCTGGTGTTCGCCGGTGATGTCCGCGGTGGCGTGCAACGCCTTCGCCACCAGGTCCGGGCGGCGGGCCGGGTCCAGCGGGATCAGGGTGAGCAGCACCTCGGCGCGGGCGTACGCGGACTCGATCTGGGCGGACTCGGCGAGGGCCAGGTCCGCCGCGCCGAGGACGGCCAGCACGTGTGCCCGCGCGGTGGCGGTGGGCAGCCTGAGCGCGTGCGCGACGGCGCGGGGCCGGGTCCACACGCCGCCGGCGACCAGGGCGGCCACCAGTTCGGCGGAGAGCGCGTTGGTGCGGCTGGCGATCGACGCCACCACCAGGTCGTAGCGCAGCTCGTCGCACAGGGTCGTGGCCGGTTGCGCGGCGGCCAGTGCGCGGTCGGTTTCCCGCGCGCACAAGGCACGTGCCAGCGCGACGTCGGACAGGAAGTCGTCGATCGTGTCGGCTTGGTCGTGCGCGGTGAACCACGAGTCCGTGCGCAGCAGGCGGTGCAGGTCGTCCTCGCGGCCCGCCGCCACGAGGTGACGTGCCAGGTGCCGCAACGCGTAGCCGTCGGTCGGGGCGGAGGTCAGGTAGTAGGAGCAGATGCGGTCGTGCGCGGCGGTGGCGGCGGAGCTCAGCACGTCCCACCACTTCCAGTCCTGCTCCCGACCGTCCTCGCCGGGACGCACGCCGGTGAGGAACTCCCGCAGACCGGCGTGGTACCAGGTGAACTCGCGGCCGTCCGCCCCGTCGACAACGCTGAGGAACGGCCGCAGGGTCCGGTGGCAGTGCTCCCCGGCGGAGTCCACATCGGACAGAACGGCCAGCTGCCGCACGTTGAGCGGTTCTCCGGCGACCGCCAGCGTCGAGACGAGCGGCAGGACGGAGGCAGGCCACGACTCCAGGACGCCGGTGTAGTACCGGGACAGGTCGGCGGGCAGCGGATCGGCCGCCGCGCGGACGCCCTGACGGATCTCGTTCAGCACGTACCGCAGGTAGATCCACACGCCTCCGCAGCGGGTGACGTCGGCCAGATCGGGCTGCACGCGGGCCGCGTGCGCCACGACGTCGGCGACGTTGCGCGGATCCGCGGCCGCGAGCCGCAGCACGACATCCGACGGCCCGAAGGGTGGCGGGCTGCCGGTCCGGTACGTGCCGACCACGAAAACGCCCGCGGGCAGCTCGTTCGGCAGGCCCCACGGTTGCGCGCCCGGCACCCGTTCCGCCTCGTCGGCGCCGTCCACCACCAGGACGACCGGCGGCGTGAGCCGGGCCAGCAGCGTCTCGAACCCCTCCGGCGTGCACCACCTGGCGGGCAGCAACCCGTTCGGCGCGAGACCGTGCGCCACCGCCAGCCGCCCGGCCAGGTTGCGCAGCGCGACCCTGGCCGAGCCGCCGCGGGTCAGCCGCGAGAAGTGCCCCGCCCAGCCGCGTTCCCGGACGAGATGCGCGGCCAGCGCGGTCTTGCCGACGCCGGCATCGCCCTCCACCCACAGGTAGCCGCACGGTCGGGAGTCCAGGAACCCGTCGATCTGCTCGATCAGCCACCGCCGCCCGGTGAACCCGTCCCGCAGCACGTCGGCGCACACCGGGTCGAGCGAGCGCACCGCCTCGCCGACCGGGATGTCACCGGTCGCGCCGAAGATGAGCGTGCCCGCCTGCACGACCACGTCCGCGCGTCCCTCGACGGAGTTCGACACCTCGTCGTTCACCGGGCACGCAACCGGACGGCCTGGGCGATCGACTCCGGCGGTGGCCAGCACAGCCGCGTCTCCTCGCCGAGATCGGCCACCTGGGCGGTGATGTCGTGCAACGCCAGCGGGTCCAGCGTGGCGAGGTCGTCGCAGAACCGCCGGACCGGCTTGCCGCCGACCGTGCGCGCCGACATCAGCGCCCGCACCTGCCGGTCGCGGCAGCGCACCGCGTCGAACGGCGTGGCGTGGTGCGTCAGCTCGCGCTGCCAGCTGGTGCCGAGCAGCAACGCGGCGTTGTTCCCGGCGGTGGCGGCGACCCGCAGCCGGGACCGGTGCGGCACGTGCCACGCCACCACGAACCGCGCCCGGTGCCGGTCGCGCAGTCCGGCCACCGCCGAGAGCACGTGGTGGCCGGCGTCCGGCAGCGAGTCGGCGGGCATGAGCAGCACCACGCACGCCCCCGGATGCGCGGTGATGTCCAAAGCGGACCCCGCCACGGCGGTCATCCCGTTGCGCCCCAAGGCGGAACGCACCGCCTCGCCGCGGCCGGCGCCGGACCCGTCGACCACGACCACGTCCGGGCCGTGCCGCGGCATCAGCGGCCTCCGTTGAGCAGGAACAGCTCGACCTTGACGTCACCGGGCGCGCCGTCGGACCCGAGGTAGGCGCGCATGTCGTTCATGGTCCGCAGCTGCGGCAGGCCCGCCGGCACCACCAGGTCCTTGAGCTGCTGGGAGACCACGGTCCCCTGCGTCGGTGTGAACGGGTCGCGCGACCGCCCGAACAGCAGCACCAGCCCGACGCGCCCGTCCGCACCGACCTTCGCGGCCAGGTTGCGCCCGAACTCCTCCACCACGCCCGCGCCGGAAGGGTCGACGTGCATGATGAACGACTCGGTGGTCAGCGAAAGTCCTTCCGGGGCAACGGCCGAACTGGTCGTGGGCGGGGGAGAAGAAGGCGCCACGGGTTCGGCCACCGACCGGCGTTCCTCCGACCCGAGCGCGACGATCATCAGCAGCAGCGCCAGTTCCGCGAAGAGCCAGCCGGCGACGCCGAGCGTGCTGACCGGGCGGTGCCTGCGCGCCATCAGGCCACCTGATCCGATTCGACCGGCTGGTCCGGGTGCTCGGCGGGATGACGCAGCCCGTCGGACACCATCGCGAGCCAGTTCACCTCGCGGATCGTCTCCCGCAGCTTGCCGGTGATCTCCTGCAACGTGGACGTGGTGGCCTGGAACTTCTCCGCCGCGCCCGCCACCGAGCCGGCGGCCGCGGAGAACGGTTTCTGGGCCTCGTCCAGCAGCTCGCGATGTGCCGTGTTGCGGGTCGACAGCTCGTTGGCCGCCGCCAGCTGCACCGCGGCCTCCCGCACGACGTCGCCGGACCTCGCCGAGGCGTCCCGCGCCAGCGCACCGGCCGCACCGACCTCCGCCACGACGTTCTCCAACGGCGCCACCGCGCTGATGATCTGCGCCGCCTGCTCGCCGAACCGCTGCTGCACCGCCGAGAACGCCTGCACCTGGCGCGCCAGGTCGGGCAGTGCCGCCACGAGCTCCTGCGCCACCGCGCCGAGCCGGTCGACGACCGCCGACGCGGCCGCCAGCCGGGACGAGGCCTCGCCCAGCCGGTGCGCGGCCTCGGACAGCGTCGCGGCGGCCTGCCGCGTCTGCTCCTCCGGCGACGAACCGACCAGGGCCCGCAGGATCGCCACCGGCTCCAGCAGGTCCACCTCCAGCTGGTGCGCGACCCGGTCGATCGCGTCGGCCCGGCGCTGGGACGACGAGGTGCGGCGGTGGTTGAGCATGATCCACAGCACCGTCACGACGATGACCAGCGACAGCATCACCGGGCCGAGGTACCACGGCTGCGCCAGCCAGTCCGCGAAGAACGACGGGCGCGAGCCCGTGCTGCCCGACCGCACGTACCGCCACTCCGCCACGCCGAGCGCGGACCAGGTGAGCACGACGGGCAGCAGCACCAGCGCGGTGTTCGGGTGCGCGACCGGGTGCTCGCAGATCGACCGCAGGTAGCCGGGTTCGCGCAACCGCCACAGGTCGGCGTCGGGGTCGGCGGCGGCCGGGTTCAGCTCGATCCGCCCGGCCTGCCGCGCCGCCACCGCCAGCACGCCGCCCAGCTGAGCGAGGTGCGGTGGCCGGCCGGTGGGGGAGACCCCGGCGATCCTGTCCACTGTGGACATCGCGGTGCCGGTCAGCGCGGTGATCCGCTCGGCCGCGGACATCTGGTCCGCCATCACTGCCCCAACCGGCTGAGCAGGAAGATCACGGGCAGCAGCACCACGAAGGCCGCCGCGACCGTGAACAGCACCACCGTCCACGGCGAGCCGGCGGCGCCGGACTCTTCTTCGTCCTCCTCGGACGCTTCGGCGACCGGCAGCGGCCTGGGCTCGGCCTGGATCGACGACCATCCGTCGTCGTGCGGGTGCACCGGCTCGGACCGGTACGTCGTCTTGCTCGTGGCAGCCGAGGGCTTGAGCCGGGACGCGGCGTCGCGCAGCACCCGAGCGGCGGTCGGGTCCTCCTGGCCCTCGCTCCAGAACCGCAGCGCGAACGACAGGAACGCGGCGGGCAGCGGTCCCGCCTCGAACCTGCCGAGGTACGCCTCTCCCGCGGTGACCACCGCACTCCTGACCCGGTCCGACGTGGCCCGCTGCATGACGTCGGCCAGCCAGGCCGCGGCCCGCTCGCCGCGGTGGGGGTTGTGGTCGAGCACGAGTTCGAGCACCTGGCGCATGCCGTCCTCGTCCTCCCGCACTGTCATCAGCACCGCGGCGTGGTCCGCGGTCACCTCGGGCAGGCGCTGCACGACCGACCTCAGCGCGCCGATCTGGTCGGGTGCCGCGCGCAGCAGGTCCCGGTGCGTGGCGGAGATCCGGCCGCTCTGCGCCAGCGCGGCCGCGATCTCCTTGACCGGCACGCCGAAGACGGACGGGTCGTTGGGCGGGACGCCGAGGCGTTCCAGCCACCCCCGGTACTGCTGCACGAGTTCGGGCGTCCCGAGCGGCCTGCCCGGCGCGGTCACGTGTTCGCACACGAACCGCACCAGCCCGGTCCGCTCGGGATAGCGGGCGCGGAGGAGTTCCGCGAGCCGTTGGTGCCAGCCGCCGGTGGCGCTCGCCGGTGGGAACTTCGCCGGGTTCTGCCCCGCTTCGGCGTGCCGGTGGGCGGTGAGCAGGCCTTCCAGCAGCTCCTCCTCCAGCCACGGCGGAGGGCGGTGCAGCAGTTCGCCGATCGCGGCGTTCGGTTGCCGGCCGGCCCACCGCCGCACCCGGTCCGGGTTGACGCCGTCGCGCAACCGCGGGTCGTGCGCGCGGACGAGCCTCGGGACGTCCGCGTCGGTGATGTCCAGCTCGTTGGCGATGATCGTCTCCAGCAACGCCCGCATCGACGGGTGCGCGCGGTGCGCCTCGTCCAGCCGCCGCGTCGTGACGGTCCTCGCGAGCCACCTGATCGCCTCGTCCGCGCGCGGCGGCAGCGGATCGGGGCGCTCGGCGGGATCGGGTTCCAGCCAGCGCGCGACCTGACGGGCCTTCAGGTTGTCGGACTGCTCAGCCGGCCACTGCCCCGTCACGCTCGGCCGCTCGTCGAGGATCGGGATGCTCAACGGGAACGTCAGCCAGATGTGCTCGGCCACGACCACGTCCGGCAGCGCGGCGACCAGGTGCCAGATCACGCGGGCGACCTCGGTGGGCTCACCGGTCAGCGCGATGCGCCGGCGGCGTTGCGCCAGCGCCGTGAGCGGGCCGACGAGCGACTCCGCGTCCACCGAGGGCAGCGCCGGGTGCAGGGGGTCGAGTCCGAGCCTGCCGTCCGCGCCCACCAGCGAGGCGCCGTACGCCCACACGTCGGCGGGATCGTCGGCGGCCGGCACGAACAGGAACTGGCAGCTGCCCGCCCTTCCGAACGCACCGCCCCGGCCCTGCACGGTGAAGCACCACTGCGGACCGTGGTCCTCGACGTCGACCTGCTGCAGCCCCCACACCGGGAACCTGTCGTTGTCGCGCGCGTCGTCGGGCGGCTGGTGCACGACGTCGTCCTGCAGGTCGTGCGCCACCTTCACGAACGCGCGCGGAGGCGGCGCGCCCCGCCGCGGATCGGTGTACGGCACGAAGCCGCCACCCGACCGGTCACCCCACTCGACGACGACATGTTCGGTCACGGCCGCATCCTCCGGAGAAGGCTGAGCAGCAACTGGGACAGTGCCGCTGATCTCTCGTCGACATCGGGGAAGACCGCGCTCGCGTCCCGCGGCTCGATCAGCTCGCTCGTCTCGGCGACCCGGACGGGCGCGTGCTCCAGCGGGGAGCACAGAAAGAACCGGATGTCGCGCCATTCGTGGCCGAGCATCGACTCGATGCGCTGCGCGAACCCGAGCGCGTACGCGATGCCGCAGCCCAGCGCGGACATCACCAGGTCCCTGGTGCGCAGCACCGCCGACGCGTGCGGGGTGAGCGCGCCCGCGATGTGCGCGTCCAGCGACGGCAGCACGATCCGGCCCGCGGGCAGCACCGACGAGAGCTCGCCCTCGCGCACCGGGATCACCGCGCCACCACCGACGTGCACCAGGTTCCACCACGCGTCGGGGTCGCTGTGGTGATCCACGATCGCCTTGGCGAACTGCCGCACGGTCGCCTCGAACAGCTTCTGCTCGTGCTGGGTGCGGGCGATCGGCTCGACGACCGAGCGCAGCGCCGCCTCCTCGACCAGCCTGCGCTTCGGCCCGGAGAACCGGATCGCGACGTGGGCGAGGTAGCGCGCGGTGCCCTCGACGACCGCGCCCTCGGTGCCGAGCTCGTCGAGCCTCCTGCCCCGCCGCAACGCCAGGTGGATCAGGTCCATCTTGCTGATGCACACCAGAACGTGTTGCCGTGAGCCGACGTTGGCCGCGAGCGCGGCGGTCCGCTGCGCGAGCGTGAGCGCGACCCTGCGCTGCACCGAGTTGCGCTGGTGCAGCACGCCGCGCAGGTCGTTGGTCACGTTGTCGTCCGGGCGCACGCTGGCCGCGATCGTGTCCTCGACGGTGTCCGCGGGGATGAACGCGGCGAACGGCTTCGCGATCGCCGGGTCGACCACCCAGGTCAGCGTGCCGTAGTTGCGCAGCAACCGCTGCTGGTGGTCGTCCTCCAGCGCCGACCTCGCGAACTGCTCGCCGGCCAGGTCGGCGATCGCGACGAGCACCCGCCTGCCGCCGATCGAGTACCGGCACAGGATCGGCTGCCGGATCCGGCGTCCCCACGTCGACCGGTCGAGGTGTCCTTCGCCGCCGAGCTTCTCCTGCAGCTCCAGCACGGCGGGCACGAGGTCGGGGGAGACGTTGGTGCTCAGGAAGTGGAACGGCACCGTCGTGCGCAGCACGGTCGGGTCGAGCGGGAGGCCCTTCTCCTCGGTGTTGCGGTAGCTCTGCAGCAGCACCTGCAGCGGGGTGTCCTCCAGCCAGTCCGCGGTGTGGCTGTCGACCTGCATCGGCCGGTCGGTCATCGTCAGGTGCGGCAGGCCGTTGACCGACAGGTGCTGGTGCAGCGTGCGCAGGATCAGATAGCTCTTGCCCGCGGCGACTCCGCCGATCGTGGCGGAGGCGTCGAAGTCGTCGACCGTCCACTCCGTGCTGACGCTCTCGCCGGTCATCCTGATGTGGTCGAGGAAGACGTGGCCGTCGCCGCACATGCGGTAGACCCAGCCGGGCCGGGACGCGTGGTAGCCCTTCGAGCTGGCCTCGACGGCGCCGCCGAACGAGCTCAGCCGCCACTCCATCGCGCCGCGGTCGCTGCCGCAGACCTCCAGCAGGAGGCTCGGCCGCCGCCAGCTGCCGTCCTCGGCGCGCGTCGGAGGAACGCCCAGGTCGTCGTCGCACGCGGGACATCGCTTGAGCTGGTTGAGGTTGCGGGACTGGGGCATCCGCTCGTTTCCGTTCACAGCAGGGCCAGCAGGACGAAGAACAGCACCAGCAGCAGCGCCGTGACCGGGAGCAGGACCTTCCGGCTGAACGCCCGGCCGTGCGCGGCCCCGGTCGCCGCCGCCCGTTCCAGATAGGTGTGCACGTGCGGTTCGGCCTCCCGGCGCGCGAGGCTCGCGGTCGGCTCCTCCGTGAGCACCCAGTCGCCGATCACGTGCCTGATCGACTCGTCGAAGTCCATCGGCGGGTACACCCGCTCCACCGCACCCCGCAACGCACCGGGCAGCACCTCCTCGTAGCGCACGGCGTCACCTCCCTCCCAGCAGCAGACCGGCGAGCAGGATCAACGGCACCGCCAGCGGCAGCAGCCCGCGCACCGCGATCTCCCGCCAGTACGCGTTCCTGGCCACCGACAGCTGGTGCCGCCGGACGGCCGCGGCGACCGCGGGCACCCGCGTCTTGAAGCCGACCAGCTCCGCCCTGGCCTCGGCGCGGATCTCGTCGACGTGCCGCGCGTGCCTGCCGACCGGCGGCAGGTCGTCGTCCGGCCGTGGACCGTCCGTTGTGGACGGAGGTGCCGGGATGAGCGCGTGCAGCCGGTCGATCCACGCGGTCGCGCTCCAGTCGTCACCGCCCAGCGCGTTGGGCCGCAGCGGTGCCGCGAGCTCCGCGGCGAACGGGCGCCAGTGCGGCGGCCAGTAGGCGGCGAGCGCCCCGGCCACCACGTCCGGCGAGTCGATCGTGCGCCGGCCGTCGTCGTCCTGGGTGAGCATCGGGGTGACCCGGTCCGCGCCCGCGACGGCGGTGAGGACCACCAGCGCGAAGCCGAACCTGTCGTGCTCGCGCAGGTCGACCTCGGTGCCCTCACGGCCGGGCGCCCGCATCCGGTGCCGCTGGTAGAGCACCTCCGGCGAGGCGTAGGCGGCGCTGAACCGCAGCTCGGGCAGCTGGGCCGTGGCACGGGCCACCGAGTCGCCGTCGATCAGCACGTAACCGCTGCGGTTGTCGGCGGTGAGGTAGCGGCAGACGTTGGCGGGCTTGATGTCGCAGTGCGCGATGTCGCGTTCGTGGCAGGCGTCCACGCCCACCGCGAGCGTGCGCAGCTCCGCCAGCTGTTCCACCCCTGGCGCGGAGGTGCGCATGTCCGACAGCGGCCAGCCGACCGGGGTCAGCAGCGGTGACACGACGAGCACGAAGCACGCGGGCTGCGGCCGGTCGGCGACGCCGAACCACGCGGACAGCCGGTTCTCCGGGTCCGAGACCACGTCGTGCTCCGGGATGTGCAGGTCCGTCGGCTGCGCGGGCCCGGTCAGGCCTGTGCGGCCGGACAGCACCTGCACCGGCGCGATCACCCACGGCGGTGCCTGCGCGGTGCCGCCGACCGACGCGTTGACCTGCTCGATGAGCACCGCCTGCGTGTTCAGGTACCGGCGCAGCTGGCCGGCGTGCTGCGGTGTCGCGCAGCGGTACATCTTGACGTGCCAGCGGTTCCCCGGTCTGTCCTTTTCGGACGCCTCGGAGTAGAGCACCTGGGTGACCAGGTGCCGCATCGGGCGGTCCGGGCTGCTCGACGGCACCGGGAAGAGCCGTTCCTCCGGCTTGTTCGTGGTGCGCGGCGGCTCGATCAGCAGGATCCGTCCCGACGGGTGCATCGCCTGGTGCGGCGAGCCGTCCAGGTGGTCGGGTTCGCCCGGCACGCTCGGCTGGCCGACGAGCCAGTCCTGCAGCTCGTAGTCGAGCGTGCACTCGTGCCCGGTCCTGACGTCGGTGAAGGTGATCCGGCCCCGGCGGCCGGCGGTGAGCGGTTCCTGCCCGACGAGCAGCAGCCGGTCGTCGGCGCTCACGGCGACGTGCTCGCCGTGCGGGAACCGGCGCAGCTCCAGCTCCCCGTCGTGGAAGCGGAAGTCCAGCAACCGGCCGGAGGGCACGGCCAGCATCGAGCGGGGCAGCACCACGCCCGGCCCGTAGTCGTTCCTGGCGTGCGGGCGGCCGAACGGCAGCCACTTCGGGCTCGCCGAGAGCACGAACTCGAACCGCACCGCGCCCCAGCTGAGCACCAGCAGCTCGGACCGGTCGTCGTCGAACTCCGGTGGCGGCTCGGCGAAGTCGTCGTGGCTCGCCTCCACCGCGTCGCAGCGCACCTCGCGCCCGCGCGGCACGGTCTCGTCGACGGTGAACGTGACCCTGGTGCGAACGTGGCGGTGGTCGGCGCGGACGTCCTGCAACGACTCGCGGATCTTCGCCTTCACCGGGTCCGACAGCGCCCGCGCCGTGCCGATCCTGATCTTGACCAGGGTCAGGCCGCCGGGGGCGGGAGCCTTCAGGCGCGCCAGGAAGTCGTGGAACTTCGTGGTGGCCTCGATCCGCACCGCCTCCTCGAAGCGGGGGTCGATGTCCGAGGTCATCTGCGCACCTCCACGATCTTGTCGATGGCCTGCTGGGCGAGCAGGCGGGCCCGTGCGGCGCCCTCCTTCTCGTCGTTGGTCTCGACCGCGACGGCGAACGACACCGGCCCCTGCTGCGTGACGAAGGCGCCGACGACCCACGCGATCTGCCGCACGAACTCCTGGCTCTGCGGCGCGCCTTCCTCGACCAGCTCGTGCGTGCCGGTCTTCACCCACAGCGCACGGCCGTCCGGTGCGGCCAGGGTGAACGCGGTGCCCGTCCGGTCCGTGGTCGTGGCGGACAGCGCCTGCTGCAGCTGCGCGGCCTGCGCCGGGGTCAGCACCTGGCGCACCTCGCCGGCGACCGGGTGCCGTTCGCCGCCGTTCGCGTCGGTGACGGAGGTGACGAGCGACGGCTGGATCGCCTTGCCCGCGTTGGCCACCGCCGCCAGGACCGTCGCCATCTGCAGCGGCGTGCCTTCGACCTGGCCGCCGCCGAGCGCCTCGTTGCCGAGGTCGGTGGCGGCGAGGTCGTGCGGTACGACGGAGTCCCGGCCCGCGGTGACGCCGGCGAGCCACGCCGTGCCCTCCTCCGGCTGCCGCTGCGCGAACCCGAACGCCTTCGCGGTGTCCTCGACGGCCTTCCACCCGACGGTCTTCGCCAGCTCGACGAACGCGGTGTTGCACGACACGGCGAGCGCCTGGGTGAGCGTGATCGTCTCCTGCGGCAGCGTCGTACCGGCGCAGTAGCCCCTGTTGTAGTTGAGGATCTGCTTGCCGCCACCGACCGGGACCGACAGCGGAGCCCTGATCAGGTCCGTCGCGGCGGTGTTCGGCCGGCGCAGGTACGCCGCCGCGACCACCACCTTGAACGTCGAGCCGAGGCCGTACCGCTTGCCGAACGCCCGGTTGACCCCGGGACTGGGCGGCCGCACGTCCGTCCGCCCGTCGACGTACTCGCTCAGCACGGTCCTGTCCTCTGTGGACGGTGTAGTCGCCGCGCGCAGGCCCCAGCGCACGCAGTCCGCGCGGTCCTGTGCGGTCACGTCCCCGGGATCGCACCTGCGCGTCTCGTCCGGCGACCCGTCGGGCCCGCGGTGGAAGTAGTCCTGGTGCGACTTGAGGAAGTCCTCGGTCTCCTGGGTGAGCGGGGCCGGGGTGGTGGCCCGCGCCGTCTCGGTCGGGGCGCTGGCCGCCGCGAGCACGTGCCCGGTGGCCGCGTCCAGCACGACGAGCCCGCCCGCGAGCTTGCCCGGCCCGGTGCGCACCGCCGCCGCCATCGCCTGCTGGATCTTCGGGTCGACCGACAGCTCGACCGCGCCCGGTGCCGCGTCCGCCGGCGGGCCGAGCCTGCTCGCGAGCGACGTGCCGGCTCCGGTCGACAGCGCGTCGCCGAGCGCGGTGCCGTCGACGATCCCGGCGAGGTCGGCCAGGTCGACCTGGGGCTGGTCCACCGGCGTCCAGGTGGGGGCGGCGCCCTGCCGCTGGTACTGCGCCCGGCCGCCGATGACGAGCTGCACGGAGGTGCGCTGTTGTGCGATCCGGTCCGTCGAGCACTCCGCGGCCCTGACCACGGCGGCGGTCGTGGCGCAGAACGGGCGGTTCTCCGCGAGACCGGTGTAGGGCCAGACCGTCACGCCCCACGCGAGCATCACGCACGTGAGGAAGGTCAGCAGCGAGCCGGAGAAGGTGAGCCGGGACGACGGTGCGGCGGCGACCGGCCGCGGTTCGCCGCGGTAGTGCAGCAGCACCGCGACGATCACGCCGATGCCGAGCGCGACCGTGGACTGCACGCCGTAGGACAGGAACGGTGCCGTGATGCCCGAGTGCGGCACGGCGTTGACCGTGGCGGCCAGCACGAACAGGAACTGCGCGAGGATCATCCCGGCGAGCCCGCCGATGAACAGCCGTTCCGGCGACGCCGGCTTGCCGGTCGTGCGGGACAGCCGGGCGAGCGCCGCCGCCAGCACCGCCAGCAGTGCGCTGAGCAGCACCACGACGACACCGCCGAGCTTGCTCCAGATCACCGCGAGCACGAGGTCCGAGCTGCCGGCGGGCAGCGTGCCGGACGTCGTGTCGGTGAGGCCGCGTCCCCACAGGCCGCCGTCCGCGATCGTCGCGAGCGACTGCGCGATCTGCGAGTGCACGCTGGAGTGCTCGCCGGCCATCGTCTCCTGGCACGCCGTGGTGCCCGCGGGCACCACGGGCGGCTGACCGGGGCCGGTGACGTCGGTGCAGGACTGCGCCCAGTTGTAGACCCACGGGTTGCGCTGGGTCTCCCACCGCGTCGTGATGTACGAGGTGGTCAGCATGACGAGGAAACCCACCGCCGCGAGCGCCAGCAGCGGCACGAGCATCGGGCGGGTGAACTTCCACGTGTTGCGCACGACCGCCGCCGTGCGCGCCGTGCCGCGCTGCCGGCTCACGTCGAGCGTCTGCGTCACCTCGGAGCGCACCGCGAGCCACACCATCGCCACGGTGGCCGCGAACACCGGGATCAGCGGACCGATGTCGGACTTGAGCGTGCTCGCCACGCCGACCATGCCGAACAGCACGAACGGGTAGAGCAGGTGCCGCCGCGCCCTGATCGCGTGCGTCACGTCGTCCAGCGAGTCCCGCAGCCGCCTGCGCTCGATCCGGAACCCGACCGCGTGGTCGGCCAGCATCATCGCGAGCACCGCGACGTAGACGATCTTGCCGAACTCGGGCGTCGCGATGCCGGCGATCTTCAGCTGCCCGTCGCCCGCGAGCGGCGCGGCGAACAGGACGAACACCACGAGCAGTCCGGCCGCGTGCCACAGGTCGTGCCGCGGCCGCTCGGGCTTGATCTTGCCGGGCCGCACCTTGAACGCCAGCAGCACCAGCACCAGGGCGAGCGCCGCCGCGGGCAGGATCGCCTTGGTCAGCGCGTCGGTGGGCGCGCTGCCCGCGAGAGCACCGCGAAAGCCGACGGCCGGGTCGCGCACGACCTCCAGCCGCACGGTGAGCAACAGTCCGAAGAGGACGAGCACGCCCGTGGTCAGCAGCACCGCCAAGGCGGGCCCGGACACGAGCGCCTCCCCGCGGCGGCCGTGCGCGGCCTTCAGCAGGTGCAGGCCGAACCCCACCGCGATCAGCACGAGGATCAGGACGGCGAGCGTCCAGTGCGTGGTCCGCAACCCGGACCCGAGCAGGAAACCCAGCCACACCAGCACGAACGGCCACCACAGGCTCGGTGCGCCGCCGCGCAGCAGCACCCCCGGCAAAGCGATGTGCGGCGACGGGTCAGGCGCGTCGTGCGCGCCGATGGCCGCGGACGGGCGGTTCGTCAGGAACCGCAGCGCGTTGCCGATGGCGAGCATCAGCCCGATGAGGATGAACGACCGGCTGAAACCGTCGATTCCGCCGAAGAACATCGACCAGTACGCGGAGAGGCCGTTACTCATCGCCGCCGCAGCCCTCCGATTCCGGTGCCGGGTGAACAAAGGCAATCACCGATGCGAGAAGTGGGCGTCGCACTCCGTGGTGGGGCTTTCTTCGGCCGCATCGAACTGCTGATCGGCGCCGACTGGACACGCGTTACGGTCGTGGCGAATATTTTTGTTCACCCGTTTGGAGTCGTAACACCCTGCGTCAAGTGCTCGATAAGCGTTGTTCCACTCGCGTTCCGGGTGATGAAAGCGCTGGTCGTGACGACAAATTCCATAGGCGTCCGATCGATTCCGGGTTCGAGCTTCTTCGGGCGGGCCGCAGGGCGAACAAATGACAAAAGCTGGTCATGCGGAGATGTGGCCAGCTTTTGTCCTTCTTTTTCGGCCTTTTGCGGTGAGGTTGGCCGCGCGCAGTCGGCCGCAATGGTGTTCGGTGTCGGAAAACCTGTCTGATCGCCGGCCGGCCCTCCGCGACGGCAGTCACTGTCCGTCATCAGGCGATTCCCGATCGTGTCCACCACTGGGGTACTTCCACGAGCCCGGCCGCCATTGAGGACAATCTCCGGTGACGCCACCGTCGAGGTCCAGGAGGATTGTTGATCCACAAGTTCTCGGTGCGTTCCGCGGGCAGCGCGGAACCCGACATCCGTGAGCTCGGCCGGTCGTGGGAGCTCGACGACCTCGAGGTGTGGCGTGACTACTACGTCGAGTTCGAGGGCGCGCCGGAGCCCGCCGCGCTGACCGAGGTCGCCGCGGTGCTCGGTGACCAGCTCGACGTCGAGGTCACCGTGGACCAGCCGCTGGAGGCAGGCGCCGTGCAGGTCGCCTACAAGCGCGGCGTGGTCGACAACGAAAGCGACTCGATCATCACCGTGTGCGCGCTGCTCGGCGTGAAGGCCCGGGCCGGCAAGGTCGCGACGAGCTACAAGTCCGCCTCACCGCGGTTGCGCGAGCTGGTCGTCTCGACGCGGTTCAACGCGACGATCGAGGAGCTGCACGACGCCGAGCCCGAGTACGACACGCTCGTGCCGCAGGGCCACTACGAGTCGGCCGTGCGCTACGACCTGCGCGGTCTCGACGACGCCGCGCTCGCCGAGCTGGGCGTGGCCGGTGGCCGCAACCTCTCGCTCGCCCAGATGAAGCACGTGCAGCACGTCCAGCAGACCCTCGGCGACGAGTTCGTCACCGACGTGCTGCTGGAGGCCCTGGACGCGCGCTGGAGCGACCACTGCGCGCACACCACGTGGAAGTCGCTGGGCGGCC
The DNA here is from genome assembly GCF_053601075.1 of Lentzea sp. NPDC004789. NCBI lineage: Bacteria > Bacillati > Actinomycetota > Actinomycetes > Pseudonocardiales > Pseudonocardiaceae > Lentzea > Lentzea sp. NPDC004789. Next base: position 59,844 of record NZ_JBSGBE010000011.1, on the reverse strand, counting down.
TGCTCGGCCGGCTCGTCTCGGCCGCCAAGGACGTGGCGAACCCGAACGTGCTGAGCATGTTCCACGACAACGCGGGCGTCTGGGACTTCTACGACGGTCACGCCATCGCGATCAAGGCCGAGACGCACAACGGGCCGTCGGCGATCTCCGGCTACTTCGGACAGCTGACCAAGCTGGGCGGCGTGCTGCGCGACATCCTCGGCACCGGCCTGAGCGCCGACCCGATCGGCAGCTTCGAGTACACCGCGATCGGTGAGCCGGAGGCGCCCGCGCCGATCAAGGGCAGGCCGGACGCGCGCAGGCTCGCCGGCGAGACGATCAGGGCGATCAAGGAGTACGGCAACACGTTCGGCGTGCCGATGATGTCGTCGCGCATGACGTTCCACCCGGCCTACCGCGCCAAGCCGTTCGCGCTCGGCGGCAGCATCGGCCTGCTGCCGGTGTCGGCGGCGCAGCGCGGCACCCCGCAGCCGGGCGACCTGGTCGTGCTGATCGGCGGGCTGACCGGAAACGAGGGCATCCACGGCGCCTCCGCGAGCTCCGCGGGCGCGACGATGGACACGGCGTCGGTGCAGATCGGCGCGCCGCTGGAGCAGGTGAAGTTCCGCAAGGCGCTGATCGAGCTGCGCGAGGAGGGCTGCCTGCGCGCGCTGACCGACGTCGGTGGCGCGGGCCTGAACAGCGCCGTCGGTGAGATCGGCGAGGCGTGCGGCGTGTGGATCAACACGGCGCTCGTGCCGTTGAAGACCGCGGCGCTGCCGATGTGGCGGATCCTGCTGTCGGAGTCGCAGGAACGCATGCTGCTGGCCGTGCCGCAGGAGCACCAGGAGCGGGCGAAGAAGATCCTCGACAAGCACATGGTGCGGTCGACGGCCATCGGCCGGTTCGCGGACACGGGTCGTTACCACGTGTTCCACGCCCCGGACCTGACCGAGGAGGCCCTGCTCGCCGCGCCGCCGCTCGAAGTGCCCGCGCACCAGGGCGAGATCGGCTTCGACGTGTCGTACGACCTGCTCGACATCGAGGTCGAACGGCAGGAGGTGGGTCCGCCGCCGCGCCCGTCCGGCGTGCCGGAGTGGCCGGCGCTGGCACCCGCGGAGCTCGCCGGGCTGCTGGAGCAGGTCGTGAGCGACGCGGAGGTGGCGTCACAGCACTACGCGGACTCACAGTACGACTCCACCGTGCAGGGCAACACCTTCTACGGCCCGCACTACGGCACCGAGCACCCGGTCCGCACGGCCTACTGGGCCGGCACACCGGTCGCCGGTTCGCCCGCCGCGGCCGTGCTGAACACCGCGTTCAACCCGTGGATGTTCGAGGCCGACCCGGTCGCCGCGACGCGGCAGATGTTCTGCTCGCTGCTCGCGGGCCAGGTGCTCGCGGGCGTCGCGGTGCACGACATCTGCATGTGCGACAACTTCTACACCCCGCACCTGTCGGAGAACTGGCGCGAGTGGCTCGTCGGCATGGTCGACGAGCTGGCCGTGCTGGTCCGCCACTTCGGCGTGCCGCTGATCTCCGGCAAGGACTCCTCCGCCGGTTCGGTGCACACCGACGAGGGCCTGGTCAGCGTGCCGCCCGCGGTGTTCCTGACCGCGCTGGGCAAGGTGCCGCACCGCGACGGCCTGCTGCGCGAGCAGTGGACCGCGCGGGACAACGTGCTGGTCCACATCGGACTGTCCACTCCGTCACCGGTCGGCACGGTCGCCGCGCGCAAGCTGGGGCTGCCCGGCGGTGCGCTGGACGAGCTGTCTCTGTCCGATGTGGATGGTTACCTGACCGCGCTGGCGGCGAGCAGGGACCTGCTGCGCAGCGGTGCCCGCATCGGCGCCGGTGGCGTCGCGGCCTCGCTCGCCCAGGGCGTGCTGGCGAGCGGCATCGGCGTGCGGCTGGAGTCCGGCAGCACCGAGTCGCTCTTCGCCGAGCACCGCGTCGGCGCGGTCGTCGAGGTCGGCGCTGACGACGTCGGCCGCCTGCCCGCTGAGCTCAACCCGGTCGTGCTCGGCACGCTCGTGCCCGGCGCCGGCATCCTGCTCGACGGCACCGACCTGTTCACCCCGGCCGCGCGCGACGGCTGGCTCAACTCGTTCACGGCGAGGATCGCATGAAGCCGACCGTCAACGTCCTGTACCTGCCCGGCACCAACTGCCAGGAGGAGACCGTCGCGGCGTTCGCGGCGGTCGGCGCGACCCCGCGGCTGCGGTTCGCCGCCGACCTGCTGGCGGGTGACGAGCGGCTCGACGACGCCGACATCCTGTGCATTCCCGGCGGGTTCTCGTTCGGCGACCACCTCGGCGCGGGTGCGGTGGCGGGCGCGTTGCTGCGCAGCCACCTGGCCGAGCAGTTCGAGACGTGCCGCACCCGGCCGTTGATCGGCATCTGCAACGGGTTCCAGATCGCGGTGCGCGGCGGCTGCTTCGGCAAGGTCGGGCTGAAGGTGAACAGCTCCGGCACGTTCCGCAACGAGGAGCACCAGCGGCACGTCGTCGACGAGGACAACGACAGCCCGTGGCTGGCCGGCCTCGGCGGTCAGACCCTCGTCTTCCCGTGCGCGCACGGCGAGGGCCGGTTCCACCCCGACAGCACGGCGCCCGCGGAGTACCGCGTGGCGCTGCGCTACGAGAAGGAGTCCAACCCGGACGGTTCGTTCGCGGACATCGCGGGCGTCACGAGCCTGGACGGGCTGTCGTTCGGGCTGATGGACCACCCCGAGCGGGCGGTCGACCCCGAGGTGCGGCTCGCGTTCTTCGAGAACGGCGTCCGCGCGGTTCGTTAGTCCGGCAGGTGTTTCCAGACCTCGCGCATCACGGCGGTGGCCTGCTCCAGCAGGCCCGCCGGGATGCCGCCGAGGATCTTCTCGTGGGCCTTGGTGTTCGCGAGCGTCACCTCCTCGGCGAGTGACCTGCCGCGCGGGGTGAGCCGCACGTAGGTGCTGCGGCCGTCGGTCTGGTCGGGTTCGCGCTCGACCAGGCCGCGGCTCGCCAGCCGGTTGACGACGTTGCTGGTACCGCCGGTCGACAGCAGCAACGCCCGGCTGAGCTCGTTCGCCTTGAGGCGGTAGGGCTTGCCGTTGCGGCGCAGGGCGGCGAGCACGTCGAAGTCCGCGCCGGTCAGGTCGAACCCGTGCACCGTGACGCGGGTGGCCTCGCCGAGGGCGGCGGCGAGCAGCATCACGCGCTTGCCGAGTTCCGTGCTGGGCACGAGCACCTCCGGCAGCTCCGCCCGCCACTTCGTCATCAGGTCGTCCACTCGATCCGTCACAGGTCGAAGGCTATTGCACACCGTGATAGCTTTTGAGAAAGCTTTCGAGTGAGGGAGATGTCGTGGACTTCGTGCTGCGCAACGCGCTGGTGATCGACACGGACCCGGTCGCGGTCTTACCGGGCACGGACGTGCTGGTCTCGGACGGCCGGATCGCCGCGGTGGGGAAGGGGCTGACCGCGGCCGAGGTGATCGACTGCACGGACCGGATCGTGCTGCCGGGGTTCGTCGACACGCACCGGCACCTGTGGCAGGTGCTCGTGCGGTCGTTCTGCGCCGACATGACGTTGACGGAGTACCTGGACGAGCTGCTGCGACCGGCGCAACGCGTGGTCACACCGGAGGACCTGGAGATCGGCACGCTCGCCGGCGGCCTGGAGTGCCTCGCCTCCGGTGTCACCACGGTGCTGGACTTCTCGTTCTCGCCGACCTTCGAGCACGCGGAGGCGGCGGTGCGGGGCCTGCGCGCGTCGGGCGTGCGGGCGCTGTTCGGCTACGGGCAGCCGCTGGCGGCGGCGATGGTGCCCGAGGACGTGGCACGGGGCGCGGGGCTGGCGGGTGGCACCGTCGAGGTCGCGCTGGCCCCGATGGGGCCGTCGTTCGCCGGCCTGGCCGACGTCGAGGCGACGTGGGAGATCGCCCGGTCGCTCGGGCTGCGGCTGATGGTCCACCTCGCCGGGCAGGAACGGCCGATGTCGGTGCTGCGCGACCGCGGGCTGCTGCACTCGGGCATCACCTTCGTGCACGGCAACGGACTCCCCGACGACGAGCTCAAGCTGGTGGCCGAGGCCGGTGCCGGTGTGTCGATCGCGCCCGCCCTGGAGGCGCGGATGGGCCACGGTGGACCGATGGTGCGCCGCACGCGCGGTCTGGGCGTCCTGACCGGACTCGCCGCGGACAGCGTCACAGTGGTGGCGGGGGACATGTTCTCGGTCATGCGCGCGACCCTGCTGTCGGCGCACCTGAGCGAGGGCGTGCACGTCACACCGGCCGACGTGCTGCGGATGGCGACCGTCGAGGGTGCCGCGGCGGCCGGGATGGCCGACCGGGTCGGGTCGCTCGGCGCGGGCAAGCACGCGGACCTGGTCGTGTTGCGCGCCAACGACATCAACCTCGTCGGCACGCACGACCCGGTCGCCGCCGTCGTCACGGCGGCGCATCCCGGCAACGTCGAGCGGGTGTTCGTGGGCGGTGCCGAGGTGCGGCGCCAGGACGTGGCCGGTCCGGTTCGGAGGGCGGCGGCGAGCCTGGTCAGTCGTCTCGCGGCTTCGGCGCCCACGCGATGAAGCTCAGGAAGAGAGCGCCGAGGGCGAGGACGCCCAGCATGCCGCCCGCCACCCAGTGCGCCTGGTCGTTGTCGGCCAGCGCCGCGTCGACGACCCGGCCGTTCTCCAGGTCGTAGCGGACGGTCACGCGGTCGCCGGGGTTGCGGGCCGGGCCGTTCTCCGACAGGGTCGCGACCTGCTTCGTGCCGTCCGGCAGCGGGTACTCGACCCGGACCGAGAAGCTCTTGCCCGACCGCAGCCGTTCCCGCACGGTCCCCTCGGCACTGGCCCAGGACTTCTGCTCGGCCGACGACCTGATCACCAGCACCAGCCCGGTGATCGCCCCCACCAGCACGATTCCCGCCACGATCCGGCCGGTCCTCGACTTGACTGACTTCGCCACGTGAGTCCTCCCTCGCCTGCGACATCGTCGTATCGGCGCCGAATGTGACAGTTCGGCGTCTGGACGGCCAGACCGCTCCCCGCCACGCTGGGCCGATGTTCACCGGCAAGCACGTGATCATCACCGGCGGCTCCAGCGGCATCGGCCTGGCGACCGCGGAACTGCTGGCGGCCCGCGGCGCGCGGTTGTCGTTGCTCGCGCGGGGCGAGGACCGGCTGAGGACGGCGGCGGAGAAGCTGCGCGCCGAAGGGTCCGCTGTGGACTTCCGCGTGGTCGACGTGGCGGACGCGGTGGCCGTCGGGGAGGTGATGGGGGAGCTGGGGCCGTGCGACGTGCTGATCAGCTGCGCGGGGCTGGCGCGGCCCGGCCGGTTCCTGGAGCTGCCCGGCGAGGTCTTCCGGGAGATGATCGAGGTCGACTACTTCGGCACGGTGCACGTGCTGCGCGCGGCGGTGCCGGCCATGGTGGAGCGCGGCAGCGGCAGCGTGGTGGCGGTGTCGTCCGCGACGGCCCTGCTGGGAATCTACGGCTACAGCGCCTACGGGCCGGCGAAGTTCGCGGTGCGGGGCCTGATGGAGTCGCTGCGGGCGGAGCTGCGGCCACACGGGATCCACGTGGGCGTGGTGTTCCCACCGGACGTGGACACGCCGCAGCTGGCGGAGGAGAACCGGTTCAAGCCCGCCGAGACGTTCGCGATCAGCGGCACGGTGAAGCCGCTGCCCGCCGCGGTGGTCGCGCGGGCGATCGTGGCCGGGATCGAGAAGCGGAGGTTCCTCATCTGCCCGGACCTGAGCATGAAGGTGCTGGCCAGGTTCGGCGGCGTGCTGGCGCCGGTGCTGAACCGGTGTTTCGACGGCAAGGTCGCCCGGCTGAACCGCTAGTCTCCTGCGCACTTGAGGGAACTTCGAACCTGGGGGCGGCATGCCGAGCGTTGAAGAGAACCACAGCAGATGGGCGAACTACGACTGGACCGACAAGGGCGACGAGTGGTCCGAGGGCTTCGGCGGCACGCAGGCCATGTGGGCGTGGTTCCTGCAGCCGAGGATCAGCCCGTTCCTGCCGTCCGCGCACACCCTGGAGATCGCGCCGGGGTTCGGCCGCGCCACGCAGTTCCTCGTGCCGGCCAGTGAGAAGCTGACGCTGGTCGACCTCGCGCAGCCGTGCATCGACGCGTGCAAGGAGCGGTTCGCGGGCCACGACCACATCGACTACCACGTCAACGACGGCAAGTCGCTCGACATGATCGCCGACGACTCGATCGACTTCGTGTTCAGCTGGGACTCGCTGGTCCACGCCGAGGACGACGTGCTGGAGTCCTACCTCGCGCAGCTCGGGCGCAAGCTGCGGCCCGGCGGCACCGGCGTGTTCCACCACTCCAACATCGACGAGTACCGCGACGCCAGGACCGGCGAGCTCACCGTCGGCAACGAGCACTGGCGCGCGCCGACCATGTCGGCGGCGAAGTTCCGGCGGTACGCGGAGGCGGCCGGGCTGCGGTGCGTGGCGCAGGAGCTCATCCCGTGGGGCGGTGAGGACTTCTCCGACTGCGTCTCGGTGTTCCGGCGCGACGTGAAGCGGCCGCTGCTGCGGCGCACGAAGATCGTGCGCAACACCAGGTTCCTCGACCAGCTCCAGCAACGTCTGGCCGGCGAGATCCGGGAGATCACCGAGGTCTACCGGAGCAGCTGAACGGCGATCAGTAATCTCCAGGCCACAGCTCACCATGAGAGGCTATGAGCGATGCCTGGCGTGTTCGTCAACTACCGCACCGGAGACGGTGAGTGGGCTGCTGCCCTGGTCAAACGGGAGTTGAGCGCGCGCTTCGGAGCCGGCCAGGTCTTCTACGCGAGCCAGTCGATCCGCCTCGGCGAGGACTTCTCCCGCGAGATCCTGAGCGGCCTGCGCCGGTGCGAGGTGCTGCTCGCGCTCATCGGCCCGAGGTGGGTGGGCGCCCTCGACCGCGAGGGCGCCCGCCGGCTCGACAAGGCCGACGACTGGGTGCGGCGCGAGATCACCGAGGCGTTCCAGTGCGGCCTGCGGGTCATCCCGGTGCTGATGGACGGCATCGCCCCGCTCACCGAGGCCGACCTGCCGGACGCGCTGAAACGCCTCGCCCGCTGCCAGTACCTGCGCATCCACCACCGCAGCGACGACCTCGACCTGCCGCGCCTGGTGGACGAACTGGTCGAGCTGGTCCCGGAACTGGTGGCCGCGAAGCCCACCCCGCACCCGCGCGCGGACCGCCCCGCCGAGGGCGAGCTGCGCAGCCCGGTCACCGAGTTCCGGCAGGCACTGGCCGAACCGGTGGGTCAGACCGTGACCGACCGCGTCCAGGCCGCCGCGTCCGCGGTCCTCGACCTGCTGACCGAGCAGCGCTACCCGGCCACCGGCCACCTGGACGTCCACGAACTCCCCGCCGAGCTGGAAAAACGGCTCACCGGCTACGAACACGACCTGGCCCCGCTGCTGCGCCTGGTCGCCATCGGCGTCCGCTCCGGCGACCGCCGCCACGACGACCTGTGGACCGCCCTGGTCGAACGCTTCCTGCGCCCCGCCCCGCGCGACCGCGCCGCACACGACGTCTGGGTCAACGCCGCGGCCTACCCGGCGTTGCTGCTGGTCTACGTGATCGGCGTGGCCGCCGTGGCCTCGGGCCGCGAGGACCTCCTGCACCGCCTGCTGTGCCGAACTCCTGACGAGCGGGCGACCCCGGCCCTGCGCGCGCTGGCGTTGCGCAACGTCGTCGACCCGCGGCACGCGGCAGCCCTCCCGTCGTGGGCGGGCGCACCACCGCACCAGGCGTTGAGCGTGCAACTGAGGCTGGTGTTGAGCAGGGTGTTCTTCAACGTCGTCGACGGCAGCGCGTTCGAGTGGGCGTTCGCGGACTACGAGTTCCTGCGCAGCCTGCTGGAGCTGCACGACGGCGCGTTCTCCTCGCTCGGCGAGTTCGCCGTGCACCTCGACCAGGTCGGTGACGTGATCTACGAGCGCAACATCGCCCGTCTCGACGCCGACTCCGCACTGCTGCGGGCCGGCGCGTTCGGTGGTGATCCCGGTCAGGTGGCCGCGGCGTGGCGCGAGCTGCGCCAGGCCACCCGAGCCCGCTACTCGTAGCGGACAGCCGGATCACTCCAGCAGGACCATGCTGAAATCCTCACCCGCGGCCACGGCCAGCGCGCCCTTGCTGTACTGCGGTGGCACCGAGGCCTGCCCCCACTCGTTGTCCCCCCAGCCGACCACCGAACCGTCCGTCTTCAACGCCAGGGTGTGCCACTTGAAGGTGTCCATCGCGGCGACATCACTTCTCGCCGCGGCCGGGATGGAGAGCTGATCTCGGAAGTTCAAGCCCCATGCCGTGGTCGAGCCGTCAGCCAGCAGCGCCAGGCACGATCCCCACCCGGCGGCGACGGCACGCACGTTGCGCACAGGCGTCTCGCGGTCGCAGTTGAAGTCGGTGAAGTCACCCCAGACGACAACGGTGCCGTCCGCTCTCACCGCCATGCTGTGCGTCACCCCCGCCGCGATGGCGACGGCATCGGTGAGGGCCGGGGCGGGCACCCACTTGTCAGGTCCTCCCCACAGCACGCCCCAGGCGATCACACTGCCGTCCTTCTTCAACGCCAAGCTGTGCGTGAGTCCGGCGGCGATCGCGATCACGTCGTGCTTGGCCGCGGCCGGGACGTCCAGGATTGTTTCGAAGTCGGTGCCCCAGGCGATGACGGAACCGTCGGATTTCAAGGCCAGGCTGTGCTGGGCACCCGCGGCGATCGCGACCACTCCGCTCAGCGCTTCTGCAGGCACGCGCACGGCATCGTTCCACTCGGGGCCCCAGGCGATGACGGAGCCGTTCGACTTCAACGCAAGCGCATGGCCGGGGCCGGCGGCGATGGCGATCACGCCGCTGGAGGCCGCCGGTGGAACGGTCAGACCGGAGTCGGCAGGGCTGCCGCCCCAGATCTTGACCGCGCCTCGCGCGACGGTGAACTGCCGCGAGAACTGCGCGGTCAGAGCGCCTTTCGCGACGGTGAGCGTGACGCTGTAGATGCCCGGCGTGCTGAACGCGTGGTCGAACTCGGGTGTCTGCGCGGTGACCTCGGGCGCCGGCTCACCCTCCTTGGTCACCGTCCACGCCCACCTGTCGAGGTCTCTGGTGCTCTCGGCGCTGAAGTGCACGGACTCGCCCACCACCGGACGCGGCCGCAGGACGTCGATCCGGGTGATGCTCGGCGGCGCCCCCGGCTCGGCGACGGTCACCGCGACCTCCGACCGCACGGTGCGGCCACCGCCGAGGGTGGCGGTGGCGCTGACGGTGAAGGTGCCCGGTCGCTGCCATCGGTGGCGGACGGTGGACACCGCCTCCGCGCCGGTGGTGTCGCCGAACGACCAGCTGGTCGAAGCCGGGGTGGCGGGCTGCAGCACCATCGTCAGCTCGAACTCGTCACCGACCACGCCGTGGACGCCAGGGGTGACCACGATGGACGCGGTCGGCCTCGTCGTGGGTGGCTCCGGCGGGAACGGCCGGTTCGTCCGGCCGGGAAGCCCGAGGCCAGGTGTCTGCTCGCGGTGGTCGATCTTCGTCAGCGGGTCCGCCTGCCTGCGGGGGTCGGCGGTGGGAGGTACGTCGCCGGCGACAGGGCCTTGCGTGTATTTGGTGACCGTCCGGACGTTCCCCGCCAGGTCCAGCACCCCGGCGACGTTGCTGTTCGGGTCGTTGAAGAAGACGATGCCGTCGCGGGCGATCAGCTCGAACGGGGTCGGCTGCTCGAACAGCCGGCGCTGGGCCACCACTCGTGACGTGGCGAGGTCGACGATCGTGACCTGACCGGTCGAGTGGTCGGGCACCACCGCGTGGTTGCCGGCCTCGACCGGTGCCGCGAGCTCGGCGCCCGCGGAACTGACCTGGACAGGCCCGGTGCAGCCGGTGTCGAACTCGCAGGAGACCAGCTCGCCGCGGCTGCCGGTCGCGATGAGCACCCTCGCCCGGCCGGCAGCCGCTCCGATCACCGTCGTGTCGTCGGCACGCACGTCAAGCCGTACCGACCGCGCGACCGCACCGGTCTCGGGGTCGAGCAGTTCGGCCGTGCCGCGGTCGGGATCCACCACCGCCGGACTGCCGTCGACGATCGTCAGGTGACCGCGCTTCGCCGCGGCGGAACGAGTCCGTCGCTGTCCACCGCTCAGCCAGACCAGGTCACCGGTCGTGTCGTCGATCGCCCACAACCGGCCACGACCGTCGAGCGCGACGTTGCCCGGCCTGATCGCCCCCGCCAGGCGCCGCGGTTCGCCCCTGGCCGCCAGGGTCGCGGGGTCGAACACAGCCGTCATTCCACTGTGGACATCGACCACGTGCAGCGCGTCCGGAGCGGGCAGCACGACCAGTCCATCGCTCGCCGGAAGGGCCGGCACCGCCGGGGTGACCCGTTCGGTGGCGCTGTCGACCGTGCTCAACCGGCCGGTTCTCCGGTCGAGCACAACGGCTGAGCCGCCCCGTTGAGCGACGGTCAACGCCGCGCCCGGCCCTGCGACCGGCACGTGGGCGCTCACCTCGGCGGCGGCGCCGTCCACCAGGGTCGCCTCGCCGGTCTGGCCGGACGCCAGCCAGACCGTGCCGGAGCGCATGCGCACCTGCGAGGCGTGATAGCCGGGCCCCACCACGAGAACGGCCGCGGCGGTCACGGTGACGGCGGCGAGGGCGGTCAGGAGCCGCGTACGTCGGGTCAGTGATCTCATCGGTCAGTCGATCTCTTCCAGCACGACCAGGCTGAACAACGCGCCGGCCGCGATGGACAGCACGCCGTGGTCGTACTCGGGCGGCGCCACCTCCGTCTCGCTGCCGACGTCACCCCAGCCGATGACCGTGCCGTCCGCCTTCAGCGCCAGGGCGTGTTCGTAGCCGTAGTCCACCGCGACGACGCCGCTCATCGCTTCCTCCGGTACCCGGTACACCTTGGACTTCCTGCTCCCCCAGCTGATCACCGAGCCGTCGTTCCTCAACGCCAGGCCGACGCTCATTCCTATGGCAAGAGCGCGCACACCACCCGTGACAGTGGGCGGCGTCGGTACCGATTGGGGGTCCCAGCCCCAGGCGATGATGGAGCCGTCGGCCTTCAACGCCAGGCTTTGGGACTGGCCGGCGGCGATGGCGACCACTCCGTGCCGGGCCTCCGCGGGCACGTTCACGGCATCGATGCCCCAGCTGATGACGGAGCCGTCGGTCTTCAACGCCAGGCTGTGCGCCAGCCCGGCGGCGATGGCGACCACCCCGTGCCGAGCCTCTGGCGGCACGTACGAGTCCTCCTCGAAGTTGCCCCAGCCGATGACGGAGCCGTCGGCCTTCAGCACCAGGTTGTGCTGGCCCATGGCCGAGATCGCGATCACTCCGCTCGACGCCTCCGGAGGCACCGTCACCGGCTGCTCGCTCTGGTACCGGCCCCAGGCGATCACCCGGCCGTCCGCCTTCAACGCCAGCGCGTGACCGTCCGCCCCGTCGATCGCGATCACGCCGCTCCCGGCTTCCTCCGGGACCTCCAGCTGGTGGAAGAGGTTGTTGTTGCCCCAGGCCTTGACCGAGCCCTTGCCCACGGTGAGCTGCTGGGAGGACTGCGCGATCCGGGACCCCTTGGCCACCGTGAGCGTGACGGTGTAGTGGCCGGGCGTGGCGAACCTGTGGTCGAACTCGGCCGTCCCGGCGGTCACCTCGGGTGCTGTCCGGCCGCGCCTGGTGACCGTCCACTCCCACCTGTCGGGCTCGCGGGTGGTGTCGGCGCTGAAGTGCACCGACTCGCCGATCACCGGTCTGGGCCTGCGGATGCCGATCGCGGTGATCTGCGGCGGGGCGCCCGCCGGGTCGACGGTCACCGTGGTCTCGGCCTCAGCCCGTTCTCCGGTGTCGGAGGTGGCGGTCGCGCGGACCGTGAAGACGCCCGGCGCGGACCAGCTGTGCCGGACCGAGGAGCCGGACGCGCCGGTTCCGTCGCCGAACGACCACCGGGTGGTGGCCTTGGCGTCGGACCGGAGCACCATGGTCAGCTCGAACTCGTCGCCTGCCTCACCGCGGTTGCCCGGTTCGACCACGATGGACGCCGGAAGACCCGGGGCGGTCGGGTCCGGCCGGCCGGTCTGGCGGGGGAGGCCCAGCCCTGTCCTGGACTTCTCGTTGCCCGCCTTCTTCACGTCGGCCGGCCGCGTCGACCGGCCGGGTGTCGGTGAGGGCTGATCCGCGGACCGGTCCTCGGCGTACTTGGTGATCGTCCGGACCTTGCCCCACAGATCGAGCACGCCGGCCTGGTTGCCGTCCGGGTCGTTGAAGAAGACGATGCCGTCGCGGGCGATCAGCTCGAACGGGGTCGGCTGCTCGAACAGCCGGCGCTGGGCCACCACTCGTGACGTGGCGAGGTCGACGATCGTCACCTGACCGGTCGAGTGGTCGGGCACCACCGCGTGGTCGTCGACCTCGGCCAGCGGGCCGAACTCGGCCCCGGCGGAACCGACCTTCACCGGCTCGGCGCAGGAGCCGGTGTCGAACGTGCACGAGATCAGCTCGCCGCGGGAGGCGACCGCGATCAACAACCGCGACCGGTCGGCGGAACCGCTGACGACCACCGCGTCGCCCGTGCGGAGATCCGGCCGCAGGGAGCTCCGGGCAGCACCGGTTTCGGGGTCGAGCAGCTCGGCCGTGCCGTGTCCGGGATCCACCAGCACGGGCCGGCCCTGCGTGATCGCCAGAAGACCGTGCTCGGCCGCCGTGGCACGGGTGCGCCGTTGTCCGTTGCTCGACCAGACCAGATCGCCGGTCGTGTCGTCGACCGCCCAGACGCGGCCCTGGCCGTCGACCACGACACCGTCCCGTCTGAGCCCGCCGGCCAGGTGCTCCGGTTCGCCCACCGCGGCCAGCGTGACCGGGTCGACCGAGACGGCCATTCCACTGTGGACGTCGACCGCCCGCAGCCCGTCCGGCGCGGGCAGCACGACCAGGCCGTCGCTCGCGGGGAGAACCGACGACGGCCGGGAGACCTGTTCGGTGGCGTTGTCGATGCGGCTCAGCGCGCCCGTCTTCGCGTTCAGGACGAAGGCGGCGCCGTCGTGATGGGTCACGGTCAGCGCGGTGCCCGGGCCGGCCACCGGTACGTGGGACTTCACCTCGGCGGAGGCGCCGTCCACCAGCGTCGCCGCTCCGGCCCGGCCCGATGCCAGCCAGACCGCGCCGGAGAACATCCGCACCCGTGCGGCTTCATAACCAGGCCCCACCACGAGAACAGCCCCGACGATCGCGCCGACGGCGGCGAGTGCGACTCCGGTGTGTCTCGGTTTCATCGGTATCGCCCCATTTCCAGGCTCTCCCTCGCCTGCCGCCGGCGTCGCGCGACGTTCCACGACGTCCACAACGGACGTGGATCCAGTGCCGCGCGCAGGCGTGCCGCGGACATGCGTCCCGGGTAGAGCTCGGCGTCGAGCCGTGCCACCAGCTCCCAGGCGTGGCCGGCGGCCTGCCGGTCGAGGCGCTCCGGCGCGTAGATCGCCGTGGTGGCCAGTGCCGCGGTCGTGGCGATCGGCTTCGCCGCGTCGCCGAGGCTGCCGCGCACGTGCTCAGCCACCTCGTGGAACGTCAGTGACACGGGTGGTGAGATGCCTCGTTCGGTCAGCCGGTCGAGCTGTTCGTGCCACGCGCCGAGCACCCGCGCCGCGTGGTCGGGATCGCGGCGCCTGCGCCTGCGGCGACGGGCTTTGCCGAGCACCACGAGCCCGCAGGCGAGCAGCACGAGCAGGATCACCGACGGCACCAGCACGAAGGTGCCGTCGAGGAGGTTGCTCCAGCGGAACCCCTGCTCGCTCGGCGCCTCGGCGAGCTGTGCGGAGGTCGGCGGGGTGAGCGTCGGCGCGGTGGCCGACGGGGACGGTTGCGGCGGGACCACGCGGGGAGCTTCCGACGGAGGACTCGGCACGCTCGAATCAGTGGGAACGCTGGGGTCGTACTCGACCCAGCCGTAGCCGGCGAAGTGCACCTCGGGCCACGCGTGGGCGTCGGCCGTGGTGACCTGGAAGACACCGTCCTTGCTGGTCCGAAGGCGATAGCCGACCGCGATCCTGACCGGGTAGCCCCACATCCTGGCGATCACCGCGAACGCCGCGGCGTACTGCTCGGAGTATCCGCCGCCCGCTTGCCCCTCCACCAGGGCACGGGCGATGGCGGCGTAGGAATGCCCTGGCGGTGTGCTCATCCGGTAAGGCCTTCGCTGCAGGTCGGACTCGACGAAGCCGAGCCGTTCGCGAGGAAGGGTTTTCCCCGGCCGTTGCACAGCCGCTGCCGCCAGCGCACGCGCCGCTTCCGGGACACCGGCGGGAAGCGGGGGAGTGCGGGTCGGCGCCGTGGCCGCCTGCGCCAGATCGCGGTCCTGCGCGTAGATCTCACCGGTGACGTCGTAGCTGAGTCCTTGCGGGACGGAGCCGGTGCTCACCAGCACGCCGGAGTCCGGATCGAAACCGAACCGGCCTTTGGTCTCGCCGGAGACGGCCAGCCGGGACGGCCAGCCGACGACCGGCAGGTGCGGGCCGGAGAACTCCTTCAGTTCGACGTGGACCGTCACCTGCTTGCGGTGGACCAGTTCGGGATCGGCGGTGAGGTGGCTGCCGGCCACGCGATAGGTGTCGTCCGACGTCCACGTGGTGCCGTCGAACGCGTCCAGCGCGGCGGTGCGCACCCTGTCGATCCGCGAATCGGTGCCGGGAGGCGTCCGCACGGTGAACAACGTGCGGGGCGGGGACTCGTTGAGCTGCTTCTTCAGCTGCCCCAGCGGGGTGAGCGCGTCGGTGCTCTCGATCGCGGGCGCGAGCACGTCGCGCGGGTCGAACCGGTGGTCACCGGACGCGAGGGGGAGCACCTGCCCGCCTGCCACACCGAACAAGGCGCTGGCGGCGATCACCGAACCCACGACGACGAGCGCGACGACCGGCTTGGACGACTGACGTTCGACGCGGACCGCGGCGGCGCCGGTGTGCCGGTGCGTGCGGAGCGCGACGAGGAGCAGTGCCGCGACCAGGAACACGACGGTGGCGAGCAGGTGTTCCCCGGCCTGGTTGCCGACGACCAGGAGGGCGAACAGGAAGCCGCCCAGCGGCGGCGCGAGTGGCGCCAGGGCGTTGCGCGTCAGCAGGACGAGCAGAACCGACGAGAACGCCGCTGCCCACGCCACCAATGCCGGTGCCCCCAGCAGTTCGGCCCAGGCGTCGGCCGGTGCCGTCACGGTGAGCAGGCGGTTCCAGCTGCCGCGCACGCCGCCGAGCACGGCGGAGGCGTCGCCGCCGAACACGCCGTAGACCATGACGCAGGCGAGCCCCGCGACCGCCAGCACCGCCGCCACCCACGCACGCCGGTGTCCCAGCGCGGCAGAGACACCACCGGCCAGGCAGGCGAGCACCAGCGGAAGCAGGTGGTCGTGGGTGGCGAAGAACCCTCGGTACACCAACGTTCCGGCGGCGGACGCCACCAGTGCGAGCACCACCTCGGCCGACGGGCCGCCGGGCGTGAACCGCCGCCGGCTCATCGCAGCACCAGCCGGTTCCAGTTGGTCGCGAACTGCTCGCTGCTCGGTGCGGCGACCACGAGCACACCGCGCGGCCTCGGCGGCACCGCGGCGTCCGGCGGGACCAGCTGGGCGAGGCTGACCGAGAGGAACCTGGGGCGCAACGACATCAGCAGCTGCGCGACCCCGTTGTCGACGTGGCCGGTCACGATGGTGAGCGCGACGCCCTGGGTGTCGGAGACCACGTCCCGCACCAGGTCCGCGGTCGCGGCGAGCCCGCGATCAGTGCCGTTCGTGTCCACAGTGGACAGGAACTCCAGTGCGGTGCCGCCGGACTCCCGTTCGGCCCCGCCGGTGGTGCGCAGCCGCAGTGGCAGCCCGGACCGTTCGGCCGCGACGCAGAACGACGCGGCGACCCGCACCGCGTCCTCGAACAGCGAGCCGCGGTAGGGCGCGGAGCTGGTGTCCAGCACGACCAGCTGGCGCGGCTCGTCGGGCACCACCACGTGACGTGTCATCACCGTGCCGGTGCGAGCCGTCGCGCCCCAATGGATGCGTCGCCAGTCGTCACCGGGCGCGTACTCCCGCAGGCTGTGGAACGCCACGCCGCCGAGCGGAGCGCTGCTGGTCGTCTGGCCTTCCGTGTCCTGCGGCCCGCCGGTCGCGATCGTGGCCAGCAGGTGCACGCGCGGGTAGACGTGCACGACCAGCTCGCCTCCGGCCGCACGGCCGCGGTGCAGCAGGCGCAGCGGGTCGGAGTGCCCGAGCACCACCGGCGGAATGAGATACCGGCCGCGTCGTGCGACCGGCAGCGGGTAGCCGACCGTGCAGCTGTGGCCGGCCGTCAGCGCGGGGACCGTGACGGTGGTGCGGTGGCCGCCCACCGTCTCGGTCACCACCAGCGGCGGGCTGCCGCGCCTGCCCACGTTCGTCACGGTGAGCGTGCCCTGGGCGGCACTGCCCTCGAACACGCGTCTCGGCCGGATCTCCCGCACCACCGTGAGCCGGGGCGCCGCCACCAGCCAGGCCGCGGCCATCAGCAGGGTGCCCGCCGCGGCGAGTCCGAGCGTCACCAGTTCCGGGTAGTCCGTCCAGGCGCCCAGGGCGAGCAGACCCGCGGCGGCAGCCGTCATCCACGCTCCGGACCTGGTCAGCACAGCGGTCACCGACCGGCCGGGACCGGGGCGGCGGCGAGGACGTCGCGCAGGATCGACTCCGGGGTGCGCTGCTGGATGCGGGCTTCCGGGGTGAGCAGCAGGCGGTGGTTGAGGACGGGGACGGCCACGGCCTTGACGTCGTCGGCGGTCACGAACGGGCGGCCCGCGGCCAGGGCGTAGGCCTGGGCGGCGGTGACGAGGGCGATGCCGCCGCGCGGGCTCACGCCCAGTTCGACGTCGGGGTGGACTCGGGTGGCGCGGACCAGGCGGGCGACGTACTCGCGGAGGTTGTCGGCGACGAGCTGGTCGCGGACCGCGCGGATCATCAGGCGCAGGTCGTCGAGCTCCATGACCGACTTGAGCTCCTCGGGGCGGCGGCGGGTGACGCCGTAGGCGAGGATGCTCACCTCGTCGGCCAGGTCCTGCGGGTAGCCGATGCTCACGCGCATCATGAACCGGTCCATCTGGGCTTCCGGCAGTGCGTAGGTGCCCTGGTGCTCCACCGGGTTCTGGGTGGCGATGCACAGGAACGGGTACGGCACCGGGATCGGGCGGCCGTCCACCGTGACCTGGCCCTCCGCCATCACCTCCAGCAGGGCGGACTGGGTCTTCGGGGAGGCGCGGTTGATCTCGTCGCCGAGCAGGATGTTCGTGAAGACCGGGCCCTGGCGGAACTCGAACCGCGAGCGGCCCTGGTCGTAGACCTGCACGCCGGTCACGTCCGACGGCAGCAGGTCGGGGGTGAACTGGATGCGCTTCACCTCGGCCCCCGCGACGGAGCGGGCGATGGCCTTGGCCAGCGAGGTCTTGGCGACGCCCGGCACGTCCTCGATCAGCAGGTGGCCCTCGGCGAGCAGGCACACCAGGGCGAGCCGGACGACCTCGGGCTTGCCCCGGATGAAGTCCTCGACGTTCGCCGCCAGCGCCTCGAACCGGCGCTGGAAGATCGCGGCATCGGACACTTCGTTCTCCCCCAGGTGAAGATCAGTGAATCGGGCCGCGCAGCGCCGCGGTCAGCCGGGGGTACACCTCGCGCACCGCCGGATGGTCGCGTTCGCGGCCGAGCAGCCGGGCCAGTCGTTTCAGGTCCTGCCGGACGGTAGCGGAGTCGACCAGGTCGGCCGCGTCGAGGACCTTCGCCGCGAGAGCGCTCGCGTGGTCGATGTCGCCTGCCGAGGCGTAGGCGAGGGCGCGGCGGGCGCCGAAACGGGCGTGGGTGCGGTGGGCGGTGCCGGGCACCAGGGCGAGCTGGCGGTCCATGACGTCCGCCGCCTCGCGCGACCGCCCGAGGTCGTGCAGGCACCACGCGGCCACCAGGCTGTTCAGGTCGGCGCCGCTGACCGAGGCCGAGCCGATCGT
Organism: Lentzea sp. NPDC004789; assembly: GCF_053601075.1. Lineage (NCBI taxonomy): Bacteria > Bacillati > Actinomycetota > Actinomycetes > Pseudonocardiales > Pseudonocardiaceae > Lentzea > Lentzea sp. NPDC004789. The sequence goes on along the minus strand of NZ_JBSGBE010000011.1, from coordinate 41,879 downwards.
CATGCCGCTGGAGGTGTCGGCCTGGTCGAGCAACGCGGCGGCGCGGTCGAGCGCGCGCTGGCAGTTGTCGTAGTCGCAGGCCAGGGCGTGGCCCTGGGCCTCGCGCAGCGCGGCGAGGCCCTGCACGCGCGGCGACGTGCCCGGTGCGGCCTGCGCCTGCTGCGCGAGGTCGATCGTGCCCGCGGCGTCGTCGCGGTACAGCGTGATCAGGGCCTGCCTGATCAGGGAGTACGTGGCGAGCTCGGTGTCGCCGGCCGCGGCGCCCATCTCGACGGCGTTGCGGGTCCACCACAGCGCGGCCCGGTCGTCGCCCGCCTCCTGGGCCATCCACCCCGCGTACTCGCTGTAGCGGGCGGCGAGCCCGAGCAGCTGCTCGCGGATCGGGGACGGCGCCCCGTTCGCCATGCCGCGCAGGGTGTGCGTGTGCACGGTCACCATCGGCAGCACCACGCTCGGGCTCGTCGTCTGCCCCAGCTGTCTGACCTGCGCGAACAGTGACCGGAACGCGGTGAGCGTGCCGTCGTGCGCCGCGGCCGCCGACGCGCTGCGCGGTGTCCCCAAGGTCAGTCCCAGCAACGAGGCCGCGCCCGTCGCGATCGCCTCGCGTCGAGGCATCGGGACCATCCAGCTCGATCCGTCCGGAGCCATGCTCATCACCCACACTTCGCCGTCGGCCTCGACAGCTGCCGGCGGGGTCGCGGGAGCGGGCTGGTCCACGATGCGGGCCAGACGTCCACCGGCTCCGAGAACCGCGTCACAGCGCCGGGCCAGATCAACACCTGGTTGCTTCACGCCAGTCTCGATCTTGCCCAGATAGCCCTTGCTGTAGTGGACCTGCTGCGCCAGCGTCGCCAGCGACAGACCCGCCGCGGTCCGCAAGCGCCGCAGCTCCACACCAAAGACATCCGACTGCTCAGCCATGGGTCCCCCGTCTGCTCCAGACGCTCCGCAGACTACCGAGCCACTGGCTGCACGAGTCGAGTCTGATCCGCCCTCCTGCCGATGCCCAGGCGTCTCCCGTCGCCTTCCCGGCCGGGAGACGGGAGACCCCTGCCGCCGCGGCCCGGCGGCGGCAATGCTGGAGGCACGACGGAGACGCACCCAGTCGTCGAAGTCGGGTTCTGGGGGGCGCGGCGGCAGGACAGGGCTGGGGGCCTGGTCCTGCCGCCACGAGCCGTTTCAGCCCTGAGGCGCCAGCACGATGTCGAACCGGGCCCGTGTCCACGGCTGCTCGCCCGGCTGTTCGGCGAACTCCTTCACGAGCGACTCCTTCACCCCGAACACCGAGTCGCCGATCTCCAGCTGGGGATCCCCTGCCACGAAGATGTGCGTGACGAGGGTGCGGAAACCGTCGGCGGTCACCATGAAGTGCAGGTGCGCGGCGCGCATGGGGGAGCGGTGCGCGGCTTCGAGCAGGGCGCCGACCGGGCCGTCGTGCGGGATCGGGTACGGCGTCGGCGTCACGCCCCAGAACGAGAAGCCGCCGTCGGGCCCGGAGAACAGGTGGCCGCGGCCCGCGACGCGCTCGTCGTCGTACTGCACGTCGTAGCGGCCGTCGCCGTCCGCTTCCCACACCTCGATCCGCGCGCCGGGCACCGGCTCGCCGTCGGTGTCGCGCACGGTTCCCTCCACCAGGCAACGGGTTCCGGAGGCACCCGCGGCGATGTCACCGCCGTTGCCCACCAGCGGCGACTCCTCGACGAAGAACGGCCCGAAGACTGTGGCCTCGGTGGCGTCGAGGTAGGCCTCGTTGTTCACCGCGATGGTCTGCATCGAGGCGCCCAGCACGTCGGAGAGCAGGATGAACTCCTGCCGCTTGGCGTCGGTGGTGTGCCCGACGGCGGTCAGGAACTCGATCGCCCGCGTCCACTCCTGCTCGGTCAGGCGCACCTCGCGGATGAACGCGTGCAGGTGCCGCGTGAGCGACTGCAGCAGCTCCTTCAGGCGCGGGTCCGGGGTGTCCGCGAACGACGCGACGACCTCGGCGGTCAGCCGCTCCTCGATCTCCTGCTGGGCGGTGGTCATGGCAGGCTCCACTCGGTCGGGTTCCGGCCCGCCGAGGCGGCGGCGAGCAGCGCGGTCAGGTCGTCCTCGGTGACCGGACGCGGGTTGGACGGCGGCACGGACGGCAGGATCAGGCGGGCGGCCTCGCGCGGGTCGGGCACGCCGGACAGCACGTGCGAGGCACCGATGCCGGCGTAGAGCGAGGCCAGGTCACCTCCGAGCGCCTCGGTGATCCGGGCGGCGGCCTTCGGGGCGGCCGGGGCGTTGAACGCCAGCACGTACGGCAGGACCGCCGTGTGCGTCCGGGCGTGCGGGAGGTCGTACGCGCCGCCCAGGACGTGGCAGATCTTGTGGTGCAGCCCGGATCCCGCGGACGCGAACGCCACCGCGGCCAGGTACGCGCCGTAGAGGGTCTGTTCGTGGCCGTCCACCTCGCCGATCCGGCGCAGGCCGCCGCTCAACGCGCGGATGCCTTCCGCCGCCAGGGCCTGGTTGATCGGGTCGGCGCGCGGGGCCCACATCGAGTCGACGCAGTGCGCCAGGGCGTTGCACCCGGAGGCGACCGCGAGCTCGTCCGGCAGCGACGCGGTGAGGGACGCGTCGTAGATCACGGTCACCGGCAGGACGCGGTCGTCGCTGCCGGTGGTCTTGCGGCCGCCCTCGGTCAGGCCCCAGACGTCGGTGGCCTCCGAACCCGCGTAGGTGGTGGGCACCGCGACGATCGGCAGGCCGGTGGTCAGCGCGACGGCCTTGGCCAGCCCGGTCGCGGACCCTCCACCGACGCTCACCAGCAGGTCCGCGCCGGCGGCCCGCGCCCGAGCGCGTTCGGCGACGGCGACGGGCACGTGCGGCGCGACGTCGGTCCAGCGCACCGCCACGTCGATCTTCGCGGCCACCGCGTCCGCGACGGGCGCCGAGCCGATCAGCAGGACCCGTCGCGCGCCAAGGCGTTCGACCTCAGCGGCCAGGTTCGCCGCCGCCTCGCCGGTGCCGAACAGCACCCGCTGGCCGAGCGTGACGTGCTGCCGGCTCATGCGCTCTCCTCCCGGCTGAGCACGGTGGTCAGCACGGCCATCAACGCCGCCTCGGGATCGGCGGGAAGTGCGCGGGAACGCCAGGCGACGTGCTTGTCCGGGCGCACCAGCACCGCGCCGTCCTCGTCCACACCGGACAGCCGCGACCAGTCGAAGTACAGGTCGGTCACGTCGCGTCCCGGCCCGATGACCACGGTGCGCACCGGCACGCCGAGCCGGTCGGCCGCCTTCTGCGCGGCATCGGCCCACGCCTCGCCGGTGATCCCGGTCAGCAGCGTGAACCCGCCGTACGGCACGAGGTCGTGCGTGGACACCTTGCGCCGGCTGTCCCCCACCCAGGCGTGCGGCAGCCGGACTCCGGGGAACGTCGACGGCTCGTAGTAGAGCTCCGGATCGCGGGCCGGCACCGGACGGGCCGTGCCGTCGGGCACCACCGCACTGGACTCGTAGCTCTGGCCCATCTCCACGCCGTGGGCGTTGAACTCGTAGTTCTTGAGCTCCATGGCCTCCCGGACCGCGGCCCGCTTGGCGGCACCCGCCAGACCGGCGTCCTTGCGCTCCTCGATCCGCGCGTGCATCTGCTCGGCGGACTCGGCCGCGTCGAGCCCCAGCGCCTCGAACAACGCGCCGAACTCGCGGGCGGACTTGTTGGCCCGCAACACGATCTGCTTCGCCACGGGCGCGCGTTCCGCGGTGTAGGTGTCGAGTAGCTCGGGTCCTGCCTGGCCGTTCAGCACCAGCGCGAGCTTCCACGCGAGGTTGTAGGAGTCCTGAACGGACGTGTTGGAACCCAGGCCGTTCGACGGCGGGTGCTTGTGCACGGCGTCGCCCGCGCAGAACACCCGGCCGTGCTGCAACCGGGTGGCGTACTGCTCGTTGTTGCCCCACAAGGAGATCCCGGTGATCTCCGCGTCGAGCCCGGGATCGCCGACGAGGTTGCGCACGATCCGCAACGCGTCTTCCTCGGTCACCTCCGGCACGCCCTGCGCGAGGTCGAAGCCCCAGACGATCAGCCATTCGTGCCACGGCCGCACCATGCGCACGAGCCCGGCACCGATGCCGCCGACGTTCGCGCCGGGCTGGATCACCCAGTACAGCACCGAGGGCCGGTGCCGGCAGAGCTCGGTCAGGTCCGCCTTGAACGTGATGTTCATGGACCCGGCCACGTCCATCCGCCCCTCGTACGGCAGGCCGAGGTCGGCGGCCACCGCGGACCGCGCGCCGTCCGCGCCGATCAGGTACCTGGCGCGGATCGTGTACTCGGCACCGGTGAGCCGGTTGAGCACCCGCGCGGTCACGCCGTCGGCGTCCTGGGTGTGGCCCAGGTACTCGGTGCTGAACTGGGTCTGCGTGCCGCGGGCCGTCGCGTTGCGGACGAGGATCGGCTCCAGGTACGTCTGCGGGATGTCGCAGTTGTGCGACGGCGAGGCGAGCTCGTGGTCGGCGTGCCGCGCGGGGTGGTTGCCCCAGGTGAGGATGCGGCCGATCTCCTCGCCGGCGATGGAGGTGCAGAACACCGTGTCGCCGATCAGGTGGTGCGGGGTGGCGTCGGCGAGCACCTGGTCCTCGATGCCGACGTCGCGGAAGATCTCCATCGTCCGCTGGTTGGTGATGTGCGCGCGCGGCGTGTTCGCCGTCCACCGGTACTTGGTGATCATGATGTTCGGCACGCCGAGCGTGGACAGGAAGAGCGCGGCGGAGGCGCCGGCCGGACCCGAGCCCACGATCAGCACGTCGGTCTCGACCGCGGTGTGCGTCGGCGGGGCGGTCTCGGCGAGGCCGTCGTGGAAGGTGACCATGGCGGCAACGGTGCCGCCTCCGGTGGCATCGTGGCGGGTCAGCGGCCGGACGTGGCGGAAAAAGGCAAAAACCCGCGGCGGTCCTGGCTCGGGGGCACGCCGAACCGCGCCCGGTACGTGCGTGAGAAGTGCGCCTGCGACACGAACCCGTTGCGCGCGGCGATCTCCGCGAGCGACACGGGCTCGCCGAGCATCCGGCGGGCGGCGTCGAGCCGGGCGGTCAGCACCGCCTGCGGCACGCTCTGCCCGGACTTCGAGAACAACCGCGACAGGTGCCGTTCCGAGTAGCCGACCGCGGCCGCGATCCGGCCCGCCGACAGGTCGGGTTCGTGCAGGTGGGCGGCGATGAACGCGTGCGCGGCGGCCAGGTCGGCGGCCGCGGAGCACTCCCCGCCGAGCAGCGCGCCGAGCAGCCCGGTCGCGACGGTCTCCAGCCCGTCCCAGTCGGCGGGGCCGCCGCGCAACGCACCGGACAACGCCGTCACCAGCGCCCGTGCGTGCGCGTTGTCCTGGAAGCTGAACACCTGCGGCTTCACCGCACCCGGCCGGATCTCGCGCAGCAACGACCGCGGTGCCTTCAGCACCAGTTCGGTGAGGCCGTCCGGGAAGGTCCGCCGGAACGGCTGGTCGCCGTCCACCACCAGCGCCTGACCGGGCCTGATCAGCTCGTCGCCGCCGCGGTGGGAGAACCGCGCGGCACCGGCCAGTGCGAAGTGGACGACCACGCCGTCGGCCGGGTGCAGGGCGATCTGGCGGACGTCCCGTTCGACGGCGTGCGGCGTGCCGGTCACCCGCGCCACCCGCAGGCGGGGCAGCGTGAGGTTGGTCTCCGTGCCGTCGAACGGCCGGTCGCCCGCCGTCTCGGCGCGCAGGCCCACCAGCGCGCGGGCGTTGTGGTCCTCCCACCCGGCGAGCCGCCGCGGGCAGGGGAGGTCGTGCGTCCGGAACCTGGTCAGGCCGGGCGGGTGCACGGATGCCATCCGTCCACGGTAACCCCGCTGTAAATTCATCGAATAACGAGTGGTGACGGAAAGCGACCGTCGGTCGCACTCCGTTTGCCCTTAGAAGACTTCGCGTGGAATGTCAAGTCGGCCGCAATAGCTGCGGTGTTTGTCGAGTTCGGTCGGAGAAGGCCCAGTTGGGCATCGGCCGCCCGGAAGAAGCATCGGCGACCGTTCTACCAGCGGGAGCGCGTTCACGCACGACAACAACGGTTCGGTGGAAGAGCCAGAACAGTCGTGCAGGGGGTGTTGCGGTGGTCATGTGACTGAGTAGTCTCTACGCGCCCCCAAGATCATCGCTGGTTGATCGTGCAGATCGCGCGGTGCTATCTTTCCGTCGCCAATTCGGGTGCTCGTGGAGCGTTGTGAAGCTGAAGAACGTGCCTGAGACGAATTACAAGACAATTCGTTCGCGGCTCACTGGTGTCGTGGTGGTTCCCAGCATCGTCCTCCTGGCCATGTGGGCGCTGTTCTCGTCCTACACGGTGTTCGAGGGCCTGTACCTGCAGCTGGTGGCCTCCGGGGTGCGAGACGCGTCGATCCCCGCCGTGCAGTCGTTCGCGTCGCTGCAGAAGGAACGCGAGCTCAGCATGACGAGCCTGAGCAAGCCGGGCACGAGCACGTCGGCGCTCGTCAAGCAGCAGCAGGCGACCGACGCGGACCTCACCAAGATGAAGGCGGCCTTCACCCAGCTCGCCTCGAAGGCGCCGCGGGAGATCGTCGACGGCATCGGCAAGCTCAACGGGCTGCTGGACCAGCTTCCCCAGCAGCGGTCGGCACTCGAGGCGGGCACGGCGTCCAAGCCGGAGGTCTACCGCTACTACAACAGCGTGCTCGACGCCGGCGCCGCGCTGTTCAACACGCAGGCCCGCATCGTGCCGGACGCCGAGACCGTGCAGGGCGCGCTCGCCGCGGTGCAGTACTTCCAGGCCGCCGACTCGATGTCGCGGGCCGGCTCGGTCGCGGCGGGGGCGCTGGCGGCGGGCAGGTTCACGCCGGAGGAGCACCGCGAGTTCGTCTACCTCGTCGGCGCGTACCGGTCCTCGCTCAGCTCGATCGAGCCCTACGCGCTGCCGAACGTGCGTGAGCACTACAAGCAGCTCGTCGACAACCCGCAGTGGCAGCAGCTGGTGACCTACGAGAACCGGTTGCTGCAGAACGCGGAACGGCCCATCGGCGGCTCCGTCGTGGCGTCCGACTGGGAGGCCGCCGACCGCGCGGTGTCCACCGAGCTGACCAAGCTGGTCGAGGAGCAGTCCACCGGCGCCGTGAACGTGGCCATGGCCAACGGCAAGGACAAGTTCAACACCGTGCTGATCGGCAGTCTCATCGCGCTGATCGCGGTGATCATCGGCATCTTCGTCGCGGTGCGCATCTCCAGCCGCCTGGTCAACAAGGCGTTGATCGTCCGGTTGAACAACCTGAAGAGCGACTCGCTGCGGCTCGCGCACGAGCGGCTGCCGGACATCGTCGAGCGGTTGCGCGACGGCAAGCACGTCGACGTGGCGCACGAGGTGCCCGCGCTCGACTACGGCAACGACGAGATCGGCCAGGTGGCCGACGCGTTCAACGCCGCGCAGTACACCGCCGTCGCCGCGGCCGTGAAGGAGAGCCAGACCCGCGAGGGCGTGAACCGGGTCTTCCTCGACATCGCGCGCCGCAACCAGGGTCTGGTGCACCGCCAGCTCAAGATCCTCGACAAGCTGGAGCGCGAGGAGGAGAACCCGGACCACCTCGACGCGTTCTTCCAGCTCGACCACCTCGCCACCCGCGCCCGCCGCAACGCCGAGAACCTGATCATCCTCACCGGCGAGCAGCCGGGCAGGCAGTGGCGCAAGCCCGTCCGCATGCTCGACGTGGTGCGCGCCGCCGTCGCGGAGACCGAGCAGTACGCGCGGGTCAAGGTGAACCCGGTGCCCGAGATCGCGCTGGCCGGTGCCGCCGTCGCCGACGTGATCCACCTGATCGCCGAGCTGGTCGACAACGCCACGTCGTTCTCCTCGCCGCGCTCGCAGGTCGAGGTGCACAGCAGCGAGGTGCCGCAGGGCCTCGTGATCGAGATCGAGGACCACGGTCTCGGCATCAAGCCGGAGGACCGCGAGCAGCACAACAAGATGCTGACCGCGCCGCCCGACTTCGAGGCCATGCGCCTGCGCGGCGAGTCCCGCCTCGGCCTGTTCGTCGTCGCGCGGCTGGCCGCCCGCCGCGGCATCCACGTCGAGCTGCGCGACTGCCCGACCGGCGGCACGATCGCGCTGGTGCTCGTCCCGTCCGAGCTGATCGTCGGCGAGGCGGGCGTGGCGGACACGTCCGAACCCGTGCAGATGCCCAAGCCGACGTTCCGGCAGCAGACGCTCGCCCAGGCCGCCCTCCCGCACTCCGAACGCGCCGAGGACGTCGTGCTCGACGCGCGGCCCAGCTCGGAGCTGAACGAGTTCTGGGCAGGGGGAGGAGTGGGAAACGACCAGGGCTTCCGCGCGGACAGGGATCCGGACAGCGGGAGCATCGTCGGCGTGCTGCCCACTCAAGACCACCCGGTGGCCCCGCGGCCGGCCGAGAACGCCCTGGACGGTGACGACACGCGTCAGGACACCCGGCCAGAGCTGCCGCGCCGGAGGCGGCAGCAGCACCTGGTGCCACAGCTCGCGAACAACGACCTCCGGCAGGAGCCCGACTTCACCGAGGTGCACACCGAGGAACGGGCAGAACGCACTCGCGACGGCATGTCGGCCTTCCAGCAGGGCACCCGTGAGGCCCGCCGGGCCGACGACGCCGTCGAACCGTGATCATCCGAACTGAACACGAAAGGCAGTTGCCGTGGACGACGATCTGACCGGCGGGCACCCCGAGCTGAACTGGCTGCTGGACGACCTCGTCGCCAGAGTGGTCGGGGCGCGGCACGCGGTGGTGCTCTCCGCGGACGGTCTGCTGCTCGCGCGCTCTCCCGAACTGTCCAAGGACGATTCCGACCACCTGTCGGCGATGGCGTCGGCGTTCCAGTCGCTCGCCCGCGGCACCGGACGGCACTTCGGCGGCGGTCAGGTCCGGCAGACCATCGTGGAGATGGAGCGCGCGCACCTCTTCGTGACGGCCGCCGGTCAGGGCGCCTGCCTCGCGGTCGTCGGTGACGAGGACGCGGACATGGGCATGATCGCCTACGAGATGAACATGCTCGTGAAGCGCGTGGGCTCCTACCTGTCGTCGGCACCCCGAACTCTCGCGGCGCCCCGCCACCCGATGGGGCTGTCATGAGCCCGCGGTCGTCGGACTGGTGGTACGACGAGGCGGCGGGCCCGCTGGTCCGCCCCTACGCCCTCGTGAGCGGGCGCACCAGGCCGACGTGGGGCCGGTTGAACCTCGCGACCCAGGTGCGGGCGATCCGCACCTCGTCCGACACCAGCTCGCTGTCCGTCGAGCACCTCGAGATCATCAGACTTTGCCGCAAACCGTTGTCCGTGGCGGAAGTCGCCGCGTACCTGCACGCGCCACTGGTCGTGGCGAAGGTGTTGCTGAGCGACCTGATCCAGCGCGGTGACGTCATCACCAGCGACGCGTCGCGGATGGCGGTCGCGCCGGACAGAAACCTACTCCAGAAGGTGCTTGATGGCGTCCGTGCAATCTGAAGAGCTGCTCGTCCCGGCCTCGGTCAAGATCGTCGTGGCGGGCGGGTTCGGGGTCGGCAAGACCACGATGGTCGGCGCGGTCAGCGAGATCACCCCGCTGCGGACCGAGGAGCTGCTCACCGAGGCCGGCACCGAGATCGACGACCTGGCCGGCGTCGAGGGCAAGAACACGACGACCGTGGCGCTCGACTTCGGCCGCATCACGATCAACCCCGAGGTCGTGCTGTACCTCTTCGGCACGCCCGGTCAGGACCGCTTCTGGTTCATGTGGGACGAGCTGTCCTACGGCGCGATCGGCGCGGTCGTCCTGGTCGACACCCGCAGGCTGGACGGCGGGTTCGGGGCGATCGACTTCTTCGAGCGCCGCGGCATCCCGTTCGTCGTGGCGGTGAACTGCTTCGAGAACAGCTACTCCTACACCGAGGACGAGGTGCGGCACGCGCTCGACATCACGGACAACGTGCCGTTGGTGATGTGCGACGCCCGTGACCGCGAGTCGTGCAAGACGGTGCTGGCGCGCGTGATCGAGCACGCGATGAGCAAGCTCGACCACGCGGTCGCCTAGCTGTACCTCACCCCGTGCGGCGGGGTTCCGTGCGACGGAACGCCGCCGTGTCGCGGACCTGTTCCAGCCGGCAGCGGAACGGGCGCAGCAGGGCGGGTGCCTCGGTGAGCCGGTAACCGGGCACCTGCTCGGGGTTCTTGGCGATCCCCGCGAGCGTCTCGGCCACGTACTCCAGGTGGCTGCGGGTGTAGACGCGGCGCGGGATCGCCAGGCGCACCAGCTCGAACGGCGCGGGCGTGATCAGCTCGCCGTCCTCGGTGATCTCGCCGAGGTAGAGCGAACCCAGTTCGGCACACCGGATTCCGCCCGCCAGGTACAGCTCGGAGGCGAGCGCGTGCCCGGTGAACCGGTGCGGCGGGATGTGCGGCAGCAGCCTGGCCGCGTTGAGGTAGACCGCGTGCACGCCGGTCGGCTGCACACTGTCCACACCGGCCTGTCGCGCGCACTCGGCGAGGTACGCGGTGGCGTCCGCCCGCTCGCGCAGGTAGAGCGGGTCGGTGACCTCGATCAGGCCCTGCGCGCACATGTCGAGGTCGCGGCCGGAAAGCCCGCCGTACGTGCGGAACCCCTCGGTGGCGATCAGCAGCAGCTCGCACTGCTTGGCCAGCGCCGGGTCGTTGAGCGCCAGCAACCCTCCGATGTGGACGATGCCGTCCTTCTTCAGGCTCGCCACGCAGCCGTCGGCGAGCCGGAACGCGAGCTTCGCGACCTCGCGCGGGCTCATGCCCCGGTACTTCTCCTCCCGTTGCGTCACCAGCCACGCGTTCTCGGCGAACCTGGCCGCGTCGAGGATGAACGGCACGCCGTGCCTGCGGCACAACGCACTCGCGGCTTCGAGGTTCGCCATCGAGACGGGCTGGCCGCCGCCGCCGTTGTTGGTGATCGTCATGAGCACCAGGCCGACATCGTCCGGCCCGCTCAGCGCCGCCTCCAGCGCCACGAGGTCGATGTCGCCCTTGAACGGCGCGTCGCTGTCGAGGTCCGCCGCCGCCGGGCAGGGGAGGTCCCGCACGACACCGCTGGCGATCTCCACGTTCGCGCGCGTCGTGTCGAAGTGCGTGTTGCTGATGGAGATCTGGCCGGGCTTCAGCAACGCGCTGAACAGGATCCGTTCGGCGGCACGGCCCTGGTGCACCGGGAAGATGTGCGTGAAACCGGTGAGCTCCTCGACGACCTCGCGGAACCGGAACCACGACCGGGCGCCCGCGTAGGTCTCGTCGCCGCGCATGCCGGCCGCCTGCTGCTCGGCGGAGAGCGCGCCGGTGCCGGAGTCGCTCAGCAGGTCGATCGTCACGTCCTCGGCGGTGAGGTTGAACTGGTTGTAGCCGCCCTCGGCGTACCTGCGTTCCCGGTGTTCACGGGTGGTGATGGGAATCGGTTCGACGACCTTGATGCGGTACGGCTCCACGGCGGTGCCTTTCTCAGTGCGACAGTGCTTTGGTGCGAGTTGCTTTGGTGCGAGGAGGCGTCACGTCGTACGCCTCGGACGACAGGTAGACCGTGACTCCCGGCCGCGGTCTGCCCAGCCGCAGCGACACGTGGGCGATCAGCCCGACGCCCTCGGCGAGCGGCCGCCGGACCATGCTCGCCAGCGCCATCACGAACGGTGCGGTGTCGAGCCCGCACCTGGCCATGATCGCGAGAACGCGCTCGCACGCCTCCAGGTCGTCCTGCACGTAGTCGCGCACGGGGATGTAGAGCGAGTAGCCGCTCGGACGGTCCGTGTCGCCGGCCATGAAGGTGTAGCTGGACATCAGGGGGCGCAGCGCGAACGGTCCGGAGCCGCCGCAGGCCAGTGCGATGACGTCCGACACCAGTTCGGCATCGGTGTCCGGAGCCGCGGCCGCCGCGGCGATGATGTCCGGGATCTCGGCGGCCTCGTGCGCCACGTAGGTCTTCACCCGCGCGCGGTGCTCGTCCATCAGGTCGAGGGCGAAGAACGAGAACCGGTCCAGCCCGTCGCGTCGCAACGCGTGGCCTGCCACCGTCGAGTAGGCCGCGTCGAGACCGAGCCTGCCGAGTCCCTCCCGGACGAGCGTGGTCGCGCTCTCCCGGCCCTGCACCTCGGGGTTGAGGTACACCTTGATGTCCGGTGCCGCGCCGGCCTGGAGGATCAGCGAGTACCAGAACGCGAACGCGCCCTGCGGCTGCTCGGGCAGGAACAGGTCGCGCACGAGGTCGAGGCGGCGGAGGTCCAGCCGGTGCCGTCCGGCCAGCCCGTCGAGCACGTCGAGCGCCGCGGTGAGGTTCGCCCGCAGGCCGGGCTCCTCGGCGAGCGGCTCGACGATCATGCGGATGGCCGGCGGCTCGCGGTGGGCCAGTGCCACCGAGAACTCGACCGGGGTGTGGTCGTCGGCGACGAAGGACGGCCAATGGGGAGCTGCCGAGAGCGGCTGCCGGCTGCCGGGCCCCAATGCCTCGGCCAGCAGCGACGTGGCTCTTTCCGCGGACTCGGTCAATCCGACGGCGCGCAACAGGATCTGCAGTTGTTCAACGGCGAAATCGCGTATTGAGACGTCGGGCGCGCTCAAGATGGGGCTCTCCTGATCGGCGGGGGAAATCAGGCGGGGGTGCAATCCGTCGGGGGTGGAATCGCGGGTGAATTGTCTCAACCACCTGCCTGCCCTGGTCAAGAGCCAGAGGGGTTGTGTGCGGCACTCTGAGCTGTGATCAAGGTTGCACTGCACGGACTATTGACTACGGCCGAATTCGATGGTGTGTACGGCATTCCGGGGCTGTGAATGTCGATGTGCTGTGCGAATTGCCCGGACCGCCGCCCGTGTGCTATGCGGGGTCGCTTGGATTCGAATGAGCGCGGTTTGTGAGGCTAATGCTATTCGTGCTAAGGCGGCCGAAATCGTGTCACCGTTCGCAGCAATTCCGGGCGTTCCGGCCACCGGCGGAGGCATCATTTGATGTCGAACGAGATGACGGGAGATCCATCGAAAAAATATGAGAATTTCTCGCTAACGTCGGGTCCACGCGGGCGACTAGGTGGTCGTACATGATCCGCTCACTAGGAGCCTCAATGCGTTTCCCTGCTGCGGTGGCGGCCGCCTTCGTGCTGGCCGCACTGCCCGCACCGGCTCAGGCCGCCGGCTGCGTCTGGACTGCCGCCGGACTGCCCACCCACCCGCACGTCGAGCACGAGCGCGTCACCGGGATGTCCCCGGACGGCACGATCACCGTCGGCGACGCCACCAACATCGACTTCGGGGTGCTGAACGGCGTCCTCTGGCGCGGCACCACCCCGGTGGGCATGGCCGACCCGAACCGCGGCCCCGGCGTCGACAACTCGCCGTGGGACGTGAACAACGCCGGTGTCGTCGTCGGCTACACCTACGACAACTACAGCGGTCTGACCAGCTCGTACCGCTACAACTCCCAAAACGGCACCTACGAGTGGCTGCAGGTCCCGAGCGGCAACGGCGTGGCGAACTTCATCAACGAACGCGGCGACGTCGTGGGCTGGGTGGACGACGGCCGGGGCGACCGGGTCGTGGTCTGGCGGGCCGGGTCGGTGCAGCCCGTCGTGATCGGGCACGGCCAGCCCGCCGGGCTCGACGAGGAGGGCCGCGTCGTCACGACCGAGGGGGAGATCTGGTCGCCTGACGCGAGAACCGTGCAGATCTGGGATCGTCGTGGCGCGCGTCCGCAGCACTACGCCCGCGGTCACGCGGTCGGTGTGAACAACAACGGCGAGATCATCGAGTGGGGCGTGCGCGGCAACGTCACTCGGGTCATCCCGGGTGCGGCGACGGTCGAGGCGGTCAACGCCGGAGGTGTGATCGCCGGGTTGCACGCCGACGGTGCTCGCCGGAGCTGGGCGATCTGGACCGGCGGCCGGCCGCAGGACGTCGACGGCTACGTCGTCGGCATCACCGACTCCGGTGTCGCGTACGGCCAGCGCGGGTGGGACGCGGTGGTCTACCGCTGCGGCTGATCCGGCGGAAAGCGTTGCCCTGCCGGGGTTTCCGCCCCGGCAGGGCAGTTCGCGGTTGACGGTTCCGCTCGTGTCGTGGCACCATCCTCAACGTGATCTACTGACACCCTCACCGACACGCGTCCGCGGCCCGCGCCTCCTGTGCGCCGTGCGCCCGGTGTGTCGTCCGTTTCCGATCCTCCTTCGGCGATGGGTGTCCTATGTCGAACATTCCCTTTTTGCATGCCCGCGACCTGGTGAAGTCCTACGGCGAACGCCGTGTGCTCGACGGGGTCTCCCTGGTGGGATCGCCTGGTCAGCGCATCGGGCTGGTGGGTGAGAACGGTGCCGGCAAGTCGACGTTGCTGCGGATCCTCGCGGGCGTCGACGAACCGGACGACGGTGCGGTCCAGCGGCCCGCGGACTGCGGTTTCCTGTGGCAGGAACTGCCTTTCGCGCCCGGTGCGACCGTGCGGGACGTGCTGGACGACGCGCTGGCCGAGCTCCGCGCGGCCGCGGCCCGGCTTCATGAGTTGACTGCGGCGCTGGAGCGGCGGCCGGACGACGAGGCGGTGCTCGCCGAGTACGGCGACCTGCTGGAGTGGGCGCAGGACCACGACCTGTGGGACGCCGACCGCAGGGCGGAGCTGGTGCTGGCAGGGCTCGGACTGTCCGATGTGGACAGCTCGCGCCGGCTGGGCGCGTTGTCCGGCGGGCAGCGGTCGCGGCTCGGGTTGGCGGCACTGCTGATCCGGCAACCGCGGGCGATGCTGCTCGACGAGCCGACGAACCACCTCGACGACGAGGCGGTCACGTTCCTGGAGCGGCGGCTGCGCGGCCTGCCCGGCGTCGTCGTGGTGGCGTCGCACGACCGCGTGTTCCTGGACGAGGTGTGCACGGACGTGGTGGACCTCGACCCGGCCCGTGGCGGGGTGACCCGGTACGGCGGTGCCTACTCGGATTACCTTGCGGCCAAACGGCTTGAACGCGTCCGGTGGGAGCAGCAGTACGCGCAGGAACAGGACGAGCTGAAGGAGCTGCGCGTTTCCGTTGAGGTCACGGCACATCAGGTGAACCACCAGCGCGTGATGAAGGACAACAACAAGGTCGCCTACGACCGGCACGGCGGCCGGGTGCAGAAGCAGATCTCGCGGCGGGTGCGCAACGCGCGGCAGCGGCTGGACGAGCTGACGCGCGACCAGGTTCGCCGGCCTCCGGCACCGCTGCGGTTCAGCGGCGCGATGACCGGTGAGGTCGGCGCCGAGCAGTTCGCGTTGTCACTGCGGAACGTCCGGCTCTCCGGCCGGCTCGCCATCGGACAGCTCGACGTGCCGGCGTCGGCGCGACTGATGATCACCGGCCCGAACGGGGCGGGGAAGTCCACTCTGCTCAAGGTTCTGGCCGGAGTGCTGCGCCCGGACGCCGGTGACGTGCGCCGGGCCCGCGGGGTCCGCGTCGGGTTGCTGGAGCAGGACGTGGTGTTCGCCGACCCGTCGAGGTCGGCCCGGCACCTGTACGACCGGGCCGCCGGTGCGGTTCCCTTGGCACAGCTGGGTTTGCTGGCGTCCCGTGACCTGGACCGGCCGGTCGGGGAGCTGTCGGTGGGGCAGCGCAGGCGCGTGGCGCTGGCGTTGCTGATCGCCCGGCCACCCGAGGTGCTGCTGCTCGACGAGCCGACCAACCACCTCTCGCTCAGCCTCGCCGAGGAGCTGGAGGACGCGCTGAAGACGGCACCCGGTGCCGTGGTCGTCGCGTCGCACGACCGCTGGCTGCGCCGCGGCTGGGAGGGGCCCGAACTGGCCCTCGCCTCCGGCCGCGTCGCCTGAAACCTCCAACGAGAAGAAAGGACAACGGGAGATGTTCCACAACCGCGCGCAAGGTGTCCCGTCTCTTCCTCTCACCCGCGTTCGGAGGCTTGTATGTCAGGTCAGCTCACTCTTCGGTCCGTCAGCAGGACCTTCGCCCACCGCCGCGTGTTCGACGCCGTCTCCCTGACGGTCCGCCCCGGCGAGAAGCTCGGTGTCGTAGGAGAGAACGGGTCCGGCAAGTCGACGCTGCTGCGGTTGATCGCCGGGCAGGAGACGCCGGACGACGGCGAGATCACCGTGGTCGCGGAAGGCGGCGTAGGCCACCTCGGCCAGGTGCTCGCGCTGCCGGACGACGCGACCGTCGCCGACGCGATCGACGCCGCCCTGGCCGAGATCCGCCTGCTGGAGCAGCGGATCGCGGCGGCGGAACGGTCGCTCGGCACCGCCTCGGCGGCCGAGCTGGCCGCGTACGGCGAGCTGCTCACCGCGTTCGAGCACCGGGACGGCTACGCGGCGGACGCCCGCGTCGAAGCCGCCATGTCCGCGTTGGGCATCGGCGACCTGGACGAGCACCGGCGGCTGGGCACGCTGTCCGGCGGCCAGCGCGCCCGGCTGGCCCTGGCCGGCGTGCTGTCGGCCGAGCCGGAGCTGCTGCTGCTCGACGAGCCCACCAACCACCTCGACGCCGGGGCGCTGACCTGGCTGGAGGACCGGCTGCGCGCCCACCGCGGCACGCTGGTCGTGGTGACGCACGACCGGTTGCTGCTGGAGCGGGTCGCCACCGCGATCGCCGAGGTCGACGGCGACCGGCGGACGATCACCCGCTACGGCAACGGTTACGCCGGGTACCTCGCGGAGAAGCGGGCGGCCAGGCAGCGCTGGGAGCAGGCCTACGCGGAGTGGGCCGGCCAGATCGCGCACTGGACCCGGTGGCGCGGCTCGACGGCCTACCACGTCGCGCCGGGCCGGGCGATCAAGGACCACAACAAGTGCAAGTACAACGGCGACGGGCGGCGCGTGCAGGCGTCGATCTCGACGCGGGTGCGCAGCGCCGCGGAACGGCTGGAGCGGCTGCGGGCCGACCCGGTGCCTCGGCCACCGGATCCGTTGCGGCTCAACGCACCCTTGCGCACGGGGGTGCGGGAGGCTGGCGGGGTGCCGGTCGGTGAGGGCCTGTCCGAGGCTTCACCGGTGCGCGACGTTTCTCCAGTGCGGGAGGGCACAATGCCGGAGGCAACCAGGGTGTCCGACGGCAAAGGGCCGCTCGCCGCCGCGTCGATGCGCGTAGGCGATGCGGTGCTGGAGGCTTGCGGCGTAACCGTCGACCACCGTCTGTCTGTCGACGAGCTCGTCGTCACCACCGGGCAGCGCCTGCTCGTGACCGGCCCGAACGGGTCGGGCAAGTCGACGTTGCTCGACGTGCTGGCGGGGGTGCTCATACCGTCGTCCGGCACCGTGCGGCGGCACGGCGTGGTCGGGTACCTGCCGCAGGAGACCGTCGTGCGCGACCCCCGGCGCCCGGTGCTCGCCGCGTTCGCCGACGGGCGGCCGGGCGCGCCGGAGGAGCACGCGGAGGAGCTGGCGTCGCTCGGGTTGTTCCGGCGGGCGGACTTCACCACACCTGTCGGGATGCTGTCGATCGGGCAACGGCGGCGGCTGGCGCTGGCCCGGCTGCTCGTGCGGGAGGCGGACGTGCTGCTGCTGGACGAGCCGACCAACCACCTGTCGCCCGCGCTGGTGGAGGAGCTCGAAGGCGCGCTCGCGGACTACGCCGGCGCGGTGGTCCTGGTGTCGCACGACCGGTTGCTGCGGCGGTGGTGGGCGGGGGAGCGGCTGGACCTCAGCGGTCGCGGCCACTGTTCGCCGCGGCGACCAGGCTGATCATCACCAGGCCGAAGCTCACCAGGCCCAGCGTCACGATGATGCCGCGCTGGTCGACTACGGCAGGTGAGACCGCTGGCAGAGGTCCACTGCGGACCCGCTGGGTACGCTGCACCCCATGAGCCGCCGTCCCCGGCAGACCATCGCCCTCACCGCCGATCTCGTGATCCTCACGATCCGCGGTGGGGTGCTGTGCGTCCTGGTGGTGGAACGCGACAACGAGCCGTTCGCGGGCCGGCTGGCGTTGCCCGGCGGCTTCCTGCGCGGCGAGGAGAGCCTCGACGAGACGGCCGCGCGCGAGCTCGCCGAGGAGACCGGGCTCGACGCGACGTTCCTGCACCTGCAGCAGGTCGGCGTCTACTCCGCGCCCGATCGCGACCCCCGCCAGCGGGTCGTGACGTGCGCCTATCTCGCCATCGCGCCCGACCTGCCGTTGCCCACCGCGGGCTCGGACGCGCGCGCCGCCCACTGGCTGCCCGTCACGCAGGTGCAGCGCCACGGGCTCGCGTTCGACCACGACGAGATCCTGGCGGACGCGCTGGAGCTGGCCAGGGCCCAGCTGCAGTTCCGCACGATCGCCACCGCGTTCTGCGGTGCGGAGTTCACCATCGGTGAGCTGCGCGAGGTGTACGAGGCGGTCTGGGGGGTCGAGCTCGACAAGCCGAACTTCCACCGCAAGGTCACCGAGTCCGCCGGGTTCGTCGAACCGACCGGCGAGAAGCGGCCCAGCCCCACCGGCCGTCCCGCCGCGCTCTACCGCGCCGGGGGTGCGCTCACCTTGTCGCCGCCCATGATGCGACCCCGCCCGGCCGATTCCTGACCGCTTCCTGACCACTTTTTGTCCACTTGACAATTGGCTTGGCATAAGGAAGTTCTTCCGTCGAACCACTTGATGTCATCCTGACAATAACCTAACCTGCCGATATGGCAGATGGCAGTGGGGCGCACGACCGCCGGCTCACCGCGGACGTCGTGCTGTTCACCAAACGGGGCGGGGTGCTGGCGGTTCTCGTGGTGGAGCGCGGCAAGGAGCCGTTCCGCGGTGCGCTCGCGTTGCCCGGCGGGTTCGTGGAGCCGGGGGAGCGCGCGGCCGACGCGGCCGTGCGCGAGCTCGCCGAGGAGGCGGGCATCGTGCTCGCGCGCGATCGGTTGCGGCGCTTCGGGTGTTATCGCGAGCGCGGGCGCGATCCGCGTGGAGCGGTCGAAAGCGTGGCGTTCCACGCCTACCTCCCCGGCGCGCCGGTGCCGCGGGACGGAGGTGACGCCGCCGGAGCGAGGTGGGTGACGCTGGCGGAACTCTTCGAAGCGGCCGTCGCGTTCGATCACCGCCGCATCGTGGCGGACGCGGTGGCCAGCAGGTTCGGCTTTCAAGCTCGCATGGAATCGTTGGCAGACGTGCACTTCTCGGGTCAGTGACCGTCCACTGAGGACTTACTGGCCGGTATCACCCGAAGGTTTGACGCGAAACGCCCGGTGGGGTTAACCTCCTCCGCGCCGCGGACCTGGTTCCGCGATCCCAGCTCTGTGCTGTCTCCACCAGAACGACTCGGCCGTGTCGCGGACTCGCCCTCCGCTTCTTCGTCGTGCGTAGCGGAGTGAAACGATGATCGTGATCCTGACCGCGCTCGCGGTCGAGCAGGAAGCGGTGCTCGCGCACCTGGAGGACGTCCGGGAGCACCGGCACGCCCAGGGCACGTTGTTCGACGTCGGCACCCTGGCCGGGCATCCCGGCCGCGAGGTCGCGGTGGGGGTGACGGGGCAGGGCACGCTGGCCGCCGCCACGCTCACCGAGCGGGCCATCACCGAGTTCTCCCCGGCCGCCGTGCTCTTCGTGGGCATCGCGGGTGGTCTGCGGCCGTGGCTGGAGATCGGTGACGTCGTGGTGGGCACCAAGGTGTACGCCTACCACGGCGGCAAGAGCACCGACGCGGACTTCCTCGCCCGGCCGCGGTCGTGGGAGATCTCGCACGAGCTGGACCAGGTCGCGCGCAAGGTGCACCGCACCCGCAAGTGGTACGAGCCGCTCGCGCCGCCCGGTGAGGCACAGGCGCCGGAGGTCTACTTCGAGGCGATCGCCGCGGGCGACGTCGTGCTCGACTCCACGACCTCGCCGGTGGCGAACGCGTTGCACCACAACTACAACGACGCCGTCGCGGTCGAGATGGAGAGCGCCGGCTTCGCGCTGGCCGGGCATCTCGCGGGCCAGGTGCGCACGGCGGCCGTGCGCGGCATCAGCGACCGCGCCGACGGCTCCAAGTCCGTCACGGACGGCAGAGGCGGCCAGCGCCTCGCCGCCCGCAACGCCGCGGCCTTCGCGGTGGCGCTCGCCGCGTCGGTGCACGAAGACCGCGGCAGCACGCGTCCCGCCGGTGCGGGCAAGCAGTTCCCGATCAGCATCGGGAACTTCACGCAGAAGGCCAAGACCGTGGGCCAGCAGATCGGCGTCAACACGGGTGACTTCCACATGAACCTGGGGGGCGAGCGGTGAACTTCGAGCACTTCGAGCAGACGGCGGAGACCGTCGGCCAGCAGATCGGCGCCAACTACGGCGACACGACGTTCCACCACGAGTCGACCTACCACATCAACCAGGGCGACCCGCCGGAGCGGCGCAACGAGGTCGCGCTCAACTTCCTCGCCGCGGGCGTGCCCAGGGAGGCCGAGCAGATCCTGGGCGACCTGCTGCGGGAAGGGCACTTCACCGCGGAAAGGGCTTACTACTACGTCCTTTCCGCGGTGAGCGGCCGGTCCACCAACGAGGTCAACGGCGAGCTGTTCAAGAACGTCCGGGACGCCCGCAAGATCGCGCAGTCGCTGCCGCACGACCGGTGGCAGGACGCGTTCGCCGTGGTGTGGCGGCTGATGCGGTTCGTGCGGGGCGAGGTCCAGGGCGAGCAGCACCGCGAGAACCTGGACGACGTGCTCGCCGCGTTCACCGCGCTGCCCGCCGACCGCCAGGACGAGATCGCGCTGCACCTGCAGATGATCCTCAACGGTGTCACGCAGTCCAGGCTCGAAGCCGCGTACGCGCACCGCGTGGTCACCCAGCGGATGTCGAACGGCCGCGTTCAGCGGGCGTGGAAGTTCTTCGAGCCGGAACCGGCGGAGCCGCGCCGGTACGTGGCCGCTGAGACGAAGGCCGAGCAGAAGGCCTGGGTGCACGCGGTCTGCGGTGGCCTGGTCGTGCTCTTCGGTGTGCTCGGTGCTTTCGGCGGCACGTCACCACTCGGTGTCCTGCTCGCGATCCCGCTGGTGGCGGCCGGTGGTTTCCTGTGGCTGCACCACGGGGCGGAGCGGGTGGCGGCGGCGATGTGGGGGCAGATCCAGCTCGCCAGGGTCAACCCGCCCGCGCACCCGGTGGACGCGCGTTCTCCCGGGCACTGGGTCTCGACCGCGTTCGTCCGGGAGGTCCACCGCATCGTCGACACCCGGTTCGCCAAGGCCAGGCCGCACGTCCCCGGCGACTGGCCCGCCTACACCGCCGGCATCAGGGCCCACCTCAAGCAGCGCTTCGTGGACCTCTACGGCAACGCGCAGGTCCCGGCCGGCGCGGTGAGCTGGCTGGCGCGCTGGCACGCCCGCCGCGTCGCGCAAGGCTGGGCGGACAACGCGTTGTTCGGGTCGATCACGGGCCCGGCGGCACGGGACACCCTGCTGCTCCGCGTCGGGATCGGCTCGTTCGTCGCGGGTCTGGTGGTGCTGTTCGCGTCGGGCGCGGGGGTGGCGGCCGTGTTCGTCGCGGGCGGCGGGTACTTCGCGGTCAAGGGCGCGACCCGGATCCGCGGCCTGCAGCGGATGAGCGCGCTGGCGCGGGCCGACGACGAGCGGACGTTCGCCGAGGAGATGCGCGGCTACGAGGAGTGGCTGCGGGTGCTGTCCGACCGTCCCACCGACGGTGAGATGGCCCGCTGGCTGGCGATGGACAAGATCTACCTCAAGAACGACCTGGTGCGCCGCAACAACCTGACCACGCACGACCTGGTGATGCACGTGGTCATGACCGAGGGTGCCGATGGAGCGGCCCGTGCCCGCGTGCTGCACGGACCGCCCCGGTACTCCCACTACGAGGTGCAGATCTTCCTGCTCACCCGCAGCGGCGTCCGGGAGACCCGGCTGGAGCTGAACTTCCTGACCGGCGAGGCGCGCGACGAGCGGCGCAACCTGTTCCGCTACGACGCCCTCGCCTCCGCCAGCGTGACCGAGACCGGCCTGCGCGCGACCAGGGGCGAAGGCGACGGCACGCGTGAGGTGGAACGGCTGCGCAGCCGCAAGTTCTGCCTCACCCTCGTCAACGGCAGGGACATCACCGTGGTCGCGGAGAACTTCCGCAACGCCGACGACTCCGCGCTGGAGGACGACTCGGAGCTCTTCCTCGTGGCGCTGCAGACCTCCGGCATCGACGCCGCCCTGCCGATCCTGGAGGCGGTCGCCGCCGAGGGCAGCGACTGGATCGCCAGGGAGCAGGAACGCCGCGAGCAGTGGTCACGCGACTGGTACGAATGACGGTTCGCTCGGCCGGCGGGTCAGCACCAGCGGTCCGTCCTCGGTGATCGCCACCGTGTGCTCCGAGTGCGCGGTGCGCGACCCGTCGGCGGACCGCAACGTCCAGCCGTCGTCGTCGAAGACGATCCGGTCGGTGGTGGCGGCGAGCCAGGGCTCGATGGCGATGGTGAGGCCGGGCCGCAGCTTCATGCCGTGCCCGCGCCTGCCGTTGTTCGACACGTGCGGCGCCTCGTGCATCGTCCGCCCGATGCCGTGGCCGCCGAACTCGAGGTTGGGCGTGTACCCGAACTGAGCCGCGACCTCGCCGATCGAGGCCTCGATGTCGCCCATGCGGTTGCCGGGCCGCGCGGCCTCGATCGCGGCTTCGAGCGCCACCTCCGTCGCGCGGATCAGGTGCAGGTCCTCCTCGCGCGGCGTGCCGACGATGACCGACACGGCCGAGTCCGCCACCCACCCGTCGATGCCCACGGCGATGTCCATGGTGAGCAGGTCGCCGTCCCGCAGCACGTAGCTCTTCGGCAGGCCGTGCAGCACGGCGTCGTTGACCGACAGGCAGATGACGTTGCGGAACGGTCCCCGCCCGAACGACGGCGAGTAGTCCCAGTAGCACGACACCGCGCCGCGCTCCTCGATCATCCCGCGCGCGTGCAGCTCCAGGTCGAGCAGGTTCACGCCGACCGCGGCCACCTTCGACAGCTCGTCGAGCAGCTCGCCCACGAAACGGCCGGTGACGTGCATGCGCTCGATCTCCGCCGGCGACTTCAGTTCGATCAACGTGATCCTCCGGTGCGATGGTCTCCGGTATAACAATACCGGCTTCGCGGAGACGGCTGAACTCCACCACCCAGGAGGGGGACGCGGTTTGCGCTCACCCGGCTCACCTCACCACAGTGCCTGAGCATGAAGCAGGTGCTGCAGCACAGGATCGACTCGACGTTCGCCCACTACGACGTCAACCGCAACGGCGTCATCGAGCTCGCGGACATCTACGCGCTCGCCAACCGCCTCCTGCAGGCGTTCGGGGAGCCGGCGTCCTCGGAGCGCGGCAGCGACCTGGTCGACGCCTACGACAGGTTCTGGGAGATGCTGGTCGAGCACTGCGACGCCGACCGCGACGGCAGGATCGGGCCGGAGGAGTACCGGGCCGCCATGATCGAGGCGTTCGTGGACCACGGGCCGTTCGACGCCGACTTCCTGGAGGTCGTGCAGTCGTTGCTGGACATCATGGACACCAACGGGGACGGCCGGGTCGACGCCGCCGAGTTCGCGGTGCTGCTGCGGGCGCGCGGGCTGGGCGAGGAGGAGTGCGGCCTGGCGTTCGCGCACCTCGACACGGACGGCGACGGGGCCATCAGCGTGCAGGAGTACGTTGCGGCGGTGCGGGACTACTACACCAACCCCGCCGAGAACACGCCCGGCAGCTGGCTGTACCCGAAGGCGTTGCAGCACAGCTGACGGGCGCGCGCGGTCAGACGCAGCGGGGTCAGACGCAGCGGAAGCTCGACGCCACCAGCGGTGAGCCGTGGCCCCGGTACCGCGACACCTGCGGCAACGGGCACAGGTCGCGGGTCGCGGAACCGTCGGCGGAGGCACCGGCCAGCACCGCCGGGGCCCTGCCGTGCTCGACCCAGTCGACCAGGGCACCGAGCGGGTCGACCGGCGCGGCACCGTTGCCGCCACCGCAGTGGTCGACGCCGGGCGCCAGGAACAGGCGGTAGAAGTCGTTCACCTGCCCCATCCGCCGCTCCACCTGCTCGCGGTACCGCAGCGTCCCGCCGGGCGGGATCAGCTGGTCGCTGGTGCCGACGAACGTGATCAGCTTCCCGCCCGCGCGCCGGAACGCCGACAGGTCGGGGTTCGCGGTGCCGATGACGCCGTCGAACTCGCGCACCGACTGGCGGAACAGGTCGCGGTACTGCTGATAGGTGAGCTTCGAGGTGTCGAAACCGGGCTGCCGCAGCAGAAAGCTCGCCACCCACGCGGAGGCCACCGGGAAACCGGGGCCGGGGAAGCCCGGCAGCGTGCCCGCGAGCCAGACCGGGTCCGCGCCCTTCGGCAGCCCCGGCCACAGGGAACGTCCGCGCTCGTCGGCCGGGCCGTTCCAGATCTTGCGCATGACGTCGGCGTCGGCCGTGGTGACGGTGACCTCGACCCCGTCGCAGACGACGACCCTGCCGACGAGCCGGCGCGGGTCGTAGCCGCAGCGGTCCGGCCGGTCGACGATCCGGTTCACCACGCCGTCGGCCGCGTCGCAGGCCTCGATCGCGGCCTTGCGGAACTCGTTGAGCACGCAGTTGCTCACGACGTGGCCGTCCTGTTTCTGCACGATCTGCGGCCACAGGGTCGCGACGGCGAACTGGGCCCAGTTCACGGCGGGCGCGTTGGCGAGCACGCCGTCGTAGTCGTCCGGGAAGTTCTGCGCCTCCGCGTAGCCCTGGCGGCCGCCGGTCGAGCAGCCGTTCCAGTACGAGAAGGAGATCGTGCGCCCGTAGTGCTCGCGCACCACGTCCTTGGCGATGACGGACGACTCGTGCACCGACCTGGTCGCGAAGTTGGCGAGCAGCGTCCGGTCCAGCCGACCGTTGCGGACCGCCCAGCTGGTGTCCAGGCCCGTCAGCACACCGGCGTCGGTGGTGACGGCGGTGTAGCCGTCCTTCACGGCCTGCACGAACGGCGCGCCGGTGTCACCGGCGGCGTACGCGCTGCCGCCGATGCCCTGCAGACGGCCGGACCACCCGGTCTCCGGCAGCCCGACCACGACCTTCACGTGGTCGCCGCCGTCGTGGGTCAGGGTGACGGTGAGCTCGCAGTACGCGGGCACGTCGTGGATCGGTGGCGGTGCGGAGAAGGGGGTCTGCGGGAACGTCACGGTCCCACCGGGGCGGCGCACCGCGTCCACGGACTCGACCCCGGCGCCGGCCGGGGCGGTGACCGGGACCGCCGCGCACGAGGTGGTGCTCGCCGAAGCGGGTGCGAGCGGCGCCAGTCCGGTCAGGAGCAGGGTGGTGGCCAAGAGCTTCGTCAATCTCACGCCGCGACGCTAGGTGCGCGGATCCGACGCTCGCGCCCGTCAGATGACGCTGCTGTTGTACGTCACCGGACCGGGTGACGGGCGCGGGTGATCGGCTGGGAAACTTCCCGCCATGCGCGAGGTGGGCAACAGACGCTACCGGCTGGTCCGCGAGCTGGGCCGGGGCGGCATGGGGGCCGTGTGGCTCGGCCAGGACACCGTGCTCGGCCGCGAGGTCGCGGTCAAGGAGCTGCTGCTGCCCGGCCACGTGCCCACCGAGGAACGGGTCGTGTACCGGGAGCGGGTGCTGCGCGAGGCGCGGATCGCGAGCCAGCTGCAGGACCCCGCCGTCGTCACCGTCTACGACCTCATCTCCGAGGACGACCAGACGTTCATCGTGATGGAGCTGATCAAGGCTCCGACGCTGGAGGAGCTGGTCGAACGCGACGGCCCGCTCGACGTGAAGGCCGCGGCCACGCTCGCCGCGCAGCTGCTGAACGCGCTGGAGGCGGCCCACTCGTCCGGCGTGGTGCACCGGGACGTCAAGCCGGGCAACGTGATGGTGCCCGGCAGGGGCACCGCGAAGCTCACCGACTTCGGCATCGCCCAGTCCCTCGACGACCCCAGGCTGACCGCGACCGGCACCCTGATCGGCTCGCCCGCCTACATGTCGCCGGAACGTCTCGCGGGCGGCGAGGCGACGCCCGCGTGGGACCTGTGGGCGTTGGGCGCCACGCTGTTCTACGCCGCCGAGGGCCGCGGGGCGTTCGACCGGCCGACCACCTCGGCGACGATCCTCGCGGTGATGAGCGAACGGCCGCAGCCGCGCGTCTCCGGCCCGCTCGGCGAGCTGATCACCGGGTTGCTGGAGCCGGATCCGCAACGCCGCCTGGGCGTGGCGGCCGCGCACCGGTTGATCGAACGCGCCCAGCTGCCCGGCGGTGACCTGACCCAGCGGCTGCAACCCGCCCCACCGGTCGTGCTCCCTCCGGCTCCGCCTTCGCCTGCGCCTGCGCCTCCGCCGAAGAAGCGGCGGTCGATCGCCCTGGTCCTCTCGGCGACGCTGACCCCGCTGGTGCTGGTCGGCGCGCTGGTGTCGTTGTACCTCACCGTGTTCAAGCCGATGCTGGAGGGCATGGGCCTGACCGGACCCGAGAGCTCACCCGCCATGCAGCCAGTGCTGACCCTGGGACCGGGCGGCGACCTGCCCTACGACGGGCTGATGGCGTTCCGCGAGGACTGCCTGACCTGGAAGCCGGAGAAGGGCGTGCGGAAGATCGAGACCAAGGACCGGGTCGGCTGCTACAAGGAGCACGAGACCGAGGTGCTCGACGTCATCCTCGCCAACACCGAGACCGAGAAGGACGTGCCGTACCCCGGCGCCGCCGAGCTGACGAAGATCGGCGGAACCGGGTGCACGCGCACGTTCCTGTCGTCGAAGGTGCCCGGTCAGGACAAGGAGAAGACCCTGCGGTACTGGGTGATCATCCCGACCGAGCAGGCGTGGAAGATGAAGCAGGAGAACGGTTATCGCACGTCGGACCGCATCATCCACTGCTTCGTGGGCAAAGCGGACGGCACCGCGCTGGCCGAACCCCTGATGCGGAGCTAGTCAGTCCTCCACGACGATCGCCGACGCCGGGCACACCGCCGCCGCGTGCCGCACGTCGGCCAGCCGCGCGTCCGGCGGGCTCTCGTCCAGCAGGTCCACCAGCCCGTCCTCGTCGCGCTGGTCGAACACGTCGTCGGCGGCCAGCACGCACTGCCCGGCCCCGACGCACTTCTCGCGGTCCACCACGACCTTCACGACTACCTCCAGGTGACGGGCAGCTCGGCGACACCACCGGTGAGGGTGGCGCGCAACGGCAGCTGGTCGAGCTCCTTCGCGAGCCGCAGGTTCGGCAGGCGCTTGGCCAGCGCGGCGAACACCACGCGCAGCTCCGTGCGGGCCAGCGAGGCGCCGATGCAGAAATGGGCGCCGTGGCCGAACCCGAGGTGTGTCCTCTCCGGACGGTCGGGGTTGAACGACTCGGCGTCGGAGTACACGGTCGCGTCGCGGTTGGCCGCGTTGATCGACAGGACCAGGGCGTCACCGCGCTGGATGGTCACCCCGGCGATCTCCACGTCCTCGTGCGCGTACCGCAGCAGGCCGAGGTCGCCGGGCGCGCCGAGCCGCATGATCTCCTCCACCACGGCGTCGACGCGGCCGTCCGGGTCGGCCACCAGCGCCTCCCAGCGGGACCGCTCGGTCAGCAGGAACAGCACGCCGAGGCCGATGCGGTTCACGGTCGTCTCGTGCCCGGCGAACAGCAGCCCGACGCACAGCCGGACCATCTGCTCGTAGTCGAACGACGGATCCTCGTCCTGGGCGCGGATCAGGTCGGAGATCACGTCCTCGCCGAGCTGTGGACGCTTGGTCTCGACCAGGCCGACCATGTAGCGCATGAACTCCTCGCGCGCGTGGTGGGCCTCCTCGCCGATGGTCAGGTTGGCCATGCGTTCGGACAGCCGGGAGAACAGCTCGTGGTCGGCCTCCGGCACGCCGAGCAGGCGGCAGATCATGGCGACTGGCAACGGGTACGCGAGCCCGGAGTGCAGGTCGACGACGTCGTCGGAAGAGGCCGTCAGCGCGTCGAGGTAGCCGTCGACCAACTGTCCCATGTGGTCGGACAGCATGCGCATCCGCTTGGCGGAGAACGCCGGCGTCAGCAGCCGGCGCATGCGCGCGTGGTCGGCCTCCTCGGTCTCGTACTCGCCGCTCGGCCCGTCCAGCACCGCGGCGGACGACAAGCGCGACGCCTTCTCCGGTTCGGGGTGGGAGCGGCCGAACCTCTTGTCGCCCAGCAGGAGACGGACCTCCTCGTGCCGGGTCACGAGCCAGGCGGGGTCACCGGCCGGCGTGGTGACCGGCGCGATCGGTGCCTCCCGGCGCAGCACGTCGTAGAGCGGGGCGAGTTCGAGGACGTTCGGCCTGCTCAGGGGTAGCTGCAGGCGCTCTGCGTCAATGCTCATGCACCGACCGTAGCGCTTAATGGCACTCACTGCCATAAAACTTTGGGCGATGACGTGCTTAAATCGCCCGATGACGGACGTTGCGACCGAAAAGCCCCGCCGAGGCAGGCCGCCGGTGAGCGACGAGCAGCGTCAACGACAACGCCTCGACATCTCCCAGCACGCGGTCCGGCTCTTCACCGAGCAGGGCGTCGCCGCGACGTCGGGAGAGCAGATCGCCCAGGCCGCAGGGGTCTCCGAACGCACCTTCTGGCGCTACTTCCCGCACAAGGAGAGCTGCGTCGAACCGGTGCTCACCAAGATGGTCGACGCCTTCTGCGTGGTGCTGCGCGCCTGGCCCCCCGAACTGGAACTGATCGACCACCTGCGCCAGGCCTACTCACCGGTGGTCGACTCGGTCTCGGGCGCGGACGTCGACACCGTGCTCTCCGTCGTCCGCCTGACCCACGGCGAACCCGCACTGCGCGCCGCGTACCTCGTGCTGCGCGAACGCGCCGAGGACGCACTGGCCGAAGTGCTGGCGGAACGCATGGGCCTGCCGCCGGACTCGATCGACGTCCGGGTACGAGCCGCCGCCGCGAGCGCGGTGCTGCGGGTGGCCACCGACGACGTCGCCAGGGCCAGCACGGCGGGCATCACGGTGGAGGCGCTGAGCGGGCACCGCGAGCAGATCGCCACCGCGGTGAGCCAGGTGCTGGGAGCGGCGACCCCGTAACCGCGCCGGTCACGGCACGGTGATGCCCCAGTCGCTCGTCGCGAGCAACACGACGAACGCCAGCACCAGCACCGCGACGACCACCGCACCACCGATGCCGCCGACCGCCAGCCCGGCACCGACAGACCGCCACGGCGCCGGCGCGGCGAGCTTGATCACCCCGCCGACCACGGTGGAACCGATCGCGATCCCGAGGAACGCGTACGCGTACTCGCCACCCTGCCAGCCGAGGTGCGCGAGGGAGTCGTTGAAGTAGGCGCCGACGGTCAGCACGAGCAGGGCCGCCGAGACGGTGAAGCCGAGGAACGCGGCGCCTCGGTCGCGGTCGAGTTCGGTCATGCTGTCGAGAGTGCTCGTGGTGCGGTTTCGGCGGCATCGGTACAACTACTCACCCTGTGGTTGCGTTTCAGGGCCGAGGGCGGGGGTTGGTTGCGTCATCGCCGCTTCGCGACGATTGCGATTGGGGCTTGACTTCGGGGCCCTTGCGAGGTGCTGGTCGGCCTTCAAAAGCCGGGCATGAGGAGCCCGGCCGATCCGAGCACGGTAGCACCTCGCACCCAAAGTCAAGCCCCAATCGCAGTCGTGCGTGGTTGCGTTGGGCGGGTACGTCACGTCATACCGCTTGCCGAGTCGGTATTAGGCCGATCACGCGACCGCGTTGATCAGGTTGCGTCTCGGTTTTTGCTGCGGGTCGAGCCAGGCGGGCGGGTAGAACGTCGGGATGCCGTGCACCATTTTCACTTCCCACTCACTCTGATGAATGAGCGTGTGATGGTGGCGACACAGGAGCACAGCATTCTTGACGGACGTATCGCCGCCATTCGCCCAGTGCTGGATATGGTGCGCGTCGCACTGTTTCGGCGGTCTGCCACAACCCGGAAAAGCGCAACCTCGGTCTCGGGCGACCAGGACCCGACGAATTCCGGCGGGGAAACTGCGGGTCTTGCGGCCGATGTCCATCGGCTGCGACCGCTCACCCAGCACCAGCGGAATGATCCCCGCGCTGCACGCCAGCCGACGCACCTCCGCGGCCGAGATGCGCTCACCGTTGTCCAGCATGCCCCGACCGAGCTTGCCCGCCAGGTCCTCATAGCGCACCGTCACCGTCAACGTGACCGGCTCACCACCATGCTCCGGCAGCTGATCGGCGCGCAGCATCAGGTCCACCAGCTCGGCCAGCGCATCGCCCTCACGCTCGGCACGCGAGCGCGAATCAGGGCCTTCCTCGGTCGTAGTGGGGCGGGGCTTGGCCAGCGGGTCCAGCAGCGCCTCGTACTGGGCACCGGTGACCTTGTCCAGCTTGGCCCGGATCTCCAGCTGGTCGCCCTTCCAGCGCATCACATGCTGATTGACCTGCCGCACCGGCTCACGGTCACGTGGTTCCGGATCGTTCTGAAGCAGCGCGTAAACCAGCTTGCGGCCCAACCCCCGCAACGCCACCGGATCATGCTCGCGAGCGAGACTGACCACGGCCTCCTCGTACTCAGCGGGCAGCTCCTTCATCACCTCGGCGACCACCGCGACATGCTCGACCGACAACGCCCCCTCGGCCGCCGCCGACGCGGTCACCGGAAGCTCGGCAGTGATCTCGCTACCGGTCGGCGTGATCCCCGAACCCAGCAGCGCGGCATTCGCCACCCACTGCTTGGCGGTATTCCGACTCCAGCGCACCGCGTGCTGCAACACGCCCGGCAAATCCTTATAACCGAGTTCACTCGCGGCAGCACGCCGACCCAACTCGGCAATCTTGCGCATCACCGCGTGCTCACGAGCCCGAATCTCCGCCACCTCACCAACGAGACTGCTCAGCAGCTCGCCAGTGGAAAGGAGTGGAAGGTCGGATTCGCTCATCACGTGTTCTAATCTACCGCAAGATCACGATATAAATGCAGGTAAATCCGTACACGAAAGTATGAAGCGACGGCGAAGCCGAGCCCGAAAAGGACTAATACCGCCCCGGTAAGCGGTAATGCGGAAACCGGTGCCAACGCAACCACGCACACTCGCGATTGGGGCTTGACTTTTGAAGGCCGACCAGCACCCCGCAAGGGCCCCGAAGTCAAGCCCCAATCGCAATCGTCGCGAAGCGGCGATGACGCAACCAACCCCCGTCATCGGCCTCACGTCCGCGTCAGTTGCACCACGCGTTCACGCAGAGCGTGAGCGACAGCGTCGAACCCCTTCTGCACGTAAGCGCCCTGAGCCGTGAACACGGCCTCCGCGTACTTGCCGGTGAACGTCTCGAACGTCCGATAGCTGCAGCGCCCCACCCCAAGCGGCGTGATCACCTGATCACGCACACCGAGCAGGCCGGGGAACGTGTCCCCGGTGTCGTAGCGCAGCAGCCGAGGCGGGTCCACGACGCGGATGTACTCGCGGCTCACCCACGTCCCCTCGCTGCCGTCCGGCATGGGCAGGGTGAGGTCGATCGGCGAGTCGACGGCGAGAGTCGTCGAGACGGCCATCGTGTAAGGATTCCACTGTGGATAGTGCGCGTAGTCGATCAGCACGTCCCAGACGAACGACGCGGGTGCGTCGATCTCGACCACCGCGGACTCGATGAGATGGCTCATGCCGGCATGTACTCCCCGCCGTTGACGTCCAGCACCGCGCCGTTGACCTCGGAGGCCAGGCGGGACAACAGGAACAGCACCGCGCCCGCGCAGGCCTCGTCGGCCGGGATGCGGCCGAGCGGGTTGCGGGACGCGATCTCGTCGTACACGTCCTGTTCGCTCACGCCGCGCGCGTCGGCGGTGAGCTTGAGGTAGAACCGCACGCCCGGTCCGTCCAGCCAGCCCATCACCGCCTGGTTGGCGCGGATGCCGTACGGGCCCAGCTCCAGTGCGAGGAACTGGGTCGCGGTCGCCATGGCCGACTTCGCCACCGCGTAGCCGCCTTCGCCGCGCATCGGCTTGCGGGTGGTCATGGTGCCGATGTTGACGATGGAGCCGCGGCCCGCGGCCTTCATGTGCGGCACGACTTCGCGGGTCACGTTCAACGCCCCGTGCAGGATGATGTCCATCGACCGCCGGATCGCCTTTTCCGGTGTGTCCAGCAGGTCGAAGAAGCCGGGGTGCCCGAACGCCGAGTTCACGAGGCCGGTGATGGTGCCGAACCGGTCGACGGCGGTCGACACGAGCTGAGCCACGTCCTCCGGCCGGCGGACGTCGCACTGCACGCCGACGGCCTCGCCGCCGGTCGCGAGGACGTCCTTCTCGACCTGCTTCATCACGTCGGCGGAGCGTGCGGCCATCACGACCTTCGCGCCCTCCGCGGCGGCGCGCAGGGCCAGTTTCGAGCCCAGGCCCGGGCCGACGCCGGTGATCACCACGACCTCGTCTTGCAGCATCACAGGTAGACCTCCGAGTAGAAGGCGAAGTCACGCTGCAGCTGGTCCTCGGAGAGCCCGAAGTCCGTTGGCGTGTAGGAGTGCGAGCCGTGCCGTTCGGTGCGGTTCTGCGCCAGGTACGCCTCGAACGCGGCGTTGTCGGCCGGGCCGGGCGGCAGGCCGAGCGCGTCGAGGACCTCGCGGGCGACCGGGAGCGGTTTGCTGACGGTGTCGGCGAACCGCACGTCCACGAACCGGCCGGGGCGTGCCGCGCGGGCGGTGGCGAAGTCCTGCAGGGTGCGGGCGAACCGGCGCGACCAGTACCGTCCGATGAGGACCGGATCGACGTTCTCGCTGTACTGCGAGGACATCGCGCGCACCATCGAGGCGTACGACGGCACGGCGTTGACGGGGGAGCGGTGCGTCATCACGATCTTGCAGCCGGTGAACGTGTCGAGCACCGTGTCGACGGCCGTCAGGTGGTGCGGCGACTTGAGCACCCACGGGCGGTCGCGGCCGGGGTTCTGCCACTGCAGCACCTGCAGCCACTCGCGCAGCTCGCGGTAGGCGGGAGACTGGTCGGCGGAGCGCAGCCAGTCGCCGTACGACGGCACCCAGTAGAACGAGTCGTAGCTCATCGACACGAACGTGCGGTCCAGCAGGATCACGTCCTCCTCCGGCCCGTCCCACACGACCGTGTGCAGGTCGCCGAACTCGGGGGAGAGCTGCGCGAACATCTGCATGCGCTCCTGGGCGCGGCGCTTGCGGTCCGGGGCGTCCGGGCCCTCGCCGGGGAACGGGATCGGGTACGCGACCTCCCACGACAGCGTGGAGGTGACCTGCGGTGACGCGGCCAGCAACCGGTGCAGCAGCGTCGATCCGGTGCGGGGCAGGCCGCAGATCTCCGCGGCCACGCGCACTTCGACGTCGAGCACGGACGGGTTCTCGCGTTGCAGCGCGCGCAGCCGCAGCCGGTCCGCCAAGAGCGCCGTCAGCCGGTGTTTGGTGAGCTCGAAACCCAACGGCGATAGCGCGGCCTCGGTGTTGAGGGCGCGCACGAGCACATCCAGCGGTTCGCGGAACCAGTCGTCGCCGAAGTCGGAGAGCCCGGTCTTGGTGGACGCCTTCTCCAGCAGCTCCGCGACGTTCAGCTCGGTCGTCACCGTCATCGCAGCTCCTCCAGCGGCACCACGCGGCACTTCGGGATCGGGTGTTCGCTCGCGCCGAGCCACCGCAGCAGCGCGGTGCCGGAGTTGTGCCCGCAGGTGTCGATCCAGTTGCCCGCACCGGGATCGCGCGGCGCCACCACGATCGTCAGCCGGCCATCGGCGCCCAGCACGGCCGTGTGCTTGTTGACCGTGACGCGCCGGCGGTGGTCGAGCGACTCCATCCACCAGTTGTCGAGCTGGAAGTTCCAGTAAGGGCAGTCGGGCACCTCGGTCTCGACCACCCACGCCTCGCCGGGCCGCAGCGTCCAGTAGCCGTGCAGGTAGAAGATCTCCGGATCGCCGCCCGCCCGCTGGAACATCTCCTGGCCGAAGTCGGGCAGTTCGTTGGGGCGCGCCATGAACGTCTGCGTCCAGTGCGCGAACGTGGCCGCGGTGCCGTGCACCGACAGCGCGGCCCGTTGCAGCGCTTTGGCCAGGAACTCCGGCGTCAGCTCGGCGGGTTCGGCCGGTCCGCCGACCTGCTCGATGTACCACTCCCCGGGCACCTCGGTCGTGCGGTCGAGATACGTCTGGCGCACCACGAGACCGGTCGAGTCGGGGGCGAGCGGAAGCCAGTTCTCGCCCTGCTGGACGGCACTCGCGATGATCTCCACCGTGCCGTCCGGCGCGATCGTCAGGTCGGCGTCGGACAGCTCACCGGTCGAGGCCATCGTGCCGTCCTTGGCGTACCGGTTGGCCTTCGAGCCGATGCTGAAGTACGCGATGGTGCCGCGCGTCCCGGTGATCCGGTACGTGCGGTCACCGCGGATGTTCGCCGACAGGTAGACGTTGTCGGGGTTGTCCGCGCCGATCTTCACCAGGTCGAGCCGGTGGAACCGCGGGAAGTCGGGATCGGCGTTGTCCAGGCAGGAGTACAGCATCTCGCGGGTCAGCCGGGCGAGGTAGCGGTAGCCCTCCGCCCGGTCCAGCGGGGTGTCCGGCCCGGAGCCGATCACCTCACCGGCCTTCTCCAACGCCCGGCAGAACTGCGACCACGCCTGATCCGGCACGGGACCCTCCCCGAATTTAGAACGTGTTCTAGCGGAACATACCCGATTCTGGACAACGTTCAACAGACGCCGAGCGTGCGAAGCCGCGCCACCACGGCCTCGGCGGCCTCCTCGGGG
This sequence comes from Lentzea sp. NPDC004789, assembly GCF_053601075.1. Taxonomy (NCBI): domain Bacteria; kingdom Bacillati; phylum Actinomycetota; class Actinomycetes; order Pseudonocardiales; family Pseudonocardiaceae; genus Lentzea; species Lentzea sp. NPDC004789. The sequence continues at coordinate 7,339 of NZ_JBSGBE010000011.1, read as the reverse complement.
CTCAACGCCGTGGTGTCGAGCCTCAGCTCGGGGTTCTCCGGTGGTTCGTAGGGCGAGTCGATGCCGGTGAAGTTCGGCAGCTCACCGCGCCGCGCCCGCGCGTAGAGGCCCTTGGGGTCGCGTTGCTCGGCGACGGCCAGCGGCGTGTCCACGAAGACCTCGCAGAACTCGTTCTCGGCGACCAGCTCCCTGGCCAGCGCCCGCTCGGCCCGGAACGGTGAGATGAACGAGACCAGCACGATCAGCCCGGCGTCGACCATCAGCGCGGCCACCTCGGCGATGCGCCGGATGTTCTCGACCCGGTCGGCGTCGGAGAACCCGAGGTCGGAGTTCAGCCCGTGCCGCACGTTGTCGCCGTCGAGCAGGAACGTGTGCCTGCCGTCGGCGTGCAGGGCCTTCTCGACGAGGTCGGCGATGGTGGACTTGCCCGCGCCGGACAGCCCGGTCAGCCACACCACGCAGGGCCGGTGGCCGTTGCGCTCGCTGCGCGCCCGCTTGTCCACGGTGAGCGTCTGCCAGCGCAGGTTCGCCGACCGCAGCGCGAAGTCGATCATCCCGGCGCCGACCGTGGCGTTGGTCAGCCGGTCGAGCACGACGAACGAGCCGAGGTCGCGGTTGGTGCGGTAGCCCTCGAACGGCACGGGCGTGTCGAAGTGCACGCGGTCGACGCCGATCTCGTTGAGCTGCAACGGCTTGGTGGCGGTGAACCCGACGGTCCGCGCGCCGATCTTGGCCAGGTACTGCCTGCCGGGCAGCAACCCGGTCTCGTTCAGCCAGACCAGGTGCGCCTGGAACGAGTCGGCGGTTCCCGGCGGGTCCTGGGCGGCGGCCAGCACGTCACCGCGGCTCGCGTCCACGTCGTCGGTCAGCACCACGGTGACCGACGATCCGGTCGGCGCCTCGGTCAGGTCGCCGTCCATCGTGACGATCCGGTCCACAGTGGAGACTCGATCTCCGACGCGGACTTCGTCGCCCTGGCGCAGGGTTCCGCGCAGCACCCGCCCGGAGAAGCCGCGGAACGACGAGTCCGGCCGGTTGACCCACTGCACGAGGAACCGCGACGGCCCGTCCACCTCGGCCGGCACGTCGACCGTCTCCAGCCACTGCAACAGGGTCGGCCCGCCGTACCACGGCGTCAGCTCGCTGTGGCCGACCACGTTGACGCCCTCGGTCGCGGCCATCGGCACACAGGTGATCTCGGCGAAGTCCAGCTCCGCCGCGAACTCGGTGAACTCCGCGACCACCTCCTCGAACGCCTCCCGCGAATAGCCCAGGAGGTCGAGCTTGTTCACCGCGAGCGCGACGTGCCGGATGCCCAGCAACGACACAATGCGCGCGTGCCGTCGCGTCTGGCTGAGCACGCCCTTGCGCGCGTCGAGCAGAATGACCGCGGCGTCAGCGGTGGACGCGCCGGTGACCATGTTGCGCGTGTACTGCTCATGCCCCGGCGTGTCCGCGACGATGAACCGCCGCGCCTCCGTGGCGAAGAACCGGTACGCGACATCGATCGTGATGCCCTGCTCGCGTTCGGCCGCCAAGCCGTCCACGAGCAGCGCGAAGTCCAGCTCGCCGCCCCGCGTCCCGACGCGGCGGGAGTCGGCCTCCAACGCCGCCAGATGGTCCGCGTACAACAACTTCGACTCGTACAGCAGCCGGCCGATCAGCGTGCTCTTGCCGTCGTCGACGCTGCCGCAGGTGATGAACCGCAGAAGCCCCATCAGAAGTAGCCCTCCCGCTTCTTGCGCTCCATCGAGCCGCTCTGGTCGTGGTCGATCAGCCGCCCCTGCCGTTCGGACGTGGTCGCGGCCCGCATCTCCTCGACGATCTCCGCCACCGTCCGCGCCTCGCTGCGCACCGCGCCGGTCAGCGGGTAGCAGCCGAGCGTGCGGAACCGGACGAGCTCGTGGCGCGGCGGTGCGGTCAACGGCATCCGGTCGTCGTCCACCATGATCAGCATCCCGTCGCGGTCGACCACCGGTCGCTGGGCCGCGAAGTACAGCGGTACCACCGGAATCCGCTCGCGTTCGACGTAGCGCCACACGTCCAGCTCGGTCCAGTTCGACAGCGGGAACACCCTGATGCTCTCGCCGGGCGCGACCCGCGTGTTGTAGAGCCGCCACAGCTCGGGACGCTGGTTCTTCGGGTCCCACCGGTGCTGCGCGGTGCGGAACGAGAACACCCTTTCCTTGGCACGCGAGGCTTCCTCGTCGCGCCGCGCGCCACCGAACGCCAGGTCGAACCGGTGTTCGTCCAAAGCCTGCCGCAGCCCCTGCGTCTTCCACAGGTCGGTGTGCCGCGCCGATCCGTGGTCGAACGGGTTGATGCCCAGCGCCACGCACTCCGGGTTGCGGTGCACGATCAGCTCCAGCCCGAGCTCGCGCGCCGTCTGGTCCCGGAACGCGATCATCTCCCGGAACTTCCACGTGGTGTCGATGTGCAGCAACGGAAACGGCGGCTTCGACGGGTAGAAGGCCTTGCGCGCCAGGTGGAGCAGCACCGAGCTGTCCTTGCCGATCGAGTACAGCAGCACCGGCCGCTCGCTCTCCGCGACCGCCTCGCGGAAGATGTCGATGCTGTCGGCTTCGAGCCGGTCGAGGTGGTTCATATGAGCGCTCCCACCAGCTCGGGCCGGCAGATCAGCAGGTCCGGCAGCCACGGGTCGGGCTGGTTGTAGACGAGTGGCCGCCCGTCGACGCGCGAGGCGTGCAGCCCGGCCGCGCGTGCCACGAAGACGGGCGCGGCCGAGTCCCACTCGTACATGCCGCCCGCATGCAGGTAGGCGTCGGCCTCGCCGCGCACCACGGCCATCGTCTTCGCGCCCGCGCTGCCCATCGGCACCAGCACGCCGTTGATCGCCTCGGCGACCCGCTGCGCGAACTCGGGCGGCCGGGTGCGGCTCACCGCGATCCTCGGCCGGCGGCGCGGTGCGCGCGGAACCTGTTGCAGCGCGGGCAGAGCGACCGCGCCCGCGACGAGCTCGCCGCGTTCCCAGAGCGCCACGTGCACGGCCCAGTCGGTGCGGCCCGGCTCGGCGTACTCGCGGCTGCCGTCCAGCGGGTCGATGATCCACACCTGGTCGGCGGTCAGCCTGCGGGGGTCGTCGGGCGCCTCCTCGGACAGCACGGCGTCGTCCGGCCGGTGCTCCTCCAGCTGTGCGGCCAGGAAGAGCTGCGCGACCCGGTCGCCGTCACCCGGTCTCACGCTGATCAGCAACCGGCCGGTCTCGGTGGCCAGCCGCAGGGCCAGTTCCGCATCCGTCTCCGCCATGCGACCGAGGGTAGCGAGCAAACCGAACAACGTTCAATATGCTTTTGAACGTTGTTCAACGTAGAATTCCGAGACGTGAGCACCGAGCAGACCGCGTGGGGTGACGCGGAGGGCAGGCGGCGGGACATCCTCGCGTCCGCCGAGCGGATCCTCGAGCAGAGCGGCTACGCGGGCCTGACCATGCGCGCGATCGCGGTGGGGGCGGGCGTCAGTTCCGGCACCGTGTACCAGTACTTCTCCGGCAAGGAGGACGTCTTCGCGGCGCTGATGGAACGCCGTCTGGACGAGCTGCAGCGCACGCTCGCCGAGGTCGACCGAGGTCTCGGCATCGCGGGTGTGCTCAGGGAGATCGAGCCGCAGGTCACCGAGCTGTGGCGGCGGTTCGGCAGGTCGGCCGCCCAGTGGGAGGCGAAGGTGCTGTCCGGCGGCCGCAGGGGCAAGGAGGTCGCCGGGTCCGCTCAGGACTACCGCAAGACGATCAAGGCGCTCGCGCAGGCGCTGGCCGAGACCGCGGCGGCGTCCGGTCAGACGCTCGTCGACGACCCCGCGCTGCCGCACTGGGTGTGGGACTGCATGATCGGGCTCGCCGACGACCTGCTGCTCCAGGGCGCGCGCACGAACCGGGTCACCCCCGCGCACCTCGTCGAGTTCGCGACCGGTGCGATCGAGCGGGGCGTCATTTCCCGCTGACGAGCGAGTCCACCGTCGCGGAGCCGTTCTCCCCGCAGGCGCGCCGGGACGCGGTGAGCGTGGCCGGGTTGTTCGCCTCGTCCGACCTGCCGGCCTGCCCGAAGAGCCGCTTCAACAGGTCGATCTGGGCGTCGAGCCCAGCCGACAGGAAGTCGCCGCACGTCGAGTTGGTGCTGAGCCTCTCCTCCGAGTCCCACTCCGCCGGTCCGAACGCGAAGAGCAGCGCGACCACGATCAGCAGGCCGAGCGCGAAGACACCGACGCCGGGCCCTTTCTTCGGGCGCAGCCAGGCCTCCGCCTCCTCCGAGAAGGGCGCGAGCGGCGTCTGCTCGGTGTCGACCCAGAACTCGAAGCTGTCGCTGCCGGTCACCTCGACCTGCACGTGACCGGCGACGATCAGGATGCTCGCCACGTGGTCCTTCGGGTACGCGCCGACCCAGAACGGGTCCGGCCGCACCAGCACCAGCCGGTCGGGCAGCAGGAAGAGGACGTCGCGCTCGCCTCGCGCGAGCCGCTCCGTCTGGCCCTGCTGGACCACGACGCCGGCCAGCCGTGCCCGCACCTCTGGGCGTTCGTGCTCTTCGAGGGCCTCCGCGGCGATCGCCCACAGATCGGGTTGTTCCACGCCCGTCCTATCGCTGCGATCCGGCACGCGGGTTAGCCGCAGATGCCGAAATTGCTCCAAATGGCGTTCAAGTCGCAATCTTCGCGCCGATGACGGGGAGGTCGTAGCGGCGGCGGATGCTCGTGCCCAGCACGCCGATGTCGGCCCCGTAGACGTGGATCGAGATCGCGACCGAGCTGGAGTTGTTGCACACCTTGTGAATGTCGCCCGGCGGGACCAGATAGGACGCCACCCCTTGCGGAGTGCGATTGAGCCGCAACGGAACGAGGTGATCACCCGCGAGCCGATAGGTGGTCTCTTCTTCTTCGCCGACGTACGTGCCCACGACGCACCACGACACGTGGTCGTGGATGCAGGTCTCCTGACCAGGCAACCAGACCAGCGCGATGACTGAGAACCTGCCGTCGGGCTCCACGTGCAGGACGTGCTGGCGGTAGTGGTGGGGGTCGGGCTCGCGGTCTTCGGGGTCCAGCAGCCGCGGGTCGTCGAGGTGGACGGTCAGGGCACCGGCGACCCGCGCGGCGACGACGGCGTCGTCACCGCCCGCGGTCACGGCGGTGCGGACCGCGCCGACCAGGCGCGCGGCGGTGGGGGAGAGCAGACGAGGCATGGCGGTGACTCCTTGCACCTTCTGGTCACATGATCACAACAGCTCCGATCAGGGCCACGAGTGAGATCAGGACGGTGGAGAGCAGGCCCAGCGTCAGCGCGGGCAGGCCGGAGCGGGCAAGCGCGCGCAGCCGCACCGCCGTGCCGAGGGCGAACATCCCGGCGGCGAGCAGCAGGTTGTCCAGGAACGTCGCGGTCGACAGCACGACGTCCGGCAGGACGCCGGTGCCGCGCACGGCGGCCGCGACCAGGAAACCGATGACGAACAACGGCACGAGCGGCGGCCGCGTGCCGGCCTCGGGGAACCTGCGGCGTTCGGCGACGCTCACCGCGGCGAGCATCGGCGCCAGCAGGACGACCCTGGTCAGCTTGACCGCCACGGCGATGGCGAGCGCGCCGGTGACCGGTCCGGCCGCGGCGACCACCTGGGCGACCTCGTGCACGCTCCCGCCCGCCCACACCCCGTACGCGGCGGGCGAGAGGCCCGTGAGCGAGTGCAGCGCGGGCAGGCTGAACATCGCGACCGTGCCGAACAGCGTGACCAGGCCCAACGCCTTGGCGACGTCCTGCTCGTCCTGCTCGCGCACGCCGTTCATCGCCGCGACCGCCGACGCGCCGCAGATCGAGAACCCGGTCGCGATCAGCAACGACAACCCGTCACCGACCCCGAGCACCCGGCCGAGCCACCGGGTGACGGCGAACGTCACCACCACGGCGACGACCGCCAGCGCGAGCACCTCGTAGCCGAGCGACAGCACGTCCCTGACCACCAGCTTCAGCCCGAGCAGCACGATGCCGAGGCGCAGCAGCCGGCGTCCGGCGAGTTTCAGCCCGGGGCCGGTCGCGGCGGGCAGCCGCACGACGTTGGCGACGACGGCACCGAGCAGCACGGCCGCGGTCAGCGCGCTGACCGACGGCAGCAGCCACGCGACGACCATCGCCACCGCGACCCCGGCCGCGACCAGCGTGAGGCCGGGTAGCGGTGAGTCGGTCGTGCGCGTGGTGGTCCCGAGGCTGCCCATGTGAGCAACCATCACGCTGACGAGCTACGCGCAGAAGATGGTCATTGCTTGGGGACATATAAGTTCGCGTTATGCCCTGGCGGCTGCGCTCACCACCGCGTCGACCGCGGCGCGCATCAACGGCAGCCGGATCAGGTCGGGCCAGGTGTAGAGCGCGGTCTCCCGTTCCGCGTGGGAGTCCACCGCGATCGCGGTCAGGCCGGGGTGCTGCAGGAACGACAGCAGCAGCCGCGGCACGAGCGCGACGCCGAGCCCCGCGGTGACGAGGCTCTGGATCGCGAGGTTGTCGTCGGTGGAGCAGGTGACGTCCGGGGTGAACCCCGCCTCCGCGCAGGCCTGGTCCAGGGCGCGTCGGCAGCGGGGACAGCCGGCGATCCAGCGCTCGCCCTCGGTCTCCCCGAGCGACACGCGGTCGCGGCCGGCCAGCCGGTGCCCCGCGGGCACGAGCAACGCGAGCGGTTCGCGCAGCAGCGGCACCCGCAGCATCCCGGCCACGGCGGTCTCGTCCCGGGGCTCACCGCGGTAGCTGAAGCTGATCACCACGTCGACCGTGCCGCGCCGCAGCAGGCCGAACGAGTCCGGCGGCTCCTCCTCGAGGAGTTCGAGCCGCAGCCCGGGGCGTTCCTTCGCCAGGATGGCGGCCGCCACAGGCACGAGCGAGACGTTGGCGCTGGGGAACGCGCAGATCCGGATCGTGCCGATGTCGTGCGTCGCGATCGCGCTGATCTGCTGGTGGGTCGCGGCCAGCTGGTCCAGCAGCGCCGTGCCGCGTTCGGCGAGGATGCGGCCGGCCTCGGTGAGGGCCAGGCCGCGGCCGGTCCGGACGAACAGCGGGCCGCCGACCTGCCGTTCCAGTGCCCGCATCTGCTGGCTGACCGCGGGCTGGGTGCAGTGCAGCTCCCGCGCGGCCGCGCTGAACGACCCGGTCCTGGCGACGGTCGCGAACACCTCTAGCTGGCGGGTATCGAGCACCTTTCGCACGATAAGCCCGATCAGCGGCCCCGGCGAAGGGGCCGCCGACCGGGTGCGTCCTAGTACTACAGCCGCATGGCGTGATCTTGGTCGATGACCTGCCGGGGATGTGAGACGGCCACCGTGATCAACTTCGAGGTGTGTTGGGACTCGA